>DASSEW010000093.1:0-24179 GCA_035695065.1 Rhodanobacteraceae bacterium | reverse complement strand
CGATGGCGATCGGGAGCAACGGCCACATCGCCTGGGGCTTCACCAATTCCGAAGGCGACTGGATGGATTGGGTGCGCGTGGTCCGCGACTCGAAGGATCCTTCGCGCTACAAGACCGCGGACGGCTGGGCGAAGATCGTGCGCCACGACGAGATCATCCGCGTGCACGGCGCGCCGGATCACCACTTCACCGTCGAGGACACGATCTGGGGCCCGATCGCGGCGAAGGATACGGACGGCACGCCACTGGCGCTGGCGTGGATCGCGCAATGGCCGCGCGCGTTGAACCTCAACCTCGTGAAACTGGAAACCGCGCGCAGCGTGCAGGACGCGCTCGGCTGGGCGCCGCTGATCGGCATCCCGCCTCAGAATCTGGTCGTCGCCGACTCGCACGGCAACATCGGCTGGAGCATCGCCGGCAGCGCGATTCCGCTGCGCGAGGGTTTCGATCCTTCGCTGCCTGCCGACTGGACCAAACCACATACCGGCTGGACCGGCTTCGCGCCGCCTTCGCAGGATCCGCACATCCTCAATCCCGGCAATGGTCGCATCTGGACGGCCAACCAGCGCCTCGTGGATGGTGATGCATTGAAGCTGCTGGGCGACGGCGGCTACGACCAGGGCGCGCGTGCGCAGCAGATCCGCGATGACCTGTTCGCGCGCGAGCATTTCGTTCCGGGCGACCTGTTGAACGTGCAGCTGGACAATCGCGCGCTGTTCCTCGATCGCTGGCAGAAGCTGTTGCTGGATGTGATCGCGACGACCAAGGATCCCGGGTTGGTTGCACTGAAACCCTACGTCGAAAACTGGCAGGCGCGCGCGGCCAGCGACAGCGTGGGTTACCGCATCGTGCGCAAGTTCCATGACCAGGTGCGCGAGGACGCACTGGCACCGTTCGCCGCGCTGGCGAAGAAGAAATCCGGCGATTTCAAATGGCCCTCCACCGAGCTGGGCGAATACGCGGTCTGGACTATGGTGACGCAGAAGCCCGCGTGGCTGCTCGATCCGCAGTACAAGAACTGGAACGCGTTGCTGCTGCACGCCGCCGGCGAAGTCGCGGACGACCTCGCGAAGGATCCGTGCCCGCTCGCGAAGAAGACCTGGGGCGCGTTCAACACCGCGCACATCCATCATCCACTGGCCGTCGTGCTGCCCTCGTGGCTGGCGCAGTTCATCAACATGCCGGCCGACCCGCTGCCGGGCGACCGCGACATGCCGCGCGTGCTGCATCCGGATTTCGGCGCCTCGATGCGGCTCGACGTTTCGCCGGGCGACGAGGCCCACGGCATCCTCGAAATGCCCTCCGGTGAAGCCGGCAACCCGTTGACGCCCTACTTCGGCGCCGGCCACGAGGATTGGGTGCACGGCGCGCCCACGCCGCTGCTGCCGGGCCCGGCGAAATACCAGATCACACTGGTGCCCGCGACCCACTGAGCCGCCCGAAAGCCGGGAACCTCTGGCCCGGTCTCTGCATCGGATAGGCAGCAGAAAGGGGGGGCCATGTCCCAGGCACTTGCCATCGACTACGCCGCGCTCGGCGACGCCGAGCTGGTCGCATACGCGCGACGCGGCCATCACGACGCGTTTCGCCAGATCATGCGGCGCGGCAACCAGCGCCTGTTCCGGGTCGCGCGCGGCGTACTCAACGACGACACCGAAGCGGAGGACGCGGTGCAGGAAGCCTGGACGATCGCGTTTGCAAAACTTGACGGTTTCCGCGGCGAAGCCAGCCTGCTGACCTGGATGACCCGCATCGTACTCAACGAATGCTACGGCCGGCTGCGCAGGCGCAAGCCCACGGTCGGCATCGAACAGATCGAAGCCGCACAACAGCACGGCGATGGACGCGTGCTCATGTTTCCCCACCGCTACGGCAGCGAAGATCCCGCCGCGGACGCCAGCCGCGCGCAGATGCGTGGCCTGCTCGAACGCGCGATCGCCGCACTGCCGGAACCATTCCGCGTGGTGTTCGTGATGCGCGACATCGAGGAATGCAGCATCGAGGAAACCGCGTCGGCGCTGGACATCCGCGCCGAGACCGTGAAGACGCGACTGCATCGCGCACGCCGGCTGCTGCGCACCGCGCTGCACGACAACCTGGCGAACGCCTTGAATGACGCGTTCCCGTTCCTGGGCCCGCGCTGCGACCGCATGACCGAAGCGGTGCTTGCGCGGCTGGCCCTCCCGAGTCCGCACGGAGAATCGCCATGAGACTGCACGCACCCGAAAAGGCACCGATCCTGCAGATGACCGACATCGAAGGCAAGCCGGTGACCATCGGCGCAGGCGAGCGTCGCACGCTGCTGTGCTTCTTCCGCGACGCCGCCTGTCCGTTCTGCAACTTCCGCATCTACGAACTCACGGCCAACCACGCCAGCCTGTCCGCGCTCGGGCTGGACATCGTCGCGGTGTTCACCTCGACGCCGGAGGAAGTGCGCCGCTTCGTCGCGCGCAAGCCGCGGCCGTTCCGCGTGATCGCCGACCCGACCTCGACCGCGCACGAAACCTACGGCATCGAGCGTTCGTTCTGGCGCAAATGGAAAGGCGTGGTCACCCGCATGCCGACGTTGCTCAAGGGCCTGCGCATCGTCGGCCTCGCCGGCCTCAACACCACCAACCTGATGCCCGCCGATTTCCTGATCGACGAAAGCGGCAACATCATCGAGGCCTATTACGGCAGCGACGCCGGCGACCGCATCCCGTTCGAACGCGTCGAGCTGTTCCTCGCCAAGGGATTGCTGAAACGCGCGCAGGCCGCGACCGCGGCGGCGTGACTCAACGTAGGGCGGGAGTAGCGCAGCGAATCCCGCCTTCCTGGATGCGGCCCGAATGGCCTGAGGTAGGCTGGGCTGCCAAGCCCAGCACCGCACCAGGGTCGCAAGAAGCTGGGCTTGTCAGCCCAGCCTACGGTCCTAGTCTGCCCAGACAACGGCGCTGGCTCACTCCGGACGAAAATTGAGTAGTTCTTTCGCTATTCCTCGATGCTTGGAAACACCAATCCCCCAGTAAAAGAGCCTGCCGAATTCGGTAATCGCCTGCTGATCACCAAGCATCATCGCTCTGAGATAATAGACAACAGCCTTTTGAATGTTTTTCTTTACTCCGTCCCCTAGCTCATAACTAACAGCAACATCGTAGCAAGCGCTCGGAACAAAGTGATCGGCCGCCTCCAGCATGAGCCGAAATCCATTCCTCTTATCTTTATCAAAAAATTTTCCGTGAAAATACCAAGTTCCAAGAGCGTAAGCCGCTCTGGAGTCACCGCATGCATATGCCTTTTCCAGCAACCCAGCTACCACGCGAATATCAGTCGGAGTTCTTGCCCGTTTGATAGCGCGAAGTGCCCGCTGGTATTCGTCAGTCTCCATTAGGCTTCGGTTTTGGAGGCGGCGGCCATGGGCCTTTATGGCCTTGCGGTCTTTTCCCATACGGATTCCTTCTGCTGTCGCCTTTTTCACCACCATGCCTGTCAGCCGCCGCGCGTGATCTCCCTTTTTCATGCTTTTCCTCCGTGCTCGGCCGCGCACCCTTTGTGTGCTCTTCGGACTTCTGAATATTAGGCTGCGCCTGATGCGAACCATCCTCAGCCCTATCTTGCCTCGATTGCATCACATGATCGTAGTATTTCGCTCCTGCGTCGCCAGCCTTCTTCGCAGCAACTCCCAAGGCAGTAACACCGGCTACAACCGCACCCGCACATGGCGGCGATGCTGCACACGCTGCAATAACGACTGGCGTTTCGCCCACTTGCCGCCCATCGGGATCTGTGAACCGATAGGGATTGTCATTGGCATACCAGTACCGATTGAAATTGGCGCCCGTCGTGGTGTCCACATCCATCGGGTCCACGCTGATCATGCGCCCGATCACTTTCAGGCCGTAGCGCTGCTGCATATTGGCCAGGCCGGTCACCGAATCTTCCTCATGCCCGGTGTAGCCTGGACCGTCATGCTCGGGGCGGTTCAGTACCTGCCCGTAGGGCGCGTACTGCGTGCGCTCTACCACATTGCGGTTGGCATCGGTGACCACCACGGGGCTACCCAGCGCATCGGTGTGAACGTAATACACCGTGTCCGCAGCATGTGTGGAAACAACGGTGCAGAGCGACGCCAGTGCCAGCACCGAAGAAAGAAACGCCATTCCCTTGCGCATGATTCGCTCCCCAGCGAATGATTGCGTGAGCGTATGCGCGCTCAGCGAAAGCCGTCAAGCATGCAGCAGCCGCTCAACAACTTTTAGATAGAGCCTGAGATTTGCTCCATCTCCTCCACCGCCACGCACTCATCCACCCTGTGGATGCTGGCGTTCACCGGCCCCAGTTCCACGACTTCCGCGCCCAGCGGGGCGATGAAGCGCCCGTCCGAGGTGCGTTACGCCGCTTTCAATTCAACATGCACGCGACACCCCAGCTCCGTGGCGATGTTGACCAGCGCATCCAGCGAGAATCGCGAGACGCGGCCGCGCAGCAGGTCGTTGATGCGCGGCTGCGTCACGCCGCAATGACTCGCAGCTTCGGCCTGTTTCCATTTCCGCGCCTTGATCAACGCCGCGATCTGCCGCATCAGTTCGGCGCGCGCGCGCAGGTTCGCGGCCTGTCCCGGCGTATCGGCAATCGCATCCCAGACGCTATGAAATGTTTCCGTCTTCTTCATGTCGCGCCTCTCGCCAGTTCGGCATAACGCTCTTTCGCAAGCTCGATGTCGCGCCTGGACGTGGCCTGCGTCTTCTTCTGGAACGCGTGCAATACATAAACCGCATCGGCCATCCGCGCCGTGTAGATCACCCGGTAAGCGCCCGAGTCGTCGCGCACCCGAATTTCCTCGACACCCTTGCCGATCGCGGGCATCGGTTTGAAATCGTCGGGCTGTTCTCCGCGTTGCGCCTTGTCCAGTTGAAAGCCCGCATCCTGCCGTGGGTCTTCTGGGAACTCGCGCAAGCGCTTGAGCGAATCACCAAGAAAGCGGATCGGCTTCATTGGAAATTATATCCATTTGGATATGTACGTTCAAGCATTCCAGTCAGCACATCAACCGCTCCCCGATCGCCCGATACAGTTCCGGCAACCGCTCCAACTCCTTCACCGCCACGCACTCATCAACCTTGTGGATGCTGGCGTTCACCGGACCGAGTTCGACTACTTCCGCGCCGAGCGGGGCGATGAAGCGGCCATCGGATGTTCCGCCGCCGGTGCTTTGTTCCGGCTCGACGCCGCACAGTTCGCGGCACACGCCGACCACCGCTTCGCGCAGGCGTCCGCACGCGGGTGACAAGAACGGCTCTCCGGAGAGATTCCATTCCAGCGCGTAATCGAGGCCATGCTTCTTCAGGATTGCCTCGGTGCGCTCGCGCAGGGACTCCGCGCTGCTCGCGGTGCTGAAGCGGAAATTGAAATGCGCGACCAGCGAGCCGGGAATCACGTTGAGCGCGCCGGTGCCGGCGTTGAGGTTGGACACCTGGAACGAGGTCGGCGGGAAATCCGGATTGCCCTCGTCCCAACGCGTGGCGGCGAGTTCGGCCAATGCCGGCGCGGCCAAGTGGATCGGGTTGCGCGCAAGCTGCGGATAGGCGACGTGGCCTTGCACGCCGCGCACCGTCAGAGTGCCGGAAAGCGAACCGCGCCGACCGACGCGGATCAGATCGCCGAGCTTCTCTTTGGAGGACGGTTCGCCCGCCACGCACCAGTCGATGCACTGGCCGGTGTCGCGGAAATGCTGCGCCACGCGGCGCACGCCGTCGAGGTTGGTCGGACCCTCCTCGTCCGAAGTCAGCAGCAGCGCGACCGTGCCCGGGTGATCCGGATGCGCAGTGGCAAATTGCTCCAGCGCGATCGCCATTGCCGCCACGCCGGATTTCATGTCGGCGGCGCCGCGGCCGTATAGATATCCGTCCCGTATCGTCGGCTCGAACGGGGGCGACGCCCAGTTTTCTTCCGGCCCGCTCGGCACCACGTCGGTGTGGCCGAGGAACACCAGCACCGGCCCGCCTTGCCCGTGCGTGGCCCAGAGGTTGTCCACTTCGCCGAAGCGCAGGTGTTCGCAGCGGAAGCCCGCGCGCTGCAAGCGTTGCGCGATCAGCTGCTGGCAACCCGCGTCGTCCGGTGTCAGCGAACGGCGGCGGATCAGTTCGCAGGTGAGGTCGAGGACTTCGGACATGGCTACGCTCAGGCATTCACGGCCGGCGCAGCATAACAATCAGCGGCCGATGATGCCGCCCAGCCACGCGCCCACGCCCCAGGTGATCGCCGCGGCGGAGGCGGTGATCGCGAATTGCCGCACGATCGAGAACAGCACGCCGCGACCGGTGAACAGCGCCGAGCCGACTGCGATCAAAGCCAGCCCAGCTGACGTGCAAAGGATGCTGGTGACGAAGGCTTCGCGGCCGCCGAGGAAGAAATAAGGCGCGACCGGGAACGCCGCGCCGAAGGCGAACAGGCAGAACGAGGAAATCGCCGCGCCCCACGCCGAGCCGCCAAGCTCCGAGGGATCCACGCCAAGTTCCTCGCGCACCAGCGTATCCAGCACCGCGCTCGGCGATTCGGCGAGGTGCCCGGCCAGGTGCCTGGCCTCGCTTCGGCTCATGCCCTTGTCGCGATAGATATTCGCGACGTGGCGCTCGCCCTCTTCCGGCGCAGTGGCGAGGCGCTCGGCGCGCTCGCGGATCTGCGCCTGATAGAACTCGCGCGAACTGTTGACCGACAACCATTCGCCCAGCGACATCGAACACGCGCCAGCGACCAGTCCCGCGAGCCCGGCCAGCAGCACCGCGCGATTGCCGCTGCCCGCGCCGGCCATGCCCATCACCAGGCTGACATTGGAGACGAGCCCATCGTTGGCGCCCAGCACGGACGCGCGCAGCGTGTTGCCGCTGCCGGCGCGATGGCGGTGATCGCGCCCCGCGCGCGGCGGCGCGGGCAAAAGGTTTTCCCCATCGTTGCCGCGATCCACAGGCGCGCCCGCACGATCGGCGTGTTCCAGCCGCACCACGGTCGGCATCACGAAATCAGTGCCGAATACGCGTGCGAGCCGCGCCAGCACACGCACGCGCAATCGCGGTCGCGAAGCCGGGACGGCTGCGCCCAGATCGCGCAACCGCGCTTCCCAGAATGACGCGTTCGCCTGTTCGCCTTCGGCGATGCGCCGGTACACGCGCTTGAGCTGGGGTTCGCGCGCAAGCTCCGCCAGGCGCGCGTACAGCGCGGCGTTGTCGCGCTCGAGGCGCAGGTTGCGGCGATAGTGGCGGCTGCGGCGGTCGCTCATCCGCGCGGAAACAGTTTCTTGAAACCGTTGTCGCTGAAACCGACGTGCACGCTGCCATCGTCCAGCACGACGACCGGACGGCGGATCAGCGCGGGATATTCCTTCAGCAGCAGCGTCCACTCGGGATCGCTCTGAGGATTCTTGCGTTGCGGCAGCAGGTTGCGCCAGGTGGTGGACGACTTGTTGACCAGCTTTTCCCAGCCGCCGAGCTGTTGCGCCCAGGCCTTCAACGTGGCGGAAGGAACCGGGTTGGCGCGGTAGTCCACGAACGTGTAAGCGACGTCGAAACGATCCAGCCAGTTGCGCGCCTTGCGGCAGGTGTCGCAGGTGGGAAGCCCGCAAACGGTGGTGTTCATTCGCCGCTCCGCAGCAGCTCGTTGATGCTCGTCTTCGAGCGCGTCTTCTCGTCCACGCGCTTCACGATGACCGCCGCATACAGGCTGTGCGAGCCGTCGGCCGCGGGCAGCGAACCCGCGACCACCACGCTGCCCGCCGGCACGCGGCCGTAGGAGATCGTCTTCGTCGCGCGATCGTAGATGCGCGTGGACTGGCCGAGGAACACGCCCATGCCGATCACGCTGCCGCGCTCGACGATCACGCCTTCGACCACTTCCGAACGCGCGCCGATGAAACAGTCGTCCTCGATGATGGTCGGGTTGGCCTGCAGCGGTTCCAGCACGCCACCGATGCCGACGCCGCCGGACAGGTGCACGCGCGCGCCGATCTGCGCGCAGGAACCGACCGTGGCCCAGGTGTCCACCATCGTGCCCTCGCCCACGTGCGCGCCGATATTGACGTAGCTCGGCATCAGCACCGCGTCACGCGCGATGAAGGCACCACGCCGCACCAGCGCCCCCGGCACGACGCGCGCGCCGGCATCGCGGAAGAGCTGCTCGTTCGCATCCGCGAACCGCAGCGGCACCTTGTCGAACGCGGCCATGGGGCCGCCTTCCATCACGCGATTGCCGTTCACGCGGAAATACAGCAGCACCGCCTTCTTGATCCATTGGTGCACGTGCCAGCCGCCCTCGTGCGGTTCGGCGACGCGCAGCGCGCCGCCTTCCAGCGCATCCAGCACGCGTTCCAGTTGCGGGCGCAATGACGCGATCCGCGCGCCATCCAGTTCGGCGCGCGCGTCCCATGCGGCCTCAATGATCGGTTGCAGCTCTTGCATGGATCTCCCCGTCGCTTTCGCTTCCCAGCCGTTGTTGCAGGTATTTTCGAAGTGTCGCCTGCGCCGTCGCGTCGAGCGGCAGGTCGCGGCGATCGGTCACTTCGAAGAAGTCCTCGACGCGCTCGCCGAAGGTCGCGATGCGCGCATCATGCACGCGCACCCCGCTGTCGAGGAAGGCCTGCGCGACCTGCGCCAGCAGGCCCGGACGATCCGAGCAGACCAGCGCAAGCCGGGTGCGCGCGGACTCCGGCGCACCCTGGAACTCGATCTGCGGCGCGCGCTGGAAATGCTTCAGCCTGCGCGCCAGGCCGCGCCGCGGCGGTTGCGCCGGCTTGGCGTTCGGTGCCAGTGCGCGCAACAGCGCGGCTCGCAGATCACGTGCGCGCTCGTCAGCGAGCGGCGCGAGGTTTTCCGCATCCAGCACGGTGAACGCATCCAGCGCACGGCCGCTGCGTGTCGCCAGCACGCGCGCCTCCATGACGCTGCAACGCGCGCGATCGAGTGTCGCGACCACCGACGCGAACACGCCGTCGCGATCCGGCGCGCACACGAACACTTCGGTACCGCCGCGCGGCGAACGCGGATGCACCGCCACCACCAACGGTTGATCCGGCGCGTCCAGCAACAAACCGGCCTGCCACGCGATCTGCGCATCGGGCTGGCGCAGGAATGCATGATCCGGAAATTCATCCAGCAGCTTCTGCACCGCTTCCGCATCGCGGCCCTGCTCGCGCAGCAGCGCGGCGACACGCTCGCGCGAAACGCGCATGCGCGCATCGGCCTGCGCAGGCCGCGCCAGCTCGCGGCGCAGCACGAAGCGCGCGGCGACATACAAATCGGCAAGCAGCCGATCCTTCCATGAATTCCATAGCTTCGGGCTGGTTCCTGCGATGTCGGCGATCGTCAGCAGGTAGAGATGGTCGAGCCGCTCCCAGTCGCCGACCTGCACCGCGAAGGCGTGCACCACTTCGGCGTCGCTGATGTCCTGCCGCTGCGCGGTGACGCTCATCATCAGGTGCCAGCGCACCAACCAGGCGACCAGCTCGATGTCATCTTCGGGCAAACCAAGCTTCGCGCAGAACGCACGCGCCTCGGCCTCACCCAGTTCCGAATGATCGCCGCCGCGGCCTTTGGCGATGTCATGGAACAGCGCCGCGAGCAGCAGCAATTCCGGTTTCTCCAGCCGTGCGTACGCCTCGCAGGCCAGCGGGAATTCCGTGCGCGCGCCTGGTTCCGCAAAACGCGCGACGTTGCGCAGCACGCGCAGCGTGTGCTCGTCCACCGTGTAGATGTGGAACAGGTCGTACTGCATGCGCCCGACCACGCGCGCGAACGCCGGCAGGATCGCGGCGAGCACGCCGTGGCGGTTCATCGCTTCCAGCGCGCGCACTGCGCCCGCGCCGCGCTTCAGCAAGGCGAGGAATGCAGCCAACGCGCGCGGATCGTCGCCGAGGTTCTCGTGCGCGGCCAGCGCCTGCCCCAGCGCGCGCATGGTCGCTGCGGAAAAGCCGCGCAATTGCGGATGATCGAGCAGGCAGGCGAAAACCGCGACGATGGCGGAAGGCTCGCGCGCAAACAGGTGTTCGTCGCGCAACGCCAGACGCGTGCCGCGCGCGGCGAAGCGTTCGTCCAGCGGCTGCGGCGCGGGCAGCGGATGCAGGTACTCCTCGAAGCGTTCCAATAACTGCGAAAGCAGGCGCTCAACCGTGCCGGCCGCGCGATAGAAGCCCTGCATGAACTGCTCGACGGCGAGATTGCGGCCGTCGTCCGCATAACCCAGCCGCGCCGCCAGCGCGCGCTGCCAGTCGAACAGCAGCTTTTCCTCGGCACGCGCGGACTCCAGATGCAACGCATAACGCGCGCGCTGAAGCACGCGCTCGGCTTCCAGCAGCGCGTCGCGTTCGCTGGCGTCCAGCAACTGCTTCGCGACCAGCGCATCCAGGTCGGGCGCATCGGCGACGCGTGCGCCGAGCCAGCGGATCAGGTCAAGCCCGCGCAAGCCACCGGGGCCATCCTTCAGATTCGGTTCGAGGTTGTGGGTAGTGTCGTCGTGCTTCGCATGCCGCGCATCGCGATCGGCGCGCTTGGCTTCGAGGAACGCATCGGGTGGCCACAACACGGCATCCGCCACGAGGCCGCGCAATTGCGCCTCGAACGCCTGCGCGCCTGCAATGCGCCGCGTGTCCAGCAGGCTGGTGAACACGCTGACTTCAGCCGCCGCGATCTCGCGGCACTGCGCAAACGTGCGCACCGCGTGGCCGGGCTTCAGGCCGATGTCCCACAGGCAACCGAACAGCGCTTCCAGCGCGCGCGAAATTTTGGGTTCGGAGGACTCCGCGACCAGCACCAGCAGGTCCACGTCCGAATGCGGGAACAGCGCGCCGCGACCGAAGCCGCCGACCGCGAACAATGCCGTATCGCCGGTCTCGCCGAGATACGCGGTCCACGCGTGCGCGAGCACGCGCTCGACCAGTTGCGCACGCGAATGCGCGAGCGCGGCCGCCTCCGCGCCATTGCGGAACGCACCCGCCAGTGCGCGATCGTGGTCGCCCAGCAACTGCCGCAACGCCGCGCGCGCTTCCGCCGACACACCCGCGCGCGGCAGCGCGGCGGGGAGGCGGGGGAGCTGAGGCGCTGCTTGAGATTCCGAGGCAGCCACTGACATTGCGGAGACAACCCGGGGATTGGGGATGGGTGGCGGGGGCGCCAAAATCGTAACCCTTCACCAGATTGTGAGTGGGGCGGGAGCGATCAACCCTCAGTGCTTGATCGAAGCGCCCCCACTACCCGATCCCATTCCCCGCTCCTCAGGCGTCCGGCCAGGGCGTCAGGATCTCGAATCCATCGTCGGTGACCGCGATCGTGTGCTCCCACTGCGCCGAAAGCGAGTGATCCTTGGTCACGACCGTCCAGCCGTCCGGCAGCACTTTCGCATTCGGCTTGCCGGCGTTGACCATCGGCTCGACGGTGAACACCATGCCCTTCTCGATCTTCATGCCGGCGCCGGGCTTGCCGTAGTGCAGCACCTGCGGGTCTTCGTGGTAGATGCGACCGATGCCGTGACCGCAATAATCCTTGACGATCGAGAAGCCCGCCTTCTCCGCGTGCTGCTGGATGGCATGGCCGATGTCGCCCAGCGTGGCGCCGGGGCGCACCTGCCGTATGCCCAGCATCATCGCCTCGTGGGTCGTGTCCACCAGCCGTTTGGCCAGCACCGAAGGCGTGCCGGCGAAATACATGCGCGAGGTGTCGCCGTGCCAGCCGTCCTTGATCACGGTGACGTCGATGTTGACGATGTCGCCATCCTTCAGCACCTTGCCGGGCGAAGGAATCCCGTGGCAGATCACGTGATTGACGGACGTGCACAGCGTCTTGGGGAAACCGCGGTAGCCGACGTTCGCCGGAATCGCCTTCTGCACGTTGACGATGTGCTCGTGGGCGATGCGGTCGAGTTCCTCGGTGGTGACGCCGGGCTTGACGTGTTCGGTCATCAGCGCGAGCACTTCGGCCGCAAGCCGGCCGGCTTCGCGCATCTTCTCGATGTCCTGCGGGGTTTTGATGGTGACGGGCATGCGGTACTTGGGTCAGCCGCGATGGGCGGCGGCGTGATGAAATATTCGGCTTGGGAGGAAGAGGGACGAATCAAGCCGCGCAGCAAGCGGCGTCGGCTTCAATGAGTCCTCGCTAATTATCGCCTATCGTGGCCGGGATTGCGACGCGAAGCGTCCGGCTGTAGAATTCCGCGGCTTGGCTGATGCCAAACCGCCCACGCCGGGCGTCACCGGCGAATACACACGCAGGTCGTGAACCGGCACCGGGGTCCTTCGCGAGAAGGTCGTTGCCGCGGGACCTGCGGAAGCCCAACCCCGGAATCCGCACCACCCGCGCAAGGCGCGGCTTCCGCTTCGGCGGAACGGATTCCCCATCAGGAGTCAGACAATGCCTGCAGTCACCATGCGCCAGATGCTGGAAGCCGGCGTCCATTTCGGCCACCAGACGCGCTACTGGAACCCCAAGATGGCGCCGTACATCTTCGGCGCGCGCGGCAAGATCCACATCATCAATCTCGAGAAGACCCTGCCACTCTTCTCCGACGCCATGAATTACCTGTCCGGCCTCGCCCAGAAGCGCGGCACGGTGCTGTTCGTCGGCACCAAGCGCTCGGCGCGCGAGTCGGTCGGCGAGGAAGCCGCGCGCTGCGGCATGCCTTACGTCAACGCCCGCTGGCTGGGCGGCATGCTCACCAATTTCCGCACGGTCAAGCAGTCGGTCGCGCGCCTAAAGGAACTCGAGGCGATGGAAACCGACGGCAGCTTCGACAAGCTGGTGAAGCACGAAGTGCTGTCCCTGCGCCGCGAGCGCGAGAAGCTGGAGAAGTCGCTGGGCGGCATCAAGGACATGGGCCGCCTGCCCGACGCGCTGTTCGTGATCGACATCGGCCACGAAGACATCGCGGTCAAGGAAGCCAAGAAGCTCGGCATCCCGGTCGTCGCGGTCGTGGACACCAACTATGACCCGGCGCTGGTGGATTACGCGATCCCCGGCAACGACGACGCGATCCGCGCGGTGCAGCTGTACGTGCGCGCCGCCGCCGACGCGATCCTGGAAGGCAAGGCCGCAGCGCCTGCCGCTGCACGCGGCGATGCGAACGAGTTCGTGGAGCTGGATGCCGAAGGCAACCCGGTCGCGCGCGTGGATCGCGAACGCGATGACCGCCGCGGCAAGGGCGCGCCGCGCGGCCGCAACAACGCCGGCCGCAAGCCGGCGCCGCAGCAGCAGCGTCGCAGCGCCGCACCGGCACGCCAGGAAGAGTCCAGCGAGGACGAAGCGGAAGCTTCCGAGTAACGCTTCCCGGCGCGGCGTTCAGGCCGCGCCTTGTTTCCGATCGCACCGGAGCAGGTCTCCGGCATTGCCCGGCTATGCGATCGCCCCCATATCCGTGCGGCCGCTTGCAGCGGCCTCGCGTCTATTCGATGAAGAGGTAATGAAGATGGAAATCACCGCCGCGATGGTCAAGGAACTGCGCGAGCGCTCCGGCGCCGGCATGATGGAGTGCAAGAAGGCGCTCACCGAAAACGCGGGCAACCTGGACGCCTCGATCGAGTGGCTGCGCAAGCAGGGCCTCGCCAAGGCCGACAAGAAGGCCAGCCGCGTCGCCGCCGAAGGTCGCATCGCGCTGGCGCAGCGCGAAGGCAAGGCCGCGCTGGTCGAAGTCAATTCCGAAACCGATTTCGTCGCCAAGGACGAGAACTTCACCAAGTTCGCGCAGGAAGCCGCGCAAGCCGCGTTGAACGACGGCGTGAAGGACATCGAAACGCTGAAGGCCAGCAAGACTTCTTATGGCCCGACCGTCGAGGAAGGCCGCCAGTGGCTGGTCACCAAGGTCGGCGAAAACGTGCAACTGCGCCGCATGGTGGTCATCGAAAGCAAGAACACGATCGGCGCCTACGTGCACGGCGGCCGCATCGGCGTGCTGGTCGAGATGGAAGGCGGCAACGCGGAACTCGCGCGCGGCGTCGCCATGCACATCGCCGCGATGAACCCGCCCTACATCTCGCCGGACAACGTGCCGGCCGAGTTCGTGGCAAAGGAGAAGGAAATCGCGCTGGCGCAGATGTCCGACAAGGACAAGCAGAAGCCCGCCGAGATCCAGGAGAAGATGCTTTCCGGCAAGATCCGCAAGACGCTCGCGGAAATGTCGCTCACCGGCCAGCCGTACGTGATGGACACCAACACCTCCGTCGGCGACGTGCTCGCGAAGGAGAAGGCCAAGGTGCTGTCGTTCCACCGCCTGGTGGTCGGCGAAGGCATCGAGAAAGTGGTCGAGGATTATGCCGCGGAAGTGATGAAACAGGCGGGATTGGCCTAACCATCCTGCTGCGCTGTGGTAACGAAAGGCCGCGAGCAATCGCGGCCTTTTGCTTTTTCCTGGGGTATACACGTCTCACGCCCAAACCGAGGATCGCCCCAAAATCCCTCATACTTGGCCAGCAAGGACCAAGTGGATCACTCACGGGCGACTGGACACACAACGTGATGCGCAAGAAGCCACCTCATTGGTTACTGCCGCTCCTAGCGATCATCCTTGCCGGCGCAATCGATTTCTTCGTAATCGCCTTCGGCGCATTGCTGGACGCAATGTTGGCCGCGTCCATGGTGTCACTAATGCTGGTTACATTTCTGATCATCAATGCGGCCACTGCCAAAGCATTTTCAAAACTCTTGCCCCTCCTGTTGCTCATCTTCCCGCTTGGATTCACTTGGTACATTTGGGTTCCGCGACACATGATCGATCTACACGACAGCACCAGATGGGTCGTGTTGTCACAAATGTATAAAAAGAAGGTGCTTGCCCTGCCTGAACCAGCAGACGGACAACTGAAGCATACGGAATGGAATACGTTCGGCTTTGCCGGTATAGGAGACCGTGTCGTCTATCTCGCTTACGACCCCAAGAATTTTCTCCTAAAAGCAAGCCATACCAACGAGCCGGGGAAATTCTCCGGAATCCCTTGCACGGTTCCGAAGGTGACAAAACTTGAAAGTCAGTGGTACCTCATATCGTTCTATGTGGATACAGACTGGAAGCAGTGCATTCCCGACCCGAACCGCTCGTTGAATTTTTAGCGAGTCTCGGTTCCACCGCACATCGCACTGACAACATCCGTCGCATCGTCTCTGCGTCCCGGTTCGACTTTCCCGCGCCCCTACCCGCTACAATCTTCCCGTTTGCCCACCCCACGGAGACTCGCCGCATGGCCGCCAAGCCCAAGTACCAGCGCATCCTGCTGAAACTCTCCGGCGAGGCGCTGATGGGCAGCCTGGACTACGGCATCGATCCGCAGATGATCGGCCGGCTGGCCGAGGAGATCCTGGAAGTGCGCGCGGCCGGCGTGCAGATCGGCGTGGTGATCGGCGGCGGCAACATCTTCCGCGGTGCAGGGCTCGCTGCCGCGGGCATGGATCGCGTCACCGGCGACCACATGGGCATGCTCGCCACGGTGATGAACGCGTTGGCGATGCAGGACGCGCTGGAGAAACGCGGCGGCTACGCGCGGGTGATGAGCGCGATTTCAATCCATGACGTTTCCGAGGATTTCATCCGCCGCCGCGCGGTGCGCCACATCGAGAAGGGCCGGATCGTGCTGTTCGCCGCCGGCACCGGCAATCCGTTCTTCACCACCGATTCGGCCGCGGCACTGCGCGCGATCGAGGTCGGCGCCGACCTGCTGCTGAAGGCGACCAAGGTGGATGGCGTGTACAACGCCGATCCGAAGAAGAAAAAGGACGCCAAGCGTTTCGAGCACGTCACCTACGAAGAAGTGATCGCGCGCAACCTGCAGGTGATGGACACTGCGGCGATTGCCCTCTGCCGCGACAACAGGATCCCGCTGCGCATCTACGACATGACCCGGCCCGGCAACCTGATGCGGATCGTGAAGGGCGAGGCGGTCGGCACGCTGGTGGACGCGGGCTGAGGCCGCCCGGCACGCCGGTTCCTGCCGTTATACTTGCGGGTCAAATCTCTTCAAGGCGAACCGTCCATGCTCAACGACATCAAAACGGACGCGCAAGCCCGCATGGGCAAAAGCGTCGAAGCGTTGCGCCACGAGTTGTCGCGACTGCGCACAGGCCGCGCCAGCACTTCGCTCGTGGAAGGCATACGGGTCAACTATTACGGTTCGGAAGTCCCGCTGAACCAGGTCGCGGGTGTTTCCGTGGCGGATGCACGCACGCTCACCATCACCGCCTACGAGAAGCAGATGGTCGGCGTGATCGAGAAGGCGATCCTCGCCTCCGACATCGGCATCACGCCCAACACCGCGGGCACGGTGATCCGCCTCAACCTGCCGCCGCTCACCGAGGAGCGCCGCAAGGAACTGGCCAAGCACGTCAGCCACGAGGGCGAAAACGCCAAGGTCGCCATCCGCAACATCCGCCGCGACGCGATGCAGCACCTCAAGGACCTGCTCAAGGACAAGAAGGTCACCGAGGACGAGGAGCGCCGCGCCCAGGACGATGTGCAGAAGCTCACCGACAAGTTCATCAAGGACGTGGATGGGGTGGTGAAGGCGAAGGAAGACGAGCTGCTGGCGCTCTGATCGCGCACCCTCGACGCACCATGAACGCAACAGCCGACCCTCGCCTGCCCCGCCACGTCGCGATCGTGATGGACGGCAATGGCCGCTGGGCGCGGCGGCGCGCGCAACCGCGCAGCTTCGGCCATCGCGCGGGACAGAAGGCCGTTCGCGAAGCGGTCGAGTTCTGCCTGCGGCGCAAGATCGAGGCGCTCACGTTGTTCGCGTTTTCGTCCGAGAACTGGAAGCGGCCCGACGAGGAAGTCGGCGCGCTGATGGAACTGTTCCTGCGCGCGCTGGATCGCGAAGTGGACGAGCTGCACGGCAACGAGGTGCGCGTGCGTTTCGCCGGCGAGCTGTCGCTGTTCAACGAGGCGCTGCGCTCGCGCATGCTCGCCGCGATGGAGAAGACCCGCGGCAACAACGCCCTGCATCTGAATGTCTGCGTCAATTACGGCGGCCGCTGGGACATCGCGCAGGCCGCGCGCGAGGCGGCACTTGCCGTACAGCGCGGCGACCTCGCGGCGGACGGGATCACCGAGTCCACGCTCGCCCCGTTTTTCTGCCTCGCCGACGAGCCGCCCGTGGACCTGCTGGTCCGCACCGGTGGCGAACACCGCATCAGCAATTTCCTGCTCTGGCAGATCGCCTACGCGGAACTGTATTTCACCGACACTCTTTGGCCCGACGTGGACCAGACGGAACTGGCGCGCGCACTCGACGATTACGCCAACCGCGAGCGGCGCTTCGGCCGCACCGGCGCGCAGATCGCAAAAGCATCCTGACCTTGGATCCGTTCCCATGCTGAAGCAGCGCGTGCTGACCGCCATCGTGCTCGCGCCGTTGATCGTGGCGCTGGTCTTCCTCACCAACACCTGGGTGTTCGCCGTGCTGCTGGCGGCGATCTTCCTCGGCGGCTTGTGGGAATGGACGCGCATGTCGGGCATGCGGAACCGGCCGCTGCGGGCGTGCCTGCTGCTGGGTTATGCGATCGTGATGGCGCTGCTGTGGCCGGTGGTGCGCTCGCCATGGTGGTGGCTGCCTGCGCTGGTCGGCGTGGCCTGGTGGCTGCTCGCTTTCATATGGCTGCGCAACATCAGTTTCGGCGCGTCGCCCACCCGCGCGCACACCGCGTTGAAATTGTTCGCAGGCATGCTGGTGGTGGTGCCCGCGTGGTGCGCAGTGGTCGCGCTGCACGGCGCGCCCGTCACCTACGCGCCGCCGCACGCGCCGTGGTGGGTGATCTTCTTCGCCACCATCGTGGTGGCGGGCGACGTCGGTGCGTATTTCGCCGGCAGCCGGTTGGGCAAGCACAAGCTCGCGCCATCGATCAGCCCCGGCAAGACCTGGGAAGGTGTTTACGGTGCGCTGGTCTGCTCGGCGATCATCGGCCTGGCCGGCGGCTGGATCGCGCACGCACCGGCGGGCCTGCTGGTCGGCGTGATCGCGCTGGCATTGGTGACGGTGCTGTTCTCGATCGTGGGCGATTTGTTCGAGAGCCTGATCAAGCGCCACGCCGGCGTGAAGGATTCCGGCGCGCTGTTTCCCGGCCATGGCGGACTGTTCGACCGCATGGATTCGATCGTCGCCGCGTTGCCGGTGTTCGTGCTCGGGAAGGCGTTGCTGGGCTTATGAAGAACGTCGCCATTTTCGGCGCCACCGGATCGATCGGGACCAGCGCGCTGGATGTGATCGCGCGCCATCCGGATCGCTTCCGCGCCAGCGTGCTTTCCGCCCATCGCAATGTGGAGGCGCTGGCGGACCTTTGCGCGCGTCATCAGCCTGACCTCGCAGTCATTGCCGACCCTGCGCTGGAAAGCGCGCTCGCGGGCGCATTGAAATCGCGTGGGCTGCGTACGCAAGCGGCCGCCGGTGAACACGCGCTCGAACGGGCCGCCGCCGGCGCACAGTGCGACATCGTGCTGGCGGCGATCGTCGGCGCGGCGGGTTTGCGCTCCACGCTCTCTGCCGCGCGCGCGGGCAAGCGGCTGCTGCTCGCCAACAAGGAAGCCGCGGTGATGGCCGGACCGCTGTTGCGCACCGCGCTCGCGCAGGGCGGCGGCGAACTGGTGCCGGTGGATTCCGAACACAACGCGCTGTTCCAGTGCCTGCCCGATTCGCACGACGAGCTGCATCGCCGCGGCGGCGTGCGCAAGCTGTGGCTCACCGCCTCCGGCGGACCGTTCCGCGGGCGCACCCGCGCGCAACTGCACGACATCACGCCCGACGAGGCTTGCGCGCACCCGAACTGGCGCATGGGCCGCAAGATCTCGGTGGATTCCGCGACGCTGATGAACAAGGGCCTGGAGGTGATCGAGGCACAGGTGCTGTTCGGGGTGGACGCGGATGCGATCGAAGTCGTGGTGCACCCGCAAAGCATGGTGCACTCGCTGGTGGAATACGTGGATGGCTCGTTCCTCGCGCAACTGGGACAACCGGACATGCGCACCGCGATCGCCCATGCGCTGGCCTGGCCCGAGCGCATCGAGGCCGGCGTGGCGCGGCTCGATCCGCGCAAGCTCGCGTCGCTGGATTTCGAGGCACCGGACGAGGAAACCTTCCGCTGCCTCGCGTTGGCGCGCCACGCCATGCACGCGGGCGGCGATGCGCCGGCGCTGTTGAACGCCGCCAACGAAATCGCGGTGGCGGCCTTCCTCGCCGGCAGCCTGCCCTTCCTCGCGATCCCCGACGTGATCGAGGCGGTGCTGAATGAACTGCCGCCCCAGCCCGTGGTCAATGTCGAAACTCTGCTGGAACGCGATTTAACGGCGCGTTCGGCCGCGCGACGTATCATCGGACGGCAGTGCTGAGCTGCCGGCTTCCGGCACCCACGACCGCTTTCCAATCGGCGACACAAGCATGGCGCACCTCAACGACATCGCCGGTTCCCTGTGGTGGATGATCGTCACCCTCGGGCTGCTGGTCACCTTCCACGAATTCGGGCATTTCATCGTCGCGCGCGCCTGCGGCGTGAAGGTGCTGCGTTTCTCGGTGGGCTTCGGCCGCGCGCTGTGGTCGCGCACCGCGAAAAGCGGCACCGAATACATGGTCGCCATGATTCCGCTCGGTGGCTACGTCAAGATGCTGGATGCGCGCGAAGGCGAAGTGCCGGAGTCGGAACTCGACCGGGAATTCACCGGCAGACCGGTGTGGCAGCGCATCCTGATCGTGCTGGCCGGGCCGGCGTTCAACCTGATCTTCGCGGTGGCGGTGTTCTGGGCGATGCTGGTGATCGGCAAACCGGATTACCAGCCGCTGATCGGGCAGACGACGGGGCTCGCCGCGGAAGCGGGCCTGCTGCGCGGCGATCGCATCCTGAGTGTCGGCAGTGAGCAGGTCGCCAACTGGACCGACCTGGGCCTGGCGCTGGCCGATGCCGGGCAGTCGCACAAGGCGACGCCGGTGCGCGTGCGGACAGCCACGGGCGCCACCCAGACGCGCGTGCTGCATTTCGAGAAATTGCCGCCCAAGCTGGGCGAAGGCGCACTGATCGAGCGCACCGGGTTGAGCCCGGAACAGCAATCCGTTCCGCCCGTGATCGGCAAGCTGCTGCCCGGCGGAGCCGCCAGCGCCGCCGGCCTGAAGCCTGGCGATCGCGTGGTCGCCATCGATGGAAAGCCGATCCAGGACTGGCGCGACCTTTCGGACGCGGTGCACGCGAAGGGTGCCGCAAGCCACCCGCTGAACCTGACGATCGAGCGCGACGGCAAGACGTTCCCGGTCAGCGTGCAACCGCGACAAACCGTGTTGCAGAACGGCACCCGCGAGCTTGCGCTGGGCGTTTACGCGCAGCAGGTGCAACCGCACTACGACGCGATCCAGCGGCGCGGCCCGCTGGCCGCGATCCCGGACGCTTTCGGGCAGACCTGGGACCTGACCGCGCGCACGGTGGCGATGCTCGGCCAGATGGTGTCGGGTTCGGCTTCGCTGAAGAACATCTCCGGCCCGATCTCGATCGCGCAGTACGCCAACGATTCGGCGGAAATGGGGCCGGCCTGGTTCCTGTATTTCCTCGGCATCGTTTCGCTGAGCCTCGGCATCATGAACCTGCTGCCGATCCCGATCCTGGACGGCGGGCACCTGCTCTACTACGTGGTCGAACTGGTGAAGGGCAGCCCGCTGTCCGAGCGCGCGATGATGGCCGGACAGTACGTCGGGATGGCCCTGCTGATGGGGCTGATGAGCCTGGCGTTCTACAACGACATCCTGCGCGTGGCGTCCTCCTGACCGGCGGCCCGACGCTCCAACACGGAATTTCACGCGGTCCTGGATGACCGTGCTTCACGCGCGGGGAAGCGAAAAAACGCGAACTGTGGCAGGATGCGCGCTTTCGCAAACCACCATCGAGTGGCTTGGGAGCATCGCGCAAGTTGCCGGGCGCAGCAGCTTTCAAACCACTCCCATTGGACTCGACGATGAAACGAATCGCCGCTTTGATCCTGCTTGCCGGCCTGGCCGCGCAGGCCCACGCCTTCGAGCCTTTCACCGTCAAGGACATCCGCGTCGAGGGCCTGCAACGCATCGCGGCCGGCACGGTATTCAGCTATCTGCCGGTCGAAGTCGGCCAGACGATGGACGACGCGAAGGCCGCGCAGGCGATCCGCGCACTGTTCAAGACCGGCTTCTTCAGCGACGTTGAGCTGGAGCGCCAGGGCGACATCCTGGTGGTGAAAGTCGCCGAGCGCCCCTCCATCGCCTCGCTCACCATGCACGGCAACAAGGACATCAAGACCGACCAGCTGACCAAGGGCTTGAGCGACGCAGGTCTTTCGGCCGGCAACACCTTCGACCGGCAGACGCTGGAGGAAGTGAAGCAGGAGCTGGTGCGCCAGTACAACAACCGCGGCAAGTACAACGTTTCCATCGAACCCCACGTCACCCGGCTGGATCGCAACCGCGTGGCGATCGACATCGAGATCCACGAAGGCAAGGCCGCCAAGATCCAGGAGATCAACATCGTCGGCAACCACGCCTACACCGACAAGCAGATCCTGGACAGCTGGGAATCGGGCACGCCCAACCTGACTTCGTGGTATTCCAACAACGACCAGTACTCGCGCGAGAAGCTCTCCGGCGATCTGGAAAAGCTGTCTTCGTTCTACCTGGATCGCGGCTACGCGGATTTCTCGGTGGACTCGGCACAGGTCACGATCAGCCCCAACAAGCGGAGCATCTACATCGCCGCCGCGATCAAGGAAGGCGACGTCTATTCGATTTCGGGCGTCCACCTGCTCGGCAACCTGATCCTTCCGGAATCCTCGTTGCGCGGACTGCTGCGCATCAAGGCGGGCAACACCTTCGACCGCCACAGCATCGAGTTGTCCTCGGATGCGATCACCAGCGTGCTGGCCAACATCGGCTACGCCTTCGCCAAGGTCACGCCGGTGCCCAAGATCGACAAGGAACACAAGACCGTCGACCTGTCCTTTTACGTCGAGCCCGGGCAGCGCGTGTATGTGCGCCGGATCAACTTCAAGGGCAATACGCGGACGGAAGACGAGGTGCTGCGCCGCGAAATGCGCCAGTTCGAAGGCGCCTGGTATTCGCAGGCGGCGATCGACCGATCCAAGATCCGCCTGCAGCGCCTCGGCTACTTCAAGTCGGTCAAGATCGATACGGCCAAGGTGGCCGGCACCACCGACCAGGTGGACCTGAATGTCAACGTGGAGGAAGAGTCCTCCGGCGCGCTGACCTTCGGCGTGGGCTACTCGCAGGTGTCCGGCATCATCCTGAGCACCTCGGTATCGGAGAACAACTTCCTCGGCACGGGCGACAAGGTTTCCGCCACGCTCTCGAAGAGCTCCTTCCTGAAGCAATACCAGGTCTCCTACCTCAACCCGTACTTCACCGACAGCGGCATCAGCCTGGGTTACAACCTGAGCTACATGGAGTTGAACCAGGAACAGGAGAACATCGCGAGCTACCTCTCCAACGATGCCTCGTTCTCCACCACCATGGGCCTGCCGATCAGCGAAACCGACACGATCAACGCCGGCCTGGGCTACAGCAAGAACCAGCTTCAGCTGATCCCCAATTACACCCCGAAGGCCTTCTTCGAGCAGCTGGACCAGATCGGGCACCGCACCATCCGCACCACCACGCTGAACCTCTCGTACGGACACGACACCCTCAACAAATACTTCAAGCCGACCCGCGGCGGCATCCAGACTTTCGGCGCCGAGGTTGCATTGCCGGGTGCGACGGTGGAGTACTACAAACTTTCCGCCAGCACACGGGATTATTTCGAACTGCCGAAGGGCTTCGTCGGCATGGTCAGCGGCACGGTCGGCTACGGCAAGACCTACGGCAACAGCTCCAATCTCGGCGTGCAGTTTGCCGACTCCACAGGCCAGATCCGCAATCTCAGCTTCCCGTTCTTCGAGAACTTCTACGCCGGCGGCGTGCGCGACGTGCGCGGCTTCCAGGACAACACGCTGGGTCCGCGCATCTGCTCCGGGACGATCACCAACGGCAAGGCCGATCCCACGGCGATCGCCGATGCGAGGGGCAACTGCCCGACGGGCTCGCTGTTCTTCAATCCGCAGCCGCTGGGCGGCGCGTTCAAGGTTTTGGGCACGGCGGAGCTCTCGTTGCCGTTCTTCCAGAGCAACGACAAGGCGCGGTTGTCCCTGTTCACCGATGTCGGCAACGTGTTCACCAGCTACCAGGACTTCAAGGCCAGCGACCTGCGCGTTTCGGCCGGCCTTTCGCTGCAATGGCAGGCGCCGGTGGGCCCGATCGTGATCAACCTGGCTTTCCCGGTGCGCGACAAGCCCGAGGACAGACCGTACGTCGAGCATCTGCAGTTCGCATTCGGCACGACCTTCTGATGACGTGAGCAACGAATCGGAATACCGCATCGCCGATCTTGCGCAGCGCTTCGATCTGAAGCTGCGCGGCGATGGCGGCGCGTCCGTGCGTGGCGTCGGCACGCTGGCCTCGGCGCGGCCGGACCAACTGGCCTTCCTTGCCAATCCGCGCTATGCCGGCGCGCTGGCGGGCACGCGTGCCGGTGTCGTGGTGCTGCAAGCGGGGCATGCCGAACAGTGCCCCGTGCCGGCGCTGATCGCGACCGATCCCTATCTCGCCTACGCGAAGATCGCCGCCTTGTTCGAGCATGCCCCTGCTGCGCAACCGGGCGTGCACCCGAGCGCGGTGGTCGAGCCCGGTGCGCGGGTCGCCGCAAGCGCCAGCATCGGACCGCTCTGCACGGTTGCTGCCGAGGCGGTGATCGAGGATGGCGCGGTGCTCGGCCCGCAGTGCATCGTCGGCGAAGCCTGCACGGTGGGCGCGCAATCCCGGCTGGTCGCCAGGGTGACGCTGGTCGCGCGCGTCAGGCTGGGCAAGCGCGTACTGATCCATCCCGGCGCAGTGCTGGGCGCCGACGGCTTCGGCATCGCCAACGATCACGGCCAATGGGTCAAGGTGCCGCAGCTTGGCGGCGTGCGCGTCGGCGACGACTGCGAGATCGGCGCGAACACGACCATCGATCGCGGCGCGCTGGAAGACACCGTGCTGGAAGAAGACGTGTGGCTGGACAACCAGATCCAGATCGCGCACAACGTGCTGATCGGAGCGCATACGGCGATGGCCGGCTGCGCGGCGGTCGCCGGCAGCGCGAAGATCGGCCGCCACTGCCTGATCGGCGGCGGCGCCGGCGTGCTCGGCCATC
>DASSEW010000092.1:0-61162 GCA_035695065.1 Rhodanobacteraceae bacterium | reverse complement strand
ACCGCCCAGGAATCGCCGATCCAGTCGTGGAAACGGATCTTTCCTTGCGTGGTGTCCGCGGTGAAATCCGGAGCCACGTCACCGATGTGTACCGCCATGTTCGTCCTCCGTTGGGTTGCGGGAGCCGGCGTGCCGCAGTCGCCGTTGAAGCCGCGTTGCGTCCAGGCTCCCGATGGGGACTGTGCAAAGCGTTGCAGCCAGCGAGTATAACGCCGCCGGCGACGCCTGGCGTCACTGCGCGGGCCGTGCGCAGGACCGATTGGTTATGACGATATAGCGTCGAGCCGCGCATACTGCTCGCGCAGCTCGTCGAGCGTCGCCTTGAAGCCTGCGAGGCGGCTGCGCTCCTGCTCGACGACCGCCCCCGGCGCTCGCGACACGAAGCCCTCGTTCGCAAGCTTCGCCTTTGCCTTCGCGATCTCGCCCTCGTGGCGCGCGATGTCCTTCGCGATCCGCTCGCGCTCCGCGGCGACGTCGACCTGGACGTCGAGCATGATGCGCAATCGATCGACGACCTGCACCGGCGCTTCGCGCTGCGGCAGCTGGTCGACGAGTTGAACGTCGGACAGCCGCGCCAGCGTCGCGAGATAGCCGACCAGCGCACCAACGCCGTATGCCGAAAAATCTCCGGCGACGAGCGCATCGACCTTCTGCCCGGGCGCGAGTCCCATTTCGCTGCGCAGGGACCGAACGGAATCAACCATCGTCCTCAGCATCGCGATCTGCGTCGATTCCGTGGATGCCAAGCGCTTCATGTCCGGCTTGGGATAAGCCTGCAGCTGGATCGTCTCTCCCGACACGCCGGCGAGCGGCGCGACCGTCTGCCACAGCTCCTCGGTGATGAACGGGATGAACGGATGCGCGAGCCGCAGCACCAACTCGAGCACGCGCACGAGCGTGCGCCGCGTCGCGCGCTGCTGTGGCTCGCTGCCGCGCGCAAGATCGACCTTCGCGAGCTCGACGTACCAGTCGCAGTATTCGTTCCAGACGAACTCGTAGAGTGCCTTGGCGGCGAGGTCGAAGCGATACTGATCGAGCCCTTCGCGGATCTCTCCGATCGCGTGCTGGAGCTGCGCCTCGATCCACCGATCGGCGATCGACGGCTCGCGCGGCGCGGCGTCGTCGAGCCCAACGTCCTTGCCCTCGACGTTCATCAGCACGAAGCGCGTCGCGTTCCACAGCTTGTTGCAGAAGTTGCGATAGCCCTCGCAGCGATTCAGGTCGAAATTCAGCGTGCGGTTGAACGTCGCGAGCGACGCGAACGTGAAGCGCAGCGCATCGGCGCCGAACGACGGGATGCCGTTCGGATAGTGCTTGCGCGTGCGCTTCGCCACCTTCTCGGCCTGCCGCGGGTCCATCATGTTGGCAACGCTCTTCGACACCAGCGTGTCCGCGTCGACGCCGTCAATGAGGTCGAGCGGGTCGAGCACGTTGCCCTTCGACTTCGACATCTTCTGCCCTTCGGCATCCCGGACGATCGCGTTGATGTAGACGTCGTGAAACGGCACCTTGCCGGTGAACAGGGTCGTCGTCATGATCATCCGAGCGACCCAGAAGAAGATGATGTCGAAGCCGGTGACGAGCACCGACGACGGCAGGAACGTGCGCAACTCCTTCGTGTCGGCCGGCCAGCCCAGCGTCGAGTGGCACCACAAGGCCGAGGAGAACCACGTGTCGAGCACGTCGTCGTCGCGCCGGAACGATCGCGGCGCGCGGCCGAGTTTCGCGGTCGCCTTCGCGCGCGCGTCTTCCTCGCTCATCGCGACGTAGAGGTTTCCGTCCTCGTCATACCACGCCGGAATCTGATGGCCCCACCAGAGCTGACGCGAGATGCACCAGTCCTCGATGTTGTTGATCCAGTGCAGGTACGTCGAAATCCATTCCGACGGCACGAAGCGCACGCCTGCACGCTCGCCCGTTTGCGGATCGACGATCCCCTGCTCGCTCACGGCATCGAGGCACAGTTGCTGGATGGTCTTGCCGGGCCACAGCGGATGCGATGCGGGCGCGGCCTCGCGCATCGCGACGTACCACTGGTCGGTCAGCATCGGCTCGACGACCTCGCCCGTGCGCCCGCAGCGCGGCACGATCATCTTGTGCGGCTTCTCGCTGACGACGAGGCCCGCGGCCTGCAAGTCGGCGAGCACGGCTTTACGCGCCGCGTAGCGGTCGAATCCGCGGTATTTCGTGGGCGCGTTGTCGTTGACCGTCGCGTCGAGATGGAAGATCGGCAGCGTCGGCAATCCGTGACGCTGGCCCACCGCGTAGTCGTTGAAATCGTGCGCCGGCGTGATCTTCACGACACCGGTGCCGAATTCGCGATCGACGTAGTCGTCGCCGACCACCGGAATCTCGCGCTCGGCGAGCGGCAGGCGTACGCGCTTGCCGATGTACGACCGGGAGCGCTCATCGTTCGGATTGCCCGCCACCGCGGTGTCGCCGAGCATCGTCTCGGGACGCGTCGTCGCGACGACGAGGGATCCCGAGCCGTCGACGAGCGGATAGCGCAATTCCCAGATCGTGCCCTGCTCCTCGTCGTTGTCGACCTCGAGGTCCGACACCGCCGTCATCAATTTCGGATCCCAGTTGACGAGGCGCTTTCCCCGATAGATGAGCCCGTCGTCGTAGAGGCGAACGAACGTCTCGCGCACCGCGGCGGACAAGCCCTCGTCCATCGTGAAGCGCTCGCGCGACCAATCGGCCGCCGCACCGAGGCGCCGCATCTGATTCGTGATCGCGCCGCCCGATTCCTCCTTCCATTGCCAGACGCGACCGACGAATGCGTCGCGTCCGAGGTCGTGGCGCGTGAGCCCTGTCGCCTTGAGTTGCTGCTCGACGACGATCTGCGTCGCGATGCCGGCGTGATCGGTGCCGACCTGCCATAGCGTGTTCTGCCCACGCATCCGGTGGTAGCGGATCAGCGCATCCATGATCGTCTGCTGGAACGCGTGCCCCATGTGCAGGGTGCCTGTGACGTTGGGCGGCGGCAGCAGGATGCAGTACGGATCGCCGTGGCCGGACGGCCTGAAGCAACCCAGTTGCTCCCAGCGCGCATACCACTTCGATTCGATGCTTTTGGGGTCGAAACTCTTGTCCATGTCAGCGGGTGTTCCGCGCGGGGCGCGGATATCAAAAAAGTGAAGGGCGATTGTAGCTTTCCCCTCTCCCTCTTGCGGGAGAGGGGAGCCAAGTGCGTGAGCACTTGGCAGGGTGAGGGGAGTGCTTGCCTCAACGCAAACCCAAGTACGACGTCCATGTCTTTCCGCGCCGTCCGGCGGCGCGGGTTACTTTCCTTTCGGGTGTAGGAGCGCGCCTGCGCGCGACAGAGAGCAACAAGTCGCGAGCAGCCATCCATGGAGCGTTTCCCGGCCCGCACATCCATGTGCGTGCGTTCGTCAGCGCAGCCGATGCCATTCAAGGCATCGGCTAAGCGCTCTGCCTCACCCCTGTGCTTCTCGCCGGACGCGGGCCGGCGCGAACTCGCGCATCCCTGTGCTCAAACGGTCGCGCCTTGCTCCCGCTTGGCACTGCGATGCTCGCCGTCATGCGACGGCGCCGGAAAGCTCACTTCGACACGGCCATCCATGGCCTACCCGCTCGAGGATTGCGGCTTTGATCTCTGCGCAGCCAGCCTACATGCGCGATTCATGCACCGCTTCCACCAGCACGCGCACGTTTTCGGGATCCACCTCCGGCGTGATGCCGTGGCCGAGGTTGAACACGTGGCCGGGGTGCGGGCCGAAGTCGTCGAGCACGCGGCGGGCTTCGCGGCGGATCACTTCGGGCGAGGCGAGCAGCGTCGCCGGATCGAGATTGCCCTGCAACGCGACGCGATCGCCCACGCGGCGGCGGGCCTCGCCGATCGAAATCGTCCAGTCGACACCCAGCGCGGCGCAGCCACTGTCGGCAAGCGTTTCCAGATGCGCATTCGCACCCTTGGAGAACAGGATCAGCGGCACCTCGCGTGCGTGCGCGTCCTCGCGCAGCAACGCCGCAATCTGCGCCAGATAACGCGCAGAGAACTCGCCGAACATCGAGGCCGACAGCAAACCGCCCCAGGTGTCGAACACCATCAGCGCCTGCGCGCCGGCCGCGGCTTGCGCGGCCAGATACGCAGCAACCGCGCGCGCGTTCACGTCCAGCAGCCTGTGCATCGTCGCGGGATCATCCAGCGCCAGCGCCTTCACCCGCGCGAAATCACGCGAGCCCTCGCCCTCGACCATGTAGCAGGCCAGCGTCCACGGGCTGCCTGCGAAACCGATGAGCGGCACGCGGTCGTCCAGCTCGCGGCGGATCAATCGCACCGCGTCCATCACGTAGCGCAATGAGCTCTCCGGATCGGGTGCACCGAGCTTCGCAATCTCCGTCGCCGAGCGCAGCGGGCGGTGGAACTTCGGCCCTTCGCCCTCGACGAAGTGCAGGCCCAGCCCCATCGCATCCGGAATGGTCAGGATGTCGGAGAACAGGATCGCCGCGTCCAGATCGAAGCGCTCGATCGGCTGCAGGGTGACCTCGCAGGCCAGTTCCGGCGTCTGCGCCAGGGCGAGGAAACTGCCGGCGCGCGCGCGCGTCGTGCGGTACTCGGGGAGATAGCGACCGGCCTGGCGCATGATCCACACAGGAGTGGTGTCCACCGGCTGGCGCCGCAGTGCGCGCAGGAAACGGTTGCTGCGATGGGACTCGGGTTCTACTTGGGTGGGCATCGTTTTATTGTTTCAAAAATGCACTTTTGGCGTCGCTGTTGCCAGGCTCGATCGTCCTGATCTCGCCAAGCAACCCCGCCCTCGGCATCCTGCCTCGTGCCTTCGGCTGCGCACGCGATGCATTACTTTGCATCGCGTAAGCGCGCAGCCTCAGCCATTCGGATTCTCGAATCCCTGCGCGAACATCTGCTTGAAGCCGCGCTTCAGTTGCGCGTCGCGCGCGTGCTCGAAAGCGGCCAGCGCGTCCTCGCGTTTCAGATATACCTCCCGCTTCAGCGTCGCCCGCCCACCCTGCGCACCGGATTCGCGGTACAGCGTCCAGCCGCCGAGCAGGTCCTGCTCCAGCGTGAGCTGGCAATAGCGCGGCGGATTTTCGGCGGTGTTGCCGAGCGATTGCAGGTAGACGCGCATGCGAGACTGTGCGGAGAGGGAAGGGGCATTGTAAGTGAAGCGGGGATTGGGGATGGGGCGTGGGGCGCGCCGACGGAGCGCCTTCGCGCACTTGCACTTGCGGAAACGCAGATGCGAGCGCCCCCGCTACCCGTCCCCAATCCCCGGTCGCGCGCAGGTGCGCTCCTACAAAAGCACGTCCCGCACCGCCGCCTCGTCCGCCTGTTCGACGATCTCCGCGCGCCCGATCCCGCGCCACAGGATCAGTCGCAGCGAGCCCGCGCGATTCTTCTTGTCCAGCCGCATGCGGGCGACCAGGGCGTCGGCTTGCAATCCCGGCGGCACTTCCGCAGGCAACCCGAACTTCTGCAGCACGGCGCCCAGGCGCCCGGTATCGGTGCTGCCGGACATGCCGAGCCGGTTTGACAAGCGTGCCGCGAGCATCATCCCGATCGCGACGGCTTCGCCGTGCAGCAGCGTGCCGTAACCAGCCTCGGCTTCGATCGCGTGGCCGAAGGTATGGCCGAAGTTGAGCAGCGCGCGTTCGCCGGCTTCGCGCTCGTCGCGCTCCACCACGCCGGCCTTGAAGCGGCAGCAGGTCGCGATCGCATGCGCCAGCGCCTCCGCGTCGCGTGCCAGCAATCGTGTCGCGTTCGTTTCCAGCCAGGAGAAGAACTCCGCATCACCGATGCACGCGGTCTTGATCACCTCGGCGAAGCCCGCGCGCAGCTCGCGATCGGGCAGTGTGGCGAGCGTGTCGAGATCGGCGATAACCGCGCGCGGCTGGTGGAAGGCGCCGATCAGGTTCTTGCCGGCTGCGTGGTCCACGCCGGTCTTGCCGCCGACGGAGGAATCCACCATGGCCAGCAGCGTGGTCGGCATCTGCAGGAAATCGATGCCACGCATCCAGCACGCCGCCGCGAACCCGGCGATGTCGCCGACCACGCCGCCGCCCAGGGCGACCACGCAGGCGTCGCGCGTGGCGCCGAGTTGCGCCAGCGCGTCGAATATCTTCGACACCGCACCCAGATTCTTGTGCGCTTCGCCGGGAGGCAAGGCCAGGACGGCGGGATTCGCGCCGCGGTCTCCCAATGCTTCGCGCACGCGCCCGGCGTAGAGCGGGGCGACATTTTCGTCGCTGGCGATCAGCACGTGCGCCCCGCGAACCATGGGACGCCAATTCGCGGCATCGGAAAGCAGGCCCGACCCGATCCGGACCGTATAGCGTCGCGCGCCGAGCCCGACTTCGATTTCGGCGAGCACGCCGTTCATGCGATGCGCGCCTGTGGCGGGCGTTGCCAGCAATGCTCCAATTCACGCGCGACCTGCTCTGCCGCGTGCGCGGGTGTCTGCGAGTGCGAGGGCACGACCAGGTCGGCGATGCTCGCGTAGAGCGGGTCGCGCGCGCGTGCCATTGCTTGCAGCCGTTCGCGGCGATCGGCCGACTGCAGCAGCGGGCGATGGCGATCGCGTTCCAGTCGTTGCAGTTGCTGCTCCACGTCGGTTTGCAGCCAGACGACGAATCCGCGCGCGGCCAGCAGCGCGCGATTGGCTTCATCGAGGATCGCGCCGCCGCCCGTCGCCAGCACCACGCCCTCGCGCGCGCTGCATTCGGCAAGCAGCGCCGATTCGCGGCGGCGGAAGCCGGGCTCCCCCTCGATGTCGAAGATCAGCGGCACATCCGCGCCGGTGTGCGCCTCGATCTCGGCGTCGAGGTCCAGGAACGGCAGGTCGAAGTGCGCGGCCAGCCGCTTGCCGATCGTGGTCTTGCCCGCGCCCATCGGGCCGATCAGGAACAGGTTGCGTGAAGGGTTCAAGCCGAGGCGCCGGATGCGGAAGATGGCCCATCATGCCATCGGCGCACGTCGGGGTTAACTGCTTCCATCGACAGTGCGGGTGGGAGCCGACCATCGGTGGCCGGGTACTTCGACACGCGGGGCTCGCGCAAACTTGTGCGAGCGGGACCGCGCATTCTCCACGCCGGGTTTGCTACGATGCCCGCACACGGCAACGTACGTCCTGGCGGGCCGTGCATGGCCATCCGCAACGGAGGTTCCCATGTCCGTCACCAAGATCATCGAATTGAGCGCGTCGTCCGAGAAGGGTATCGAGGATGCGGTGAAGCACGGCCTGGGCAAGGCGTCGGCCACCGTCAAGAACATCAAGGGCGCCTGGATCAACGAGATCAAGGTCGTCACGAACGACAACGGAACCATCAAGGAGTGGCGGGTCAACATGCGGATCAACTTCGTTGTCGATTGAGGGAATGCAGGGACTGTGCGGGACCGGTAGCGAGGCAACGGACGGCTCGTGTCATCCTGATTTTGGCGACTCGATGGGGGAGCTTGCATGAGCGAACGCGAATGGACGATCGGCTGTCTGGAGGACGATCCCGAGCAGGCCGCGCTATTGCGGCTGTGGCTGGAGTCGGCCGGTTACCGTTGCGCGCTGTTTGCCGGCGCCGGCGAATTTCGCAAGCGTCTGGGCAGCGAGGCCGTTGACCTGCTGCTGCTGGACTGGAACCTGCCGGACGCGACCGGCCTGGAAGTGCTGGACTGGATCCGGCATTCGCCGAATTCCGACTTGCCGGTGCTGTTCCTGACCGCGCGCGGCGAGGAAGGCGACATCGTCGATGCCTTGCAGGCAGGCGCGGACGATTACGTGGTGAAACCGCCCAAGCAGGCCGAACTGCTGGCACGCGTGCGGGCGGTGCTGCGCCGGCGCGGCGGCGCAGTCGAGGGCGAAGCGCAATCGTCCCTGTCGCTTCCGCCGTACACGGTGGATCAGCAGCGGCGCCGGATCAGCGTGGCAGGCGAGGAAATCGAACTCACCCAGCGCGAATACGAACTGGCCTGCTATCTGATCCGTCGCCAGGGTCGCATCGTCAGCCGGGACGCGTTGCTGGAGAACATCTGGAACCTCGGCCCCAGCGTCAGCACGCGCACGGTGGATACGCACGTCAGCCGTCTGCGCAAGAAGCTGCAATTGTCGGGCGAACATGGCTGGCGGCTGACGGCCATCTACCAGCACGGGTACAGATTGGAACCGGCCTGAGCACACACGGATGTTGAATCTCGAAATTCTCGCCACCCTGCGCAACCTGATCGACGAGGCGCGGCGCCACGGCGACCCCGAACCCGGCGCAGTGAACGTCGCCACGGCCGATGCCGACGGCAAGGTGTCCGCGCGCATGGTGCTGCTGAAGCACGTGGACGAGCGCGGGTTCACGTTCTTCACCGATTACCGCAGCGAAAAGGCGCGGGCGATCGAGGCACACCCGCAGGTGGCACTCACGCTCCACTGGAAACATCTTCAGCCGGCGGCGCAGGTGCGCGTGGAGGGTCGCGCCGAAAAGCTGACCTCGGAAGAGTCGGACGTCTATTTCGCCACGCGCGCGCGGTTGAGCCAACTTGGTGCCTGGGCTTCCGAGCAGTCCAGCACGTTGCCCGACCGCAAGCTGCTGGAGCAGCGCGTCGAACAGCGCGAGCACGAATTCGAGAACCGCGAGATTCCGCGCCCGCAGCACTGGGGCGGCTATCGCGTGGTGCCAGAGATGGTCGAGTTCTGGTACGCGCACGTGCATCGGCTGAACGAACGCGAGCGCTGGGAATTGATCCGGGGCGAGTGGCGCAAACGCCTTCTCTACCCCTGAAAGCTGCTGCGCTCGGCCTCCTCATGTACTGGCGTGTACACTTCGGTGTCTGTGCGCCGCCATCGCCCAGACTCCCTTCGCCCGCGACGCTTCCAGTCGTTCAACCATGCCCCATTCCCTGCCCATGACGCGCATCGCTACTTCGAGTTTCGAGGTGCGCACGCACGGGCGCGGCTTCTTCGGGCTGGACGATCGCCTGCGCGCGGCGCTCGGGGAAAGCGGCGTGCGCGAAGGCGTGGTGCATGTATTCACCCAGCACACCAGTTGCTCGCTGCTGATCTGCGAGAACGCCGATCCGGTCGTGCGCGAGGATCTCGAGCGCTATTTCTCGCGGCTGGTTCGCGACGGCGATCCGCTGTTCCGGCACGACGCGGAGGGGCCGGACGACATGCCCGCGCACGTACGCTCGATCCTGACCGGCGTAAGCCTGAACCTTCCAGTTCGCAACGGCGAACTGGCACTCGGCACCTGGCAGGGCGTGTACCTGTGGGAGCACCGGACCGCGCCGCATGCGCGGAAGATCAGCGTCACTCTTGTCGGCCATTGAATGCATGGTCCGCGCCGCATCGTCTGCCTGACCGAAGAGCCGACCGAAGTGCTTTACGCACTCGGCGAGCAGGATCGCATCATCGGCATCAGCGGCTTCACCGTGCGGCCGCCGCGCGCGCGCAAGGAGAAGCCGAAGGTTTCCGCGTTCACCAGCGCGAAGATCGGCGAGATACTGAAGCTCGAGCCCGATTTCGCGATCGGTTTTTCCGACATCCAGGCCGACATCGCGCGCGAGCTGATCGCGCACGGCGTGGAGGTGTGGATCAGCAATCATCGCAGCGTGGCCGGCATCCTCGATTACATCCGCCGGTTGGGCGCGCTGGTCGGCGCGACGGAAAAAGCCGAAGCGTTCGTGGGTGCGGCACGACGGCATATCGAGGACGTGCGCGAGCGCGCCGCGCGGCTGCCGCGCAGGCCCCGCGTGTATTTCGAGGAATGGGACGAGCCGATGATTTCCGGCATCCGCTGGGTCGCGGAACTGATCCGCATCGCCGGTGGCGACGACGTGTTTCCGGAGCTCGCGGAACACCCGCTTGCCAGGCATCGCATCATTGCCGATGGCACAGAGGTGATCCGTCGTGCGCCCGAGATCATCCTCGCCTCGTGGTGCGGCAAGAAGTTCCGCCCGGAGAAGGTGGCGGCGCGCCCCGGCTGGGAAGCGATTCCCGCCGTGCGTGACGGCGAGCTGCACGAAATCAAGTCGCCGGTCATCCTGCAGCCGGGGCCTGCCGCATTGACCGACGGGCTGGACGCGCTGCATTCGGTGATCGCGGATTGGGCGAGACGCCCGGCTTGATGCAGGCGCGCTCCTGGAGAAGATCAAAGGCTCAGCTGATGCCCGAGGTCGAACAGCGGCGTCACGACGAGCAGGCGCAGGAACAGGATGATCAGGATCGCCAGCGCGGGCGAAAGATCCAGCCCTCCCGGTGCAGGCAAAAGACGCCGCAGAGGGCGCAGCACCGGTTCCACCAGCTTCCCCAGGAGCGGGATCAGCGGATGCCGCGCATCCAGGCTGACGAAACTCAGCAACGCCCAGATGAAGATCATGATCAGGTAAAGCACCGCGAAGAAATCCAGCAGATCGGCAAAACCGAGCAACATCAGGCCCGGAATCGCGCCGCGAAAACCGATCAGCGCGTACAGCGCGATGTTCTTCAGGAATTCCGCCAGCCACGCGATCACCAATGCGGCGATGTTGATCCGTCGGAAATTCGGGATCACCCGCCGCAGCGGCATCAGCACGGGATTCGTGCTGCGGTACAGGAACTGGCTGAGCGGGTTGTAGAAGTCCGCGCGCACGGCCTCGGCCAGCGTGCGCAGCACGAATAGCGCGACGATCACGCCGAATACGATCTCGATCAGCAGGGCGGCGGCGCTTGCGAAATAGGACATGGCTGGACAGAGACAAACGACAGGCACGAAGCATAGCAACGCGGCGCGGCCGTCGCGTATGCGGGGGTCTCAATCGAGCATCGCGGAAAGCTCTCCGCCGCGGCGCGTGGCCGCGGCCATTGCCCGCTGCACCAGCTCGCGGAGGCCGCCTTGCGCAAATGCATCGAGGGCGGCCTGGGTGGTGCCCTGCGGTGACGTGACCCGTGCGCGCAGCGTCGCCGCGCTCTCGCCGCCTTCGGCCAGCATGCGCCCCGCGCCCAGGCAGGTCTGCACGGCCAGGGCGCGCGCAGTGTCGCGTGGCAGGCCCAGTTGCACCGCCGCGTCCTCCATGGCTTCGACCAGCAGGAAGAAATAGGCGGGGCCGGAGCCCGAGAGCGCGGTCACCACGTCCATCCGCGATTCGTCGTCGATCCAGCGCGCGATGCCCGCCGCATTGAGGATGCGCTCCGCCAGCGCGCGTTGCGCCGCACCCACGCGCGCGTTCGCGCACAGGCCCGACGCGCCGGCGCCGATCAATGCGGGCGTGTTGGGCATGCAGCGCACGATCGCCAGGTGCGCACCCAGCCAGCGCTCCAGTTGTTCGATGCGCACGCCGGCGGCGATCGAGATCAGCAGCGGACGGGTTTCGCGCAGCGGTTCGGCCAGGTGCTCGCAGACCTTGCGCATCATCTGCGGCTTGACCGCCAGCACCACGCAGCCCGCGCCCGCCACGGCATCGGCATTGTCGGAGAAGGTGCGCACGCCGAAGTCGCGTGCCAGTTCGTCGCGTGCGTCCGCACGCGGCTCGGCCACGGCGATGGTCGTCGCGTCCGCGCCGTGGCCGATCAACGCGCTGATCAGGCTGCGCGCCATGTTGCCGCCGCCGACGAAGGCGGTCGCGTGGTGAGCGGTAAGTGGTGAGCGGTCAGCGGTGGTGGTCATCGCGCGTCGCAGGTGGTCGGACGGTCGCCAAGGGTAGCCGCAACACGAAATGAATGCGCGGCCCTCCGCTCACCGCTCACGCTTTCTCGGCCCGAACAACGCCGTCCCGATCCGCACCATCGTCGCGCCTTCCTCGATGGCCAATTCGAAGTCCTGCGACATGCCCATCGAGAGCGTGTCCGTCTGCGGGTGCCCGCGGCGCAACGCCTCGAATATCCCGCGCAGGCGCGCGAACGCGGCGCGGCGTTGCGACAGGTCGGGCACGGGCTCGGGAATCGCCATCAGCCCGCGCAGCCGCAATCGCGGTTCCTGCGCGATCCTCGCGGCGAGCGCGGGAATCTGTTCCGGCGCGCAACCGGACTTGCTGGCCTCTTCATCCAGGTTGACCTCGATCAGCACGTTGAGCGGCGGCATGTTTGCCGGTCGCGCGCGGGCGAGCGGCGTGATCAGTTTTTCGCGATCCAGGCTTTGCATCCAGTCGAAGTGACGCGCGACTTCCGCGCATTTGTTGGATTGCAGCGGACCGATCATGTGCCATTCGAGATCGAGATCCGAAAGCTCTCGTTGCTTGCCCAGCGCTTCCTGCACGTAGTTCTCCCCGAACACGCGCTGGCCCGCGGCCGCGAGTTCGCGGATCGCGGAGGCCGATTGCGATTTGGACGCGGCCACCAGCGTCACCACGCGTCCAGCCGCGGTGGCTTCAATGCGTGTCCCGATCGCCTGCAGGGCCGCTTTCTGAACCATGCTTCACGCCCATTTCGCCAAACGGCGCAAAGCGTATACTCCGGCCGGGACGCGCATCGGACGCGGTGTTTCGGGGGCGGGTGCTTCCGCCTCGCTGGTGCGCGGAAAGGGTTCACGGTTGTGGGAAAACCAGGTCGCCATCGAGGCGAGCCGTCGCTGCGGGCACAACACGTTTTTTCCAGGGGTATACAAGATGGACATCGCCGAACTGCTGGCCTTTTCGGTCAAGAATAAAGCCTCGGACCTGCACCTGTCCGCCGGATTGCCGCCGATGATCCGCGTGGACGGCGACGTGCGCCGCATCAACATTCCCGCGCTGGACCACAAGCAGGTGCACACGCTGGTGTACGACATCATGTCGGACAAGCAGCGCCGCGACTACGAGGAATTCCTGGAAACCGACTTTTCGTTCGAAATCCCGGGGCTGGCGCGGTTCCGCGTCAACGCGTTCAACCAGAACCGCGGCGCCGGCGCGGTGTTCCGCACCATTCCGAGCGAAGTGTGGACGCTGGAGGACCTTGGCGCGCCCAAGATCTTCCAGGAGCTGATCAACCAGCCGCAAGGCCTGATCCTGGTGACCGGGCCGACCGGCTCCGGCAAATCCACCACGCTCGCGGCAATGGTTGACCACATCAACAAGAACGAATACGGCCACATCCTCACCATCGAGGATCCGATCGAGTTCGTGCACACCGCGCAGAAGTGCCTGGTCAACCAGCGCGAAGTCCACCGCGACACCCACGGCTTCAACGAGGCGCTGCGCTCGGCGCTGCGCGAGGACCCGGACTTCATCCTGGTCGGCGAGATGCGCGACATCGAAACCATCCGCCTGGCGTTGACCGCCGCGGAGACGGGACATCTGGTATTCGGCACCCTGCACACCAGCTCGGCCGCCAAGACCATCGACCGCATCGTGGACGTATTCCCGGCCGGCGAAAAGCCGATGGTTCGCTCGATGCTTTCGGAATCGCTGCGGGCGGTGATCTCGCAGACGCTGCTGAAGAAGGTCGGCGGTGGACGCGTGGCCGCGCACGAGATCATGGTCGGCATCCCCGCGATCCGCAACCTGATCCGCGAGGACAAGGTGGCGCAGATGTATTCGTCGATCCAGACCGGCCAGCAGTACGGGATGCAGACACTCGACCAGTGCCTGCAGGACCTGGTGCGGCGTGGCCTGATCACCCGGCAGGAAGCGATCGGCCGGGCGAAATCCAAGGAGATTTTCCAGTGATCGAGGGGAACGGTCGCCTCGTGCGCCGCGAAGAACTCATGCGCTGACGCTCCGGTGCCGTGGCCGAGGCAAGCCCACCGGCCAGGCTGGAGCACGCGCGAAGCGTGACGCGGCCCGCAGCGCCGCCTCCGCCAATCCGCCCGAAGCGGCGTAAGCTAAACCGCATCGGCCGGAGCGGCCCAGGGGAATTTCCATGAGCAGCGTAGATTTCAGTTCCTTCCTCAAGCTGATGGTGCACAAGAAGGCGTCGGACCTGTTCATCACGGCCGGCGTGGCGCCGTCCATCAAGGTCAACGGCCGGATCGTGCCGATCACGCAGACGCCGCTGTCGCCGCAGGAGTCGCGCGACATGGTGCTGAACGTGATGACGCCCAACCAGCGCGAGGAATTCGAGAAGACCCACGAATGCCAGTTCGCGATCGGCGTGTCCGGCGTGGGCCGCTTCCGCGTGTCGTGCTTCTACCAGCGCAACTGCGTCGGCATGGTGCTGCGCCGGATCGAATCCAAGATCCCGACCGTCGAGGAACTGAACCTGCTGCCGATCGTCAAGCAGCTGGCGATGACCAAGCGCGGCATCGTGATCTTCGTCGGCGCGACCGGCGCGGGCAAGACCACGTCGCTCGCGTCCATCATCGGCTACCGCAACCAGAACTCGACCGGCCACATCATCACGATCGAGGACCCGATCGAATACGTGCACAAGCACGAGGGCTGCATCATCACCCAGCGCGAGCTCGGCATCGACACCGATTCCTGGGAAAACGCGCTGAAGAACACATTGCGGCAGGCGCCGGACGTGATCCTGATCGGCGAGGTGCGCACCCGCGAGACGATGGAGTACGCGATCCACTTCTCCGAAACCGGCCACCTGGTGCTCTGCACGCTGCACGCCAACAATGCCAACCAGGCGCTGGAGCGCATCATCCACTTCTTCCCGGAAGACGTGCGCGACCAGTTGTACATGGACCTTTCCATGAACCTGAAGGGCATCGTCGCTCAGCAGTTGATTCCCACGCCCGACGGCAAGGCGCGTCGCGTCGCGCTGGAGGTGCTGCTGGGCACGCCGCTGGTGCAGGATTACATCCGCAAGGGCGACATCCACAAGATCAAGGACGTGATGAAGGAGTCCACCAACCTCGGCATGAAGACCTTCGACCAGAGCCTGTTCGATCTTTACCAGGCCGGCGAAATCTCCTACGAGGACGCGCTGCGCCACGCCGACTCCGCCAACGAGGTACGCCTGCGGATCAAGCTGGCGCAAGGCGGCGACGCGCACACGCTGTCGCAGGGCCTGGGCGACGTGGAAGTGGCGGAGACGTAAGCGCGGCTTGCCGCCGGCGTCGCAAGCAAAAAGGGCGGCTGTGCCGCCCTTTTTGTTTTGCCGTGACCGGCGATGGCGCTAGAGCTTGTGGCCCCAGCTCTTGGGATCCACCGGGATGACGATGCGCGTGCGGTACGCGTGCGCGTCAAGCTGCCTGATGAAGCCGAGCCAGTCGTTCCAGTGGTCGGCGGCACGGGTGAAGATGGCCTTGTCCTTCGCCAGCAGCCAGCGATCGTAGTCGTCCTTGCCATCCGGAGCCCGCGGGTACTCCGCCGTTTCCAGGTATTGATAACGCTTGTACAGCGCGATCAGCTCAGCGCGGCTGTGGTTGTAAGGCGCGAGCGTGTCGTCCTTCAGGCCGTCGAACAGGTCGGACATCTTGTTCATCGCTTCCAGCTCGCCCGGCTTCATGCCGAGCTCGGCGGCGGCCTCGTCGGCCTGCGCCTGCATCTGCTTTTCGGCTTCGGCCTGCGCGGCCATCATCTTGTCCAGGTTCGGGTCGCCGGTGCTCTTCAGCTTTTCGGGAGCGGGTTCGGGCTTGCGCTCCTTGGCCTGGATCACGATGCCGGCCGAGTAGGCTTCGGTCAGATCCTTGAGGTAACGCGCCGTGCCGCTCTGGCCGAGCAGCACTTTCGAATAGCATTTGTTGACGGTGCCGAGCGGGACGTTGCGCATGCACAGCCCGTGGGTGGTGGAGTTGTGCCAGTCGCTTCCGTCCGCGAGCTTGATGCCTTGCGCCTGGTACTAGGCCTGCACTTTCTCGATGGGATCGCGGGTGAAGAAGGACTGGTAACGATCGCTGTCGGAAGCCGCGTCGTGCACCGCACCAGGATACACCGGCGCGAGCAGCGTGTGCGCGGCTTCCGCCGCGGGCGCAACCAGAAGACAGAGCGCAACGAACACCTTCAATGCAGACATCGCATGACTCCCCGTGTCGGTGATGTTTGGAATCGATCGCCGGACGGCATGCGCCGATCCGGCCCCGCTTACTGCGCCAGCGCCATGTCGAGCTGCATGTGCATGCCCTCGTCGTCCAGCGTGACCTTGCTGTCCACGCTGCGCAGCCACTTGGCGTAGAGGCGCATCATCGCGCCCTGCTGCTGCAATTGCGGCTGCATGGCCGGCGGCATCCTGGCGATCATCGAGTCGCTGAAATCGGCGAAGGTGTCGTACAGCTTGCCGTCGAAATGCATGCGCACCAGGCCGCTGCCGTCGCCGGCATCCGCGGTCAGCATGCTGGCGAGCTTCGCGTCTTCGTCCTTGCCGACCGCGACGCCGATCGAATGCTGGTCGGCCGCGATCCAGCCCTGCGATGCGCCACCGCCCAGCGACTGCAATTGCGGCGGCAGGGTCACCGCGATCGGCTTGTCATCCGCCTTGACGTCGGTGATCGCGAGTTGCGGCAGGTTCTTCTGCGCCAGTTGCAGCAGCGCGTTCGGGTCGGTGCTGGCGACCTGCAGGCGCGCGGCGAACTGGGTCGGGGCGGCGGGGCTGCTGCCCAGCACCAGCTGGTCCAGCACCACGCGCACGCCGAGCAGCGATGACACCTGCGGCGGCAGCTGCGCCTGCAGCGTGGCGGCCATCGACTTGAAGCCTTCGTTGAGCGACGCCAGCGTGGGGCACTTGTATGGTTGCGCGGCAACGGCCTGCGCGCGTGCCTGCCAGAACGCACGCACCTTTTCCAGCGGCAGCGCCAGCACGAAATCGAACAGCGCACCATCCGGGCTCGCCGCCATGCCCGGCACCGGCTGCTTCAGGTTCGCCAGCATGCCGCGCAGCGGCGCCGACAGTGAAACATCCAGGCTGGCGCGGATGTGGTCGGCCTCGAACTGCTCGACGCCGAAACTCGCCAGCGGAATCTGCGCGCCGATGGAGGCAAACTCGGCGGGGCAGGACGGATCGCTGCTCGGCGCCGGTGCGCCGAGCGCCGCGGCGTAGGCGAGCGTGACCGGATCCTTCGCATCCGACAGACGCGCCAGCAGTTTCGGAAGGTCGAGATAACCCGAGCCGTAGTCGCTGTAGCCGCGCGCGCCGTCGATGTCGGACAGGCGGGCGGCGGCGCTGTGCTCGGGTTTGCTCAAGCCGAGCAACTGCTTCAACAGCGCAGGATCGGCATTCGCCGGCGCGAGCGTGGCGACCAATTGCTTGTTCGGTTCGATCGCCAGCAGCAGGTGCAGCTTGTCGCCGGCGCCACCGATATTCCAGTAATCCTGGTTGTCGAGTTTGGCCACCGCGAACGGCTGGCCGATGCTCTTCTCGATGCGCGCCAGCAATCCGCGAAATGCATCCGGGTTGGCGAGCTCGACGCGCGCGACCGGCGCGAGTCCGATGCCGTAAAACGCGAAGTGCGCCTGCTGGCTGAAGCCGGTGGTCTGCTCCAGTTGCTGCGGCGTCTTGATGCCGGCCATCTCGGTGGCGACTTCGTCCAGCACGCGCGCGAGATCGGGATTGTTCGCCGCCAGCACCTGCGCCATGCGCTTGTAGCTCGCCGCCGAGTACTGCATCAGCGCGAACGTGCGCTTGTTCATCGCCTGCCGCACGTCGTCCGGCAGCGGCTTGAAGTTGGCGTAGAGGTACGGCGTGTCCGCGGGCGCGAACGAGAGCGGCGCGGTGTCCTCGACGGTCTTCCTGCCGCAGCCGGCGAGCAGCAACAGCGACGCGCAGGCGGATACCAGCGCGAAGCGGCGCATCGAACGGTACATGGCTTTTCCCCGGGGTGTTGAACGGCCGGATTATGCGTCGGGAGCGAGCAGCTCCGCTAGCACGGCCATGCGCACGAACACGCCGTTGTCGACCTGGTCGAGGATGCGCGAGTGCGTGCCGTCTGCAATGTCGCCGGCAATCTCCACGCCGCGATTGATCGGGCCCGGATGCAGCACCATGCACTCGGGCTTGGCCAGCGCGAGCCGCCGCGCGTCCAGACCATAATGCGCGAAATAATCGCCATCGGCGGGCAGCAGCGCCGAGGCCATGCGCTCCTTCTGGATGCGCAGCATGATCACCACGTCCGCGCCGTCCAGCGCGGCGTCGAAATCTTCGGTCGACGTGCAGCCGCGGAACTCGTTCGCATTCTCCGGCAGCAATGCAGGCGGTGCGCACAGGCGGATATCTGTTGCGCCCAGCGCGGTGAAGGCATGCACGTCCGAGCGTGCGACCCGCGAATGACGGATGTCGCCGCAGATCACGATGCGCAGCTTCTCGAAATCCGGGCGGTGCTGCCGAATGGTGAGTGCATCCAGCAGCCCCTGCGTGGGATGCGCGCGATGGCCATCGCCTGCGTTGATCACCGCCACCTCGCTGCGCGCATGTTCGGCGAGGTAATCGGGCATGCGGTTCTCGCTGTGGCGGACGATGAGTGCATCCAGCCGCATCGCCTCCAGCGTGTGCAGTGTGTCGAGCATGCTCTCGCCCTTGGCCGTGGACGAGCGCGAGACATCGAAGTTGACGACGTCCGCGCCGAGCCTGCGTGCGGCGAGCTCGAACGAAGTGCGCGTGCGCGTGGAGTTCTCGAAAAACAGGTTCAGCACCGTGCGGCCGGCAAGCAGGTCCCGTTGCTGGCCGATATTGCGGAATGCTTCGGCGCGATCGAGCAGTCGGGTGATGTCCGCGCGCGGCAGGTTTTCGAGGGTCAGGAGATGGCGCATGGCGCGCAATGATAATGGAGCGGGGCCATGATCACGGCGTTTCGCGCAACCAGCTCTCCAGGATCACCACCGCGGCGAGCGAATCGATGTTTGCCGCGTTGCGCCTGCGCGCGGTGCCGGCCGCGCGTTGCGCGGCGAAACGCCGCGCGGCTTCCTGCGAAGTGTGGCGCTCGTCCACGAGGTGCACCGGCAGTTCGTAGCGCGCGTGCAGTTTCTGCGCGAAGGCGCGTGCGCCTCGCGTCACCGCCTGTTCGCCGCCGTCCAGCGTCAGCGGCAGGCCGACCACCAGTGCGCCGGGTTTCCATTCGGCGAGCAGCGCGTCCACGCGTTGCCAGTCCGGTTCCCCGCCCTTGGCCGGCAGGCCCTGCAGCGATTGCGCGCTGACGCTGATCCGGTTGCCGGCGGCGACGCCGATCATGCGCGTGCCGTAATCAAATCCGAGGACGCAAGACATGAGTTATATGTCGTAACGGCGGTGCTTTCTCTAAAAGTGCAGCCATGGACGGCTGCTTTTACGCGCAGGGATAGCGCACAAACAGTTACGCGTGACCGGCGTAATCCGAGAGCTGACTCGGATCCACGCCGACCAATGCGACCGCGGCCTGCCAGCGATCGGCCAGCGCAGTGTCGAACAGGATGCGTTCGTTCGCCTCGACGGTGAGCCAGGCGTTGTCGCGCAATTCCTCTTCCAGCTGGCCCGCACCCCAGCCGGCATAGCCGAGCGCGACCAGCGCGCGCGCGGGGCCCTTGCCTTCGGCCATCGCGGCGAGGATGTCGCGGGAAGTGGTCACCGCCAGCGTGTCGCTGATCTTGAAAGTGGAATCCCAATGGCGATCGTCCGGCGCGTGCAGCACGAAACCGCGTTCGGCCTGCACCGGCCCGCCGATCAGCACCTGCGTGGCGGCCACGGCTTCGTCCTCGCAAGCCATCTGCATCTGCGCCATCACGTCGCCGAGCTTGTATTCGGAGGCACGGTTCACCACCAGGCCCATCGTGCCTTCCTCGCCGTGCTGGCAGACGAAGGTGACGCCGCGCGCGAAGTTGGGATCGCCGAGCGCCGGCATCGCGATCAGGAAGTGGCCGGTGAGTGAGGAGGCGTTGGGCATGGCTCCATTGTAAGCGGCGGGTGAGGAGTTGGGAGTGGGGTGTGCAAGCCAGCACGTGGACTGCCGTGTTCAGCAGCTACCCGCTCGTGTGCAACTCATTCCCCGGCAAAAACTGCCACGTTCGCGTGATGTAGAGCTCGTCCACGCCCTTGCGGCCGCGGTCGTCCTTGCCTTGCGGGATCGGCGGGAACGGCGCGGCCAGATGCACGATGCGGATCGCGGCATCGTCCAGCACCTTGTGGCCGGAACTCTGGATGATGTCCACGCTCTTGACGCGCCCGTCGTGACCCAGGCCGACGGTCAGCACCAGCTGCCCGTGCAGTTGCCGGTGGCGCGCTTCGTCGGGGTAGTTGAGATTGCCGATCCGCTCGATGCGGCCGACCCACGCCTTCATGTACGCCGCGTACGCGTATTCGCGCGTGTTGGCGGAAATGTGCCGCTTGCGCGGCCGCTTGGCATAGGCCTCTTCTTCCGCGCGCACTTCCTGGGTCAGCTTCGCCATCTCCAGTTGCCGGTCGATCGGGATCGCCGATTGCCGCGGCGCGACCTGGTCGTGTTCGCGGCGATCGGGCGCGCGCGAAACCTTTTCATCGGCCTGCGTGCGCGTGCTGAGATAGCGCGGCGCGCTGGCAACGCTCGGCGCCGGCGCGGCCGGTTGCAGCGGCATCGGCGCGACGCCTTGTTCGTCGGTCGGGAGCGGGCCGGAGAACAACGTGCTGGGGCGCTTCGCCTTGTCGGCATCGCCGCCGCCGGAGTTGTTGGCCTGCGCCAGGAAATCCGCCTTGTCCGCTGCCTGCGCATTCGCGGTGGTGAGCAGGGTGACATCCAGCGCGGGCAGGCTGGGCTTGGGCTTGGCGAATTCGAAACCGATCCCGAGGATCAGCACTGCGTGAAGGATCAGTGAAAACAGCAGCGTGACACTGAGCCGGTCGGTGCCGTCGCGGTGCGGCGTCGGGACTGCGACGGCGTTCATCGCGCCGGCAGCGCCTCGATCGCATCGAACAACTGCCCCGCGATGTTCAGGCCGAAGAGCGCGTCCAGCTCGCGTACGCAGGTGGGCGAGGTGACGTTCACTTCGGTGAGGTAATCGCCGATCACGTCCAGGCCGACGAACAACATGCCGTGGCGCGTCAGTTCCGGCCCAACTTGCGCGGCGATCCAGCGGTCGCGATCGGAAAGCGGCACGCCTTCACCACGCCCGCCCACGGCGAGGTTGCCGCGGAAATCGCTGCCCTGCGGAATGCGCGCCAGCGCGTAAGGCACCGGCTCGCCGTTCACCAGCAGGATGCGCTTGTCGCCGGCGGTGATTTCCGGGATGAATTTCTGCGCCATCGCGAAACGCTCGTCGTCGCCGACCAGCGTTTCCAGGATCGAATTCAGGTTGGGATCGTCGCCTCGCGATCTGAAGATGCCGCGCCCGCCCATGCCGTCCAGCGGTTTCAGCACGATCTCGCCGTGCTCGCGCGCGAAGCGGCGCAGCTCCGCGCGATCGCGCGCCACCAGCGCCGGCGCGCAGCACTGCGGGAACAGTTGCGCGGCCAGCTTCTCGTTGTAGTCGCGCAGGCCCTGCGGATCATTGACCACTCGGACGCCGGCGCGCCGGGCGATTTCCAGCACCAGCGTGTCGTAGAGGAATTGCGCGTCGAAGGGCGGATCCTTGCGCGCCAGCACCACGTCCATCCCGGCCAGTGGACGCCACTGCGATGGGCCACGATCGAACCAGGCGATCGGGCTGTCGGCCACTTCCAGCGACGCAAGATTCGCCCACGCCGCGCCGTCGCGCACGGCTAGGTCGCCCTGTTCCATATAGAAAAGGCTGTGGCCGCGCCGCTGCGCCTCCAGCAACAGGGCGAGCGTGGTGTCCTTCTTCGGTTTGATCGCGCCGATGGGATCCATCAGCACTGCGACTTTCAGCGGCATGGTCTTTGGATGGGTGTTGATGGGCAAATCTTCGCACGGGCAAGCGCCGCCATCGGGCTCGCCGCGCGCAACTCTACTTGACAGTGCCGGCCTGCGGTGTTTTAAGCATCACATCCCTCGCGCCATCCGGCGTGCGCGAGGGCGTGGCCGGGTTGGCCGAGGTGCCTGAACGGATTGTGACTTCCGGCACGCATATTGCATCCACAACGAGCCGGTTTTATGCGGCGGGGATCCCAAGTGAACGACATTGCGAACCATGGCAGCCTGGTCGGCCTGAAGGTGATGGTCATCGATGACTCGAAGACCATCCGCCGCACCGCCGAGACCTTGCTCAAGAAGGAAGGCGCCGAGGTCCTGACCGCCGTGGACGGCTTCGAGGCGCTGTCGAAGATTTCCGACCTCAAGCCCGACATCATTTTCGTGGACATCATGATGCCGCGGCTGGACGGCTACCAGACCTGCGCGCTGATCAAGAACAACCAGCACTTCCGCGCCACGCCGGTGATCATGCTGTCCTCCAAGGACGGCCTGTTCGACAAGGCGCGCGGACGCATCGTCGGTTCCGAGCAATACCTGACCAAGCCGTTCACGCGCGAAGAATTGCTTGGCGCGATCAAGCGGCACGTCGAAACCACCTGATTCAACCCGATACCGCGCGCGGCGCGGACGAAGAAGAGGAAACGCATGGCTCACATCCTGATCATTGACGACTCGCCGACCGACGTGAAGGTGCTCACCGGCGCGTTGGAGAAGGCGGGCCACAAGGTCACCGCGGTGGCCGACGCCGAAAAAGGCATCGCCGCGGCCAAGAGCGAGCGGCCCGACCTGGTGCTGATGGACGTGATCATGCCCGGCATGAACGGCTTCCAGGCCACGCGCACGCTGTCCAAGGATCCCGATACCAGCTCCATCCCGGTGGTGATCGTCACCACCAAGACGATGGAAACCGATCGCATGTGGGGCCTGCGCCAGGGCGCCCGCGATTTCCTGACCAAGCCGGTCAGCGAAAAGGACCTGCTGGCGCATATCAGCAAGCATCTGCCAAGCGCGGCCTGAAGGCCTCGCCGGGAGGAGCAATGGGCAAGAAACGCTCCCGCAAGATACCTGCCCATCGCGCGCATGATGGCGCGCGCGAAACTGCACACGCCATCAATGCGGAGGAGCGGATGAATGCCGATGATGTCGCCATCGCAATGGCCGAGGAGGAGGCCGCGGTGGAAGTGATCGAAGCATCTGCCGACGAAACGGCGGACAACCGGCCCGCGCGCAAGCGCGAAGCGCGCCCGACGCTGAACAGCTTCGAGGCGCTGGTGGATTACGAGCGGCGCTCGCTGGCGCATGTCGCCGGCGTGCCCGAGCAGATCGAGGCGCCCGGCCTGTGGCGCGGCATCGGCTTCCGCGTGGGCGACCGCTATTTCGTCGCCAGCATTTCGGAAGTCAATGAAATCCTGAGCATGCCCGCGGCGCTGACGCCGGTGCCCTCCACCCGTCACTGGCTGCTGGGCGTCGGCAACGTGCGCGGCAACCTGCTGGCCGTGGTGGATCTCAAGCAATTCCTGATGGAGCAGCGCACGCACGTGTCGGATCGTTCGCGCGTGCTGTGGGTGAAGCAGGCGGGCGGAGGCGTGGGCCTGCTGGTGGATGAAGTTCTCGGCCAGCGCAACCTGACCGACGAACAGCGCGTGGACGCGGAAGGCGAATCCGATCCGCGGCTGGCGCGCTTCGTCACAGAGAACGTGATGCTGAACGAGCGCAGGTGGGGCATGTTCAGCATGGTCGAACTGACCCGCGCGAGCGAGTTCCAGCAGACATCGGTTTGAAGAAACAGAAGAGCGACATCGAAGGAGTCGCTCTTGGCCCCCTTGAGTAAAGGGGCTGAGGCTGAGCGATTACGCGATGCAAAGTAATGCATCGCGTGCTCAGCCGAAGGCCCGAGGCAGGAAGCCGAGGGCGGGGTTGCTTAGCGAGATCAGGATGATCGAGGTTAGCAACATCAAACGCTCGCAATGCGGGCGTTTGATGGGGGTTGTGGGGATGCGGAGCCTCGAACGGAGCCCGCGACTCCGCGGGACAAATGACTATTGAAAGCGGTGAGGTAACAACATGAGCGCGACTTCGGGAGCGGTACAGGGGCGCAAGTCGGGTGCCCAGACTTGGCTGATCGTCCTGCTGGTGGCGGCGATCGTCGTCGCGGGTCTGGACTTCGCCTTGCTGAACATCCGCAACGGCGATGACCGCAAGGCGGCGGCGTTGACCACGCAGATCCAGGTGGACTCGCAATTGGTGGCGAAGTTCGCGATCGAATCGGCGGGCGGCAACATCGATTCGTTCAAGGAACTGGACAGCACGCGCGCGGAAATCGACGCGGCGGTCCAGCACCTGAACAAGGGTGATCCCGCCACCGGCATGCCGGCCTACGGCACCGCGCTCGGCCTGTCTGGCCCGATGGCCGAACTGAACAAGTCCTGGTCGCGCCTGAATGCCGACCTCGGCAAGATCGCCGCCAACAAGGACGCGGTGCTGGATTCGGCCGGCCAGGCCGACACCTTCACCCAGAAGATGCCGCTGCTGAACTCGCGCATCAACGAGGTGGTGAACATCCTGCAGCAGCGCGGTTCGGCTTCGCAGATCTACGATGCCTCGCAGCAGATGGTGCTGGGTGACCGGTTGATCCGCCGCGTCAGCGACGTGTTGCAGGGCGGTGACAACTCCGCCGCCGCCGCCGACGGCCTCGCGCGCGACTCCGCAACGTATGGCAGCGTGCTGAACCAGCTTTCGGCGAGCGCTCCGCCGGAAGGCAAGCAGATCCTCGCCGACGTGCAGAAGACCTGGTCGCAGCTCGATGCGCCGGTGCACAAGCTGATCGCCGCCGCGCCGACCATCGTCGCGGTCAAGGACGCGTCCAACCAGGCCTCTCTGGATTCCGGCGACGTGCTGGCGAAAGCCAAGAGCGTGGCCGACACGCTCGGCAAGATCCGCTCCGCGCCGGTGTATTTCTGGGCCTTCCCGAACGTCGCGATCGGCGCACTGTGCGCGGTGCTCGCGGTGTTCTTCGCGGTGCTGCTGGCGATCAACTTCGTGTACAGCGAACGCCGCCGTTCGGTCGAGAGCCGCAGCCTCAACGAACGCAACCAGCAAGCCATCATGCGCTTGCTGGACGAAATGGGATCGCTCGCCGAAGGCGACCTCACCGTGAAGGCAACCGTGACCGAAGACATCACCGGCGCGATCGCGGACTCGGTGAACTTCGCGGTGGAAGCGCTGCGATCACTGGTGACCACCATCAACGAAACCGCCGTGCAGGTCTCGGCGGCCGCGCAGGAGACGCAGGCGACCGCCATGCACCTGGCCGAAGCCGCGCAGCACCAGGCGCAGCAGATCACCTCGGCGTCAGCGAAGATCAACGAAATGGCGGTCTCCATCGACCAGGTGTCGAAGAACTCCGCCGACAGCGCCGAGGTGGCGCAGCGCTCGGTGAAGATCGCATCCAACGGCGCGGCGATCGTGCGCCAGACGATCAGCGGCATGGACTCCATTCGCGAGCAGATCCAGGAGACCTCGAAGCGCATCAAGCGCCTCGGCGAATCCTCGCAGGAAATCGGCTCGATCGTGGAACTGATCAACGACATCGCCGAGCAGACCAACATTCTGGCGTTGAACGCAGCCATCCAGGCGGCCTCGGCCGGTGAGGCGGGCCGCGGGTTCGCGGTGGTCGCGGACGAAGTGCAGCGACTGGCCGAACGCGCTTCCGGCGCGACCAAGCGAATCGAGACACTGGTGCAGACGATTCAGTCCGATACCAACGAGGCGGTCAGTTCCATGGAACAGACGACGACCGAGGTGGTGAACGGCGCACGCCTCGCCGAGGACGCCGGTACCGCGCTGGGCGAGATCGAAACGGTGTCGAACAACCTCGCCGGATTGATTCAGGGCATCTCCACCGCGGCCAAGCAGCAGTCCGCGGCGGCGACCAACATCACCTCCACCATGCACGTGATTCAGGAGATCACCGCGCAGACTTCGGTGGGCGCCAGCCAGACGGCCGAGTCGATCGGCAACCTGGCCCAGCTCGCGCAGGACCTGCGCCGCTCGGTGGCGGACTTCAAGCTGCCGGCGTAAGCGCCGGTCGAAGTTGCTCTGGAGAAAAGCGCGGCCATGGATGGCCGCTTTCACACGCAGGGCGCGTACAGAGACCTTGACGATGCAACTCGAAGAAGACATTGACTTCACCACGCTGGGCTGGGTCAAGCCGCAGATCGACGAGACCCTGCTGCAGGCGCGGCAGGCGCTCGAGGCCTACGTCGAGGATCCTGCCGACGCGAGCCTGATGCGCTTCTGCGCGACCTACCTGCACCAGGTGCAGGGCACGTTGCGCATGGTCGAGTTGTACGGCGCGGCGATGCTCACCGAGGAAATGGAAGCGCTCGCGCAGGCGCTGCTGGACAACAAGGCGCCCGATCGCGACGAAGCCTACACCGTGCTGATGCGCGGGCTGGTGCAGCTGCCCGATTACCTCGAACGCGTGCAGGCCGGCAACAAGGACATCCCGGTCGTCCTGCTGCCGCTTTTGAATGAGTTGCGTCGCAGCCGCGCCGAAGCGCCGCTGGGCGAAAGTGCGCTGTTCGCGCCGAACCTCGAACACGCGCTGCCGCAGGACGTGCCCGGCGCGCGCGTGGCGTTGCCGTCTGGCGACCTGCGCCAGCGCGTCACCGCGTTGCGCGCGCGTTTCCAGGCGCTGCTCGCGGCATGGCTGCGCGCGCCCGCGAACGCCGATCTCAACGGCATGCGCCAGACGCTGGATCAACTCGGCGCGATCAGCCACACCCTTCCCGCGCGGCGCCTGTGGTGGATCGCGGGCGGCGTGCTGGAAGCGCTGCAGGAAGGCAAGCTGGAAGATCGCTCGACCGAAGCGGTCAAGCAGCAGTTCGGTCGCGTGGATCGCGCCATCAAGGCGATGCAGGACGACGGCGAGGCAGTGCTGGACGACGAGGATCGCCGTGACCTGAACCAGTCGCTGCTCTACCTGCTGGCACAAGCCCGGCCGGGTGCGGCGCGTTGCGATGCGATCCGCAAGACCTACGCGCTGGACGCGTTGCTGCCGAGCGCCGAAGAGCTGGAGCAGGCGCGCGGCTCGATGAGCGGCCGCAACCGCGTGCTGCTGGATACGGTTTCGCAGGCGCTGAAGGAAGACCTGCTGCGGGTCAAGGAAGCGCTGGACATTTTCCTGCGCCGCGAAGGCGCCGATGCGGCCGAACTCGCGCCGCACATCGAAACCCTGCATCGCGTGGGCGACACGCTCGGCATGCTGGGCCTGGGCGTGCCGCGGCGCGTCGTTTCCGAACAGCGCGAAGTGCTGGAAGCGGTGGCGCACGGCCAGCGCCCGGCCGCCGAAGAAACCCTGATGGATGTCGCCGGTGCGTTGCTGTTCGTGGACGCCTCGCTGGACGACCACATCGATCGCATCGGCGCGCCGGTGGACGAGCACGACGAGCCGCAAGCGATGCCGCGTGCGGAAGCGCGCAAGGTGGTGGACGCGCTGATGCGCGAAGCCGCAACGAATCTGTCGAAGGTGAAGGAAGACATCGTCGCCTTCATCGAATCGCCCTGGGCGCACGACCGCGTGCTCGGCGTGCCCGCATTGCTGGATGAAGTCTCCGGCGCGCTGCGCATGCTGGACATGCCGCGCCCGGCCGAACTGCTCGGCGGAATCGGCCGTTTCGTGGACAACGAGCTGATCGCCGATCGCCGCATTCCGACCGCCGAACAGATGGACACGCTGGCCGACGCGATGGCCGGCGTGGAGTATTACCTTGAAGCCGCGCGCGATTCGCGTGGCGGCGGCGAGCGCATCCTCGCCGGCACGCAACGCAGCCTGGAATCGCTCGGCTACTGGCCGGTCCCGGCCAGGCGCGAAGCCGCGGAACGGCCCGCGCCGGCCGCGGTCAGCTTCGCCGCGCCGGATCTCTCCGAGGCGGTCAGCATCGCCGCGGGTTCGGATGTATCCGACCTGATCGTCGGCACCACGCAGGCGCCCGCGCCGAGCGCGCAGGATCTCGCCGGGCTGAATCTCGTCGAGACCCAGACCGCCGCCCAGTCGCAGGAAGGCCAGGGCGAAGGCGAATGGGTCGAGGTCGAGGAAGAAGTCGAGGAGCCGGTGTCGGGCGACGCCGGCGCCGCCAACTTCCAGGACGCCGCCGGCATCGACGAGGACATCCGCGAGGTGTTCGTCGAGGAAGTCGGCGAGGAAATCGCCAGCATCCGCGAACACCTGCCGGCGTGGAAGGCCGATCCGGAGAACCTGGACGCGCTGAAGAGCGTGCGCCGTTCCTTCCATACATTGAAGGGCTCGGGCCGCCTGGTCGGCGCGATGGCCCTGGGCGAGTTCAGCTGGAAGGTCGAGAACATGCTGAACCGCGTGCTCGACCGCACCATCGCGCCGGATGCCAACGTGCAGGCGCTGGTAGATCACGCGCTGGCCGCGCTGCCTGAATTGCATGCCGCGCTGCAGGGCGGCGAGGCGCCGCGTGCGCCGCTGGCCGCGATCATGCAGGCCGCGGACAAGCTCGCCGCGGGCGAGCCCGCGCGCGTCGAAGATTTCATGCAGACCCACAAGGTGCGCCGGATGGTGCGTCGCTGGGTGCCGCGCGCCAGCGAAGTCGAACAGGTTCCGCAAGCCACGCTGGCGGCAATCGCGCCCGTGGTGGAAACGCCCACGCCGCAGGAGCCGGTATTCGCCGGTCCGGTGTTGCCGCCGGTGGATCCGATGCTGCTGGAGATCCTGCGCAGCGAAGTCGCGCAGCATCTCTCCACCATGCGCGATTACATCGCGCACGGCGGTGCGCCGCAGCCGATCGACGACGCCATGGTGCGCGCCGCGCACACGCTGCACGGCGCGGTGGCGATGGTGGACATCCCGGTGCTGGCGGCGGTGCTGACCCCGCTGGAAAGCTGGTTCAAGCGCATGCGCGCCGCGCGCGTGGCGCCGGATGCCGAAGGCATTGCCGCGCTGCGCGACAGCGTGGCGCTCACCGACCACGTGATCGCGCAATTCGACGCGCCGGAACCGGAAGTGCCCGATTCCACCGCGCTGGCCGAGCGCCTGGCGCGCCTGCGCGACATGTTGCCGGAAGCGACGCTCGCCGACGTGCTGCACATGGGCGAGGAGGAAGATGTCCCGGCGGCGATCACGCTGGAGTCCGCACCCCCCGACATGCCGTTCGAAGAAACGGTGTCCGCGGTACAGGACGAGACCACCCCGGTCCCGGTGGCGGAAGAGCCCGCGCAAGAGGTTCCGGTCGAACCGGAGTCGATGTTTGCGGGCGACTCCGAAACCGACGAAAGCGCGGCGGTCGCAAGCTTCCTGCAAGGCATTGCCGCGGAAGCCGGCGTCCCCGCACCCGATGTGCAATCGGCGGATGCCGAGGCCGAACGCGCGGCCGAGCAGGCGCGCGCCGAGCAGGCGGAAATGGAACGCTTCGCGGCAGAAACCGCCGAAGCGCAGCGCCTTGCAGCCGAGCGCGCCGAAGCCGAGCGCATCGCGGCGGAGCAGCGCCTGGCCGAAGAACAGCGGATCGCCGCGGAGCAGGCCGAGTTCGAACGCGCCGAGGCCGAGCGCCTCGCCGCCGAACGGGCCGCGCTCGAAGCGGAACGCCAGGCCGAGCAGGCACGCGCCGCGGAAGCGGAGCGGCTTGCGGCCGAGCGCGCCGAAGCCGAGCGTGTCGAACAGGAGCGCATTGCGGCCGAACAGGCCGAGGCGGAGCGGCTCGAGCAGGAGCGGATCGCGACGGAGCAGGCCGAAGCTGCGCGCCTCGCGGCCGAGCTGGAAGCCGAACGCCTGGAGCAGGAACGCCTCGCGGCGGAGAAAGCGGAAGCCGAGCGTGTCGAGGCCGAGCGCGTCGCCGAGGAGCGCCGCCAGCGCGCGGTCGCGCGCGCGATGGCGCTCGCCGCCATGCCGCCGTTCCCGGACGACCCGCAGCCCGAAGGCAAGCTCGACCTGCCCGACATCGATCCGGACCTGCTGGAAATCTTCACCCAGGAAGGCACCGAGCTGCTCGATCATTCCGACGGCCTGCTGGCCACCTTGCGCGACGCGCCGGAAGATCGCGAGCCGGTGGTCGGCCTGCAACGCGACCTGCACACGCTCAAGGGTGGTGCGCGCGTGGCGGGCATCGCCGAAATCGGCGATCTCGCGCACGTGATGGAAACGCTGCTGGAAGCCATCGCCGAAGGCCGCCGCGAAGTGGACGCGCTGATCGTCGAATCGTTGGAGCGCGGCTTCGATCGCCTGAACGACCTGGTGCAGCGCGTGATGCAGGGCAAGGCGGTGGCGACGCCGGTGAATGCGATCGCGCGCTTCGAGCAACTCTCCAGCGGCAAGGTTGCAGCCGCCGAGCCAGCGGCTGCGCCGATGGGAGCACCGGCTGCCGAGGTCGCCGCCGAGCCGCTCGCCGCAAGCGCCGCGGAAGAACCGCGGAAGGAAAAGCTCGCGCCGCGCGCGGCGCCCGCATTCGAGGAGGAAGCACGCGCACCGCAGGAAATGATCCGCGTGCGTTCGGACCTGCTGGATTCGCTGGTGAACTACGCGGGCGAGGTCTCCATCTACCGTTCGCGCCTGGAACAGCAGGTTTCCAACTTCCGCTTCAACCTGGTCGAACTGGACCAGACGGTGGCGCGCCTGCGCACGCAGCTGCGTTCGCTGGAAATCGAAACCGAGGCGCAGATCCTGTCGCGCTACCAGCGCGAGAACGAAGGCCACCACGAGACCACGTTCGACCCGCTGGAGCTGGACCGCTTCTCGCAATTGCAGCAGTACTCGCGCGCGCTGGCCGAGTCGGTGTCGGACCTTGTGTCCATCCAGAACATCCTGGACGACCAGGCGCGGCAGTCGGAAACGCTGCTGTTGCAACAGTCGCGCGTGTCGTCGGACCTGCAGGAAGGCCTGATGCGCACCCGCATGGTGCCGTTCGAATCCATGGTGCCGAGCCTGCGCCGCACGTTGCGGCAGGCCGCAATGGATCTCGGCAAGCGCGCGCAGTTGCGCGTGGAGGGCGCGCAGGGCGAAATGGATCGCAACCTGCTCGAGCGCATGAAGGCGCCGTTCGAGCACATGTTGCGCAACGCGCTGGCGCACGGCATCGAAGATCCGGATTCGCGCATCGAGCGCGGCAAGCCGGAAGAGGGCACGGTCGCGATCAACGTCAGCCGCGAAGCGACCGAAGTGCTGATCAAGGTCACCGATGACGGCGCGGGCTTCGACCGCGACGCGATCCGTGCCAAGGCGATCGAGCGCGGCCTGCTGAAACCGGAAGTGCAGTTGTCCGATCGCGACCTCTATGCGTTCGTCATGGAGACCGGCTTCTCCACCGCCGAGTCGGTGACGCAGATCGCCGGCCGCGGCGTGGGCATGGACGTGGTCGCCAACGAGATCAAGCTGCTCGGCGGCACGCTCTCGATCGATTCCGAGCGCGGCCGCGGTTCGAGCTTCAACATCCGCCTGCCGTTCACCCTCGCGGTCACGCAGGCGATCATGGTGCGCACCGGCGAAACGATCTATGCGGTGCCGATGACTTCGATCCAGGGCGTGGCGCGCATCCAGCGTGCCGAACTGGAGAAGCGGACTGCCGCGGGCAATCCGTCCTTCACCTACGCCGGCGAGGAATACGGCATCCACGATCTCTCGCAGCTGCTCGGCCTGCCCGCCGTGCACGCGGTCGAGGAAGGCCAGCTGCCGCTGCTGATGATCCGTACCGGCGACCTGCGCGCGGCCGTCCGCATTGATGCCGTGGTGGGTTCGCGCGAAATCGTGGTGAAGTCGGTCGGCCCGCAGATCAGTTCGGTGCCGGGCATCTTCGGCGCGACCATCATGGGCGACGGTTCGGTGATGCTGATCCTCGACATCGCGCCGCTGGTGCGCCGCGTGATCGCACGCCAGCAGGTGGCCGCCGAGATGGCCGAAGCGCCGCAACTGCCGAGCGCGGAGCAGGAGGACCGGCCGCGTCCGCTGGTCATGGTGGTCGACGATTCGATCACCATGCGCAAGGTCACCAGCCGCGTGCTGGAGCGCAACGATTACGAAGTGCTGACCGCCAAGGACGGTCTCGACGCGGTCGAGAAATTGATCGATCGCGTGCCGGACCTGATGCTGCTCGACATCGAGATGCCGCGCATGGACGGTTACGAGCTGGCGACGCACATGAAGAACGATCCGCGCCTGGCTTCGGTGCCGATCATCATGATCACCTCGCGCACCGGCGAGAAGCATCGCCAGCGCGCGTTCGAAATCGGCGTCGAGCGTTACCTGGGCAAGCCGTACAACGAAGCCGAACTGCTGCGCAACGTGCAGGAAATGCTGGAGACGACAGTCCATGTCTGAGCGCCTCGACACCGTGCTGGCCGAAGCGCCGGCGAGCTCCGGCGGATCGACCGCCGACCTTCCACGCACGGCGCTGCTGTATGCCGACGAGTCATTGCTGCCGCACATCGAGCAGGCGCTTGCCGCATTGCGGGTGCCGGTGGTTTACCGCGCGGCGATCGCGCAGGACCATTCGGCCATGGCCGGGACGCGCCCGGAAATCGCGCTGATCAACCTGGACGATCGCTGCGGCGAGGAACTCGATCCGCTGACCGCCATGCTGGATGCGGCCGGCGTGCCGATCGTGTTCAACGATGCGGACATTTCGAACGGGCTGGAAGGCTGGGCGCGGGCGCGTTGGGCACGCCACCTCATCGCCAAGTTGTGCGGCAAGGACGACGTGGATCCGCCGCGCCCGGCGCAAACCGAAGCGGTCGCAGCGGCTCCAGCGAGTTCGCCGGCCGGAGCGCCGCCGCCGGCCGTCGAATCGGTGCCTGCGCCCGTCGCGAAGTTCGAATCCGCGGAGTCCGTCGGGGTCGAGCAGGCCTCCGCTTCGCTTCCGTTGAGCCAGACCGAAATCGATGCGCTGGTGGTGGATTTTCCGCCCGCCGAAGCCGTCGAGCCGGGGGTGGACACCGAAGCATGGTCGGCGCAGATCGACGCGCTGCTCGCCGACGCGCCTGCAAGCGCATCGCACGAACCCGCGCCGTGGGAAGTGGTCGGATTCGCTGAAGATGCACCGGCGCAACAGTCCGCCGCGCCCGCGTTGAAGCAGGAGTCGGCCGTTGCAGCTCCCGCGGCTTCGCCCTCCAAGGCAGCGACGGCCGTGAGCGCCGATCAATGGCAACTGGTGGATGACTTCACGCCGGTTGCGCCCGCGGCAAAGCCCGCCGCACCCGAGTTGCCCACGAATTTCGGCAGCGGGCTCGCCCTCGAGCTGGAACCGCTGGACCCGACGGAGAGCGGCCGATGAGCGCCATCCACGATCTGCCGCGCGAGGTTCGCGGCGTCATGATTCCGGTGACACACGGACGCGTGCTGCTGCCCAACGCCACCGTGGCCGAGGTGGTGACCTATTCCACCCTCGAACCGATCCCTTCCGCGCCCGCGTGGTTGCTGGGCCGGCAATCGTGGCGCGGCTGGCGCGTGCCGCTGTTTTCGTTTTCGGTACTGGCCGGACTGGCGCCGAGCGAAGGCACCGATACCGCGCGCGTGGCCATCCTGAAGGCGCTGGAAGGCCATCCCAAGATGCCGTTCATCGGCCTGCTGACCCAGGGCTTCCCGCGCCTGACCACGATCTCGGCGGACATCCTGATTCCCAGTGGCGACGGCCAGCCCGCGCCCGCCGGCGTTCGCGAGCAGGTGATGGTGCGCGACGACCTCGCGTTCATTCCGGACCTCGCGGAAGTGGAAGACATGGTGCAGGAAGTCCTGAGCCGCTCGGCGTAAGCGTTCAGAAGTCGCCGTACAACGCCTGCAAGGCCGCGATCCCCGCAACGCCTGCGGTTTCCGTGCGCAGCACGCGCGGACCGAGGCGCAAGCCTTTGAAATTCGCCCTGCGCAACAGCGCCGAATCGACCTCGTCGAACCCGCCTTCCGGGCCCACCGCGAGCACCGCGGTGTCAGGCATCGCGCGAAGCTCGCGCGCGCCGGACTCGCCTTCCGGAAGCAGCGCCAGCCGCGTCGCTGTTGCATCCGGATCGAGCGAAGACAGCCATTCCCGCAGCGGTTGAACAGCGCCGATCTCCGGCACGCGGGCGCGACCGCATTGTTCGCAAGCACTGATCGCCACTGCGCGCCAATGCTCCAGCCGCTTGCGCGCGCGGCCTTCGTCCAGCTTCACCTCGCTGCGTGCGGTGACCAGCGGCACGATTTCCGCCACGCCCAGTTCGGTCGCCTTCTGCACGATCCAATCCATCTTCTCGCCGCGTGCCAGCGCCTGCGCCAGCACGATGCGCAGCGGCGATTCGCTGCCGTTGGCAGTTGCGCCAAGCACGCGAACGCGCGTTTCGCGTGGACCCACCGCGATCAGCTCGGCCGCGTAATCGTTGCCGTCGCCGTTGAACAGCGAAACCGCGTCGCCCGTGCGGAGCCGCAGAACCCGCGCAAGGTGCGCACCCGCCTGCTCCGGCAGGGCGAGTTCGATCCCTGCTTTCAGGTCGGCATCAACATGGATCCTTATCGCTCGCATCGCAGTTCCGCATCTCCGTCCGCATAGGATGGCAGATGGCGAACCATCCGGGCGAGGAAGCGGGCCTTTGAACCATCATGAACGAAAGCTGTCGTAGCTGATGCGGGGCCCGCGCCGGCCTTGCGGGCAGGGAGGACAATCACCATCAGGGAACGGGGAAGAACGACTTCGGAGCCAGCCATGAAAACATTGATTCTCGCCACCGCCTTGATCGCCGTGTCCGGTTTCGGCGGCGTCGCCGTCGCGCAAACGACGGCGGACGTTTCGACCACCACCACCCAGCAAACCACGACCGGCAACACCGATGTCGCCATCGGCACCAGGCAGGTCCCGGCGCCCGGTTCGCGCAACTGCATCCGCGATACCGGCAGTCACATCAGGCGCCATGACCAGGCTTGCCTGCCGGTGAACGGCAACAGCTACAGCCACGAGGATCTGGAGCGTACCGGCAATCCCAATGTCGGCCAGGCGCTGCAGCAGCTCGACCCGGCGGTGCAGATCAGCGGGCATGGGCACTGAGTGGTCTTATTCCGACGCCGCGGCGATTCCCGCCGCGGCGGTTCCGACCATCGCATCGATCTCGTCCGGCGTGATGCAGTAGGGCGGCAGGAAATAAATCGTGTCGCCCAGCGGCCGCAGCAGCATGCCGTGCTCCAGCCCGTGCAGATAGAAACGCAGCCCGCGCCGCTCGGCGCCGGGATACGGCGTGCGCGTCTGCTTGTCGGCCACCAGATCCATCGCTGCGATCAATCCGGTTTGCCGTACGCCTGACACGTGCGAATGATCGCGCAACGGTGCGATCCGTTGCGCCAATCGTTCCGCAAGCATCCGATTGTTTTCCAGCACCGGCTCTTCGCGAAAGATCGCCAGCGTCGCCAGCGCCGCCGCGCATGCGATCGGGTTGCCGCTGAAGGTGTGCGAGTGCAGGAACGCGTTGTTGGCCGCGTAATCGCCGAGGAACGCTTCGTACACGCGGGTCGTCGTCAGCACCGCCGACATCGCCAGCGCGCCGCCGGTCAGGCCTTTCGAAAGGCACAGGAAATCCGGCGTGATGTTGGCCTGTTCGCAGGCGAACATCGTGCCCGTTCGGCCGAATCCGACCGCGATCTCGTCCGCGATCAGGTGCACCTCGTATTCGTCGCACAGCTTGCGCAGACCGGTGAGGTACGCGGGCGAATGCATGCGCATGCCGCCCGAACATTGCACCAGCGGCTCCACGATCACCGCGCAGGCCTCGTGCGCGTGACGTTCCAGGATTGCGCGCATGTCCCGCAACCGCCGCCCGGCGACTTCTTCCGGCGTTTCACCCGGCTCGGCATCCAGCCAATCCGGCGAAGGCGCGACGATCGGCTCCAGCAGCAGCGGCGCGTACACCGCGCGATACAGCGGCAGGTCGCTTACCGACAGCGCGCCCAGCGTTTCGCCGTGATAGGCATTGGCGAGCGAAATGAAGCGCGTGCGCTCGCGCTGGCCCATGTTGTGCCAATAATGAAAACTCATCTTCAGCGCGATCTCCACCGCGCTGGCGCCGTCGCCGGCGAAGAACGCGCGCGCGAGTCCCGGCGGCGCGATCCGCACCAGTTCCTCGGCAAGCTTGATCGCAGGCTCGTGCGTGAAGCCGGCGAACATCACGTGGTTCAGCGTCGCCGCCTGTGCGGCGATCGCCTGCGCGATGCGCGGATTGGCGTGCCCGAACAGGTTGCTCCACCACGAGCCGATGCAATCGAGATAACGCCTGCCGTTCGCGTCAACCAGCCACGCGCCGTCGCCGCGCGCGATCGGAATCATCGGCAAGCGCGCTTCGTGCTCGCGCATCTGCGTGCACGGGTGCCAGTTCACGCCGAGGTCGCGCATGGCCAGGGCGGCGTTCGACGAATCGGCGATCATCTATGATGCGCTCCCGGGAAAAACACGGATCGTAGTGCATGACGAACCTTGCTGCGGAGTTCCTGGACCACGCGCTGGACGTGGCGCGCGCGGCGGCGCTGGAAGCCGGCGCGCTGATCGCGCGCCATTTCGAACGCGGCGTGGAAGTGGAAATCAAGCCCGACGCCAGTCCGGTCACGATCGCCGATCGCGAAGCCGAGGACGCGATCCGCGCGCGCCTGCTCGGCGCGTTTCCCGACCACGCGATCCACGGCGAGGAGCGCGGCAGGACGGGCGAGAGTGAATTCCTGTGGCTGGTGGATCCGCTGGATGGCACCAAGAGTTTCGTACGCGGCACGTCGTTTTTTTCCACGCAGATCGCGCTGATGCACCGGGGCGAACTGGTGCTGGGCGTGTCGCACGCGCCGCTGTACGGCGAAACCATGTGGGCGCGGCGCAGCGGCGGTGCGTTCCTCGACGGCAGGCGTGTCCACGTTGCCGATACGCGCGCGCTTAAAGACGCATCGCTCTCGTTCGGCAATATCAAGACGCTGACCAGCGACGCGCAACACTGGAACGCATTCGGCGCGCTGATCCGCGGGGTCAATCGGGTGCGCGGCTATGGGGATTTCTGCCACTACCACCTGCTCGCGCGCGGCGGGCTGGACGTCGTGATTGAATCGGACGTCAACATCCTCGACATCGCCGCGCTGGCGGTGATCGTGCGCGAGGCCGGCGGTACGTTCACTGGCCTGGATGGCGCGGAGCCGGCGCTGGGAACCACCAGCGTGCTTGCCACGGCGACGGGCGAACTTCGGTCCGCGATCGCGGCGACGTTGCGGAGTGCCATGACCGCTTGATCCGGGCCGCTGCGGCAGTCACGCCGGTTTCGTGCCTTCTGTATTATCCTGAATCGACATGGACGTCTTCGGCATCAGGCTGGTCGGGGTCACCGACGAGAACGGCCGCAAGCTGCTGATGAGCATTGCGCTCATCGCGGCGCTGCTGATCCTGCGCTGGCTGCTTGCCGCGCTCACCCGTTACCTGATCGAGCACCATCCCGAGGCGCGCGCGACCTTCTGGGTTCGCCAGGTCGTCAACATCGCGCTCGTGATCGTGCTGTTCTTCGGCATCGCATCGATCTGGCTCAACAACCCGGCGCATCTCACCACGGCGATGGGCGTGCTCAGCGCCGGCCTCGCCTTCGCGCTGCAAAAACCGATTTCCGCGATCGCGGGGTATCTGGTGATCCTGCGCGGGCGCACTTTCCACGTCGGCGACCGCATCCTGATGGGCGACGTGCGCGGCCAGGTCATCGCGGTCGGTTTCATCCAGACCACGATCATGGAAATGGGCGAGCCGCCCGGCGAGCAGGAGGACGCGCCGGCGATGTGGGTCAAGGGGCGGCAGTTCAGCGGCCGCGTCGTCACCGTGAGCAACAGCATGGTGTTCGACAAGCCCGTGTACAACTACACGCGCGATTTCCCGTTCCTGTGGGCGGAGATGGACATCCCGATCACCTACACCGCCGATCGCGGCAAGGCCGAAGCGATCCTCCTCGACGCCGCGAGGCGCCACAGCGCGCGCACCAGCGAAATCAGTGCCGAAGCGATGCGGCGCATGCAGGAGGTGTACTTCGTGAAGGCATCCGACTTCGAGCCGCGCGTGTTTTATCGGCTGACCGACAACTGGCTCGAACTCGGCTTGCGGTTCGTGGTGCCCGACCGCGGCGTGCGCGAGGTCAAGGATGCGATGAGCCGCGAGATCATCGCGGCGTTCGACGCCGCCGGCATCGGCATCGCCTCGGCGACCTACGACATCGTCGGGTTGCCCGAGGTGCGGATTCGTCCGGGTTAGGAACCGCCTTGCATGGTCAGCCGCGGGCTTGCCATTCGTGGCGGACCACGATGCCCGCTGCCAGCAACGTGCCGAGCGCGAGCGCGTACCAGGTGATCGCGTAACCGAGGCTGTGATTGTAGATCCGGATGTTGGTGAGACCTGCGATGGGGAGTTCGCCGGCGCCGCTTGTGCTTGCATCGGCATCCACGAAGTACGGCGCGACCTGATCGGCGGGAAGGTGATCGGCTGCGGCGATCGCCGCGACATCGCGCGAGTACCACAGGTTTTCGGCAGGCTTGTTGTGGCGCATGAAGCCGCCGCGCGGTTCGGTGAGGCGCAGCAATCCGGTCAATGTCACTTCGCCGCTGGGCGGTGCAATATCCGCCGCAGTGGGCGCTCCGGAAGGTTCGGGCGCAACGTAACCGCGATTGACCAGCACGATGAAACCGCGATCCGTGCGCAGCGGCGCCATCACCCAGTAGCCGTAGCCTTGCGAACTCGAACCATGCACGAACGTCTCGTTGCCGGTGAACCGGCCGCGCAGCCGGACGTGCAGATATTGAAGTTGTCCGGCCGCGATTCGCGGCCATTGCGCGGGGCCGGGTGCATCCACCGGCGGCGCGTGCACGCGCGTGGCGATGTCATGCGCGATCCGCACTTTCAGGTGATAGCGCCGTACCTGCCAGTTGCCGAGCAGGACCAGGCCGACGAACACCGCCGCCAGCAGCGCCATCCCGAGGATGAACCTGGCGGTGACTGCGCGCTGCCTTGGCGGTGTCGCGCGAATACCGGTTTACTGCGCCGGCTTGTGAGTGGTCGGCTGGTGGCTGATCGGGTTCTGCTCGTACCGTTGCGACATCGGCATCATGTTCGCGTTTTCGGCGTACATGACCCAGATGGACGCGCCGAGCACGATGATCACCAGCACGGCGGTGAAGATGAAGGTCATCATGTTCCAGCCGCTTTCCGAGCGCGTATCCAGGTGCAGGAAGAACACGATGTGCACGAAGATCTGCACCACCGCCAGCGCCAGGATCGCGAGGATCAGCAACGGCTTGTTGGCGATCACGTGGCCCATCACCAGCCAGAACGGGATGACGGTCAAGATCGCGGCGAGCACGAAGCCGGTGAGATAGCCGCGCAGGCTGCCGTGGTGTTCGTGCATCGAGTCGTGGCCGCCGTGCGGCATCGCGTGACCGGACGAAGGCTGGTTCATCGCACCACTCCCACCAGGTAGACGTAGCTGAAAACGCCGACCCACACGAGGTCGAGGAAATGCCAGAACATGCTGAGGCAGCGCATTCGGCGCACGTTGTCCTCGCTCAGGCCGAAGCGGATGCACTGCACCATCAGCACGATCAGCCACAGGATGCCGAGCGTCACGTGCAGGCCGTGCGTCGCCACCAGCGTGAAGAACGACGACAGGAAGGCGCTGCGATCCGGGCCGGCGCCTTCGGCGATCATGCCGAGGAACTCGCGCACCTCCAGCGCGACGAACGCCGCTGCCAGCAATCCGGCGATGGCCAGCCAGAGCAGCATCGCGCCTTTCCTCAGGCGCTGCATTTCCAGCATCGCGAAACCGAACACGACCGACGACACCAGCAGCAGTGCAGTGTTCACTGCGAGCCCCGGCAGGTCGAGCACCTCGGCTCCGGTCGGGCCGCCCGCGTACTCGGTACCGAGCACCGCGTAACAGGTGAAGAGCGACGCGAAGATGAAGCAGTCGCTCATCAGGTAGATCCAGAACCCGAGCAGGGTTCCGTTATGCGGCGGCGACTCCGTCAGGCAGTAGTACTGCTCGGGTGCCGGATGCGCGGTATCGATTGCAGTGGTGTTCATGCGCTGGCGCCCTGTGCTGCCGCATCCGGGTTGCCGGATTCGAACCGGCGCACCTCGTCAGCGGGAATGTGGTGGTGCTGGTGGTAATCGAAGCTGTGGAAGATGGCGACGAGGATGACGCCCAGCAGCGATGCCGCGGCCAGCCACCAGATGTACCAGACCAGGCCGAACGCGCAGGCGAACGACAGCGCGCCGATGATGATGCCCATAGGCGTGTTCTTCGGCATGTGGATGTCGTTGTAACCACCCTGCGGGCGCGTGAAGCCGAGCTTCTTCATCGTTGCCCATGCGTCGCGATGATGCACGACCGGGATGAACGCGTAGTTGTAGTCGGGCGGCGGCGACGAGGTGGACCATTCCAGCGTGCGGCCGTCCCAGGGATCGCCGCCCACCGCGTACTCCTTGCGCCGCAGGATGCTCACGTAGATCTGGATGATGAAGGACAGGATGCCGAGCGCGATCAGGAACGCACCGATCGCGGCGACGACGAACCACGGTTGCAGGCTGGGATCGTCGAAGTGGCTGAGCCGCCGTGTCACGCCCATCAGGCCCAAGATGTACAGCGGCCCGAACGCCACCCAGAAGCCGACCAGCCAGAACCAGAACGTGGCCTTGCCCCAGAACTCGTCGAGCTTGAAGCCGAACGCCTTGGGGAACCAGAAGTTCACCGCCGCGAACACGCCGAACACCACGCCGCCGATGATCACGTTGTGGAAGTGCGCGATCAGGAACAGGCTGTTGTGCAGCAGGAAGTCGGCCGGTGCAACGGAGAGCATCACGCCGGTCATGCCGCCGATGGTGAAGGTGAACAGGAAGCCCATCGTCCACAGCATCGGCACGGTGTAGCGCACGCGACCGCGGTACATGGTGAACAGCCAGTTGAAGATCTTCACGCCGGTCGGGATCGCGATCATCATCGTCGTCAACGAGAAGAACGAGTTGACATCGGCACCCGAGCCCATCGTGAAGAAGTGGTGCAGCCATACCAGGTACGACAGGATCATGATCGCGACGGTGGCGTACACCATGGACGAGTAGGCGAACAGCGGCTTGCCGGAGAACGTCGGCACGATTTCCGAGAACACGCCGAACAACGGCAATATCAATATGTACACCTCGGGGTGTCCCCACACCCAGATCAGGTTGATGTACATCATCAAATTTCCACCGAACCCGTCGGTGAAGAAGTGCGTGCCGAGGTAGCGGTCCAGCGCCAGCAGGAACAGCGTGGCGGTGAGCACCGGGAACGTCGCGATGATCAGGCCGCTGGTGCACAGCGTCGTCCAGGTGAACACCGGCATCTTCATCAGCGACATGCCGGGCGCGCGCATCTTGAGGACGGTCACCACGAAATTGATGCCGGTGAGCAACGTGCCCACGCCTGACAATTGCAGGCCCCAGATGTAGTAATCGACGCCCGGTCCCTGCTGCAGTTCCGATACCGGCGGATAACCCAGCCAGCCGGCCATCGAGAAGTCGCCCAGGAACAGTGATGTCATGAACATCACCGCACCGCCGCAGGTGAACCAGAAGCTCAGGTTGTTGAGGAACGGGAACGCCACGTCGCGCGAGCCGATCTGCAGCGGCATGATGTAGTTCATCAGGCCGGCGATGTAGGCCATGCCGACGAAGAAGATCATGATCGAGCCGTGGGCCGAGAAGATCTGGTTGTAGTGGTCGGGCGGCAGGTAGCCCATGTGCGGGCCGAAGGCGTAGGCCTGCTGCGCGCGCATCATGATCGCGTCGGAAAACCCGCGCAGCAGCATCACGGTGCCGAGGATCATGTACATGATCCCGAGCTTCTTGTGGTCCACGCTGGTGAACCACTCGTGCCACAGGTAACCCCATTTGCGGTATTTGGTGATCGCAGCAACGATCGCCAGTCCGACGACCGCGACCACGAAGAACGTCACCAGCAGGATGTGGCCTTCGGTATCGGGGTTGAGGAACGGGAACGACTTGATCGTCAGCCGCCCGAACAGGAAGTTCCAGATCGCGGCACGATGGGGCATGGCTTCAGGCATGGTTGAATCTCTTCACTATGATCAGTGCCCACCCGTGGTGGAACCGGAAGGCACTTCCGGCGGCGGGGGCATCTTCATGGATTGGTGCGAGGGCATGCCCCGCATGGGGTTGCTGGCCATCTGCTTCTTGCAGACCCCGCCGGACTGGACGCACAGGTTCAGCACGCGCTCGTAAAGGTGTGGATCGAACTTCGCGTAGTAGTGCACCGGCTCGGCGCGGCTGGGTTCACGCAGCTTCTTGTAGGCCGCGAGATCCATGTCGCCGCCGGCCGCGCGCGCCTTCGCCACCCACGCATCGAAATCCTGCGTGTTCAACCCGAGGAACTTGAAGCGCATGTCGGTGAAGCCCGATCCGCTGAAATTCGCGGAGAAGCCCTTGTACTCGCCGGGCTTGTTGATGACGCCATGCAGGATCGTCTGCATGCCGGGCATCGTGTAGACCTGGCCCACCAGCGCGGGCACGAAGAACGAATCCATCATGGTGTCACCGGTCAGCTTGAACCGGATCGGCCGATCCACCGGCACGGCCACTTCATTCACCGTCGCGATGCCGTACTGCGGATACAGGAACAGCCACTTCCAGCGCAGCGATATCACGTCCACTTCCAGCGGCTCGACGTCGGCCGGCACCGGCTTGCCCGCCGCGATCCGGTCGAGCGGGCGATAGGGATCGGTCTGGTGGGTGCCGATCCAGCTCACCGCGCCGACCGAGATGATGATCAGCAGCGGCACCGCCCAGACGACGAGTTCCAGCTGCGGCGAATGATCCCAGTCCGGATCGTATTTGGCCTTGCCGTTCGACGCGCGGTAGCGCCACGCGACCACGGCGATCGCCACCATCACCGGCACGATGATCAGCCAGGTGATGACCGTGGTGACGATCATGATGTCGCTCTGCCGGTGCGCGACGTCGCCGGATGGGTCCAGCAGCACCAGGCTGCAACCGCCGAGCAGCAGGAGAGGAAGCAGCAGCAGGCTGCGCAGGCGTTTTACGGACATTGTTGTGCTTGCATGGTTGTACTTGGGCGCGTTGCAAAAACGGCTTATGATACTCCGACACTTTGTCGTTGCAGATTCCGCGACTTTCCCAACCGTTGCCTTGATTTGCATCAAGGCATTGATCCGTACGAATCGCGACGCTGTTCCGGCACACCGGATTACGCCCTGACGTGCTTGTCCGTCATCCATTGAGCCTTGCCACGCAACCGCCATGTCCACCAGCGATACCCTGACCACACCTCCCGGCGCGCATGCGGAAGCAGCGCACGACCACATCACGCCGGGCGACCTGGTCGTCGGCGTGGTCGTCGGACGCATTTCCCAGTCCTTCGACGTGTTCGTGTTCGGCCTGGGTTGCGTGCTGGCATTCCCGAAAGCGTATTTCCCCTTCGCCAGCCAGCTGGATGGCATGTTCTACGCCTTCGCGATTTTCGCGCTGGGTTTCATCGCGCGTCCGCTGGGCTCGATGTTCTTCCTCGTGCTGGAGCGCAACTTCGGCCAGGCCACCAAGCTGACGATCGCGCTGTTCATGCTCGGCATGGCGACAGCGGGCATCGCGTTCATGCCCGGCTATTCGACGCTCGGATTCTGGGCGATCGTGGCGCTGGTGGTCCTGCGCTTCGGCCAGGGCTTCGCGCTGGGTGGAAGCTGGAATGGCCTCGCTTCGCTCGCCGCATTGATGGCGCCGCGCGAGCGCCGCGGCTGGTACGCGATGCTCGCGCAGCTCGGTGAGCCGATCGGCTTCATCCTCGCCGCCGGCCTGTTCGCCTTCATCTGGTCCAGCCTGAGCCCCGACGACTTCTACGCCTGGGGCTGGCGCTACCCGTTCTTCGTGGCCTTCGCCGTCAACGTGGTGGCGCTGTTCGCGCGGCTGCGCATGGTGGTGGCGCCACGTTATGCCGAACAGTTGAAGCACCGCGACCTCGAGCCATCCTCGATGCGCGAGCTGGTCCGCTCGCAGGGCCTCAACATCGCGCTGGGCGCGTTCGCACCGCTGGCGAGCTACGCGCTGTTCTACCTGGTGACGATATTCGGGCTATCGTGGGCGTTGCTGTTCGCGCACATGTCGGCGGCCGAGTTCCTGCTGGTGCAGATCGGCGGCGCACTGGTCGCCATTCCCTGCATGTTGCTGTCCGGGTGGATCGCCGACCACTTCGGCCGGCGCACGACGCTGGCCGTCTGCGGCGTGCTGATCGCGATCTACAGCGGCTGGACGGCCTTGATGCTCTCGGGTGGCACGGTGCAGGCTTACCTGTTCATCCTGTTCGGATTCGCGCTGCTCGGCTTCTCGCACGCGCAATCCGCGGGTGCGGTCAACTCCAGCTTCCGCAGCGAGTTCCGCTACACCGGCGCGATGATCACGTCCGACCTGGGCTGGCTGATCGGCGCAGGCTTCGCACCACTGGTGGTGCTGGCACTGGCGGCGTTCCTGGGCAGGGACTACGTCGGCCTGTATCTTCTTTCCGGCGCCGCGGGCACGCTCGGCGCGTTGTGGATTTCGGCGCGGCGCGGCCGCCTGCCGAATGACTGAAGCGTCGGGCAAGCGTTCGCCCGGTGCAACCGGAGCCACACCCCTCGATGAATCCTTCCAGTCGCCGCGAGTCAACCACGCGCACGCTGCCTCCGCTGCGCATCCTGCTGTGCGAGGACGAGCAGCTGATACGCATGCTGCTGGCCGAAACGTTTGCGCACAAAGGGCATCACGTTGTCGAAGCTTCGTCTTCGAAGGTGGCGTTGCAACAGGATCTGGACAGCGTCGACGTGCTGATCACCGACCTCGGGTTGCCCGATGGCTCCGGGGTCGATCTGGCGCACGCGGCACGGCTTCGCCGTCCCGGCCTGCCGGTGATCTACGCCACCGGGCACGTGGATCACGGCCTGACGCTGGACGCGCACTCGGCCGCGGTGATCAAGCCCTACAGGGTCGACGAGCTTCTGGAAGCGATCCAGCAGGTGATGGGCCTCGCCGAACCGGCTTGACCCGTTCGCGTCCCAAGTGCGCCGCTGTCCATCCGCTGAGCCTTCCCCGGGACGGCATTCACGCCGCTTTCACTGCATGGCGAGTTTCTTTGCGCCACTGAACCCGGGGAGTCGGCGCGCTCACGCCCCAATGCAGGCTGTGCGCGCCCGAATCAACATGGCGGAACGATCGTCGGCCTCCTGCTGTCGCACCACTTCCGGTGGTGCGCTTTTGCGCGGCCGTCGTGCACTTTGCGAGTACCTCTGATGTCGACAACGGAATCCGCCCTCAACAACGACACGGCCTCGCAGTTCCTGGATCGTCGCGAGTTGATCACCGCGCTCCGGCGCCTGCGCCGCGGCGATTTCCAGGTGCGCCTGCGCGACGATCTCGCCGGCGAGGACGCCGAGCTTGCGCAGCTGTTCAACGAAGTCGTCGGCCTCAACGAGCAGATGGCGCAGGAATTCCAGCGCCTTTCGAAGGTGGTCGGCAAGGAAGGCAAGATCAACCAGCGCGGGCGCGTGAACAACGCCACCGGCGGCTGGGAGAGCGCGATCCACGCGGTGAACGACCTCATCGACGACATGGTGCAGCCCACCGCGGAAGTGGCCCGCGTGATCGGCGCGGTGGCCAAGGGCGACCTGTCGCAATCCATGACGGTGGAGATCGACGGCCGTCCGTTGCGCGGCGAGTTCCTGCGCATCGGCAAGGTCGTGAACACCATGGTGGAACAGCTCGCCTCGTTCGCCGCGGAAGTGACCCGCGTGGCGCGCGAGGTCGGCACCGAAGGCAACCTCGGCGGCCAGGCGCAGGTGCCCGGCGTCGCCGGAACGTGGAAGGACCTTACCGACAACGTGAACCTGATGGCCGACAACTTGACCGGCCAGGTGCGCAACATCGCCGAGGTGACCACCGCCGTGGCCCGCGGCGACTTGTCCAAGAAGATCACGGTGGAGGTGAAGGGCGAAATCCTGGAGCTGAAGAACACCATCAACGTGATGGTGGACCAGCTGAACGCGTTCGCGTCGGAAGTGACGCGCGTGGCGCGCGAGGTCGGCACCGAAGGCAACCTCGGCGGCCAGGCGCAGGTGCCGGGCGTCGCCGGAACGTGGAAGGACCTCACCGACAACGTCAACCTGATGGCCGATAACTTGACCGGCCAGGTGCGCAACATCGCGGAAGTCACGACCGCAGTGGCGCGTGGCGACCTGTCCAAGAAGATCACGGTGGAGGTGAAGGGCGAAATCCTCGAGCTGAAGAACACCATCAACGTGATGGTGGACCAGTTGAACGCCTTCGCGTCGGAAGTGACGCGCGTGGCGCGCGAGGTCGGCACCGAAGGCAACCTCGGCGGCCAGGCACAGGTGCCCGGCGTCGCCGGTACCTGGAAGGATTTGACCGACAACGTGAACCTGATGGCCGACAACCTCACCGGCCAGGTGCGCAACATTGCCGAGGTCACCACCGCTGTTGCATCGGGCGATCTCTCCAAGAAGATCACGGTGGAGGTGAAAGGCGAGATCCTCGAGCTGAAGAACACCATCAATACGATGGTGGACCAGTTGAACGCCTTCGCGTCCGAAGTGACGCGCGTGGCGCGTGAGGTGGGCACCGAAGGCAACCTGGGCGGCCAGGCGCAGGTGCCCGGCGTCGCCGGTACCTGGAAAGACCTCACCGACAACGTGAACCTGATGGCCGACAACCTCACTGGCCAGGTGCGCAACATCGCGGAGGTCACCACCGCCGTGGCCTCGGGCGACCTCTCCAAGAAGATCACGGTGGAGGTGAAAGGCGAGATCCTGGAACTGAAGAACACCATCAACGTAATGGTGGATCAGCTGAACGCGTTCGCGTCCGAAGTGACCCGCGTGGCGCGCGAGGTGGGCACCGAAGGCAACCTGGGCGGACAGGCGCAGGTGCCCGGTGTTGCCGGCACCTGGAAGGACCTCACCGACAACGTGAACCTGATGGCGGCGAACCTGACGGGCCAGGTGCGCAACATCGCGGAAGTGACGACCGCCGTGGCGCTGGGCGACCTGTCCAAGAAGATCACGGTGGACGTGAAGGGCGAAATCCTGGAGCTGAAGGACACCATCAACACGATGGTGGACCAGTTGAACTCCTTCGCATCGGAAGTGACGCGCGTGGCGCGCGAGGTCGGCTCGGAAGGCAAGCTCGGCGGCCAGGCGCAGGTGATCGGCGTCGGCGGCACGTGGAAGGACCTCACCGACAACGTCAACGCGATGGCGGCGAACCTGACGGGCCAGGTGCGCAACATCGCCGAGGTGACGACCGCCGTGGCGCTGGGCGACCTGTCCAAGAAGATCACGGTGGACGTGAAGGGCGAAATCCTGGAGCTGAAGGACACCATCAATACGATGGTGGACCAGCTCAACTCCTTCGCATCCGACGTGACGCGCGTGGCGCGCGAGGTGGGCACCGAAGGCAAGCTCGGCGGCCAGGCGCAGGTGCCGGGCGTGGGCGGCACCTGGAAGGACCTCACCGACAACGTCAACCTGATGGCCACCAACCTCACCAACCAGGTGCGCGGCATTGCCGACGTGGTGACCGCGGTGGCGCAGGGCAACCTCAAGCGCAAGCTGTCGGTGGACGCCAAGGGCGAGATCGCCGCGCTCGCCGACACCATCAACGGCATGATCGAGACGCTCGCCACCTTCGCCGACCAGGTCACCAACATGGCGCGCGAGGTGGGCATCGAGGGCAAGCTCGGCGGCCAAGCGCGCGTGCCGGGCGCCGCCGGCCTGTGGCGCGACCTCACCGACAACGTGAACCAGCTCGCCGCCAACCTCACCAACCAGGTGCGATCGATCGCCGACGTCGCGACCGCGGTGACCAAGGGCGACCTCTCGCGCTCGATCGCCGTGGCGGCTTCCGGCGAGATGGCCGCGCTGAAGGACAACATCAACGAGATGATCCGCAACCTCAAGGAACAGACCTTGAAGAATGCGGAACAGGACTGGCTGAAGACCAACCTCGCGCGCTTCTCGCGCATGCTGCAGGGCGTGCGCGACCTGGCCACGGTGTCCAACCTGATCATGTCGGAACTGGCACCGCTGGTGAACGCGCAGTACGGCGTGTTCTACGTCGCGCGTCGCGAGGACCACGAGACCGTGCTGGACCTCGTCGCCAGCTACGGCGCGGAGAACCGCGACGAGTTGAAGCCAACCTTCAAGCTGCGCGAAGGACTGATCGGCCAGTGCGCGGCCGACAAGCGCCCGATGCTGCTGTCCGACGTGCCCGGCGAGTTCATCCGCATCGGCTCGGGCCTCGGCCACGCCGTGCCGGCCAGCGTCACCGTGCTGCCGGCGCTGTTCGAGGACGAGGTGAAGGCGGTCATCGAGCTGGCTTCGTTCAACCACTTCAACGAAACCCACCAGAGCTTCCTCGACCAGCTGATGGAGTCGGTCGGCATCGTGCTCAACACGATCGCCGCGACCATGCGCACCGAGCGCCTGCTCAAGCAGTCGCAATTGCTGACGCAGGAATTGCAGGCGCGCCAGACCGAGCTCACCACCAAGCAGGAGGAGTTGCACGTCACCAACGAGGAGCTGAAGGAAAAGGCGCAGCTGCTGGAAAACGAAAAGAAGCAGGTGGAGGCGAAGAACTTCGAGATCGACATGGCGCGCCGCGCGATCGAGGAGAAAGCCGAACAGCTGGCGCTCACCTCCAAGTACAAGTCCGAGTTCCTGGCCAACATGAGCCACGAACTGCGCACGCCGCTGAACTCGCTGCTGATCCTCTCGCGCCTGCTGGCCGACAACCCGCAAGGCAACCTCAACGAGAAGCAGACCGAGTTCGCGCGCACCATCCACTCGGCGGGCTCCGACCTGCTGAACCTCATCAACGACATCCTCGACCTGTCGAAGATCGAGTCGGGCACGGTGTCGATCGAAATCGCCGACATGCCGCTGCTCAACCTCAAGCAGCACATGGAACGCACGTTCCGCCAACTCGCCGCCGACAAGAACCTCCAGTTCAACGTCGAGTTCGACGATACGCTCCCCGAATCCATCAGCACCGACGAGAAGCGCCTGCAGCAGGTGGTGCTGAACCTGCTGTCCAACGCCTTCAAGTTCACTTCGAGCGGCAGCGTGACCTTATCCGTGCGCCACGCGACCAGCGGCTGGAGCGCCCACCATCCGGTCCTGCGCGACGCGCAGCAGGTCATCGCCATTGCCGTCACCGACACCGGCATCGGTATCCCGAAGGACAAGCAGAAGCTGATTTTCGAAGCGTTCCAGCAGGCCGATGGCACCACCAGCCGCAAGTACGGCGGCACCGGCCTGGGCTTGTCGATCAGCCGCGAGATCGCGCGCCTGCTCGGCGGCGAGCTGCAGGTGCGCTCCACGCTCGGCCAGGGTTCCACGTTCACCCTGTTCGTGCCGTTGAAGGCGGAACTGTCGGTGGTGCTGCCATCCGGCGCGAGCGTCGCCCGTTTCGAAAACAGCGGCGCGATGGTGCCCGGCGCGTTGCCCGCGCAGATGGAAGTCACCGACGATCGCGACGCGCTCGGCGATGCACCGTTCGTGCTGATCGTCGAGGACGATCCCACCTTCGCCGCGATCCTGCTGGACATCGCGCGCGAGGCGGGGCTCAAGGGCGTGGTCGCCACGGCGGGCGCCGGCACGCTGGCGCTCGCGCGCAAGCTGCAACCGAATGCGATCACGCTGGACCTCGGCCTGTCCGACATCAACGGCTTCGTCCTGCTCGATCTGCTGAAGCACGACGCGCAGACCATGCACATGCCGATCCAGGTGATCTCCGGCGCCGACAAGATCGGTTCGGCTCTGGAACTCGGCGCGTTCGGCGTGACCGAGAAACCGGCGGCGCCGGAACAGCTGGCCAAGGTGTTCACCCGCCTGGCCCGCCACATCCACCGCCTGCCTGCGCCGCAACCGCCCGCGGAAACCCCGGCCGGGCTGCGCCAGGTGCCCGAGCTTGCGGGCGCGCGCATCCTCATCGTGGATGACGACATCCGCAACATCTATTCGCTGACCAGCGCGCTGGAAAGCCAGGGCGTGGAAGTGATGCACGCCGAGGGCGGACGCGAAGGCATCGCGATCCTGGAGCGGACGCCCGGCATCGACATCGCGCTGATCGACATCATGATGCCGGAGATGGACGGCTACGAAACCATGCAGCAGATCCGCCGCCGCCCGGCGCTGAGCGAGGTGCCGCTGATCGCGGTCACCGCCAAGGCCATGAAGGGCGACCGCCAGAAATGCCTGGACGCCGGTGCGTCGGACTACATCGCCAAGCCGGTGGACATCGAACTGCTGCTGGCGCTGCTGCGCGTGTGGGTGGCGCGGGCGCGCGAGCGCGCGCCGGTCGCGGCGTAAGCGGGCGATGCCATGAACGCTTCCGTTTCCAGCCCGCCGCCTGCAACCGCCACTTCGCGCGGCCACGCTTCCGCGGAATCCGAGCGGGCCCGCATCCTGATCGTGGACGACGACGAGCGCAACCTGCTCGCGCTCCGCAGGGTGCTGGAAGACATCGCCGACGTGGTGCTGGCGCGCTCCGGCGAGGACGCACTGCGGCAGCTGCTGAAGGGCGAGTTCGCGGTGATCCTGCTGGACGTCTACATGCCCGGCCTGGACGGCTACGAAACCGCGCAGATCATCCGCGCGCGCGAACAGACCAAGCGCATCCCCATCATCTTCCTGTCGGCCGTCAACAAGGAAACCGAGCACCTGATCCGCGGCTATTCGATGGGCGCGGTGGACTACGTGTTCAAGCCGGTCGAGCCGGTGGTGCTGCGCTCCAAGGCGGCGGTGTTCGTGGATCTCTGGCTGATGACGCGCGAGGTGCGCCGCAAGGCGCAGCAGGAGCAGGAGTTGCTCGACGCAAACCTGCGCGCCAATGCCGAGCTGTTGCTCGCAGAGCAGGAATTGCGGCGCGCGGAACAGCGCCAGGCGGTGATCATCGAATCGCTGCCGATCGCGCTCTACCTGGAAGATCCGCACGCCTCGCCGCGCATCCCCAAATTCATCACCGGAAACTTCCGCGCGCTCACCGGATTCGATTTCAGGGAAATCCTGGCCGAGCCCGGCTTGTGGCGCGACCGCCTGCACCCGGAGGATCGCGAGCGCGCGATCGCCATCTTCGAGGGCGCGCGCGAGGACGGCGGCTACTCGGTGGAATATCGCTGGCAGTGCGCCGACGGAACCTGGAAGCACTTCCTGGCGCAGGCGGTGCTGTTGCGCGACGGCGTGAGCGGCGCGGAGGAATATGCCGGCACCCTGCTCGACGTCAGCGAGCGCAAGGAACTGGAATCGCAGCTCCTGCACGTGCGCAAGATGGATGCCATCGGCCAGCTCAGCGGCGGCATCGCGCACGATTTCAACAACCTGCTCTCGGCCGTGCTCAGCGGGCTGGAATTGCTGGAGCGGCGCGCCCGGCTCGCGCCGGAACATCGCACGATCCTCGACATGATCCGGCACGCGGCGCAGCAGGGCAGCGAGGTGGTGTCGCGCCTGCTCGCGTTCGCACGCAAGCAGAACCTGAAGCCGGCGCCGGTCGAGTTGCACGCGCTTTCCAGTGCGGTCAACCAGCTGCTGGCGCACACGCTGGGCGGCCTGGTGAAGCTGGAATGGGACCTGCCCGACGACCTGTGGTGGCCCTATGCCGACGAAGCGCAGCTGGAACTGACATTGATGAACCTCGCCATCAACGCGCGCGACGCCATGCCCGAGGGCGGCAGCATCCGCATCAGCGGCTGCAATGCGGCCATCGATGGCGACGACGACAACGGACTCGCTGCGGGCGACTACGTGGTGTTGTCGGTCGCCGACACGGGCAGCGGCATCCCGGCCGACCTGCTGGATCGCGTGGCCGAACCATTCTTCACCACCAAGGCCGTGGGCAAGGGCACCGGCCTTGGCCTCAGCATGGTGTACGGCTTTGCGCAGCAATCGGGCGGAACGTTGCAGATCGAAAGCGAGCTGGGCCGCGGCACCTGCGTGACGATCTGGTTGCCGCGCGCGCCGGCGACGCGGGCCGTCGCGGGTCGCGTGGTCCGCGGAGGTGCGGCCGTCGAGGATGTCACGCGTCCGCGCAATATCCTGCTGGTCGACGATCACGAAGGCGTTCGCGAGACGACCGCCGCGTTGCTTTCCGAGCTCGGCCATCAGGTCACGACGGCGGCCGACGGCGCGCAGGTCGACGAACTGCTGCAGAAGGACCTCACCGCGATCGACCTGGTCGTGAGCGACTATGCGATGCCGCTGGTGTCCGGCGTCGAAATCGTGCGGCGGTTGCGCGCCGCCAAGCCGGACCTGCCCGCCGTGATCATCACCGGCTACGCCGAAGCCGACGTCGTCAATGGCGCGCCCGAAGGGGTGGTCATCCTGACCAAACCGTTCACTCCGACGCGCTTGCTGGAAGCCATCGCCGCGGCCGACCGCTGGATCGAAACCAGCCACGCAGGGTAGTGACGCTGGTACGGGTAGCTCGGGCGCACGCGTTCGTTGCGCGTCGATGCGACCCGCGACGCACACACTTGCGCCGCCGCTCGGCTACATTGCGCCAATCCCCGACGCAAGAACCAGCCATGATCGATCTCAGAAGCGATACCGTCACCCGCCCGACTCTTGCCATGCGCAACGCCATGGCTGCCGCCGAGGTGGGCGACGATGTCTACGGTGAAGATCCGACCGTCAACGAACTGGAAGGCCTCGCGGCCGGAATGCTCGGCACGGAAGCGGCGGTGTTCGTCTGCAGCGGCACGCAGAGCAATCTCATTGCGCTGCTCAGCCACTGCCAGCGCGGCGACGAATACATCGTCGGCCAGCAGGCGCACACCTACAAATACGAAGGCGGCGGCGCGGCGGTGCTGGGCGGCATCCAGCCGCAGCCGCTGGAATTCTGCGCGGACGGCACGCTGGACCTGAAGCAGGTCGCCGCCGCGATCAAGCCGGACGACAACCATTTCGCGCGCACCCGGCTGCTGTGCCTGGAGAACACGATGGGCGGCAAGGTGCTGCCGCTCGATTACCTGCAACGCGCGCGCGAGTTCGCCGACGCGCACAAGCTGGGCCTGCACCTGGATGGCGCACGCGCGTTCAACGCCGCCGTGAAGCTCGGCGTGCCGATCAACGCGATCAGCCGCCACTTCGACACGGTGTCGCTGTGCCTGTCGAAAGGCCTCGGCGCACCGGTCGGTTCCGTGCTGTGCGGCCAGCGCGATCTCATCACGCGCGCGCGCCGCTGGCGCAAGGTGGTCGGCGGCGGCATGCGCCAGGCCGGCATCCTCGCCGCGGCGGGGATCATCGCGCTGAAGCAGCACGTCGAACGGCTGGCGGAAGACCACGCGAATGCGCGGCGCCTGGCCGAAGGCCTGGCCGACTTTCCCGGGCTCGGCGTGGACCCGTCATCGGTGCAGACCAACATGGTATTCTGCAGCGTCGAAGAAAGCGACATGCGCCTGCTGCAGGCGCATCTGAAAGCGCACGGCATCCTGATCGGCAGCGGCAGCCCGCTGCGCCTCGTCACCCACCTGGATGTTTCGGCGAGCGACGTGGACACCGTCATCGCCGCGTTCGGCGACTACTTCGCGAGCTGCGCCCCTACGGCTTGCGCCGATTCGGCTCCGCGTCCACCGCGATGAATCGCGGTTCCTCTTCGTCCAGCCGCAGCGCGGTCAGCTTGCCGCCCCACACCGCGCCGGTGTCGATCGCGTAGACGCCGAGCCCCGCGAAGCGGCCGAGCGTGGACCAGTGGCCGCAGACGATGCGGGTGTCGCGCGGCTTCACGCCGGGAACCGAGAACCACGGATACAGTCCCGCGCGCTGCGAGCCCGGCATGCCCTTGGCGTCGAAGTCGATGCGCCCGTGCACGTCGCAATAGCGCATGCGGGTGAGGATGTTGATCGCCGCACGCAGGCGATCGTTGCCGTGGAGCTTGGACGACCAGCGCGAAGGCTTGTTGCCGAACATGCGCGCCAGCAACGCGCGATGCGAAGGCCCAGTGAGCGCGCGTTCGACTTCGCGGCCGACGCGCAGCGCCTGCTTCAGCGTCCACGAGGGTGCGAGCCCGGCATGGACGATCGTGAAACGCAGCTTCTCGTCGCAATGGATCAGCTTCTGCGCGCGCAGCCAGTCCAGCAGCACCTGCGAATCTTCCGCTTCCAGCACGCGGCGCAAGTCCGGATTCACGTGCAGGCGCGCTTCGGCGGCGCGCTGCGCGACCGCGAGCAGGCTCAGGTCGTGATTGCCGAGCACGACGATGCAGCGCTCGCGCATGCCGTGCAGCAGTCGCAACACTTCCAGCGATTCGCCGCCGCGGTTGACCAGGTCACCGCAGAACCACAACGTGTCGGACGCAGGATCGAACTTCAGCTTGTCCAGGAGACGCCGCAGTTCCGGGTAGCAGCCTTGCACATCGCCGATCGCGTAGACGGCCATGCGCTGCGTCCCTCAGTGGATCGTGCGCGGAACGGAGAGCACGAATTCCGGAATCGGAGTCTCGAAATCGGTTCCGTCGTCGGCGTGCAGGAAGTAGGCGCCGCGCATCGTGCCGACGCTGGTTTCCAGCACCGCGCCGGAGGTGTAGCTGTAGCCCTCGCCGGGCTTCAGCCGCGGCTGCTCGCCGACCACGCCGTCGCCGCGCACTTCCTCGATCTTGCCGTTCGCGTCGGTGATGATCCAGTGCCGCGACAGCAGCCGCGCCGGCACCTCGCCGATGTTGCGGAGCGTGACGGTATAGGCGAACACGTAGCGATCGGCTTCGGGTTGCGATTGCTCGACCACGAAGCGTGTGTCCACCGAGACCTGGATGGAGTAGGACGCGTTGTTGTCGCGTTCGGCCATGTCAGGAATTGTCGGGGAGGACGCGTGAACGCTGCAAGTCCGCGTGGCGCGCGAGCTCGACGTACTGCCGTGGCGACAGCGTTTCCGCGCGAGCCCTGGGGTCGATGCCGGCGGCGCGGATGGCTTCCGCACCCAGCAAACCGGACAGCGCGTTCGCCAGTGTCTTGCGACGCTTGCCGAAGGCCGCACGGACGACGGCCTCGACGGTTGCGTGATCCACCCCGGCATCCAGCGGCGTCGCGTGCGGCAGCAGCCGCACCACGGCCGAATCCACCTGTGGCGGCGGCCGGAACGCGCCGGGCGGCACGCGCAGCAGCGGCTCGACCCTGCACGCCAGCTGCAGCATCACCGACAGGCGTCCGTAGGTCTTGCCGCCGGGCGCGGCGGCCATCCGATCCACCACTTCCTTCTGCAGCATGAACACCATGTCGCTGATCGCGCGCGCGTGCTGCAGGCAGTGGAACAGGATCGGCGACGAAACGTAATAGGGCAGGTTGCCGGCCAGCCGCAGCTTGCCGTCGCCCGCAAGCGCGGTGAAATCCACTTCCAGCACGTCGGCGTGGATGATCGTGAGCTCGCCGCGCAGTCGAGCTGCTGCTTGCAGCGGTTCGATCAGCTCGGCGTCCAGTTCGATCGCGGTGAGCGTGTGCGCGGCGTCGAGCAGCGGCAGGGTCAGCGCGCCTTCGCCGGGCCCGATCTCGACGATGCGATCGCCCGGCTGGGGCGCGATCGCCGCGACGATGCGATCGATGATCCCGCGCTCGTGCAGGAAGTGCTGGCCGTAATGTTTCTTCGGACGCGCCATGTTCAGGCGCGCGCGCGCCGTGCTGCGAGCTGAAGGGCCAGTTCCGCCGCCGCGAACAGGCTGGACGGATCGGCACGGCCGCTGCCGGCCAGATCCAGCGCGGTGCCGTGATCCACCGAAGTGCGGATGAAAGGCAGGCCGAGCGTGATGTTGACCGTGCGATCGAAGGCTTCGCTCTTGAGCACCGGCAAGGCCTGGTCGTGGTACATCGCCAGCACCGCATCGTAGTGCGCGCGCTGCGCCGGCACGAAGGCGGTGTCGGCCGGCAGCGGGCCGGCCAGCGCGAAGCCTTCCGCGCGCATCGCATCCATCGCAGGAATCAGCGTGTCGATTTCCTCGTGGCCCAGGTGCCCGGCTTCGCCAGCGTGCGGATTCAGCCCCAGCACCGCGATGCGCGGCCGTTCGATCCCGAACTTCGCGACCAGTTCCGCGCGCAAGATCCGCAGCGTGCGCGTGAGCGATTCGCGCGTGATCGCCTGCGGGACTTTCGACAGCGGCAAATGCGTCGTCGCGAGCGCGACGCGCAGCTCGGGCGAAGCCAGCATCATCACCACGTCGCAACCGGCCCGCTGCGCGAAGAATTCGGTGTGGCCGCTGAAGGCTTCGCCGGCATCGTTGATCACGGACTTCTGTACCGGCGCGGTGACCACCGCGTCGAACTCGCCGCCCATGCAGCCGTCCGCGGCACGCGCCAGCGAGTTCAATACATGGAAGGCGTTGCGCGCGGCCGGGCGGCCCGGCGTTTCGGTTTCACGCAATGGAATCTCGACCAGCCGCAGCGTGCCTGGCGCACGCAACGTGCGTCGCTCGCCGTCGAACGGTTCGATCCTGAGCGCAACGCCGCAGGCGCGTGCGGCCCGTTCCAGCAAGCCGGCATCGGAAATCGCGATCAGGTCGGCGGGGAACGGCGAGGCCGCAAGCCGCGCGAGCAGTTCAGGGCCCACGCCCGCCGGCTCGCCGGCGGTAAGGGCCAGCCGCGGCAATGCCGCGGCGTTCATTGCGCAGAGGAACTGCCCGTCGTGTCGGCGCTGGCGGTCTGGTCGTCCTGCGCGCCCGGCAGGCGGATGTCGATGTAGGCATCCGACCGCATGTCGCGCAGGAACTGCTCGTAGGCATCGGCGCCCTTGCGCGCGGCGATCGCCTGGCGCGCCTGCTCGCGCTGGATGTCCTCGGTCTTGTCCGCCTGGCGCGTGCCGAGCAACTGGATCAGGTGCCAGGAACCGTCCTGGCTTCGGAACGGCTGCGAAACCTGGCCCGGCTGCATCGACGCAACCAGCTTGCCGATGTCGCTACCCCAGTCGTCCTGCATGAACCAGCCCATGTCGCCGCCGATGTTGGCGTTGGTGGTGTCGTCGGAATCCTTCTTGGCCAGCGCGGCGAAGTCCGCGTGGTCGTCCACCACCGCGTGGTAGATCGCGTTGATCTTGTCCTGCGCGTCCTGTTCGGACACCAGCGCGTTCGGCTTGATCATGATGTGGCGCGCGTGGAATTCCGTGACGATCTGCTTGGCATCGGCGCCGCGCCGGTCCACCAGCTTGATGATGGTGAATCCGCCCGGCGTGCGCATCGGCTGCGAGACCTGCCCCGGTTGCATCTGCTCGACCTGCGCGGCGAACGCGGCCGGCAGCTCGTCGACGCGGTGCCAGCCCAGGTCGCCGCCGTCCAGCGCGTCGGAAGCGTTCGAGGAGCTGATCGCCTCGGCCGAAAAATCCTTGCCGCCCTTCAGGTCGGCCTCGATCTTGTCCGCCTTCGCCTGGCCTGCCGCGATCGCCTTGGCGTCGGCGCCGTCGGGGAGCGCGACATCGATGTGCGCCAGGTGCACTTCGCCGGCCTTGAACGCGGGATTGGCGAGCATGTTGTCGACTTCGGCGTCGGAAACCTGGACCGACTGCTGCATCACCTGCTGGCGCAGCCGCTGGATCAGCAACTGGTCGCGCAGGTTCTCGCGGAAGGCGGTGTAGTCCACGTGGTCCTGTGCCATCGCCTGTTGCAGCTGCGGCAGGGTCATGTTGTTCTGCTTGGCGACGGCATCCATCGCCGCGTCCAACTCGTCGTCGGACACGCGCAGGCCGTTGTCCTTGGCGCGCTGCACCTGCAGCTTGTTCATGATCAGCCGATCCAGCACCTGCTTCTGCAGCACGGCCGGCGGCGGCAATTGATCGGGGTGACTGGCGTACTGGTGCTGGACCGTCGCCATCGCCGCGTCCAGCTCGCTCTGCAGGACCACGCCATCGTTCACCACCGCGACGACGCGGTCGAGCGTGGCGTCCTGCTGCGGTGCGGGCGGGCTGTCGGCACTCAGCAATTGCGCGGAAGCGGTGGTCGCCGCGCCCGCTGCAAGCAGGAAGGCGGCACTCAGGGCAAGAATCTTGGTCATGAGAGGATGGTGGGCTGCAGGGCAGCGGAACGAAAGGCGAAGTGTACCGGAACCGCGGCGGTTGTCCCGTTAAACCGGCGCGAATGACCGCGCCGGTTTGGATCGTGGCGCGGCGGCAAAGTTCAAGGGGTTACTGGTAACCCATGATCGAGTGGTGCAGGAAGCTCTCGGTCTTCTGGCCGTATTCGCCAAGGCCCTTGAATTCGACCTCGAAGAAGATGGCGTTGCTGACGTCGCCCTTGTAGTCACGGACGTAGCGGCGCACCAGCACGCGGGCGGCGGTGCAGCAGCCGTCCCATTCCAGGCCGGCGAAGGCATCCACCACTTTCTGGTCGCGCAGCGAATAGTCGTAGCGGCCGACCAGTTTCCAGTTCGCAGAAACCGGGATTTCGCCGGACACGTCGGCCTGCTCCAGCAGGTTCGTGCGGTAGCGGTAGGAGAAATTGAGCACGCCGTCTTCGCCGACCCGGCGTTGCACGCCGACCGTCGACACGTCGGTGGCGCCGGTCTGCACGTTCCACAGATGCGAGGCGGTCAGCCTCCAGTTGTCGGACAGCGAGACCTGCAGGTTGGCGACGTAGTCGGAACCCGTGAAGTCGGTGGGTTTCGCGTACGGCGAATACTGCACGCGCTGCGGATCGAAGTAATGGATTTCGCCCAGGCTGGCGGAGATTTTCTCCACGCCGTTGTCGTCCAGGAAACGCGTGGTGAGTGCCAGCGAGAGGTTGTTGGCGTCTTCCTGCCGGTCCGCACCGGAGAAACGATTGGTGGTGAACAACTGCCAGAAATCGAAAGTCAGCGGGGCGGTGTCGAACAGCGGCAAGTCGCTCTGGTTGCGATAGGGCACGCGCAGGTAATACAGGCGCGGCTCCAAGGTCTGCGTATAGCTGTTGCCGAACAGGTTGGTGTCGCGCTCGAAGATCAGTCCGGCATCAAGGTCGAAGATCGGCACGCTGCGGCTGGGCGTGGTCGGACCTCCGGCGAACACCGGACGCTCCAGGTTGTAAGTGGTGTAGCGATACCCGATTTCCGGCCGCACGAACCAAGCCGCGCCCTGCATGGGCCAGGCGAGGTACGGATACGCATCGAACCGCTCGCCGTTGAGACGGAAGGGGCTGTAGAAGCGCACCGCTTCGGCATTGATCCCCCATTCCGGCCCGCCCAGCGGACCGAATGGCTTGTTGGCGTTGAAATAGAGTCGCGGCAGCCGCTTGTAAGGTTCCGCCGAATCCGGGATATCGGGATTGGTGACCTGCCAGGTGTCCACCCCCAGCCCCGCATCCCACCAGCTGCCGTTGCCGCGAATGTATGCCGAGGAGCCGAGCAGCGAGGTTGCGGCGACGATGAGGTTGTTGCCGAAATCCTGGAAGTAGCTCTTGTCGGTGACGCGATTAACGCTGGCGCTGAATGCCCAGCCCGGTGCGAGATAGGTGGAGTCGGCGAAATGCAGGATGCCGCGATCGGTGTCCGCGACCCGGTCGTGCGGCATGTAGTCGAGTTGCAGGATGCCGCTGCTGCCGCCGATCAGGTAGCGGAACTCGCCGCCCATCATCAGGCCGCGCTCGGAATAGATCCGCGGCGTGACGGTCGCGTCGTAGTTCGGCGCCAGGTTGAAGTAGTAGGGCAACGCGAAATAGAAACCGGAGTGGCTGTTGTTGCCGAACTGCGGATACAGGAAGCCCGACTGCCGCTCGTTGTTGATCGGGAAGCGCATGTACGGCAGCCACAGGATCGGCACGCCCTTCAGGCGCAGGGTGACGTCGTGCGCGCGACCGACGCCGGTGGTCTGGTCGGCGGTCATCTGCGAAGAGCGGATTTCCCATACCCGATCGCTCGGATCGCAGGTCGAGAAACTGCCCTGCGTGTACATCGCATGATCCTCGTCGAGCACGGTCACCTGCTTGGCGTCACCGTTGCCGCGAGAAGTCAGCATCTGGAACCGGACGTCATCCGCCACGCCGTGCTCGGGATTGGTGGTGCCCTGCATGCGTGCGGCGGAGAACAACTGGCTGCGATCCTGGTAACGCACGTCGCCGGTCGCGAGGTACGCCGTGGTGTCACGGTTGTAGTCGATGCGATCGGCCCGCAGCAGTTCGTCAAGCCGTTGCAGGCGCACGTCGCCGTAGAGATGGAACACATTGCTGTCCGGACTTTCCAGGCGATCGGCCTGGACGTCGGAGACCGCCTGCGAAGCGTCGCCCGTGGTCGGCAGGCCCGGCACGTAGAAATCGAGCAGGTCGTTCTTCTTGCAGAGGCTGTAATCGTTCTTGATGCGCGGACAGGTGAATGCGCCCAGCGGACAGACGTATTGCGTGGTGGTCTGCGCCACCGCGGCGGCGGCCGGCAGCACGGCCAGCGCGATGGCGAATGCGAGCGCGCGCGGCGTCAGCGGTGAAGGTTGGCGCAGCACGTGACATCCTCGTCCTGGAACCACGTTAAATTAACAGAAAGCGGGTCTGGCGCGGAATTCGCGCCACCGCCTTGCATCAGAGCAGGGCCGCGACATGAGCCGCCGCGCATTCGCGCAGCGCTTCCAGGCTGTATCCGCCTTCCAGTACGGACACCACGCGGCCTTGCGCGTGCTCGTCCGCGATTTCGCAAAGTCGCCGCGTGAGCCACGCATAGTCGTCCGCCTGGAGCTGCAATTGCGCCAACGGATCCAGCCGGTGCGCATCGAAGCCGGCCGAAACCAGCAGCAGCTGCGGACGAAAATCCTCCAACGCCGGGAACAGAATCTCATCCCAGGCCGCCCGGAATTCGCGGGAACCGGACTGCGGCGGCAGCGGCGCGTTCACGACGTTGCCCACGCCGCGTTCGCTACGCGCGCCGGTGCCCGGATAGAGCGGCATCTGGTGGCTGGAGAGATAAAGCACGCGCGGTTCGCGCCAGAAAATATCTTGCGTGCCATTGCCGTGGTGCACGTCGGGATCGAGGATCGCGACGCGTTCCAGTCCATGTGTCGCCAATGCGTGCGCCGCGCCGACCGCGATGCCGTTGAAGATGCAGAAGCCCATCGCCGCATCGGGCGTGGCGTGATGGCCGGGCGGGCGCACCGCGCAGAAGACGCGCTTCGTTTCTTCCGCCATTACTGCGTCAACCGCCGCGCAGACCGCGCCGGCCCCGCGTTCGGCCGCTTCCAGCGAAGCAGGCGACATCACCGTGTCCGGATCGAGCCGCAGCGAACCATTTTGCGGCGCGTTTGCATGGATGTTTTCGACGTACGCCGGCTCATGCACGCGCAGCAATTGCTCGCGCGTGGCGCGCGGCGCCTCGACGCGTTCGATGTGCGCGAAGCGTGGATCGTCCAGCGCTTCCAGCACCGCGCGCAGGCGCGCCGGCGATTCGGGATGGCCCACACCCGGGTCGTGCTGCAGGCAGGCGGGATGGGTGTAGAGGCGCATCTACGCTGGCTTGCTGCGCTTCCTGCGTTCGTGTTGCCACAGCACTTCCCCGTGGCCACTGGAACGCGCCAGCACGCGCGCCAGCACGAACAGCAGGTCGGAGAGGCGAT
>DASSEW010000091.1:0-38518 GCA_035695065.1 Rhodanobacteraceae bacterium | reverse complement strand
GCCGCCGTTCTCGTGTTCCTCGAACCACAACTCGTCGGTGGCGTAATACATCATGCGCGCGTCAAACACACCGTCGTGGTCCACCAGGCACTTCCACGGCTGGTTCCATACGCCGGCGATCCAGTACACCATGTAGCCGCCGTAGCTGGCGCCCAGTGCGCACGCGTTGTTGCCATCGAGGAACGCATAGTTGTCCAGCGCGTAGGCCCAGCCTTTCTTCAGGTCTTCGAGCGGCGCACCGCCCCAGTCGCCGGAAATCGCGTTGGTGAATTTCTGGCCGTAGCCGGTCGAGCCGTGGAAGTTGATCGCGACCACCGCAAAGCCCGCTCCTGCATAAGTTTCCGGATTCCAGCGGTAGTGGAACTCGTTCAACCATTCGCCCTGCGGGCCGCCGTGGATCAGGAACGCGACCGGATATTTCTCGCCGGCCTTGTAGCCGACCGGCTTCATCACGTAGCCCTGCACCGAATCGCCGTCGGCGCCCTTGAAGGTGAACCACTGCGCGTCGCCGAATTCGATGTCGGCGAGGCGCGCGGCGTTGAAGTGCGTCACCTGCGCGACGTCGCTGCCCTGCGGATTCATCGTGTAGAGGTCGACCGGATGCTGGAAATCCTCGCGTCCGGCGATGATGCGATTGCCGGCGACGTCGTAGCCGGTGACGGTCCCGTCGCCGAAGATCTGCGTCGCCTTGCCGCTGGCGATGTCGATCGCGAACAGCGGATGCGTGCCGGCATCGTCCGCGGTCGCGTACAGCGTCTTGCCATCGGCCGACAGCGAGAGCCCACCGGGCGAGCGATCCCAATCCGGATCGATCTCATGCGTTTGCCCCGTCGCGAGATCCATTGCCATGATTCCGAAGCGGTCGGCCTCGAAGCCCGGCGTCTTCATCGCGAGATAGTAGAGCGTCTTGCCGTCGTGCGACGGCAGCGGCGCCGAATCCCAGGCCTTGTTGTCGGCGGTGAGGTTGCGCGGCGCAACGGAGCCATCGCTCGGCACGGCATAGATGTCGAAATTGGTGGACCACGGCTCGGTCTTGCCCGCGATGCGCACGTCGAAATACACCGTCCTGCCGTCGGGCGAGAACTGGTATTCACCCTCGTCGCCGAACGGCTTGCTCGGCACGTCGCCATCGATGCCCTTGGTCAACCGGATCGGCTGCGCGCCGCCCTGCAGCGGCATGATGAAGAGCTGGCCGCGGCGATCATCGGACCACGTGTCCCAGTGCCGCACGAACAGGCGCGTGTAGATGCGGCCGGTCGCCTTGTCCTTCTTCTGCGCGTCGAGCCGCTCCTTGGTGCAGGCCAGGTCGTTGCAGTCCTCGAACACCTGCGCCGAGAACAGCAATTCCTTGCCGTCCGGCGAGATGCGATAGTTGTCCACGTCCACCGGCAGATGCGTCACCTGGCGCGGCGTGCCGCCGGCCACAGGCACCGACCATAACTGCGTGCTGTCGTTTTTCGTCGCGAGGAAGTAAAGCGTCTTGCCGTCGGGCGAGAAGCGTCCGCTGCTCGCGTTCAACTTCGGATCGGTGATGCGCACCGGCCTGGCGCCGGCCTTGTCCAGATCCAGCACCCACACGCTGTTGACGCCCTTGTTGGCTGCGTAATCGGTGCTGCGCACCGAGAAGGCGACATGGCTGCCATCCGGCGTGAGGTGCGGATCGGACACCCGATCCATCATCACCAGGTCGTGCGCGTTGAACGGATGCGGCGCGGCAAAGGCGATCGCCGGCGCGAGCGCCAGCAGCGAGACGACGGTCAGGCTTTTCATCGTTGCATCCCCGTGTGGGCGAACCACAACGGTAAGACCAAGCGGACCGGGCGCGCAAGCGCGCCCGCCGCTCCTTCACTCAGTGCGCCGCGGCGGCGCTCGTCGTGGTGCCCGCAGAACCCGTCACGCCCGGGCCGATGTTGGCATCGAGGAAGGCATCAACCTTCGTGAACAACTCGGCGATGTGGTCCTCTTTGTAGAAGCCGTGCCACTCGTCGGGGAAGTACAGCCACTCGTGTGGAACCTTGCGCTCCAGCAGAGCCATGTGCAGGTTCTTGCCCTGGACCTCCGGAACGCGGGTGTCCCGGCCACCGACGACCAGCATCACTTTCGCTTTCAGGCTGTTCAACTGGTAGATCGGCGAGCGCTGGGCCAGAACGGTTTCGTCAGTACCAAGCACGCGTTTCAGATAGTCCTTGCCATAGATGTTCTGGGGAATGTCGCCGCGCGTGTACATGAGGCGGAGATCGTAAACGCCGACATAGCCGATCGCGCACTTGTAGAGGTCAGGCTCCTTGACCGCGCCTTCCAGTGCCGCGTAGCCGCCATAACTGCCGCCAAAAATGCAGATGCGGTTCGGATCGGCAATGCCCTGCGCGATCGCCCAGCGGGTCGCGTCGGTGACATCGTCCTGCATCTTGCCGCCCCATACCCGGTAGCCGGCCCTGATGAAGTCGTAGCCGTAGCCACCCGAGCCGCGATAGTTCACCTGCAGGACCGCATAGCCTCGGGTGGCCATCGCCTGCACGTAGGAATCATATTCCCAGTCGTCGCGAATACCGTATGGGCCGCCGTGCACGAACACCACCATCGGCAGATGCTTGGCATTTTCCTGCCCCGGTGGATAGCTGATATAGCCCTGCAGCTTCAGTCCGTCGCGCGCGGTCAGCGCGATCGGCTGCTTCCTCGCCATCCTTGTCGGATCGATCCACGCAGCGCGTTGCAGCAGCGGCGCGAACTTGTTGCTGGCGCGGTCATAAAGGAAGAACGTGCCCGGGTCGGCGTCAGCCTGCACCAGTGCGATCGCCTTGCTGCCGTCGTTGGTACCGGAAACGAATTGCACGTCCTCGCCTGGATACTGCTGCATCAACGCAATGAGTGCTTGCGCGTCCGGTGACTTGGCATCGAACACCGACAACGCAGGGCGGCCATCCACGAAACGCACGCCCATCACCGAGTCGCGCGCAAGCCCTTGCGCCAAGCCGTCATCTTCCACGTCCGGGTTGCTCCAGGCATTGCTCATCTTCCTGGTCGCCGGATCGAAGCGGCAGATCCCGAAGCCACCCTCGGCACCCGGGCACGAGAACCATACCGTCTTGTCATCGGCGCTGAAGGCCATCGGCCAGTCGCGATCACTGCTGGCCTGCGGGAGCAGTTCCCAATCGCCGGTGCCGCCGGGCCGCATGTAGATCTTGCGGTCACCATTGAGATCGTCGCTCGAGGCGAACCAGACGTTGCCCTTGTGATCAGCAAGGTAATCCGCTTCGCGCATGGGCGCGATCGTGATCCTCACCTTGCGCCCATCACGCACGTCCATCTTCCACACCGCGCTGAAGTCGCCGGCCGAACCGGACGCTTCCCAATCGGTGATCTCGACAAGCACATGGTCGGGATCGCCTTCGATGCGCGAGAGGAATGAAGCGCTGCCGTATTCCGCAGTGGCCTGCTGGATATGCGTGCCGGTTTGCATGCCGGTCTTGCGATAACCGTAAAGGATTTCGGGATCGCCACCGTTTGCGTTTACCGCATACAACTCGCCGGTTGCGAGAGGAATGTCCCAGCCGCCGTCGTGCTCGGCTTCGGTGTAAAGCACGCGGGTGGGCGAAACCCACCAGAAGTCCATGACGTCATCGCCCTGCCTCGGCGAAACATTGACACCTTTGTTGGTAACCAGATCAAACAGCGACAGCACCGTCTGTCCATCCTTGAGCACGGTCGTGGCCGCGAAATGCGTACCGTCAGGAGAAATCTTCACCATCTTGTATTGCGAATGCTTCGCCAGATCGGCAAGCGACACCGGATCGGTCAAGGCAGCCGATGCACAGCCGCACAGGGCCAGCGCGAGCAGTACGCGAGACAGCTTCATCGTATTCCCCCAAGGCGCGCCACCCCTGGCGCACCCGCGATGCTAGAGCTTCCGGGCGATGCGGATCAACCGGCGAGGTCTTCGAAGACCATGTCGAGGCCCTCGCGCCAGTCGGGAAGCTTGACGCCGAAGGTTTCACGGATGCGAGAGGTGTCGAGCACGGAGTACGCCGGCCGCCGCGCGCGGGTGGGGTATTCGGATGTCTTGATCGCATCCACTTCCGGCGCGCGGGCGACCAGGCCCGTTCGCTGCGCGCGCAGGAAGATCGCGCGCGCGAATTCGTTCCAGCTGGTCTCGCCGCTGCTGGTCAGGTGGTACACGCCGTCGAGCGCACGCGAAGTCATGTCGCCCTGGTCGACATTGAACCAGCGCGGGATGATCTGCGCGGTCACCTGCGCGATCAATTCGGCCGGCGTGGGCGCGCCGATCTGGTCGTCCACCACACGCAAGCGGTCGCGCTCGCCGGCGAGGCGCAGCATGGTCTGCAGGAAATTGTGCCCGCGCGGTGCGTACACCCAGGCGGTGCGCAGGATCAGATGCGAAGCGCCACTCGCACGCAACACGAATTCGCCGGCGAGTTTGGAACGCCCATAGGCACTCACCGGATTCGGCCGGTCGTCCTCGCGGTAAGGCTCCCTGGCCTTGCCGTCGAACACGTAATCGGTCGAGTAATGCAGGACGTGCACATCGTGACTGGCGACCCATTCACCCAGCACGCCGACCGCCTGCGCATTGACGCGCATCGCAAGCTCGGGTTCGTCTTCGGCGCGATCCACCGCGGTGTACGCGGCGGCGTTGACGATCAGGTCGGGCGCGATGCGATCCAGCGCCGCACGCAGGTTTTCAGGCTCGGAAAGGTCGATGCGCTCGCAATCCGCGCCATCCAGCTTGCCGTCGCGGGTGGCGGTGATCAAGCCGCCCGCACGCGATGCGAACCCTTCCCGTTGCGTGCGATCGCAATGCAGGTGCGAGAAGTGCGGATTCAATTTGCCCGCGGTATTCCGCAGCGCGAACCGCAAGGCGTGGCCGACCTGCCCGTTGGCGCCCAGCAACAGGATGCGCGCGGAAGTGCTCATGGCCGATACGACGGCAGCCGGTCATCAGGCACATCGGCCAGGAATGGAGCGACCTTGTCCTTGTCCGACAACAAGGGCTCCGCAACCGGCCAATCAATCGCAAGCTGCGCATCGTTCCAGCGGATGCCCGCATCGGCCGCGCGATCGTAAAGCGCCGTGCACTGGTAAACGAAGGTGGCGGACTCACTCACCACGCAGAAGCCGTGCGCGAAACCTTCCGGTATCCAGAATTGGCGCTTGTTTTCCGCCGTGAGCATGGCCGCGGTCCAGCGGCCGAAGGTGGGCGAACCGCGGCGGATGTCCACCGCGACGTCATACACCTCGCCATCCAGCACGCCGACCAGCTTGCTCTGGGGATTGGGCCACTGGTAATGCAAGCCGCGCAGCACACCGCGCACCGAACGCGAAACATTGGATTGCACGAAATGCGCATGAACCCCGAGCGCAGCATATTTCTCCGCGTTGAAACTCTCGTAGAAATAGCCGCGTGCATCGCCGAACACGGCCGGCTCCACGATGCAGCAGCCAGGCAAGTCGGTGTCGATGCGCTTCAACTGGGGGCTCATTTAACGAGACCCTGTTCGATCATCTGCAGCAGATATCGACCGTAGCCGGTTTTCGCCAGCGGCTTGGCGAGTTCATGTACCTGATCGGCCCCAATCCAGCCGCTCTGGAAAGCGATCTCCTCGGGGCAACACACTTTCAACCCTTGGCGATTTTCGACGGTCGCGATGTAATTGCTGGCATCCATCATGGACTCGTGCGTGCCGGTATCGAGCCACGCGTAACCGCGGCCGAGCTGCTCCAGCATCAGCGAGCCGTCATCCAGATAGCAGCGGTTGAGGTCGGTGATCTCCAGCTCGCCGCGCGCGGAGGGTTTCAGTTGCGCGGCGAAATCGCACACGCGCTCGTCGTAGAAATACAGCCCGGTGACGGCGTAATTGGACTTCGGCTTCGCAGGCTTTTCCTCCAGCCCGATCACGCGCTGGTTCCTGTCGAATTCCGCCACGCCGTAGCGTTCCGGATCGCGCACCCAGTAACCGAACACGGTCGCTCCGCGTTCGCGCGCCGACGCGCGCTGCAGCAGTTCGGTCAAGCCGTGCCCGTAGAAGATGTTGTCGCCGAGGATCAGGCAACTCGGTTGCCCGTCGATGAAATCGCGACCGATCAGGAAAGCCTGGGCCAAGCCATCCGGCGAAGGCTGCACGGCATACTCGATCCTGATGCCCCACTGCGAGCCGTCGCCCAGCAGGCGCTGGAACATCGCCTGCTCGTGCGGCGTGTTGATCACCAGCACCTCGCGGATGCCGGCCAGCATCAGCACCGAGAGCGGATAGAAGATCATCGGCTTGTCGTAGACCGGCAGCAGTTGCTTGCTGATCGCCTGCGTGACCGGATACAGACGCGTGCCCGATCCGCCGGCGAGGATGATGCCTTTTTGAGTCGTCACTTCTGGTTACTCTTGCTTTTCCCTCTCCCGTCGGGAGAGGGTGGCGCGAAGCGCCGGGTGAGGGTTCGGGTCTGCGCGATACGCTGGATCTGCTCCAAGACAGCCTCCGTTTCGATCAGCACCTGATTGTCCCAGAAGCGCAGCACCCGAAGCCCTTGGCGCCGCAGTGACGAGGTGCGCACCGCATCTGTGTCGTCATTGTGCTGCGATCCATCCACTTCAATGACCAGCGATGCTTCATTGCAGAAGAAATCCACGATGTATGGAGGCAGCGGATGCTGTCGCCGAAACTTCAACCGCACAAACGGCCAGCGCGCAAATGAAACCAGAGCAGACGCTCCGCATCCGTCAGTGCACCCCGCAGTCGGATCGCTGTCGCCCGCGTTCGGCTAGGTAATGGCGGATTGATGTGCATAGGCCTTTCCGTACCCTCACCCCTACCCCTCTCCCGGAGGGAGAGGGGTTCAGAGCCCCAGCCTTTCCATCCTGTAACTGCCATCCAGCACGCGTTTCACCCAGGGCTGATTATCCAGGTACCAATCCACCGTGCGCGCGATGCCGGTTTCGAAGGACACGCTCGGTTTCCAGCCGAGTTCCTTCTGCAATTTGGAAGCGTCAATCGCATAACGGCGATCGTGGCCGGGCCGATCGGCGACGAATTCGATCAGCGCTTCGCGCCTGCGTCCGTCCGCAAGCGGCCGGCGCGCGTCCAGCAGCGCGCAGATGGTTTTCACCACGTGGATGTTCTCGGCTTCCGCGTCCCCGCCGACGTTGTAGGTCTCGCCCACGCGGCCGGCCTCCAGCACGCGCCGGATCGCCGCGCAGTGATCCAGCACATACAGCCAGTCGCGCACGTTCTTCCCGTCGCCGTACACCGGCAATTTCTCGCCGGCCAGCGCGCGCGCGATGATCAAGGGAATCAACTTCTCCGGAAACTGGTACGGCCCGTAGTTGTTCGAACAATTGGTGGTCAACACCGGCAGGCCGTAGGTGTGGTGGAACGCGCGCACCAGGTGATCGGATGCAGCTTTCGAGGCCGAGTACGGCGAGTTCGGCGCGTAAGGCGTTTCCTCGGTGAACTTGCCCGTGGCGCCCAATGATCCGTACACCTCGTCGGTGGAGACGTGCAGGAACCGGAACGCGTTGCGTGCGGCGCCTTCCAGCGACTTCCAGTAATCGCGCGTGCACTCAAGCAGATTGAGCGTGCCGACCACGTTGGTTTCGACGAACGCGGCAGGCCCGTCGATCGAGCGATCCACGTGCGATTCGGCGGCGAAATTGACGATCGCGTCGGGTCGGTGTTCGGCCAGCAGGCGCGCCACCAGCGCGCGATCACCGATATCGCCCTGCACGAAGGCATGGAGCGGGTTGCCTGCCAGCGACTGCAGTGTATCGAGGTTGCCCGCGTAGGTCAGTATGTCCAGGTTGACCACGCGCAAGCCATCGGCCACCGCCGCCAGCACGAAATTTCCGCCGATGAAACCGGCGCCGCCGGTGACCAGCACAGTCTTCATTATTCAATTCGCCCCATGGGCGGAAGCTGCCGCCAAAGCGCGCCATTTTGCCAGAACGGGACTGTGATCCGCTTCACACTTGGCGCCGGGGCTTGGCACGCTCCCTGCTGTGACAATTCGCAACAATCGCCTACTCGCGCGTCAGGAAAGGGGATTCTCCATGCGCACGTTGCAACGCGGTTTCACCTTGATCGAGCTGATGATCGTGGTGGCAATCATCGCCATCCTCGCCGCCATCGCCATCCCGGCCTACCAGGATTACGTGATCCGGTCGCAGGTGTCGGAGGGCATGGTGTTGGCCGATGGAGCCAAGGTCGCGGTGTGGGATTTCGTCAGCAATCACGGAACTTTCCCCACCGAGAACCATTCCGCGGGGCTGCCTTCGCCCGCTTCGATCGCCGGCAAGTACGTGTCGCAGGTCTCAGTGGCGAGCGGCCTGATCACCGTCACCTATAGCGGGCCGGATTCGAATATCGCGATCAAGAACGACACGCTGCAGCTGTCACCGAACATGGAAGGCGGCAGCATCAAATGGGCCTGCAAGAGCGGAATGCCCGGCAAGTACCTGCCTTCTTCCTGCCGGTCCTGAGCCCCCGGCCCGGCTGACACTTCACGTCACCCCGGGCCCACTCACGTCAGCACACTTGCCGAGCAAATGAGCGATCGCGAGTACCCGTTCACAGTTTCTTGCATTTCAGCTACAAACACACTTTGGCATGGAAGCTGCACCTTTTATCCTGAGCTTCCGCTCGTCTGGCCGGCTGGCCAGGGAGGCGGGCCCACAAGGCCCGAACAGGGGCTTTGAGCTTCAGGGGTATCCCACGGTTAGCTAGCCAACAGAGCAAGAGGAAATCATCATGAAAACGTTGCAGAAGGGCTTCACCCTCATTGAGCTGATGATCGTGGTCGCGATCATCGCCATCTTGGCCGCGATTGCCATCCCGGCCTACCAGGACTACGTGGTCCGTTCGCAGGTGTCGGAAGGCATGAGCCTGCTGGACGGCGCCAAGACCGCCGTTGCCGAGTACTACAGCAACAAGGGCAGCTGGCCGCAAACCAACGCAGCAGCCGGCTTGGCGACCAACACCTCGATTACCGGCAAATACGTCAGTCAGGTCACTATCTCGAGCGGAATCATCATCGCGAAGTTCTCCGACACATCGCCGCAAGTTGCCAACAAAGCAATCAATGGCGACTTCCTCGCGCTCTCGCCAGTTGCCGGCAATGGCGCGGGCAGCACCGCGTGGCACTGCGCGACCACGAACACCACGGTTCCCGCAAAGTATCTGCCGTCGTCCTGCCGCGGCACGAACCAGTAATCTGATTGCTGGCTGATGCACCGAAGGGCCGCCTCGCGCGGCCCTTCTTTTTTGATCCGCGGGTGCTTCCATTCTCATCGCGCATGGGCGGGGCTGCCCTGCTCCCTTATGCTTGCGCGCATGACGGAACCCGCCCACACCGCTTCGGCGATGATCCCTTCCCGAACCCGCCTGTCACGCAACATTCGTGACGCACTGATCTTCGCCGCCGCTTTGGCCGTCCTCCTGATCGTTGCCTGGCTGGTGTATCGGCCCGGGCTCTCCGGCACTTTCCTGTTCGACGACTTCGGCAACCTGCCGGCGATCGGCGCCAGCGGGCCCGTCGACAACTGGGCCACGTTCTGGCGCTACATCACTTCGGGAAGCGCCGACCCGACCGGGCGGCCGCTCACCCTGCTCACGTTCCTGATCGATGCCCGCAACTGGCCGGCGGACCCGTGGCCGTTCAAACACACCAATCTGTGCATCCACCTGTTGAACGCCGCCCTGTTGTGCTGGGTGATGCTGCGCCTGGGTCGCCACGCGCATCTCTCCGCGCGGCACGGCGCCGCGGCGGCGCTGGCGGGTTCGGCACTCTGGCTGCTGCACCCGCTGCTCGTTTCCACCACGCTCTACATCGTGCAGCGCGAGGCCATGCTGCCCGCCACGTTCGTGCTGTGCGGCTTCCTGTGCTGGTGCACCGGCCGCGACCGGATGGACCAGGACCGGATTGTTGCGGGGTGGATCTGGCTGCTCGCCGGCGCGTGGCTGTGTACGGTTCTCGCGGTGCTGTGCAAGGCCAATGGAGCATTGTTGCCGCTGTTGATCGCGGTGGCGGAGTTCACCGTATTGCGGGGCAACGCCGCCGACCCGGACAAGGCGATGGGCGCACCGGGCTTTCGCAAGCCTGAGGTGGTGATCCTCGGGCTGCCGATCCTTTTGCTCGCAGTAAAGCTGTTGGCTGGCATCCCTGCCGATCTCCATGACGCCGCCATCAATCGTCCGTGGACGATCGGGCAGCGATTGCTGACCGAACCTCGCGTGGTGATGGATTACCTGCGCCTGCTCTGGACTCCGCGCGCCACGTCGTACGGGTTGTTCAACGACCAGATCCAGGCTTCGACCGGCTGGCTGCATCCATGGACGACCCTGCCGTGCGTCCTCGCGGTGATCGCACTGATTGCATGCGGCTTCGCCCTGCGGCGCAGACACCCGTTCATCGCCTTCGCGTTGCTGTTCTACTTCGCGGGCCAGGTGATCGAAAGCAGTTTCATCCCTCTGGAACTGGCGTTCGAACACCGCAACTACCTGCCCTCCCTTTTCATGTTCTGGCCCCTTGCAGTCTGGTTCACATCGCCACGGGAACCCGCTCGCGCACTGAGGCTGGCGCTGCTCGGAGTCACCGTAGCCGTCCTGGCGAGCCTGACCTGGTCCAGGAGCTCGGTGTGGGGCGACCAATGGCAGCAGGCGCTGATATGGGGCAAGGTCAATCCCGATTCGCCGCGCGCGCAATCCTATGCCGCGGCGGCCGAGGAATCGCTGGGGAAATTCGGTGCCGCCATCCATCGTTTGCGCGCGTTTGCGGCAACGCATGCCCCGGACCAGCAGATCGCGTTGAACCTGGCCGATGCCGAATGCCGCACCGGTGCGATCACTCCCGCCACCTGGAACATGGTTCTCGATACGCTGGGCAATACCGGCAGCGGCGCCACCGAAATCTACACCTGGTTCGCGGATGCGATCCCCAAGGCCGAGCGCCACGAGTGCAAGGGCCTGGCGCTTGCGACATTGAAAGAGGCGCTGGCTGCATACAGGGCCAACCCGAAGCTCGGGATCTGGCCCGGCAGGAAGCAGGACATCGATCATCTCGCCGGATTGATTGCGCTGTCCGCGGGGGACCCGCGGGAGGCGCTGGGCGATTTCAACCGCGCAGTCACCGCGGCACCTTCCAGCGCGGCGGCGCTGACGCAGGCGGCGCTCCTGGGCTCCAGTGGGTTTCCGCGGTTGGGACTATCCCATCTCGATTACGCTGCCACACTGCCGGTTCCCGAAAAGCGCGGCTTCAACATGCCCAAGCTCCATCGATGGGTGCTGGCGAAGCAGCACTACTGGCAGGACGAAACCAACAGGTTGCGCGCCACCCTGACCATGGATGCCGCGCGCCGCGCCGCCACGACACCACAAGGCTGAAAGATGCGATTCGAACGACGGACCCTCACGTTCATTGTGCTGGCCGCAGCCGTGCTGCTGACCGCACTGGTCTACTGGCCCGGCGTGTACGGCGGCTTCGTCTTCGATGATTTCCCCAACATCGTCGACAACCTCGGCGTCCATGTCACGCATTCCACGCTGGCGGCCTGGGCCAATGCGGCATGGTCCTCCCCTTCCAGCAGTTTCCATCGCCCGCTGGCTTCGCTCACTTTCGCAGCGAACTGGTTCTTCTCCGGTTCCAATCCCTTCGCGATGAAGGTCACCAACATCTGCATCCACCTGCTCAATGGCTTGCTGGTGTATGCGATGGTGCGCGAACTGCTTCGCGCATGGCGCGCGCGGCGAGGCGAACAGGTCATCGAGGACGCTGCGGCGCATCGGCTCTCGCTGGCGGTCGCCGCGGCGTGGATGTTGCTGCCGATCAACCTGATGGCGGTGCTGTACGTGGTACAGCGCATGGAAAGTCTCTGCCAGGTGTTCGTGCTGGCGGGATTGTGGGCGTATCTGCGCGGCCGCCGGCGCATGTTCGCGGCGGTGGACACGCGTGACGAGCACATCGGGCTCATACAGGCATTGCTGGGCATCGTGCTCGGCACCGGCATCGGACTGCTGTCCAAGGAATCGGCGGTACTGATGCCCGTGTATGCGTTCCTCGTCGAATGCACGCTGCTCGGTTTCGCTTCCCGCAGCAAGCAGCGCGATTGGCGCATGCTGGCTTTGTACGTGTTCGTGCTGCTGCTGCCGGCTGCGATCGGCCTCGCGTGGCTGCTCCCGGGCATCCTCAGGCCCGCGGCGTGGGACGGCCGCAGTTTCACCCTGGGCGAGCGGCTGCTGACCGAAGCACGGGTGCTTGTGAAATACCTGCGCTGGACGCTGTTCCCCGATCCCGTTTCGCTGAGCCTGTACCACGACGAGATGCCGCTCTCGACCGGGTTGTTCCGCCCGTGGACGACCTTCCCCGCGATCCTTTTCCTGGCCGCGCTGTTCGGCATTGCGGTGTGGTTGCGCAAGCGGCGCCCGCTGGTCTCGCTCGGCATCCTGTGGTTCTTCGCCGCGCAACTGCTCACGGCCACGATCATTCCTCTCGAACTGGTTTACGAACACCGTAATTATTTCGCCTCAATCGGCGTGCTGCTGGCGGTGTTCTCGATCCTGCTCGGATTGCGGCGCGTGATCGTGGTGCCGATCGTACGCGGGGCACTGGTCGCGGTATTCCTGATGTGGTGCGCGGGCGTCACGTACCTGCGCGCGCAGGACTGGTCCAATCCGCTGGGGCTGGCGCTGAGTGAAGCCAATCGGCACCCGGATTCCCCGCGCGCCAATTACGAGGCCGGCCGGTTGCTGATCATCGCTTCCGATTACGAGCCCGGCCCGGCGCTGGAAAAGGCCGAGTTCTACCTGCGGCGCGCCGGAGCGATACCGGGTGCCTCCACACTTCCGGAGCAGGCGCGGATCATGATCGCCACCCACGAAGGCAAGGCCAACGATACCGCCGTCTGGAACCAGATGATCACGAAACTGCGCGACCAGCCCACCAGCCAGGAGGACATCTCCGCGCTGATTTCGCTGACGCAGTGCCGCGTCAAGGGCGACTGCCATTTCGACATCGCGCCGCTGCAACGTGCATTCCTGGCCGCATTGTCCCGCCCGAATCCGATCGCACGGCTCTATGCAGCGTATGCGGATTTCGCGCGCGACCTGCTGCACGACAACACCCTGGCAATCCGGAACCTGGAAATCGCGGTGCGGAAAGCACCTGACACGCCGGCGTATCGGGTGGAAGTCGCGCATTTGCAAGCCATCAGCGGGCTGCCGGAGCAGGCCATGCGCAATGTGCAGGTATTGGAACAGATGAACAGCCTCGGCCGGTTGAACGCCGATATTGCGACGTTGAAAAAGCAGATCGAATTCGGCCGTGGAACGGCCGCCGCTACGCCGAACCATTGACCGGACAGTTGCACGCCATGCCACGTCGCGCGTCCCGCATTGTCGTTTCATCCGGCATAGCGATCCTCCTGCTCGGCGCCGTGCTGTTGGGCCTGGCCGCGGCCACCCCGCCGCCACGGGAGTTCGTGATCACTTCGCAAAGCCGCATCGAGCCTGCGCAATACGTAGCCTGGCATCGACTCGGCAGTTGGCTAACAGGTCGGCGCTATGTCCTGCTGACCTTTGATGACGGGCCTTACGGCAAAGGCGTCGACGAGCAAATTCTCCATATCCTGCAGCGCCATCAGGCGCACGCATTGTTTTTCCTCGTGTGCAGCCATGTGACGCCTGCAACAGCCCACGTACCGGCGGAGATCCTTGCCACGGGCAACCTCATCGGGAACCACAGCTTTGACCACCGGCACGTCACGGGAATGTCGGCCGCGGAGTTGCAGCACGAGGTGGCGGGATGCAGCAAGCGACTGCAAGCGCTGACCGGCAGGCAGCCCACGTATTTCCGGCCGCCGTTCGGCCAACGCTCGGCCGGGTTACGGCTCGCGATAGCTTCCGCGGGCATGCGCCAGGTGCTCTGGAGCGCAAACAGCGAGGATACGTGGCAAACCGCGCCCGACCAGATCGTGCACTGGAGCCTCGAGGAGACCGAGAACGGCTCGATACTGCTGCTGCATGACAGGCCCACCACGGCCGAGGCGCTCGATCGCGTGCTGACGGCATTGGAGCGCAAGGGATCCAGGTTCGTATTGCCGAGCCAGGCTCCAGAATCCGGAGGAATGGACGCAGATCCGCGCCGTTAGTCAGACCCGAAAAGCCACGGCAGTTTGCTTCTGCGCGATTTGGATATCGTCCGGCGGAACCCGGTTGCGGTACGCTTCGCGCCATGCCGGATACCCCGAACCCGCCGAGAACAACCGCCGTGCCGAACAAGGTCATCCGCACCAGGGCCGACCTGGCCATCCATGGTGCGCCTCCGGCTTTCGATGAGCCGCTGCACGTCGGCCGCCCGAATATCGTCAACCGCGAAGCGTTCCTGCGCGGAGTGGGCGAAATCCTCGATCGCCACTGGCTGACCAACAACGGGCCGGTGGTGCAGGAGTTCGAGCGGCGCATGGCCGGGTACCTGGGCGTGAAGCATTGCGTTGCCATGTGCAACGGAACTATCGCGCTGGAAATCGCGATTCGCGCACTCGGATTGGACGGCGAGGTGATCGTGCCATCCTGGACATTCGTCGCCACCGCGCATTCGCTGTACTGGCAGGGCATCACCCCGGTCTTCGCCGACATCGACCCCGGCACGCACAACCTCGATCCGGCTGCCGTGCGCCGCATGATCACGCCGCGCACCAGCGGCATCATCGGCGTGCACCTGTGGGGACGCGCGGCGCCCATTGACGAGCTCCAGGCCATCGCCGACGAGCATGGCCTGAAACTGATGTTCGACGCCGCGCATGCATTCGGCAGCAGTTACAAGGGCCAGACCATCGGGCGCTTCGGCGCTTGCGAGGTGTTGAGCTTCCACGCCACGAAGGCGTTCAACACCATGGAAGGCGGGGCCGTCGTCACCGATGACGACGAGCAGGCCGAGAAGATGCGACTGATGCGCAACTTCGGCTTCGCCGGCTACGACAACGTGATCCACCCCGGCACCAACGGCAAGATGATCGAGGTTTGCGCAGCCATGGGGCTGGCGAATTTCGATTCACTGGACGGAATCTTCGCGGTGAATCGCCGCAATCACGCGCAATACACGGAGGCGCTGGCCGGTATTCCCGGAATCCGCGTGCTTGCCTACGACCCGGCCGAGCGCAACAGCCACCACTACGTCGTGGTGGAAGTCGACGAAACATGCCGCGTACCGCGCGACGACATCGTCGCCGCGCTGCAAGCGGAGAATATCCTTGCACGCAAATACTTCTGGCCCGGTGCACATCGCATGCAGCCCTACCGCGATCTGTTTCCGCATGCCGGCCTGATGCTCGCCAATACCGACCGCGTGGCGGAACGGGTGATCATCCTCCCGAATGGCAGCTCGGTATCCAGCGACGCAATAGGCACCCTCTGCTCGATCATCCGCCTGCTCGCGCTTAAATCCGCTTGAGCGCAGGACCGGAAAAGGCGTTCCTCGTTTTCAGCGGCGGCAACGATCGCGCCGTGCTGGGCTTCCTGCGTGCACTCCGGCTCTGTGGTGAAAGTGCGTGCATCGTGGCCCGTACTCCGGATGACAGGATCCTGCGCACCCACTACCGGAAGGATGTCCGGTGGGTCCGTCCGGACCACTCGCTGACCATCGAGATATTCGCGCGATGCGTGCAGCGAGTGAGGGAGAAAGCCGTGGGCTCGCGCCCATTGGTGGTGCTGCCCTCCACCGAATATTTCAATGCCTTCCTGCTGGGACATCGCACGGATATCGAGCGCATGGGTTGCGAGATCCCGCTGGTGGAAGCTCCGGTCTACGACCGCCTCACGGGCAAGCGTACCTCGACGGACTTCTTTGCCGCGGCCGGGTTTTCAGTGCCGCGCGAGTGGCGGGAGATTGGGGCCAGTCCCCCTCCGGTCATCGCGAAGCCCTTGCGCAACATTTCCCGAGGAGGGCAATCACTTTACCCGTGGCTGTTGCGAGATGCCGCGCAGTTCGCAGCATTTCGGAAGCAGGCCGATATCGGCGAGTACTTCTTCCAGGAATATGTCCGTGGCGACAGCCTGTACCTGCTGATGTACCTTCCCCCCGACGGTGCACCGGAATTGACCTGGTCGCAGCGCAACCTGCTGCAGCAGCCCGGCGGCAAATCGATGCTGTTGGCCGAACCTGCAGATTTTCACCACTCGGACACCGCCAAGCGGTTTGTCAGGGTGTTGCGTGAGACCGGCTTCCACGGGCTTGGCATGATCGAGGTGATCCGGGCGGCCAAGCGCGACGTCTTCATCGAGATGAATCCTCGGATCTGGGGTCCGATCCAATTCTGCCTGGACCAGCACCAGCCGCTGTTGCAGGCATTCATCGGCGAGAGCTTGCATGGGGATCCCGCACGTTACATCCGCCCCCGCAGCAGGACTCCCAGGAAAAAATATTTCTGGCTGGGCGGGCTTGCCGATACCCTCGCGGCGGGGAAACAGCCGGATTGGCACGCGGAGAAACGATCGGTAGCCGCCGTGATTCTCGGCAGCATCGCCTGCGATGTGTACCTGCGGATGGATTCATGGCGATGCTTCTTCCACGATCTGAAACACGCATACAAGGCGGGACGGGCGACGTGAGCGAACTCAAGTCTGAGCTTCAGAAGTTGTACGCCGATGCTTCCAAGCATTCGGTCTACCAGAACGTGCCCGATTTCGTCTCGGCGGAGCTGGGTTATACCGAAACCATTGACGAAAACTGGCGGGGCGACCGGCCGCGGCTCGCTTACATGGTGGAATCGAGGACCCCGGCAGCCGGCGAAAGCTGGCTCGACTTCGGCGCGAACACCGGTTTTTTCACGCTGAGCCTCGCGCACCAGTTCCCGCAGACGACGTTCGTAGCGGTCGAAGCCAACGCCAACCATGCCCGGTTCATTTCACGCGTGGCCCAATATTTCGGGATGTCCAACGTCGAGGTGATCCACCGCGCCGTCGGGCTCGCCGACCTGCACGAGCTGCCCCATTCCGATTGCCTCCTGCATCTGAACGTCCTCCACCATGCGGGCCACGACTTCGACGCTGGCCTGGTGCCAACGACAAGCGAGTTTGACGATTACGCGCGGCGCTATTTCGAGCTGCTGCGCGAACGCGCAGATGCCATGTTTTTCCAGATGGGCAGCAACTGGGGAGGCGACAAGCGCCAGCCGCTCGTCGGCGTGCGCGAGGATGTCCAGAAGCTGCAGGTGTTTTCCGGCTGGCTTCGTTCCGCGGGCTGGCGCGTGAACGATGTCGCCTACGCCATGCGCGGGGCCGATACCCGCGTCCACTTCGAGGACCTGCCCGCCTCCGCGCTCCGGCATCTCGATGGCGAAGGCTCCATGGAGCGAGCGGCGCTCCAGAAGGAACTCGACCGGTTCCAACTCGACGACTTTCCCGGCGAGTTCTACCGGCGTCCGCTATTCTCGTGCGCAGCATGAAACCCGTGGCATCGAGCAAACCAGGATCGGAGCCCAAGCCATGCACGTGAAGTGGCACAAGCAGGGATTGGTCTACTCCGTCGAGGGGCAATCGGAGTGGGCGCATTCGCATACGCACAAACCCACCCCTCTGCTCGTTGACGCACACACCTTGCGCATCTACTTCGGGGTACGGGGAACCGATGGCAGGACCCGCACCACCTTCATTGACGTAGATCCTGACGACCCGTTGCGCGTACTCAGGGTTGCACCCATCCCGATCCTTGATCTCGGGCGGATCGGTGCTTTCGATGATTCCGGGGCGAACGTGTGTTCGGTCATCCGGAAGGACGACCTCATCTACATGTATTACATCGGCTGGAATCCGAGCACGACCGTACACACGCGCAATTCGATCGGCGTCGCCATCAGCACAGATGGTGGGGAGACATTCGAACGCGCCTGGTTCGGCCCGATCCTGGACCGGAACAGGGACGAGCCCTACTACACAGGTGCGGTTGAAGTGATGCCGGAGCATGGGCGTTTCAGGATGTGGTACACGTCCGTAACGGAGTGGGTGATGATCAACGGCAAGCCCGAAATCAGGTACCACATTAAATACGCGGAGTCACCGGACGGAATCGATTGGCGTCGGCCCGGTATTTCTTGCATCCCGCCCAATCATCCCGAAGAAGCGACCGCGCGCCCGAGCGTGTTGCGGATCGGCGACGAATACCTGATGTGGTACAGCCGCCGCCATATCAATGGTTTCAGGAGCCGGCGCGAAAGCATGTACCGCGCTGGTTTCGCGCGATCCAAGGACGGAATTGCCTGGGTCCGCGAGGACGATCTGGCCGGTATCGAGCCCTCCGGGAGCGGCTGGGACGGAGATGCCATTGCCTACCCGTATGCCATCTACGTGAATGGCCGATTGATGCTCTTCTACAATGGGAATGACTTCGGCCGGTCCGGGTTCGGCTATGCCATCGGCGAAGTTGTGTGAAGCGCCACCTGCGGCAGCCATGCGACCGCCGGAAGTTGCACCTATCGTGCGTTGCTCATCCTGACTTCGACTGCTTGCAACCGACCGGCCCGGCACATCCACGATGAGATCCTTGACCCAGCGCGCCGCACACGCCACATGGTGGAGCGCGCTGGAGATCACCTCGCGTTACGGCGTGCAGTTCGCGGTAATGGTGGTTCTGGCGCGACTGCTGACGCCCGCGGATTTCGGCCTGATCGCGATGTTGCTGGTGTTCACCACGGTGGCCGCGCTGCTGGTCGACTCCGGGTTCGGCACGGCACTGGTGCAGAAACAGGACACCAGCGATGACGACGAAACCACGGTGTTCCTGTTCTCAACCGGTGCGAGTGCATTGGTCGCGGCGGCGTTGTGGTTCGCGGCACCTGCCATCGCCTCGTTCTATTCGCAACCGCTGCTGACGCCGCTGACGCGGCTGCTGCTGTTCGTGCTTCCGCTCAGCGCGCTGGCGGCAGTGCCCGACGCGCTGCTGACGCAGCGGTTGGATTTCAAATCCCGCGCGAAGGCGGAGATCGTCGCGTCGCTTTGTTCGGGCGTGCTCGCCGTCCTGCTGGCGTGGCGTGGCTTCGGCGTATGGAGCCTCGCCTGCCAGGCCGTGTCCGCGATCGGCATGCGCGCCCTGCTGCTGTGGGTGTATTCCCGCTGGCGTCCGCGTGGCCGCTTCAATCCGCGGGCGTTCCGCAGCCTCGGCGGATTCGGCGGCTACATGCTGATGGCCAACCTGCTCAACACGATCTCCCTGCGGCTGCAATCGCTGCTGATCGGCAAGTTGTTCGACTCGCGCGCACTCGGCTATTACACGCTGGCCCAGAACACCCAGTTGGCGCCCGCCCAGTTCATGAGCGGGGTCCTCAACCGCGTGGGCCTGCCGGTGTTCTCGACGGTCGCCGGACAGCCGGAAAAGCTGGTGGGGGCGCTGCGGTTGTCGCTGCGCGTCGCGATCTTCGTGTTCGTGCCCTGCATGGTCGGCATCGCCATGGTCGCGAGGCCGCTGATCGTCATGTTGTATGGTGCCCGCTGGGCGCCGGCCGCCCCGTTGCTAAGCATCCTCGCCATCAGCGCAACGTTCTGGCCGCTGCACGTGCTGAATCTCGCCGCAATCGGCGCGCAGGGAAGATCGGATTTGATCTTCAAGCTGGAATTGGCCAAGCGCCTCGTCTCGATAGGACTGATCGTTGCGTGCAGCCCTGGCGGGCCGGTCTCGATCGCATGGGCCGTATTGGCTTCCAGCCTGTTCGCGGTCGCGATCAATACATGGTACTCGAAGAAACTGCTGGGCTATGGCGTGCTGGCGCAATTGCGTGACCAGGTCGGTACCGTGCTGCTATCCGCCACTGCGGCGCTGGCCGGGTGGCTGGTGTTGCACTGGCTGCCGGCGGGCGCGGTGGCCATGATTGCCGCCATCGTAGCCGCCGCATTTGCTTATCTCGCCGGAGCAGTGATCGGGCGCCACCCGGCATTGCGTGAAATGCTCGAACTCGCGCGAACGATGCGCCCTACGCAAGCGCGAGAGGCGGCGCTCGGGGATGAGTCGGACACATGAACGGGCCAACTGTCAGCGTCTGCATCGTCACCTGCAATCAGCGCGAGTTGATCGGGACGTGTCTGCGCAGCGTGCTGGATCAGGAAGCAGAGGCAGACGTGCGCGTCCTGGTCGGCGATGATGCATCCGAGGATGGCACCAGCGAACTCGTGGCAGCATTCGCGGCCTCGCAGCCTGGCAAGGTTCGGCATTTCCGTCGCAACCCCCGCATGGGCGCGTTCGCGAACATGCGCGACCTGATCACGCGCGCCGAAGGAGAGTTCATCGCTCGCACGGATGGCGACGATTACTGGTTACCGGGCAAGCTGCAGCGGCAGTTGGACTACCTGCGGGCACATCCCGGCTGCGCGGCGGTGTACACGAACGCGATCACCGTGGATGGAAGCGGCGATCACATCGGGCTGTTCAACGACGTGGGCGATTCGCGCTTCGATCTTGGAGCCCTTCTGCGCCGCGGCAACTATCTCAACAACAGCTCGGTGTTGTTCCGCGCGGCGGGGCGGCAGGCATGGCTGGAAGTCGAGGGACCGCAGATCGATTATCGCGCACACCTGTGGCACGCACGCCATGGCTGGATCGGCCACATCGGCGAGCCGCTCACCGCCTATCGGGTCAACGCGCAAGGCTCGATGGTCGCGGGGATGAACGACAAGGTGCGCGAGCTCTACTGGGAAGCCATCCAGAGCGTTCCGCGCGAGCTGATTTCGGACCATGATTTCGCGCTCGGCCTGGCCGATTTCCTGCGCCGGGTGGCATTCCGTGCGGCGCGCACGCGCGACGGCGCGCTGCTGCGAAGCTGGGCGAAGCGCGTGTTCGAAGCGTCGCCGTATGGCAGGATGCGCACCAGCCTGCTCACGTTGGCGTCCATCCTGCGGATTCTCTGCAAGGAGGCCGCCGGGCTGTTCCGGAAAGGTGCCGATAGAAAGCGGCAGCGCATCCTGTACCGCCGCTAAGGTTCCGAAAGATGCCCGTGTCTCCGGCAAAACTCGTCCGTTACGCGATCGCCGGCTGGTTCCCCGGCGGGCGACGCCAATGCGTGGTCTGCGGACACAGGGTCTGGCGCTTCATGCCATATCGCGCCGGCTCACGCGCGAGCCCGCCGCTCATGCGCGCCCTGCACATGGTCGGCAGTGATCCGGATCGGTTCGAATGTCCACGCTGCGGAGCACACGACCGCGAACGTCATCTGCTTTTGTACATGCGTGCCGCCGGAATTTTCGTGCAATTGTCCGGCAAGGCGGTCCTCCACTTCGCGCCGGAGAAACGACTGGCCCGCTTCATCGCCGATGCGGGTCCATCGCGCTACGTGCGCGCCGATCTGTTCCCGAATTCAGCCGACGTCGAGCGCGTGGACATGCTGGACATGCAGTTCGATGACGGCTCGTTCGACTGCGTTGTCGCCAACCACGTGCTGGAGCATGTCTCGAACGTACCGCGCGCGCTTGCGGAAATCCGGCGCGTGTTGAAGCCGGGAGGCTTCGCGATCCTGCAAACCCCATACAGCGGGAAACTCCACCGCACCTGGGAAGACCAAGGCGTGGACACGCCATCGGCCCGCCTGCAGGCATATGGCCAGGAAGACCACGTACGCCTGTTCGGGCGCGACATCTTCGAGCAGATCGCCGCGTCGGGATTCGAGAACCTGGTTCGCCGCCACTCGGAACTGTTGGCCGACGTGGACCCGGTGATCATGGGCGTGAACAGCGACGAACCGTTCTTCCTGTTCCGAAAGCCGTGATGCCCGCGCGGATCACCGCACGTCCGGTATCCCGTGGCGGTGCAGCAGCACGAACTTGCGCGGCATCGCCACGAAGGCGCTGAAGTAAGCGCGCAAACGGATATGCCGCATTGATTGCGCCTGCTTCCGGCGCGCGCGCAAACTGCCCGGCGCGGACAGGATGTAGCTCAAGGCCGGGCCGTAGATTTCGCGCCAGAGGCGCGGATCTTTCTTCAGCACGGAGAAAACCGTGCCCTCGGCCGCCAGCGAGGCGAAGTGCAGGACCAGCAGCGGCCATACCAGCCAGCTCGGTGTGCAGACCACCATTACGGCCGTCTTGTTGCGCTCGCTCAAACAACGGCGGCGGTAGGTCGTGTTCAACTTCCCCGCGTCCACGCGGTTGCCGCCGAAGCTCTTGCCCTGGCGATGGCGATAGCCGCTCACCGGCGTCACGCCAACCGGCAATCCGCGCAATCGCGCGAGGCAGCACAGGTACATGTCCTCGGCCATGGAGCCGAACCATTCCGGGAATCCGCCCAGTTCGGTCCACAATGCGCGCGGCAGGATCAGGCAGGCGCCGATGCCGTAGGCAACGCCCCGACGGTTCGCATCCAAATTCGGAACCGGGTTGTAGAAGATGTCGAGCAGGCAACCGCGATCCACCAGTTCACCGGTTTCCCAGTCGTACTGCGGCAACGTCAGGATGCCCGGCGGCTCCTGCGCGCGCGCTGCATCGAAAAGCGCGGCGAGTGCATCGGAAAACAGCGCCGCATCGTTGTTGAGCAGCAGCACGTACTTGCCGCGTGCGTGCGCGACCATGCGGTTGTTGCTCACGCAGAAGCCGACGTTTTCGTCACTGACGAGCAATTCAACTTGCGGATAGCGCTCGCGCAGGAAAGCAACCGAGCCGTCGCTTGAAGCATCGTCATGCACGATGATCTCGATCGACAGAGCGCCCCGCTGCGCAAGCACGGAATCCAGGCAATCGGCGAGGATCTGCTCGCCGTTGTAGTTGGCGATGCACACCGAACATTCGGGTGCCGGCGGACGGTTCAGTGCGGGGAAGTGCTGAACCATCGCCACGTCCGTTCCAGCCCTTCCCGCAACGGCGTCGCGGGCGACCATCCGTAAAGTTGCCGCGCCAGCGTCGCGCGCATGGCCACTTTGGGCACGTCCACCGCGCGCGAGGGATCGTACGTCCGCGCCAGCGCACGGCCGGTCACGTGTTCGATTTCGCCCAGCAGCACATTGAGGCTGACGCTGGACTCGCTGCATGCATTGAGTATCCGTGCCCCGGCTCGACGTCCTCCGTCGAGCACCGCGATGCAAAGACGGACGAAGTCGTCGATGTACAGGTAATCGCGCTCGGCCGACCCGTCGCCCCAGATGTGCAGGCTCTCGTTGCGCAGGAGCTTGCCCATCGCGGCCGGCACGATGCCGAAGCCCGCGCGTTCGGGTTGCCCCGGCCCGTAGAGGTTGGACGGGCGCAGGATCGTGGCGCTCGCGGCAAACTGGTTGCACCACGCCGCGATGAAGTGTTCCGCCGCGATCTTGCCCGCCCCGTGGTACGAGCGCGGCGCGGCCGGTGTGGCCTCGTCGGCGGCACCGTCTTGCGTGCGGCTGTACAAGGTTCCACCCGAAGACACGTAGACAAGCGGAATCGCCGGGAATTCCTGCATCGCCTGCAACAGCGCGAGCAATGGCCGCAGGTTCTCCAGTTCGCGCATGGGCTGCGCGGCGGAACTGCCCGGCGTGGACGCCGAGGCAAGGTGGATCACCGCGCGGCTGCGCCTCAGCAGTGGCAGGTAATCGCCCGGCTCGTTGAAATCGCTGACGCAGGCTTCCACGCCTGGGTGGGACGGAAGCGGATGGCGGCTCGCCGCGATCGCGGACTGCGACCGCTGCGCCAGCGCCCGTAAGACGTGTCCGCCCACGAAACCGCCGGCACCCAGCACCAGCACTGCGCCTGTCATGCGACCGTGCTCCCGAGCAACTCGCGGTAGATCTTCACATAACGCTCCGCGCAATCATCCCAGGTCCCGATCTCGCGCAAGACCCATTCGCGCGCGGCATTCCCCATCCTGCCATTGATGCCCGGATCTTCGAGCGCGATCAATGCGGCGGAATATTCCGCAGGCGAGCCGCAAAGTGTTCCGGTTACACCATCATTGACGATATCCGCGTGCGCAGGCATGCGCGAAGCGATGATCGGCAGGCCCGCGGCCATGGCCTCCAGCATCACCTGCGGGCGTCCTTCCGCATGCCTGCTCAACGTCACGAGTCCCGACGCGCCCGGGAACCACTCGTTCGCCAGTTGCTCCGGCGTGGCGGAGCCGTGGTAGTGCACCCACGGCGGGATGGAAACGGTTTCCTGCATCGGGCCGAACAGATGCAGCTCGCGTGCTTCACCGAAGAGCGGCCCGGACCAGTCGAACAGCGGGCCGAGCTTGTCCGCGGTAAGACGCGTGACGGCCAGCCAGCGATGCGGCCGACTGATCTCACGCGTTATCGCGTACCAGCGCGGATCAATGCCGAAGGGCACCGGCACGATGCTGGCGAGATCACCGAGCATTTCACGCAGGGGCCTTTCCATCCAGGTCGCGTTCGGGCAGATCGCGACCTTACGACTCCGCATAACGCGACGCAATGCCTTGAGCACGAACGGCAGCCGCAGCAGCTTCAGGTCATTGCCGAGCACCGTCATCAGCGCTGGCTTGCCATTCATCGGCAGCGGCAATGCGCATTGCAGCCAGTTGATGTGGTACAGATCCGTCGCTGTTTCCCGCCGGAACACTCCGCGAAGCATGCGCACCAACGTGGCGGCGTTCCTGAAGCCTTGCAGCGGATGCGTGCGCAGCTGGTGCGAGATGCCGCCCGCTTCCATCAGCCGCAGCAACCATCGTGACTGCCGGTCGCTCGCGGCGGACACCACGCCTGGCGGCAGTTCCCCGGGTGGCGCCCACAACCTGAGTCGAACGTCATCCTGCCGCCCGAGCGCAGCCGCCATGTGGAACATGAAGATACCGCGCCAGTCGGTGCGATCGCGTGGATACGAGGTGCTCACCATCAGCACGTTCATTGGCGGCAACCCTGCAGACCGGCGCGACGGCCAGCGCGTGCTTCAGCGTGGGCGCCGAGCTCCTGTGTCGTTCGGATCATGTGCCGGTCCCGCCCCTGGGCGCGGAGCGTGGCGCATCCATTTTCTTGGCCATCGCATCACCGAGAGATCGCGCAAAACTCGCGGTCAGATGCTGATTGTCCCGGAATACGATCCTGCCCTGTCGCTCGGCCGCGCAGATGCCACCCGGACAGATCAATTCGTTCATGTCGATCATCGAAACATTGTGGAAACGATCCGCCACTTGCGAGAGCCACGCATAGACATCGGCATTCTGCCGGGAAAAGGCGGACGCGACACAGCCATCGTGAGGCACGAGGAAGGCCGGCCGCCATTGCCGCTCGGCGAGGCAGTCCGGGCCATCGAAAGGCAGGCGAGGTGTTGCACGCAGCAGGAAAACGTGGCGGGTTTCGCCGTCGAACACCTTCAGGACATCAGTCGTTCCGCTGGCCCAGTGTTGCCGGTCGAATGCGGTTGTCGGAAACGAGCTGAGGATGACGACGTCCGGCTTTACCAGTGCGACATAGTTCAAGGCTCTGGCGCGCCAGATCGCGCACTCGGTGTACTCGCGCCCGATCCGCGCATAGAAAATGGGGAAGTCCACCATCGGACACGCCGATTTGGTCAGCACGAATAACCGCCAGCCGGGTTTGTCGAAAACCCGGGCGACTGCAGGAAACCACTGCCCTGCCAGACTGTCTCCCATCAGTACGGCCGTGTGTGCCGCATGCGGAGGGCCGAATGCACAGACATGCACTTCGGTGTTGAGCACCCAATCGCCACAGTTCATGGATTTCAGGTAGATGATCGGCGCGTCCAGATGCGCGTCCTGGTACCGGCGCTGCAGCGGCAGGTTCGCCCAGCGGCCGGCAGCGGCATACCAGTACAAGGCTCCGGCATTGGCGATGACCATGATTGCCAGTGCGCCGAAGATCATGATCCCCGGTCGCGAGATCAGCGTTGCGTTGCGGCGTATCGGTGATTCAACCAGGCGGTACGACAGCACGGCCAGCAGGAAAGAAAGCACGATCAGGAACGCACGATCTGCAGCAGTGTCGGGAGTGAAAAGCGCGGCACCCAGCAGCAATACCGGCCAGTGCCACAGATACCAGGAATAGGACACGTGTCCGATCGCCTGCATCGGGCGCCACGACAGCAGGCGGGATACTCCCGCGCGGCTCGCAACGGCACCGGCGGCCAGCACGCCGGCGGCTCCGAGGGAAGGCAGGAGCGCGCGAACGCCGGGATAGGCCGTCTCGGCGTCGAATACAACCGACGCGGCCAGGATCATCGCGATGCCGGTCCATCCCATCCACCGGGCGAGCGGACCCATGCCGACGCCCGCGCTGGTGGCGCGCTCTGGCTCGGGCCCCCGTCCGGTGATTTGCGGAAAATACAGAAGCGTCAGGGCGCCGAGCGCAAACTGCCAGGCACGCGCAGGCATCATGTAGAACGCCAGCGGCTGCGATACGTCTGTCCAGTAGACGCATAATCCCAAGCTGATCGCGGCAATCACCAGCATTGCGATCTTCAAACGCCCGATGCTGAAGCGCACCCGGGCGCGCCAGACGCCGGCCAGCAACGCCAGCAGCAGCGGCCAGAGCAGATAAAACTGTTCTTCCACGCCGAGCGACCAGGTGTGCAGGAACAGATTGCTTCCGGCCGCGGGCCCGAAGTAATCCAGCGTCGAAAACGCGAAATGCAGGTTGCTGGACCACAGTGCCGCGCTGGCCGCCGCGGTCGCCTGCGTGCCCTGCCCGCCAGGCGCAAGTACGATCGCGCCGAGTACGCTTGCGCATACCAACATCAACAGGAGCGCAGGCAGCAGGCGACGGAACCGGCGCGCGTAGAAATTTGCGAAGCGGACCTGGCCGGCAATCGCGATGTCACGCACCAGCAGCGCCGTGATCAGATAGCCGGACAACACGAAGAACACGTCAACCCCGACGTACCCTCCGCCGAGGCCGGGAACCCTGGCGTGGCAGGCGATCACCAGCAGGATCGCGACTGCGCGCAGCCCCTCTATGTCGCCGCGATAGCCGAGCCGGTATGTCGTGTGCTGCTCGATCGCGGGCGACTCGGCTTGCCTGCCGGCCAGCGCCGTTCCGCGACGATCCATCTCCGAGCCGATTGCTGTTTCGGCATCAGGCTCGTTCATGCAGATCGGATCGCTGGTTGTACGTCAGCATGCACACCTGCTCCGAAATCAGCCCGATCAGGAAGATGATCACCGCAGCTGCGAACAACAGCATGCTCATGTTGGTGAAGCGGTGCTCGTGGACGAATGTGTAGATGTAATAACCAAGGCCGAGCAGGAAGAATGCCACGCTTGTCGGCGCAAACAGCTTCAGCGGCGCATACAGCGTGGCGATCTTGAAGATGATCAGCAGGAAACGGACGCCATCGCGCAAAGGCCGGATATGGCTGCGACCGACGCGCTGCGCGGCCTTGATCGGGATGTAGGCGACGGCATAGGCGCTGCGGAAAAACGCCATGGTGGACGTGGTCGGATAGGAAAATCCGTTCGGCAGCAGGTGCAGGAATTCGCGGAACTTGTCAGCGCGCGCGGCGCGAAAACCTGAGGTGAGGTCGGCGACCTTGAAGCCGGTCATCCAGCTCGCGAGCCTGTTGTAGATCGTGTTGGCCACGCCGCGACCCATGCCCGCCTGGCCCGACCAGTCGCGCGCGCCAACCACCATGTCATAGCCTTCGTCGAGTTTGGCGAGCAACCGCGCAATGTCGGCCGGATCATGCTGGCCGTCCGCGTCCATGAACACCAGTACGTCGCCGCGCGCGGCCCGCGCGCCGCGCTTGATCGCTGCGCCGTTGCCCATCGAATACGGCGAGGACAGGCACTCCACGCCTGCGCCCGCGCACAGGTCACGGGTGACATCAGTGGAACCATCGTCCACCACGATAACCTGCGCGGCCGGATACGCGGCGCGCAGTGCCGGCAGCAGCGCGGCCAGTGCCGCCGCTTCGTTTTTCGCCGGCAGGATGATGCTGAGCAAGCTCCCCTCCTTTCGCGGAACTCATGCGCGGTGGATCATAGCGGCATTCATCGGCCCAGACATTCCGATCGAGATGCACATGCAGCATTTAATCGACACTGAATCCGAACCTTTTCTCGTTTTCGGCTCGCCGCTGATCGAGCAGGCCGAGATCGACGAAGTGGTCGCCTGCATGCAATCGGCATGGCTGGGCACCGGGCCGCGGGTGGCGCAGTTCGAGCGCGACTTCGCCACGTACCAGCATCTCACTCCCGCGAAGGTCGCGGCGGTCAATTCGGCGACTGCCGCGCTGCACGTCAGCATGGTGGCGCTCGATCTTGAGCCCGGCAGCGAGGTGATCACCACGCCGCTGACCTTCTGCGCGTCCGTGAATGCGATCATCCATGCCGGCCTGACGCCGGTGCTCGCGGATGTCGATCCGGTCAGCCAGAACATCGATCCGTCTGCGATCGAGGCGGCGATCACGCCGAGGACGCGCGCGATCCTGCCGGTGCATTTCGCCGGCCGCGCCTGCGAGATGGATGCGATCATGGCGATCGCGCGCCGGCACGACCTCCGTGTGATCGAGGATTGCGCGCACGCCATCGAAACGACTTATCGTCGCCGCAAGGCCGGCACCTTCGGCGATTTCGGCTGCTTCAGTTTCTACGCGACCAAGAACGTGGTGACCGGCGAAGGCGGCATGATCGTCGGCCGCGACGAGGCGCACATCGCGCGCGCGAAGGTGCTGGCCCTGCACGGCATGAGCAAGGACGCCTGGCACCGATTCGGAGACCAGGGCTACAGGCATTACGAGGTCGTCGAGGCCGGTTTCAAATACAACATGATGGACCTGCAGGCGGCGATCGGCATCCACCAGCTCGCGCGCGTCGAACGCAGCTGGCGGCATCGCGAACGGATATGGAACCGCTACATGGAAGCGTTTTCCGATTTGCCGGTCGGCTTGCCCGCGCCACCGGAACCCGACACCCGGCACGCATACCACCTGTTCACCATCATGGTGGACGAGGCACGCTGCGGCATTTCGCGCGACGCGTTCCTGAACGCCATGAATGCGCGCCGCATCGGTACCGGCGTGCATTACCTCTCAGTGCCGGAGCATCCTTATTACCAGCAGCGTTATGGCTGGAATCCGGAGCAGTGGCCGAACGCGATGCGCATGGGCCGGCAAACCGTCAGCCTGCCCCTGTCGCCGAAATTGAGCGACTCCGACGTGGAGCGGGTGATCACGGCCGTGCGCGAGGTTGTGCGCCCCGGATAGGTTCCACAAGCTGAAATGTGGATCGAACCGGCCGGCTTTGGCTCCCAACGTGACCCGCGTCCCGGTGCGCGCGGCCGCATTTCCGCATGCTCGCGGGCGTTACGCGCGGGATTCCCCCGCCAACACGCATTTGCGGTACATTCCGCCCGTAGTCGCAGGGGCTTGGCGAACAAAGATGGCAACCCAGTTGAACCCGATTCCCTTCGCGGGCCTGACCGGCATCGGCCGGCGACTGGCCATGGAGGGCGCGCTGTCGGAAGCCGACGCCCGCCAGGCGCTCGAGGATTCGATCCGGCACAAGACCCCGATCGCCACTTGGCTGGTGGAAAACGGTCTGGTGGACGGCGCGCGCGTGGCGCAGGCGGTGTCCGCGGAATTCGGCGTGCCGGTCCTCGATGCCTCGGCGCTGGACTTCGCGCAGCTGCCTTTGAAGATCGTCAGTGAGGAGTTGATCAACAAGCACACCGCGCTGCCGCTGTTCAAGCGCGGCAACCGGCTGTTCGTCGGCATCGCCGATCCGACCAATTCGGCCGCGCTGGACGAGATCAAGTTCCACGCGGCGTGCGCGGTCGAACCGATCCTGGTCGAGCCGGAACTGTTGAGGCGCACCATCGAGCAGGTACTGGCTTCGCAGAACGCGGTGATGCCGGACCTGGAAGACGCCGAAGGCCTCGAGGACCTGGAGCTCGGCGAGACCGGCGAAGAAGGCGAGAGCGGATTCGATGCGGTCGGCGGCGAAGATGCGCCGGTCGTCAAGTTCGTCAACAAGATCCTGGTGGACGCGATCAAGCGCGGCGCCTCGGACATCCACTTCGAGCCCTATGAAGGCTACTACCGCGTGCGCGTGCGCCTGGACGGCATCCTGCGCGCCGTGGCTTCTCCGCCGATCAAGCTGGGCCCGCGCATTTCCTCGCGACTGAAGGTGATGGCGCAACTCGACATCGCCGAACGCCGCGTGCCGCAGGACGGCCGCATCAAGCTGAACCTGTCCAAGGGCAAGTCCATCGACTTCCGCGTCAGCACCCTGCCGACCCTGTTCGGCGAGAAGATCGTGCTGCGCATCCTGGACGCCGCGGCCGCCAAGCTGGGCATCGACAAGCTCGGTTACGAGGAAGACCAGAAGAGACTGTTCCAGGACGCCATCCACAAGCCCTACGGCATGGTGCTGGTGACCGGCCCGACCGGTTCGGGCAAGACCGTGTCGCTGTACACCGCACTGAACATCCTCAACACCGAAGGCCGCAACATCTCCACGGTCGAGGATCCGGTCGAAATCCGCGTCAGCGGCATCAACCAGGTGCAGCAGAACGTCAAGCGCGGCATGACCTTCGCCGCGGCGCTGCGCTCGTTCCTGCGCCAGGATCCGGACGTGATCATGGTCGGCGAAATCCGCGACCTGGAGACAGCGGAAATCGGCATCAAGGCCGCGCAGACCGGCCACATGGTGCTGTCCACCCTGCACACCAACGACGCCTCGCAGACCATTGCGCGACTGATGAACATGGGCATCGCGCCCTACAACATCACCTCGTCGGTGACCCTGGTGATCGCGCAGCGGCTGGCGCGGCGATTGCATGACTGCAAGAAGCCGATGACCTTGCCGGAAGCGGCGCTGCTGGCGGAAGGCTTCAGCAAGGAAGACATCGCCAAGGGCCTGCACCTGTACGATGCAGTCGGCTGCTCGGGCTGCAATGACGGCTACAAGGGCCGCGTCGGCATCTACGAAGTGATGCCGATGAACGAGGAAATCCAGAAGATCATCCTGGAAGGCGGTGGCGCGATCAAGATCGCCGAAGCCGCACAGAGGAGCGGCGTGCGCAACCTGCGCGAATCCGCATTGTGGAAGGTCAAGCAGGGTGTCACCAGCCTGGCCGAGATCAACCGAGTCACCAAGGATTAGCAATCCGGCGATTCCCGCCAAGGGAATCGATCATCCGATGTAGTGGGGAACATCCATGGCTACTGCAACCACCGCCAACAAACCCGTCGCCCGCAATGCCAATGCCGCGCGCGACGTCGGCGCGGCGCGTGCCGCGGTCAAGCAATTGACCGTGTACGAGTGGACCGCGCTGGACAAGCGCGGCACCAAGATGAAGGGCGAGATGCAGGCGCGCAACGCCAGCCTGGTCAAGGCCGAACTGCGCCGCCAGGGCATGAACCCGCAGACGGTCAAGGAGAAGGCCAAGCCGCTGTTCGGTGCCGCGGGCAGCAAGGTCAAGCCGCGCGACGTGGCCATCTTCAGCCGCCAGATCGCCACCATGATGGCGGCGGGCGTGCCGATGGTGCAGTCGTTCGAGATCATCGCGGGCGGCCAGCGCAACATCCGCTTCAAGAACATGCTGACCGACGTCAAGCAGGGCATCGAGGGCGGCTCGGCACTGCATGAGGCACTGGGCAAATACCCGGTGCAGTTCGACGAGCTGTACCGCAACCTGGTGCGCGCGGGCGAATCGGCGGGTGTGCTCGACACCGTTCTGGATACGGTCGCCACCTACAAGGAACGCATGGAAGCGATCAAGGCCAAGATCAAGAAGGCCTTGTTCTATCCGGCGATGGTCCTCGCAGTCGCATTGATCGTCAGCCTGATCCTGCTGATCTTCGTGGTGCCGGTGTTCCAGGGCGTGTTCAAGGATGCCGGGGTGCAGTTGCCGGCGTTCACTCAGATGATCGTGAGCGCCTCGGAATTCATGCAGGCTTACTGGTTGCCTGTACTGATCGTGGTCGTTGGCGGCATCGTTGCGATTGTCTTTTTCTACAAGCGCTCGGAGAAAGCCGCGCACTTCGTAGACCGCATGTCGCTGAAGATCCCCATCATCGGCAACATCCTGCGGCAATCCGCCATCGCCCGCTTCGCACGCACGCTGGGCGTGACCTTCCGCGCGGGCGTGCCGCTGGTGGAAGCGCTGGACGCGGTGGCCGGCGCCACCGGCAGCGTGGTGTACGGGCAAGCCGTCCGGCGCGTCCGCGACGACGTGGCCGTCGGCCATCAATTGCAATTGGCGATGCGCCAGACCGGGCTGTTCCCCAACATGGTCACCCAGATGGTGGCGATCGGCGAGGAATCCGGCGCGCTGGATTCGATGCTGTTCAAGGTCGCCGAGTTCTACGAGGAAGAGGTGAACAACGCGGTGGACACGCTCTCCACCCTGCTGGAACCTCTGATCATGGTGGTGATCGGCGTGCTGGTCGGCGGCATGGTGGTCGGCCTGTACCTGCCGATCTTCAAGCTCGCCGGCGCGTTCTGATCCACTGACGATGACCGCACTCGCGGGCATGCCGGTCGCGGCCTGGATCGCCGCGGCCTTCGTGCTGGGCCTGCTGGTCGGCAGCTTCCTCAATGTGGTGATCCTGCGCCTGCCGGCGCGATTGATCCACATCTGGAAGCACGACGCGCGCGAGATCCTGGAGCTGCCGCCGGACGATGAGCCTGCGCCACCGGGCATCGTGCGCCAGGCGTCCCACTGCCCGCACTGCAAGCACCCGCTGGCGGCCTACGAAAACATCCCGCTGGTTTCGTGGCTCGCCTTGCGCGGGCGTTGCCGTCATTGCAGGGCGCCGATCTCGATCCAGTACCCCCTCGTCGAATTGCTGACCGGCGTGCTCAGCGCGGTGGTGGTCTGGCGCTTCGGTCCCACATGGGCCGGCCTTGCGGCACTGTTCTTCACCTGGACCCTCATCGCCGCGGCGGGCATCGACCTGCGCACGCAATTGCTGCCGGACCAACTGACGCTGCCATTGCTCTGGCTCGGCCTGCTGATCGCGCTGGTGCCGCTGTTCGCCGACGCGCGCAGCGCGATCATCGGCGCGGCTGTCGGTTATCTTGCGTTATGGTGCGTGTACTGGCTCTTCAAACTGCTCACCGGCAAGGAAGGCATGGGCTATGGGGATTTCAAGCTGCTCGGCGCACTCGGCGCGTGGATGGGCCCGGTCGCGCTGCTGCCGGTCATCCTGATCTCTTCTTTTATCGGCGCGATCGTCGGCGTGATTGCGCTGCAAATCCGCGGTCAGGATCGCTCCACCCCGATCCCGTTCGGCCCCTTCCTCGCCGCCGCGGGTTGGGTCTGGTTCGTGTTTGGCGATGCGATCCTCTCGGCGTATCTGCGGTTCAGCGGGTTGAGGTGAGGCGATGTTTCGTGCCGCCCATTCAAGGATGGCCATTGGGTTCATCGGTGGCCTGCTGCTGTTGCTGATGCTGCCCAATGTGCTCTGGCTCTGGTCGGCGCACGGCATCTCGGTGTGGGTGGACGCACTGGTCTTCCCACTCGTCCTGTTGGCCGTGTGGTTCGCCCTCCTGGGTGACTGGCCTTGGCTTGCATGCCTTCTATTGGCGCCGTTCGCAGCCTTGGCTCCGCTGGAAGCGTTTTATATCGCGCAGTATCACCACCCGACTTCACCCGAGGTGATCGCGACGCTGGTCGCCACCAATCCGCGCGAAACCCGGGAGTACCTCGGCACGCTGCTGATTCCTCTTTTGCTGTGCATGGCCGCTGGTCTGGCCCTCGCGTTGGCAGCAGCATGGTCCAGCCGGCATGGGAGATGGCCTTGGAAGAGTCGCGCGCGTGCGTGGATCGTGACCATCGCCGTCGCCACTCCGCTCGCGGCCGCCATCGTGGCGGCTTCCTCGGCCCGGGGCGGAGCCGCAGTACGAGGCCACGCTGGTATCACGACGCTCGATTCGCTGGCGGCCGTGGTGACGCAAGGCTATCCCTTCGGCGTCATCTCGCGCGTCCACGAGTACCGTGCGGAATGGCTCCAGATGCGCGCGGAGGCGGCGAAGCTGGATGCGTTCCGGTTCCATGCAAGCCGTATCGACGCGCTGCACCAGCGCCAGGTGTATGTTCTGGTCATCGGCGAAAGCAGCCGCCGGGATCGCTGGCAGTTGTTCGGGTACGACCGGCCCACCAATCCCGAGTTGTCGCGTGTACGCAACCTGGTGCGGATCCCGCGCATGCTGACTTCCTGGCCGGAATCCATCACCGCGATCCCGCTGATCCTGACGCGCAAGCCGATCACCAGCACCAGCCCGGAATGGCACGAAGCGTCCGTCTTGCGCGCGATGCAGGAGGCGGGTTTCGAGACCTACTGGATATCCAACCAGCTCGCCATCGGCAAGTTCGACTCCCCGGTTTCGACCTATGCGTACGAAGCGGAACACGTGGAGTGGTTGAACCATGCCTCGTGGACGGCGCCCGGCAGTTACGATGAAGACCTGGTGCAGCCGTTGCGCGATGCGCTCAAGGATTCCAACAAGGATCTTTTCATCGTGCTGCACATGATGGGCAGCCATCTCAGTTATGACTACCGCTACCCGGCGTCCTTCAAGCGATTTGTGCCCACCTATTCGGACCGGGCCAGCAACGTGCCGCAGGGCGAGCGGATGTACAACAGCTACGACAACACGATCCTGTACACCGACCACGTGCTGGCGCAGATCATCGGCGTGCTGCGCGACAGCAAGGCCGTCACGGCAATGTGGTTCCTTTCCGATCATGGCGAGACCCTGCCGACGCCCACCTGTGACAGGGCCGGGCACGGCATCGGGTCGCGCTATGATTTCCAGGTCCCGGCATTCTTCTGGTATTCGAATGCCTATGCACGGGATTTCCCGCAGCGCGTTGCGACATTGCGGGCGAACGCCGACAAGCGGACTCTCAGCGCCGACACATTCGAGTCCCTGATCGACATGACCGGCGTTGCTTTTCCTGGGCACGATGAGACATGGAGCTTGTTCAGCCCGCAATGGCGTTACCGGCCGCGCATCGTCAATCCCATCTGGCAGACCGATTACGACAAATCGCAGTTCGGCAAGGGCTGCGAAATCGTGCTGCCGCCCAACGCCAGGTCACATCCGAATTGAGAGCCATCCAGTCCGAATTTTGCTTTTGGCACCATCCATGTACGCCGTCGCACTGACCGGCGGCGTGGCCGCGGGCAAGAGCGAGGTCTCGCGGCGGTTCGAGGCGCTCGGCATCGATGTGTACGACGCCGACGTGGCGGCACGCGCGGTGGTGGAACGCGGGGAACCGGCGCTGACGGAAATCGAGTTCGTGTTCGGCGCGGACGTGCTGGCCGAGGATGGCTCGCTGGATCGGCGTGCGATGCGCGAGCGCGTATTCGCCGATGCCGGATCACGCAAGAAGCTTGAAGGAATCGTGCACCCGCGCGTGCGCGAATGGCTGCGGCGGCGCATGGCCGGCGACCGCGGCGCTTATTGCCTGCTCGCGATCCCGCTGCTTGCGGAAACCTGGCCGCAATACGACTTCGTGGATCGGGTGCTGGTGGTGGACGCGCCGGACGAACTGCGCATCGAGCGGCTGATGCGTCGCGACCGGGTCACGCGCGAGCAGGCGCGGCAAACGCTGTCTGCGCAGGTCGCACGCGAGCAGCGGCTCGCGTTGGCCCACGATGTGATCGTGAACGATGGCGACGCGGCATATCTCGACCACGAAGTCGCGGTACTGCACGCGCGGTATCTCGAACTTGCCGCTCTCAAGCGCTCGCAAACGCGCTGATGCCCGCCACGCCTTGTGCGCCGGCTGCACGCGCGCGCTCCAGGTCGTCCGGCCCGATTCCACCCAGCGCATAGACCGGCAACCGGGTTTCATGCACGAGTTGCGCGAAGCGCTCCCAACCGAGCGGCCTTGCGTTCGGATGACTGGCGGTCGCGCGCACCGGCGAGAGCGTGGCGAAGTCCGCGCCGATCGCCGCTGCGCGTTCCAGTTCGTCCGCATCGTGGCATGACGCGCCGACCCATTGCGTGGCCGGCAACGGACGCTCACGCAATTCGTGTAGTTGCGCAGCGCGCAGGTGCACGCCGACTTCGAGTTCGCGCGCGAGTTCGATATCGGCGTTGATCAGCAAGTGACTTTTCAATCCCGGCGTGCGTTCGAGCAAATCGTTTGCGCACGCACGCACATCGGCGCGATCGCGGTGCGGCCAGCGCAATTGCAGCAACGAGGATCTGCCCGGCGCCTGCAGGAACGCTTTATTGCGATCGGGGTGTGACTCGTTCGCGGTAATGACGTAATGCAGTGGCAGTCGCAGCGCCGCCACGATCGGCTTGTCCGCCGCGGGCATTTCCGCCGGATCGATTTGCTCGACGGCCATCCAGCGCAACGGATGGCCTTCGCGCGCATGCGGTTCGCCTCGCCATCCGGCCACATGCAGCGCGTGCAAGCGGACCGTTTTTTCGGGGTAGCGCCAGGGCAGCGAAATCAGCGGCGCAAAGCCGTGCGCCTCGATGCCGAGTTCCTCGCGCAGTTCGCGCGCCAGGGCATGCTCGATGCTCTCGCCGGCCTCCAGTTTGCCGCCTGGAAATTCCCACAGTCCCGCCAGGTGCTTGCCCGGCAATCGCTGCATCAGCAACACGCGTCCGCGCGTGTCGGTCAGCACTCCGGCGGCAACTTCGATCATCGGGTTCTTTCGTAGTCCACAAAGTCGAAGGCCAACGCATGCCGCGCGTCCGCGGGATGGTGTACGCGCGCGGTTTCGCGCCACTCGCGCGGATTGAACTCGGGGAAGAACGTATCCGCGTCCGGCGTTTCGGTATCGATCCAGGTCAGCAGCAGGTGCGTGGCCTGCGGCATCGCGAGCGCGTAGACCTCGCCGCCACCGATCACGACCATCTCTTCGGACCCCGAGGATGCCGAGAGCGCTTCATCCAGCGAATGCACGATGCGCTGATCCGGATACGGAGCTTCGTTCGCGCGCGTCAATACCAGATTGGGGCGCCCGGGCAAGGCGCGGCCGATCGCGAGCGCCGTCTTGCGGCCCATCAACACCGGCTTGCCGAGCGTCAGCGCCTTGAAGCGCTTCAGGTCATCCGGCAGATGCCACGGCATCGCGCCATCGCGGCCGATGGCGCGGCCGCGATCCAGCGCGGCGAGCAGCGAAATGCGTTGCGGCTTTCCCATGCAGATCAAACCGCAATGGGCGCCTTGATCGCCGGATACGGATCGTAGTCCCGGATCGAAATGTCATCGAAACTGAAATCGAAGATCGAACGCACCTCCGGATTCAACACCAATGTCGGCAGCGCGCGCGGCGTACGGGTCAGCTGCTCGCGCGCCTGATCAAGGTGGTTGAGATACAGGTGCGCATCGCCCAGCGTGTGCACGAATTCGCCCGGCACGAGACCGGTGACCTGTGCGATCATGCAGGTCAGCAGCGCATAGCTTGCGATGTTGAACGGCACGCCGAGGAATACGTCGGCCGAGCGCTGGTAGAGCTGGCAGGAGAGCTTGCCGTTCGCGACGTAGAACTGGAACAGCGCGTGGCACGGCGCCAGCGCCATCTTCGGCAGCTCGCCGACATTCCATGCCGACACGATCAGCCGCCGCGAATCCGGGTTCGTCTTGATCTGTTCGATGACCTGCGTGATCTGGTCGATCGTGCGGCCATCGGCCGCTTCCCAGGAACGCCACTGCTTGCCATACACGGGTCCGAGCTCGCCGTTCCCATCGGCCCATTCGTCCCAGATCGAAACGCCGCGCTCGTTGAGGTATCGGATGTTGGTTTCGCCGCGCAGGAACCACAGCAGCTCATGGATGATGGAGCGGGTGTGCAGCTTCTTCGTCGTCAGCAGCGGGAAGCCCGCACTCAGGTCGAAGCGCATCTGCCTTCCGAACACCGACAGCGTGCCGGTGCCGGTGCGATCGTCCTTGCGTGCACCGTGGTCGAGGATGTCGCGCAGCAGGTCGAGGTAGGCGTGCATGGAAGAAATGGCGACTCGGATTCGCGGTCCGCGAAGCATAGCAGTCGCGCCGGACGGGCCCGAATCACGAATTCCGGATCCCGACCCGCCGATGCCGTTATTTTGAACACATTCCCTTCCGGCATGAGGTACCCTTGGCCGACTTTTGAACCCGCAGGGGTCTGTATCGCTCATGAACACCATGCAACCGGCCGTCTCCAAAACCCGTTCGTTCTCGACCGTGTTCCTGATCGAGATGTGGGAGCGCTTCGGCTATTACGGCATGCAGGCGCTGATCATCTACTACATGGTCGAGCGGCTGGGTTTCCAGGACACGCCGGCCAACCTGACCTGGGGCGCGGCGGCGGCGCTGATCTACGTCTCACCGGCGATCGGCGGCTGGGTGGGCGACAACTTCCTCGGCACGCGGCGCACCATGCTGCTGGGCGCGGTCGTGCTGACCTGCGGCTACTCGCTGATGGTGGTGCCTGCGGCCTCGCCCGAGTTCCTGTTCCTCGCGCTCGGCGTGATCGTGGTCGGCAACGGCCTGTTCAAGGCCAACGCCGGCAACCTGGTGCGCAAGATCTACGAAGGCGACGACACCAAGATCGATAGCGCATTCACGCTCTACTACATGGCGGTCAACATCGGCTCGACCTTCTCGATGCTGCTGACGCCTGTCATCAAGAATTATTTCAACGCGCCCTACGACGGA
>DASSEW010000090.1:0-61465 GCA_035695065.1 Rhodanobacteraceae bacterium | reverse complement strand
CGGCAAGGACGTGGATTCAATCGTGCGCGACCTCGCGGACATCTCGTACAAACTCACCCGCGACCAGGCCAAGCTGCGCGTGCAAACCCAGGCCGAGGAGCACGCCGAGGAACGCATCCTCGATGCGCTGCTGCCGCAACGCACCGGCTGGGAAATCCAGCCCGCCACGGAAGCCGATTCCGCCACCCGCCAGAAGCTGCGACGGCAGTTGCACGACGGCGCGCTGGACGATCGCGAGATCGAGCTGGAGTTTTCCGCCAACGTCGGCGTGGAAATCATGGCGCCACCGGGCATGGAGGAGATGAGCCAGCAACTGCGCTCGATGTTCCAGAACATGGGCGGCGGTCGCACGCAGAAGCGCAAGCTCAGCATCAAGGCCGCGCGTCCGCTGCTGATCGAGGAAGAGGCGGGCAAGCTGCTCAACGACGACGAGATCCGCGCACGCGCGATCGAGAACTGCGAGCAGAACGGCATTGTTTTCATCGACGAGATCGACAAGGTCGCGCAACGCAGCGACTGGGGCGGCGCCGGCGTGTCGCGCGAAGGCGTGCAGCGCGACCTGCTGCCCCTGGTCGAAGGCTCCACGATTTCCACCAAGTACGGGCCGGTGAAGACCGACCACGTGCTGTTCATCGCTTCCGGCGCGTTCTCGCTGGCCAAGCCTTCGGACCTCATCCCGGAATTGCAGGGCCGGTTGCCGATCCGCGTGGAGCTGTCGGCCCTGTCGGTGGAGGACTTCAAGCGCATCCTGCGCGAGCCGCACAACGCGCTGACCAAACAGTACGAGGTGCTGCTCGGCACCGAGGGCGTCTCGCTGGAGTTCACCGAGTCCGGCATCGACCGGCTGGCCGAGGTCGCCGCGCGGGTGAACGAGCGCACCGAGAACATTGGCGCCCGCCGCCTGCACACGGTCATGGAGCGGCTGCTGGAAAAGATCTCTTTCGAGGCGGCTGATAAGAGCGGCGAAAAGTACCTGATCGACGCCGATTATGTAGACAAAAACCTGAAAGATCTGGTCGCCGACGAAGATCTCTCACGCTACATCCTTTAGCCGGCTTGACCGGTCGGGTAGAATGTCGTCCATGGGCAATGTGATTCAACTCCCCAGCACCGGCCCGCGCCAGCAACTGCGTTCGGCAATGCAACGTGGCGAGCTGGTCCGGGTCTGGCGCGGCAACCTGGAGGAAGGCAGCTTCTGCGGTTACGTGGCCGGCATCGGCATGGAATTCCTGCTGCTGTGGGTCGTCGGCGACCAGATCAGCTTCGACGGCCTCTACGCCATGCGCCTGCGCGACATCACCGAAGTCGAGGCGCCGGAAGCCCACCACGTCTTCATCGGCAAGGCGCTCGCCGTCCGCAAGATCGTCCCGCGGCTGCCGCGCGATTTCCCGCTGGACGGCATCGACCAGGTCGTGCGCGCCGCCGCCGAGCACGCCGCGGTGATGGGCGTGCACGTGGACAGCGAGGAAGAGACCGAGGTCTGCTACATCGGCCGCCTGCTGAACATCGAGGAAGACGGCTTCAACCTGCAGGAAATCACCCCCGACGCGGAATGGCTGCGCGAGCCGTCATTCTTCGCCTGGGACGAGGTTTCCACCATCAGCTTCGACGAGCCCTACGCGCGCGCCCTGCTCGACGTCGCCGGCCAATGGCCGCGGATCGACCAGATCGGATCGGGTGCGGGAAGGGCGTAGGCCCTACCCCTCTCCCGCCGCGCTCACGCGCGGCGACCTCTCCCACAAGGGGAGAGGTGATTATTCTTGCGCGTTCTGCTTTGGGCCCCTCTCCCTCGATGGGAGAGGGGTTGGGGAGAGGGTGGACGAATTCACACAGGTGCTCATTACACTCCCGCATGCCCGCACCCCGCCCCACCGACATCATCCTGCACCGCGCCTCGCACGCGCTCGAAGTCGCCTTCGACTCGGGCGAGCGTTTCACCCTGCCCTGCGAATACCTGCGCGTGCACTCGCCTTCCGCCGAAGTCCAGGGCCACGGACCCGCCCAGCAGGTGCTCGTCGCCGGCAAGCGCGACGTCAACATCGACGCGATCGAGCCGGTCGGCAATTACGGCGTGCTGCTGCGCTTCTCGGACGGCCACGCCACCGGCATCTTCTCGTGGAGCACGTTGCACGAACTCGGCACTGACCAGGAGCGCAACTGGAAGGCGTATCTGGATGCGCTGGAAAGGAATGGGATGGGACGCGATCAGTAGTTTGGGTGAGCGCTCTTCGCGAACCCGACACTCACGTCTCTCGTTGTCGGGTTTCGCTCGGAGGATCTCCGGGCTCAACTCAACTACATTGGCTACACTGCAGCCAATTCACCTCGGCTGCTTCGCCAGCAGCGCCGCGCGCCGCTCCAGACTTTCCTTCGGCCAGTATTTCTCCCGCTCGTAGTACTCGCGCATCACCGGCACGTCATCGGGCAGGATCACCCACGGCTGCTTGGATGACGTGAAGATGTGGATATCGGGCGGGAAGCGGTCCGGGTCGTCCAGCGTGCCGACGCGGATGAAGCTGAAAATATCGCCGCCACCAGCGTAGTGGCTCCATAGCGCAATGCGGCAGTGCGGGCAGCGCGCGATCTTCTGGCCCTTGCCGCTGTTGGACGGCGTCAATACCAGTTCCGGCTCGCCGCTCAGTAGTTCGACGCGCTCGGTTTCGATCAGCGCGTTCATCACGAACGCCGAACCGGTCTCGCGCTGGCACCAGCGGCAATGACAGCAGTGCACGAACAGTGGTGAGCTGAGCATGCGGTAGCGGACGTGTTTGCAGTCACAGCCGCCGGAGAAGGTTTCGGTCATGGTCATGGCTGCCTTCAAGCGAAACGAGCGGAATGGGCTGGCTGCCTTTGCATTCCCTTCTCCCTCCGGGAGAAGGTGGCGCGAAGCGCCGGATGAGGGTACGACCCTTGCGCCAGGCCGCAACAACGCCGCAACTCCGAACCTTCACCCCAACCCTCTCCCGAAGGGAGAGGGCTTTATTCCGCCGCGAACAACGCCTCCAGATCTTCCTCGTCGAACGCCAATTTATCTCGTGTCCCGCCGCCTTCCAGCACGGCCTGCGCGAGTTCGGCCTTGCGCGCCTTCAGTTGCTCGATGCGTTCCTCGACGGTGCCGGCGCAGATCAGCCGGTACACGAACACCGCCTTGTCCTGGCCGATGCGATGCGCGCGATCGCTCGCTTGCGCTTCCGCAGCCGGATTCCACCACGGGTCGTAATGGATGACTGTGTCGGCGGCGGTGAGGTTGAGACCGACGCCGCCTGCCTTCAGCGACAACAGGAACAGCGGGACTTCGCCGTCCTGGAATTTGCGCACCGGCTCTGCGCGGTCGCGCGTGTCGCCGGTCAGCGTGACATATTTCAAATGACGGCGATCCAGTTCGCGCGCGATCAGCGCCAGCATTTCGGTGAACTGCGAGAACAGCAGCACGCGCCGGCCTTCGGACACGAGGTCCGGCACCATGTCCATCAGCAGTTCCAGCTTGGCGGACTCGCGCACACCGCGCGCGGCTTCCAGTTTCACCAGCCGCGGATCGCAGCAGGCCTGGCGCAACTTCAGCAATGCATCGAGCACGATGATGCCGCTGTGCTCGATGCCGCGCTGGCGGATCACCTCGCGCAATTCTTCCGACAGCGTGACGCGCAGCGATTCGTAGAGTTCCTTCTGCCGCCCCGACAGCGCCACGCTGCGTGCGATCTCGGTCTTCTCCGGCAGGTCGCTTGCCACCTGCGCCTTCGTGCGGCGCAGGATGAACGGCGCAAGTCGATGATTGAGTCGCGCCTGGCACGCCTCGTCCGACTGGCGCTCGATCGGAATGCGGTAGTGCTTGCGGAACGAGCCTTCATCGCCGAGCAAGCCCGGCACTGCAAGATCCATCTGCGACCACAACTCGCCGAGATGATTCTCCAGCGGCGTGCCGGTCATGCACACGCGGCGCGTAGCGGCGATGGACAGCAGCGCGCGGCGCGCCTGCGTGCGCGGATTCTTCACCTGCTGCGCCTCGTCCAGCACCACCAGCGCGAACGGCTGCTCGCGCAGCACGGACAGATCGCGCGGCAGCAGCGCATAACTGGTGAGAATGACATCGTGGCCGGCGAGGCGATCGAAACTGCGCACGCGCTCGGGACCGTGCAGGGTGAGCACCTTCAAGGTCGGCGCGAAGCGCTTCGCTTCCGCCTGCCAGTTCGGAATCAGGCTGGTCGGCGCGACGATCAACGCCGGCTGCGTCAATGCGCTGCTCTGCTTCAACGCGAGCAGGTGCGCGAGTAACTGCACGGTCTTGCCCAGGCCCATGTCGTCGGCGAGCACGCCGCCCAACCCCGCTTCGGCCAGCGCGTTCAACCAGCGCAGGCCTTCGCGCTGATACGGACGCAGGTCACCCGCAAAATCCTGCGGAATGGCATCGGACGCGTGCGCCGCGGCTTCGCGCAGACGCGTCGTGAATCCCGTGAGTTCCTTCGGTGCATCGAGCTTGCCGCCATTTTTCGGCAATGCCTGCGCGAATTCTTCCAGGCGACCAGCCTGCACGCGCGGCAGGCGCAATTTTTCGCGCGGGCGCTGCAGGTATTCGGCGAGCGGTGCGAGCAGCGAACGCAACACGGACAAACGCACCGGCACGCGGCGGCGCTCGTCCACCGGCGCGTACCAGACGGCGTCTTCGGTTTCGTTGGCCGGCGGAGTCAGCGAAAGCGTGTGCTCGGAAAGCGCGCGGCCGACGGCCGGCAGAAGATTGACGCGCTGGCCTTCGACTTCGACGCCGACTTCGAAATCGAACGCATCGCCGCCCTTCTCTTCCTCGGCCACGCCGTACCACTGGGGCGGACCTTCCAGCACTTCAAACGGGAACGTGGATGCGTAGTCCACGCTGAAGCCGTCGCTCTCGAGTTTTTCGCGCAAGCCCAACCAGCGCGCGGGCGTGTTCACCTCTAGCGCACCCGCGTAACCCTTGCCGGGGAACAGCCACGCATCTTCCGGCAGCGCGTCGGACATGTCCCAGGGCAGGCCTTCGCAATCCACCGCGGGCGCGAGACCGAAGTTCTCAAGCCGCTCCATCGTCGCCAGTTCGTCTGCGCGCTTGCGTGCGATCTCGACCAGCTTGCCGTCGCGCACGCGCCGCACCAGCGGCTCGCCGCCGCGGCCGGGCAGTTTTTCACCGCCGTAATCGAACGCCAATCGCGCGTACGCGAGCGGCGGCGTGCCGGCGCCGATGCGCGCATGGCGCGTCAACGCGTGCAAAGTCAGAACGGGTTTCGGTGCGAGTTCGGCGCGTTCGACCGCGGCGAATGCGCGCGGCGCCGGAATGCGCCTGGCATAGGCGGACGACTGCAACGCCTGCGCCAACGCTTCGCCGTATTCGGGCGTCAGCGGCGGCGCATCCAGCAGCGCGACCTCGTCTTCCGACCCATCGAAGAAACCGACTTCGGCGCGCTCCGGATCGAGGAACCACAAACCGCCAATGCGCAGCAGGCGTTCCTGCTTCGACAACTCCGGAAGCAGCCGCTGTCGGCCATCCGGTTCTAGCTGCCAGATCCATTTCAGCGGCCGCGATTTGCCGCGCGCCAGCCGCAAACCCGCCACCCCGCCGAGCAGGCACGGCGCGGTGTCCAGGATTTCAGCCATCAACGCATCGCCGAAGTCGCCGGACAGATGCGCGTAGCTGCGGCCCTTGCGTTGCGTCTGCGGCAGGCCGAGCACGCCCGCGGCGAGACGCAGCATCGGTCCGGACAAGCCGGCTTGCGTAAGCTGTTTGGGATCGAGCGGCACCGCGCGGCCGAGCCGGCCATCGGCGATGGTTTCCAGCAGCACCGGCGCGACTTCCACGCGCGCGGCGGGCGGCTGGTCGTGCAACAGTTCAAGCAGGAAGCCCAGCACCGGGCCGGAAGATGCGCGGCGTTTGCCCGGCGATTCGCTCAGCAGCCTGCGCCACGCCGCCGGCAACGCCGCGCTCGTGGACTTTGCCGAGTCCCGCGGCGCGGCCTCGGCGGACGCGGATTCGGTCGAGGCGTTGCGGCGTTGCATCGCTGCGGTTTCTCGCCACTCAAAAGACCGAGCATACTATTTATGCGCTGTCCCTGCGCGTAAAAGCGGCCATCCATGGCCGCACTTCTCAAAAGAGCATTTCTTTCCCTGCTCAGCGGAATAAATGCTCCGGATATTCAGGCTTGCGTTCGCGCGCGAGCAGCGCGTGCAGCGCGTCGGTCGGCGTCATCTCGCCGCGCAGCACGAGTTGCACGTGATGCGAAATCGGCAGGTCGAGCCCGTGTCGATCGGCGAGTCGCATCACCTCGTCCGCGGTGACTGCGCCTTCCACCACTTGGCCGATCTGTTCCAGTGCCTGCTTCAGTGGAACACCGCGGCCGAGTGCCACGCCGAAGCGATGGTTGCGCGACAACTCGCCGGTACAGGTCAGCACCAGGTCCCCCAGCCCCGCCAGGCCCATCAAGGTTTGCGCCTGCGCGCCGAGCGCAGCGCCGAGGCGCAGCATCTCGTTCATGCCGCGCGTGATCAGACCCGCGCGTGCGTTCAAGCCCAGTTGCATGCCATCGGCCACGCCGGTCGCGACCGCCAGCACGTTCTTCATCGCGCCACCCAGTTCCGCGCCCAGCATGTCATTGCCGGTGTAGGCGCGGAAGCTCGTCGAGTGCAGCAGCTCAGCGACGCGGTGCGCGAACGGATCGTGGGACGAGTGCACCGTCACGGCGGTCGGCAAGCCGGCCGCTACTTCGCGCGCAAACGACGGACCGGTGATCACCGCGCTCGGCGTGTCGGGCAAGCGCTCGCTCACCAGCTCGTGCAGGAATCGCCCGGTGCCCGGCTCGAAGCCTTTCGTCGCCCACGCGAAACCGGCGCCGGCTGCGAGCAGCGGCGCGGCTTCATCCAACATCTGGTGGAACGCGTGACTGGGCACCGCGACCAGCGCGATCTCCGCATCGCCCAGAGCGGCGCGGAGATCGGATTCGCAGCGCAACGCTGCCGGCAACTCCATTTCCGGCAGATAGCGCACGTTGCGATGCGCTGCCGCGATTTGCGCGAGTGCCCCGGCGTCGCGCCCCCACAACGTGGTGCGCGCGCCGTTGCGCGTCAGCAGCGCGGCAAGCGCCGTGCCCCAGGAACCGGCGCCGAGTACGGCAACGCGCACCCCCATCCGCGCCGTCCCTCGCTCAGGCGTTCAGCGCGGGCGCGTCGCCGCCGGCGGCACGCTGCATCTGCTCGGCGTAGAGCGCGTCGAAATTGATCGGCTGCAGCAGCAACGGCGGGAAGCCGCCGTTCTGCACCAGGTCGGAAACGATCTGCCGCGCGTACGGGAACAGCACGTTCGGGCAGTAGCTGCCAAGGATCGCGCCGATCTCCTCCTGCTCGAAGCCGAGCGCGGCGAAGATGCCGGCCTGCTGCACTTCGGCCAGGTACGCGGTGCGCTCGTTCAGCGTGCAGGTCACGGTGAGCGTCAGCACCACTTCATAAGCGCCCTCGCCGATCTGGCCCGCCTTGTGGCTCAGGTTCAGCTGCACCTGCGGCTGGCCTTCTTCCTGGAACACGTTCGGCGCATTCGGCACCTCGAAGGAGGCGTCGCGCACGTAGATTTTCTGCAAGGCCAGTTGCCGCTGCGGCGCGGCCGCGCCATTGGTGGCCGGGATCTGCTCTGCCATGGTCTTCAAGCTCCGCTGGATCGTTCAGGTAAAGAAGCGGAATTGTGGCATGGATGCGGGTCCGCTGCACGTTCGATTGCCGCGCGGCCGGAGGCTCTGCTATGCTTGCCCGCTTGATTTTGGCCGGCCCGCGCATGCGGGCGCCTCCGCGGACGCGATGCGGGGCTGCAAGCGGCACCTTCCGGCATCGCGTGAGTTTCCACCGCCGGGCCGATGTCCTGCGGGCTATGCAGGATCCGAGGAGAGCAATCATGGCGCGAGTGTGCCAAGTTTCAGGCAAGGGCGTGCGCAGCGGCAACAACGTATCGCACGCCAACAACAAGACCCGTCGGCGCTGGCTGCCGAACCTGCACGAACGCAAGTTCTGGGTTCCGGCCGAGAAGCGTTGGGTGAAGCTGCGCGTGTCCAGTCACGCCCTGCGCACCATTGACAAGAACGGCATCGAATCCGTGCTCGCCGAGCTGCGCGCTCGCGGCGAGAAAGTTTAAGGAGCACCGAACATGGCAAGCAAACGCGACAAGATCCGCCTGATCTCCTCGGCCGGCACCGGCCACTTCTACACCACCGACAAGAACAAGAAGAACACGCCGGACAAGATGGAAGTGAAGAAGTACGACCCTGTCGTGCGCAAGCACGTGATCTACAAGGAAGGCAAGATCAAGTGACGTTCTGACGCGTGCGCAAAGCGCACGCCTTTGTCAGAACGTCATCCCGGGGCAACGCGAAGCGTTGAACCCGGACAAATTCGTCTGGAACGAATTTGAACGACCGAAGGTCGGCCCGAAGGGCAAAGTCCATGGACGGACTTTGTAATCCAGCGCCTTTGGACAAGAGAACCCGCCGCAAGGCGGGTTCTCTTTTTCCGCGTCTTTTTTGGAGCGGATCGACCGGAAGCGAGCCGAGACAACAACGTGGGGCGGCAAGACCGGGCGCCGGCAGATCGCAAGCGAAGGAGTAAAGTGGCTGGCTTGGGACGAGCAAGGAGACCCGCATGAACCTGCCCACGGTTTCGATCGCTTCGCTCGCGGAACTTGTTGCCGCGCTTACCCGGGAAAGCCCGCACACATTGGAACTCCGGACATCGGTGGCGTGTCCTTTCTCCATCACCTTGCCGCCGGGATTCGAATTGACGGGCAAGGACAAGGACGGCGCTTTTCTTGTCTTCTGCAACGGTGACGGCATCGGACTCACCGCCGGCAATCGCGTGTCCAACCTCACCATTGTCACCACGCCGGCCGCTCGCGCGATCTACACGCAGACTGGGTTCGCCGACATGGGCCGGATCGTGCTCGAAGATTTGGATGTGACCGGCCAGGTCTCGATCATCACCCGCGCCGGCACGGACAAACTAGAACTGATCATCGATAAGCTGCACATCGCAGCCTGCGATGCGCGTCGTTACAGCGAGCAGCCGCAGAAATACGGAGTCAACGTGTACCAGGGCGCGTTGACCGTTTACAACTTCAGCGGCGACGCGAAGTCAACGATTCATGCAACGCTCACCGACATCTCCGTCGGCGCGAAGAACGCACCAGTACTCGGTTCCGGCATCCTCGTGAGCGGCTTCGGCGACCAAGGCGGATGGGTACAGCTCGACAGACTCACCACCGGCGCGGTGTATTCCAGCGGCATGCTGCCCTACGGCACCGCCGACATCATTACCGGCGGCGTGTTCATCGTGTATGGCGTGAAAGCCAAGCAAGTGGAGCACTTCGGCGAAGTGGTCACGTACGGCGTGAACGACATGGTGCTGGATACCTGGGGCACTGTCGAAAACTGGGTCGCGCATGCGCCGGTCGTTTCACATGGGCCCAGCGGCATCGGCTTCGTCAACTTCGGCAGCGTGGACAACTTCGTCGCCGAGAGCGAGATCGTCACGCACGGTTTGGGTGCACGCGGTTTCAACCAGTATGACGGCACGGTGAAGAGCATCCGCTTCAAATCCATCGAGACTTTCGGCGACGGTTCCATCGGCATCCAGGTGAGCAAGCCCGTCGGCACCATCACGGTGGATGAAAGCGTCACCACGCACGGATCGGTCGGGAACACGCTCGTCAAGGGCGTCAACATGCAATTGCCGGCCGAAGCCTTCAGCGTCAAGCCCGGCGGCAGCGTCGAAAGGCTGATCGTCGAAGGCGACCTGATCACTCACGGTGCGAACGTCGTGACCTATGCCATAGAAGGCGGCAAGGTCGGCTCAATAGAAATCAAAGGCAAGGTGCTCGCGCATGGCAAGGATTCCAATGCCGTGTTGGTGGCGGGCAAGGGATCCACGCCATTGACCAAGGTGCGCGCGAAGGCCGTCGCCGGTGAAACACTGGTAGTGAAAGATGGCGAGGTAACGGATCGAACCGGCTTGTCTGTCTAGCAGACAAATCATCCAGGTATGTGCCGACGTGGTCCGGGAATCGCTGCGAACTCCAACAAAAAAAACCCGCCTCTCGGCGGGTTTTTTTCACTCAAATCGAACGAAGAACCGTCACGCCCTCGCCACCGCATATCTCTTCAAGCGCGCGGCGTAGGCGGCGAGCATGCGGTTGCCGCTCATCTCCGCTTCGCGGATCCATTCCTGCAATGCCGCGAGTGCCGATTCGGGCTTGCGCTGCTCGATCAGCGCGGCCAGGCGCGCGCGGTAGTCCACCACGATCTGGAGGCGCGGACGCTTCTCGATCACTTCGGCCAGTTGCTTGTGGCCGTCGCGATCCAGCCAGCGGCCGCCGTCGGCCAGCGCACGGCGCATCCAGCGCGGCAGGTGCAGGCGCTTGCCGGCTTGCGCCGCGTCCTCGCGCAAGGTCGGCTTGATCACGATCTTGTAGTAGTCGGTCATGGCCTGGAAGCGATGGGTCAGCACCGCCTTCAGGGTTTCCGAATCCGGCAGGCTCACGTTCGGGCGCACGTCCAGCGACGGCGCCACGCGCAACACCTTGGCGAGACCGACTTTCTGCAAGCCGCAGATGATCGCCCAGCCCATGTCGAACTCGAACCGGCGCAGCGCGAAACGCGCCGAACTCGGGAACGCGTGGTGGTTGTTGTGCAGCTCCTCGCCGCCGATCCAGAAGCCCCACGGCGTGAGGTTGGTCGCGGTGTCGGCGGTTTCGAAATTGCGATAGCCCCACCAGTGGCCGATGCCGTTGACCACGCCTGCGGCCCAGAACGGAATCCAGACCATCTGCATCGCCCAGATCGCCACGCCGATCACGCCGAACAGCGCGATGTTGATGACCATCAGCAGGCTGACGCCCAGATACGGATGCGGCGTGTAGACGTGCCGCTCGATCCAGTCTTCGGGCGTGCCGCGGCCGTACTTCTCCAGGTCGGCTTCGTTCGCGGCGGCCGTGCGGTACAGCTCGGCGCCTTCGAAGAACACCTTCTTGATGCCGAGCACCTGCGGGCTGTGCGGATCGTCCTCGGTCTCGCAGTGCGCGTGATGCTTGCGGTGTACCGCCACCCATTCCTTGGTCACCATGCCGGTGGACATCCAGTTCCAGAAGCGCAGCACGTGCGCGACGACGGGATGGAAATCCACGCCGCGATGCGCCTGCGAGCGATGCAGGTACAAGGTCACCGCGAAAATGGTGAGCTGGGTGGTGATGAGTGCATACACGGCGATGCCCAGCCAGCCGAAGTGGGTCAGCCCGTGCATGCCGAAATCGAGAAGGGTGTTAATCATTCGTTCCGGAATTGCGAACGCATGGTTCGCGGTAAGCGCTGCAATCAGCGATGATCAAGCGGAAGCAACGATGGTGCCGAAGTGCTTCCAGTCTAAGGGAACAACCGAGCACACTCCAGCGGTTGTGGGTAGCATATGCGGCCCGTACGCGCTAGTTGCAACGGCCTTCACACAAGTTTGCGCATGCCCGAACCTTCACATCTGCTGCAACTGGACCACGTGACCCGCCGGCTGGCCGGGCGCGAGGTCGTCGCCGATGTGACGTTCGGCGTCGCCCGTGGCGAGGTGCTCGGCCTGCTCGGCGTCAACGGCGCCGGCAAGTCGACCACGCTTGCGATGATCGCCGGCGTGCTGGCGCCGGATTCGGGGACCGTGAAGATCGCGGATGCCGACCTGCACGAGCAGCCGGAACTGGCGCGCACGCGGATCGGCTATCTGCCGGAAAACGTGCCGCTGTGGCCGGAACTCACCGTGCGCGAATACCTCGACGCCTGCGGGCGTTTGCGCGGCCTGCCGCGCGCCGCGCGCAAGAGCGCGATCGATCGCGAGCTGCTGCGGCTGGATCTCGGCGGCCAGGCGAATCGCCTGAGCGGACAGCTTTCGCTCGGACAGAAGCGCAGGCTCGGGCTCGCGCAAGCATTGCTGCACGATCCGCAGGTGCTGGTGCTGGACGAGCCGGGCAACGGACTCGACCCGATCCAGACTGCGCAATTGCGCGAACTGATCCGCGGACTTTCCGCGCAGCGCGCCACGATCATCTCCACGCATGTTCTGGGCGAAGTCGAAGCGATGTGTGACCGCGTGGTGATCCTGCACGCCGGACGCGTGCGGCAGGATGCCGTGCTGGCCGGCGACAGCGGCATCCTCGACAAGATGTTCCTGCAGATTGCGCGCGAAGGCGCGAGCAAGGCCGCATGAGCGCACTGTCGGTGGCACGCCTGGATTTGAAGCGCCTGCTGGTGCGCCCGTTCGCGTGGACGCTGGCCGCGATCGCGCTCGGCGCGCTGGCATGGATGTTCCTGCAGAACCTCAATGGCTTCCTGATCGCGCAACCCAAGCTCGCGGCCAACGCGAGCGGCCCCGGCTACACCGACCTGGTCGCGGTGCCGCACCTGCTCGCTTACGTTCAAATCTGCCTGCTGCTCGCGCCGCTGATCACGATGCACGCGATCGCCGGTGAGCGTCGCGCGCACACGCTGCCGCTGCTGTTTGCCTCCGGACTGTCGCCCGCGCGGATCGTGCTCGGCAAGTTCGTTTCCGCGTTCGCATATCTGCTGGCCTTGCTCGCACTGGTTGCGCTGATGCCGGTGCTGCTGGCGCAGGCGACCACGCCTGACTGGGGCCAGTTCGGCGCGGCGCTGCTCGGCTGTGCACTGTGCATCGCTGCGCTGACCGCAATCGGCATCGCCGCTTCGGCGTTCTCCTCGCACCCGGCGGTGGCCGCCATCGCTTCGCTGCTGATCGTGCTGGTCCTGGCGATGCTGGACATCGGCGGCCGCATCACCGGCATGGGCGCGGGCTGGATCGCGTATCTCGCATTGCCGACGCATCTGACCCCGTTCATGCACGGCCTGGTCGCGAGCGTGGACATCATTTACTTCCTGCTGCTGATCGCGCTGGCATTGGCGTTCGCGATCCGGCGCATGGCCGCCGAAAAGGTGCGGGGCTGATGCGGCGCTGGCGCGAGCGCGCGGACGCGTGGCTGGTCGCCGCGCTCCTGATCGTGGCCGCGATCTGCATCGCGGTGCTGTCCACGCGCTTCGGGTTCATCACCGACTGGAGCGCCGGCGCGCGCGCAAGCATCTCACCGCAAAGTCGCGCCATCCTGCAACAGTTATCTGGGCCGCTCGATGCGGTGAGCTACGCGCGGCCCGGCGGCAACCTGCGCGACGAGATCAGCAGCGTGATCGCGCGCTACCAACGCTACAAGCCGGATCTGAACCTCTCCTTCGTGGACCCGGATGCCGACCCGGCCGCGATGCGCAAGGCCGGCATCAGCGTGGACGGCGAAGTCGTGCTGCACTGGCGCGACCGCGAGCAGCACGTGGTGCAACTGGACGAGCGCGATTTCACCGACGCGCTGGCGCGACTGACGCGCGGGCGTGAGCGGCTGGTCGCCTTCGTCATCGGCGATGGCGAGCGCAATGCCGACGGCAAGGCGAACGCGGACCTGGGCGACTTCGTCGCGCAGCTTTCGGGGAGCGGCGTGCGCGCGCTGCCGTTGAACCTGGCGCAGAACGCGAGCGTGCCGCGCAACACCGACCTGCTGGTGCTGGCCAGTCCGCAGGCGGAGCTGTCGCCGGCGTCGCTCAAGGCAATAACCGATTACCTCGATCGCGGCGGCAACCTGCTGTGGCTGACCGAGCCCGACACCGGCGATGTCGGCCTCGCGCCACTCGCCACCGCGCTTGGCCTGCGCACGCTGCCGGGCATGCTGGTGGACGGTGCCGGCGCCAGGCTCGGCATCGGCGACCCGCGCATGGTGGTGGAGAACGATTACCCGCCGCACGCGATCACGCGCGGTTTCGCACTCAATACATTGTTCCCGCAGGTCGCGGCGCTCGCGTCCACCGGCAACGCGCAATGGGCGCACGCGTCGATCCTGCGCAGCAGCGCGCAGAGCTGGAACCAGATCGCGCCGATCGATCCGACCCAGCCGTCCACGATCAGGTATGACGCGAACAGCGGCGAACTGCGCGGTCCGCTGGATTTCGGTTTCGCGCTGACGCGGCTGTCGCCCAGCCCGGACAAGAGCGAGCAACGCGTGGTGGTGATCGGAGACGGCGATTTCCTTTCGAACACCTACCTTGCCAATGCCGGCAATCGCGCCTTCGGCGAGCGCGTGGTCGACTGGCTGCTCGGCGATGACGCGCTGGTTGCGCTTCCCGCCCGCGGCGCGCCGGATCGCACCATGCACCTGACGCAAGCCGACCTGAGCGTGGTGACCTGGGGCTGCCTGGTCGCATTGCCCTTGGTGTTGCTCATCATTGGCATCGTGATCGGCGTGCGCCGCCGGCGCCGCTGATGAAACGCGCGGCGCGCAATCGGTTCTGGCTGCTGGGCGCAGTGATCGCACTGGTCGCGATCGTGCTGTGGCTCGGTGCACGCGACCAGCGCGCCGCGCCGCTGACGCTCACCGACCTCGATCCGGATTCGATCACGCGGATCGAGCTCACGATTTCGCAGCAATCGCCACAGGTGTTCGAAAAGAGCGGCGGACATTGGTGGCGCGTCTCGCCTTCGCGCATGCGCGGCAACGACGAACACCTGCAACGCCTGGCGAAGCTCGCGATCTCCCCGGTGGCGCGCTGGGCGCATGCGAATGAGTTCGATCCGGTGAAGGTCGGCCTTGCGCAGCCGGCCGCGACGCTGGTGCTGGATGGCGTGCAGCTTCGCTACGGCGCGCTGAGCGCACTCGACAACCTGCGCTACGTCGGCGTCGGCGATCGCGTGGCGCTTGTGCCGCAGCAGGACAGCCCCGAGATCACGCTGGCCATGAAAACGGCGCGGTAGGCAATCGCGCTTTTCCCTTCTCCCTCCGGGAGAGCCGCCATCCTTGGCCAGGAGCTCCTTGGTGGCGCGCAGCGCCGGATGAGGGTTCGATAACACGAATTGAGACAAGGCGCGCGAGAATCATTTACGCGCAATTCCGAACCCTCACCCCTGCCCCTCTCCCGGCGGGAGAGGGGTTCAAGCAGAGCGACTGACCCGTTCCCATGCCCGAGTTACCGGAAGTCGAAACCACGCGCCGCGGCATCGCGCCGTACGTGCAAAGCCGCGTGATCGAGCGGGTGCTGCTGCGCCGCGGCGACTTGCGCTGGCCGATTCCGCGCGCGATCCGCACCGCGTTGCCCGGTCAGCGCGTGGAATCCGTGGAGCGCCGCGCAAAATACCTGCTGCTGCACACGCAAGCCGGGTCCGCGCTGCTGCACCTCGGCATGTCGGGTTCGCTGCGCGTGCTGGATGCGAACACTCCGCCACGCGCGCACGATCATTACGACCTCGTACTGGATTCAGGGCTGGCGCTGCGCTTCAACGATCCGCGCCGCTTCGGCTGCCTGCTCTGGCAGAAGCCGGGCGAAGTGCATGAATTGTTGCGCGACCTCGGCCCCGAACCGCTGTCCGCCGACTTTGACGGCGAGCGATTATGGGAGCGTTCGCGCGGCCGCAGCGCGCCGGTGAAGACGTTCCTGATGGACCAGTCCATCGTGGTCGGCGTCGGCAACATCTACGCCAGCGAGGCGCTGTTCGCCGCCGGCATCCATCCGAGGCGCACCGCAGGCTCGGTGGCGCGCTCGCGTTACGCGAAGCTCGCCGAAGAAGTGCGGCGCATCCTGCTGCACGCAATCACGCGCGGCGGGACGACGCTGCGCGATTTTCTGGCGCCCGATGGCGCACCCGGCTATTTCGAACAGGAATTGTTCGTGTACGGCCGCGCCGGCGAATCGTGCAAGGTCTGCGGCACGCCGATCCGCTCGACGGTGATCGGCCAGCGCGCAACGTATTGGTGCCCGCGGTGCCAGCGGTGAACGTCAAACGGGCCACTCGAATTCCACGTGCGTGTTGTTGAACTGCGGATCGTCCAATGATCCGCCGTGGTGCGCGACGGGTCCGCGCGGCAGGCCGTCCACCTCCAGCGTCGTGTCGTCGGCGAAGCGCATGCCCATCGCCTCCAGTTCCAGCAGGTGTTCGGCGAGTGCGCCCGCGCGATCCACTTCCGCTTTCGGAACGTTGCGCAAGCTGATGTCCGGGCGCGCGAACTTGCGCATACCGCGCGTGCGCACCCACGCGCCATCGCCTTCGTCATGGCACAGGATCAATGCGTGTGCGCGCGGCGGCGCGCCGCCTTCGATCAGGTAACGCTCGCCCCAGGCGCGCGGCGCGAACAGGCTCAGGATCTGCGGATCGACGATCGCGACGCCGCCGACATCCAGCAGCGCGGCGATCACGCCCAGCGTGTCGCGCAGGTAATCGAGCGTGGGCGGATCGTCCAGCTCGCCGCGAAGCATGATGCACTCGGGCGCCTCGCGCGCCAGCTTGAACGTGTGCGGATCGTCCTCGCGCAACAGCTCGCCAATCGCACCACGCAGCGGATGGCCTTCCCAGTGCGCCAGCGTCTGCTTGTCGAAACGATGCATCTCGATGCCCGTGGGCAGGCCGACGCTGCCGTACCGCGCGACGTTCAACTCGAGTGTTTCGGGAAAGGTGCCGAACACGAAGAACAGCAGCATCGCCTTGCCCTCGCCGCGCGAGAAGTACGGGCGCGGCCAGGAAGTGGGTTCGGGGTTGGCCATGCGATTCCTTTGCGTCTGGATCCGGAGAAGGTTGTGCGGGCGTAGCGGCGATGATTCAAGATTGCAAGATGGTGCACGGCGCGATTAATGCGCAGAATGCATTCTTGCACGTCCGCTCACCGGCCCTCGCATGCTCAATCCGCAACAACGCTCCGCGGTCGAATACTGCGACGGCCCGCTGCTGGTGCTGGCCGGCGCCGGCTCCGGCAAGACCCGCGTGATCGCCGAGAAGATCGCGCACCTGATCGCGCGTGGCGTCGCGCCCGCGCACAAGATCGCGGCGATCACCTTCACCAACAAGGCCGCACGCGAGATGCGCGAACGCGTGGCGAAGCGGATCAAGTCCGACGATGCCGACGCACTGGGCGTGTGTACCTTCCATGCGCTCGGTTTGAAGTTCCTGCAGATCGAACACGCGCGCGCCGGCCTGCGGCGCGGCTTTTCGGTGCTGGATGCCGACGACAGCGCGCAGCTCGTCAAGGAGCTGGCCGGCGCGTCGGTGAAGCCGGAGCAGTTGTTCCTGCTGCGCAACCTGGTTTCGCGCGCCAAGAACGAGGGCCTGACGCCGGAAGCCGCGCTGGACGCGGCGCGCAGCCCGCGCGAACTGGAAGCTGCGCAGGTGTATGCGGCATACCAGCAGCGCCTCGCCGCTTTCAACGCGGTGGATTTCGATGACCTGATCCGGCTGCCGCTCGCCGTGCTGGAGCGCGACGCGGAAGCGCGCGAGGCCTGGCGCGAGCGCATCCGCTACCTATTGGTGGACGAATGCCAGGACACCAATGCCGCGCAGTATGCGCTGCTGAAACTGCTGACCGGCGAGCGCGGCGCCTTCACCTGCGTGGGTGACGACGACCAGTCCATCTATGCGTGGCGCGGCGCCGATCCGGGCAACCTCGACAAGCTTTCACAGGATTACCCCACGCTGCGCGTGGTCAAGCTGGAACAGAACTACCGCTGCGGCCAGCGCATCCTGCGCGCGGCCAATGCGCTGATCGCCCACAACCCGCATGCGCACGCCAAGAAGCTCTGGAGCGCGCACGACGAAGGCGCGCCGATCCGCGTGCTGGAATGCCGCGACGGCGAGCACGAGGCCGAGCGCGTCGCCGCCAACCTGATCCACTTGCGCGACAAGCATTCGCTGGCCTGGTCGGATTGCGCGGTGCTGTATCGCGGCAACCACCAGTCGCGCGGGCTGGAAAAGGCGCTGCGCCTGAACCGCATCCCGTACCACCTCACCGGCGCGTTGAGCTTCCTCGACCGCCACGAGGTGAAGGACGTGCTGGCCTACCTGCGCCTGCTCGCCAATCCGGACGACGATGCGGCCTTCCTGCGCGTGGTCAACGTACCGCGCCGCGAGATCGGCGCGACCACGCTGGAGAAACTCGGGACGCTCGCGCAATCGAAACACCTCTCGCTGCTGCGCGCCGCGCGCAGCGATTCGATCCTGAAGCAACTGCCCGCACGCGCGGCCAACTCGCTGCATGGCTTCGTGGCGCTGCTGGATGGCCTTCATACGGAAGCCGCGCACACGCGCGCCGGCGAGCTGGTCGAAGAACTGTTGCGACGCAGCGGCTACGTGCAGCACATCGCGGGCTCATCGCGCGATGCCGCGCTCGATGAGCGGCGCATGGGCAACATCAAGGAACTGATCGAATGGTTCCGCGCCATGGACAAGGGCCGCGCGCGTGCCGGTGATCTCGCCGCGCAGCTCGCCCTGCTGTCGCATGCCGATCGCGATGACGGCGGTGACGCGGTGCGGCTGATGACGCTGCACGCGGCCAAGGGCCTGGAGTTCCGCTGCGTGCACATCGTCGGCATGGAGGACGGCACGCTGCCGCACGAGGGCGCGCTGGACGAAGGTCGGCTGGACGAGGAACGCCGGCTGCTCTACGTCGGTATCACCCGCGCGAAGGAATTGCTGGCGCTGAGCTACAGCGCGCAGGCCCGCCGCTACGGACAGGTGTTCGCGCAAAAGCCCAGCCGCTTCCTGGAAGAGTTGCCGCCATCCGACCTGCACCGCGAAGGCCAGGATCCCGAAGCCGACGCGCAGGCGCGCAACGATGTCGCTCTGGCCCAACTGCAGAAGCTGACCGCGATGCTGGGTTAAGTCACCAAACGTCCGCATCTACATTTCGAACGTGCAGATTGCCATTAAGCCGCGGCGTTAGCTCTACTGTGTAGCCAGCATAACCCGATCCGGTGTCTTCAAACGAGAAGTCTTGCTCCGCCTCGGACAATGATGTTTCCGGCCCAAACAGATATTTGAGTCCATACCATTCCTTGCCCGAAGCAATGTGAAGGTCATATGTGCCAAGCGGGGCCTTTACAGACAGTTTCTCTCCATCACGAATGAAGGCAGTCAAAACCGGCGTTCGTGAACCGGGCGCAACAAGTTTCACAAAGTAATTCGCACCTGGCTCCGCGACAATATCCAGAGGAGCTTTCAGCTTCTTGTAACTGTGCGCAATGATGCCGGTTGCGGGCAGGCTCATGGGTGTGAGAACTAGTCCTCTTTTTACCTCGTACCCAAAAATTCGTTGGCAATCATGCGTGTCTTGCAAATCAGGTAAATTTCCGAAAACCACTTGGCCTGCCACGTTTTGGCATCGATACACGGCGCCACTTGAGTCGGCAGGAGCGGGCACAGCCGGATCATTCAAAACACTGTGCATCTGGTTTTGAACTTTGCTCGCCGGCATCTGCCCACCGGACTGGGCCAGCAAATTATCGAGAGCGTTACTTGAGTGACGCTCTTGCCGGGCCGAATCAACTTGCGTGGCGTCTTTGCTGAAGTCGGGCGGATTGTCCGTACCGCCTATCGTATCCGTTTGGTTTGTAGGCTGAACTGCTGCGATGGGAAGTACTGGTGTAGGTGTATCAGTGCCAGATATAAGTGCGCGAAGAAGAGCAAGTAACAATAAAAGAGCGACGGAAAGAAGGGCGGTATGCCACCACTTGCGAGCAGGCGGATTGGAAACTGGCGGTGTCGCCCGTGGTGGCGGCTTTACTCCGCTCCAAGTAGGCGACGGCGTTGGAGCCGGTGCCGACTGCGTCGGATCCGAGGTAGACGCTTGGCTTTGGCGTTCTCTTGAACTGAGAAATTCGTCGTACTCGCGCTTCTTCTGCGGATTCCCAAGAATCTCATAAGCATCATTCAAGATCTTTGTTATGCGCTCCCCTTCTGGACGTGGCTGATACTTGTCTGGATGGTATTTCTGGATCAGCGCGCGATAACTGGCGCGAATGACTGCTTCAGAGGCAGTTCGAGTGACTTGCAAGTTGTCATAATGTGTTCGCTGGCTTGGCATAGCGTCCCCCTGCTTTGCACTATCCTCCTGACGCGTGGCAACTTAATTCTCAAAGCGGCTTGGGTCAAATCAGCCCTGCCACCTCAAGCTCGTTCTTGAGATACGCGTAGTAGATCGGCGCGGCGACGACGCCCGGCAAACCGAACGCGGCTTCCATCACCAGCATCGCGAGCAATATTTCCCAGGCGCGCGCGCGGATCTGGCCGCCGACGATTTTCGCGTTGAGGAAGTATTCGAGCTTGTGCACCACCACCAGGAAGATCAGCGCGGCGAGCGCGACCCACAGCGACACCGACAGCGCGACGATCACGATCAGCGTGTTGGAAATCAGGTTGCCGACCACCGGCAGCAGGCCGACCACGAAGGTAATGACGATCAGGGTCTTGGTCAGCGGCAGGTGCACGCCCATCAGCGGCAGCACGAGCGCCAGGAAGATCGCGGTGAACACGGTGTTGATCGCGGCGATCTTCACCTGCGCGAACACGATGTTGCGGAAGGCGAGCGCGATGCGGATGCAGCGCTCGGACAGGTCGCGCCGCAGCGGGCCGTGGCGCGGGGAAGGCCGCTCGTGCGCCAGCGCGATCAGCGCGCCGAGGATCAGCCCGACCAGGATCCGCCCGAACACGTGCAGGGTTTCCCTGCCGGCGAGTTGCAATTGCGCCGAATGGGTCTGCGCCAGTTGGGTGGCGCTGGCGCGGATGCCCGCGCTGCTTTGCGGCAGGTGCGCGCTCAATGACGCCGGCAACTGTTCGCGCGCCTTGTCGATCAGCGGCATCAGTCGCTCGAAAATGGTGTTGGGGTCGCCGACTTCCTGCTTGAAGAACATCACGCCGCCGACGATCAGCAGCACCAGCAGCGCCACGATGATCGCGCTCAACAGGCCCACCACCAGCGCGCGCGCGCGTTCGCCGGAGAGGCGCCGCTCCAGCAGCGGCGCCAGCGCATCCACCAGCACGTAGACCAGCAGGCCCGCGATCAGCGCGGGCAGCAGGTGCAGCACCATGACCAGGATCAGGCACAGCGCCGAGAGCGTGTAGCTCGCGAATGACGTCCAGCGGGAGATGTGGGCATCCATCAGTTCACGCAGTCGCAATAAACGAAACCGTTCGCCCTGAGCGTAGGTCCGGAACGGACCGGAGTCGAAGGGCGCTTCGACTTTGCTCGCTTACGCTCGCCACGCTCAGCGCGAACGGATGCTGCCGAAGCCGGGTGGAGTCTGGCAGCGCGTTCGATCCACGCCAAGTAAAATGAGCGACCGCCCGCGCCGGAGGAACCCATGAGCCGAGACACCCTTCCCGCCCGTGACCGCCTGATCTTCGCGCTGGACGTCCCCGACCGCGCGCAGGCGGTTGCATGGATGGACAAGCTGGGCGAGGCGGTGTCGTTCTACAAGATCGGACTTGAGCTGCTTTCCGGCGGCGACTACTTCGACGTGCTGCGAGAACTCGGCGATCGCGGCAAGAGGATCTTCGTGGACCTGAAACTGCACGACGTGCCGGCGACCGTGGCCGGCGCGGTGCGCGGCCTTTCGAAATATCCGGTCACCTTCTGCACCGTGCACTGCGACAGCCGCGCCATGTTGCAAGCGGCAGTCGAGGTGAAAGGCGACATGCGCCTGCTCGCGGTCACCGTGCTGACCAGCAACGACGAACCCGATCTCGCCGCGCTCGGCGTGCGCGGCAGCGTGGCCGACACGGTGATCGCGCGCGCGAAACTGGCGCAGCAAGCCGGGATCGATGGCGTGGTGTGTTCCGGCGCCGATCTTCCGAATCTGCGCGCGGCCGCGCCGGATCTGCTGACGGTGTGCCCGGGCATTCGCCCCTCGGGCCCCGCCAACGACGACCAGAAGCGGGTGGTGGACGTGCCGACTGCGTTCGCGCAGGGTGCCGATTACATCGTGGTGGGACGGCCGATCCGCCAGGCCGCCGATCCGCGCGCGATGGCCGATCAAATCGTGACGCAGATCGAAGGCGCGCTCGCGAAATCACGCTGAAACTTGCTTCACCCGGAGTTGCTCGGCAGACTCGGGTGCTCGTTCACGCGGAAGGAACGCTCATGCCCCGCCCGGGTTTCCGCTTTTTCGCGCTGTGCGCGCTGGCCTTCGCGCTGGCCGCGTGCCACCGCAATCCGTCCGCCTCCGCGCCGTCCAACACGACGCCGGAGAACGCGCTGCGCGCGGATCTCGTGCTCACCCGCAACGGTGATTTCGACGGACTGCTGCGCAGCACCTTGCCGCCTTCCGACTACCAGGCGTGGCGCAACGAATGGCAGCGCGCGCGTGCGCAACAGCCCGCGCCCACGCCAGAACAGAGTGCGCACTTCGCGGCCATGATGCAGAAGCTGACCGCGCCGGGCGCGGAAGACGCGCTGTTCAAGCAATTGCAACCGCACATCGCGCAGCTGCGCGCGCATCGCGCCGAGAACCTGCCGATGCTGATCGGCATCCTGCAAGCATCCGGCAGCGACCTGGTGCAGAACGCCGGGCTTTCGCCGGATCAGAAAACACAGGCGACGCAAGCGATCGCCGCACTCGCCGCATGGGCGCAGGGCGCGGATTTCACCGACGATGCGAAGGCGAAGCAGGCGATCGACGTGATCTGCGCGACCGCGCGCAAGCTGGACATCCACACGTTGGGCCAGTGGCGCGCACTGGACTACCCGCAGGTGATGGCGCGTTACACCACCGGCTGGAACGGACTGAAGCAGTTGCTGAAAGTCTACGGGCTCGATCTGGACGCCACGTTCGACAACGCCAGGCTGGAAACCTTGAGCAACGACGGCACCCACGCGCGCGTGCGCGAAACCCTGGTGCTGGCCGGCAAGCCCATCGTCAGCGAGGCACATCTGGTCCAGCAGGACGGCCACTGGTACGACGCCGATGCGCTCGCCGCGTGGCGCAAGCAGCACCGGAAGCCCGCACCTGCATCGTCCGCTGCGTCTGCATCCAGCGCTCCGGCCAAAGCGTCGAGCGCGCCCGCGCACTGACCGCGGCGCCGGTTCCCAGGGCCGCTTGCGTACAATGCACGCGATGACTCCAACCCTTACTCCGGAAAAGCCGGCGCCCTCGCCGCCGTGGGGCCGTGCGCTGCTGGGCCGGCTGCTGGCGCCGTGGCTGCGGATCAAGCGCGATCCGGCCGAGCCGCTGAGCCTGCTCACTGCCGGGACGCCGGTGGTGTACGTGATCGAGCGCCAGGGCTTGTCGGACGGGCTGATCCTCGAGCGCGCCTGCCGCGAAGCCGGCCTGCCGAGTCCGCTGCTGCCGGTGGCTGGCACGCGGCGGCGGCGTTCGATGTTCGCCCTGAGCCAGCGCGAAGGCTGGCTGTTCGGCCGCGATCGCCAGCGCGCGCCGCGCGAAGCGCTCAAGCAACTGCTGCTGGCGCTGGAAGCGCAACCCGAACGCGATATCCAGTTGCTGCCGGTGTCGATCTACGTCGGCCGCGCACCGAACCGGCAATCGGGCTGGCTGCGCGCGCTGCTGTCGGAAAACTGGGTGGTGGTCGGCCGCTTCCGCCGGCTGCTGGCAATCCTGTTGAACGGGCGCGACACGATCGTGCATTTCTCGACGCCGATCTCGCTGCGCGCCGCGCTGGACGAAGTGCCCGGCGAGCGCCCCGAACGCCTGCAGCGCAAACTCGCGCGCGTGCTGCGCGTGCACTTCCGGCGCGTGCGCACCACCGTGATCGGCCCGGATCTCTCGCACCGGCGCACCGTGGTGGATTCGGTGCTGAACGCCGAAAGCGTGCGCGCCGCGATCGCCGCGACCGCGTCCAAGGAAAACATTCCCTACGCCACCGCCTGGCGGCGCGCGCACAAGTTGATGCGCGAGATCGCGGCGGATTACTCGCCGCCTTTCGTGCGCGCGGTGTCGTTCCTGCTGTCGAATTTCTGGAACAAGCTCTACGACGGCATCGCGATGCACCACTTCGACAGGCTGCGCGCGATCGCGCCCGGGCACGAGGTGGTGTACGTGCCAAGCCACCGCAGCCACGCCGACTACGTGCTGCTGAGTTACCAGTTGCACCACTCCGGCGTGGTGGTGCCGCACGTCGCCGCCGGCGTCAACCTCAACCTGCCGGTGCTGGGGCCGCTGCTGCGCCGCGGCGGCGCGTTCTTCCTGCGCCGCAGCTTCAAGGGCGATGCGCTGTATTCGGTGGTGTTCAAGGAATACATGGCGCAGCTGATCGATCGCGGCGTGTCCATCGAATACTTCATCGAAGGCGGGCGCTCGCGCACCGGCCGCCTGCTGCAACCGCGCGCGGGCATGCTGGCGATGACCGTGCGCGCGTTCCTGCGCGCGCCACGCCGGCCGGTGCTGTTCCAGCCGGTCTACATCGGTTACGAAAAGCTGATGGAAGGCCGCTCCTACAGCGGTGAATTGTCAGGCCAGAAAAAGGAAAAGGAATCCTGGTTCAGCCTGCTGCGCGGCTTGCGCGTGCTGCGCCAGCATTACGGACGCGTGGCGCTGAATTTCGGCGAGCCGGTGATGCTGACGCCATTGCTCGACGAGGCGGCGCCCGAATGGCGCGATGCCACGCTGAAGAGCGACGAACGGCCGGACTGGCTGCCGAAGCTGATCGACACGCTGGCCGAGCGCATCCAGGTCGAAGTCAACCGCGCGGCCGACGTCAATCCGATCAACCTGCTCGCAGTCGCGCTGCTCGCCACGCCGCGGCACGCGATGGCCGAGAGCGACCTGCTGGTGCAGATCGATCTGATGAAGGCGTTGCTGGAAGCGCTGCCCTATTCGGAGCGCACCACGGTCACGCCGATGTCGGCCGCCGAGATCATCGCCTACGGCGAGCAGATGGGCTGGATCTCGCGCACGCGCCATCCGCTCGGCGACGTGCTGAAAGTGGAAGGCGAGCAGGCGGTGCTGCTGTCGTACTTCCGCAACAACGTGCTGCACCTGTTCGCCGGCGCCTCGTGGGTGGCCTGCTGCTTCATCAACAACCGCAAGCTCGCGCGCGCCTCGGTGCTGCGGCTGGCGCGGCTGATCTATCCCTTCATCCAGGCCGAGCTGTTCCTGCCGTGGGATGCCGATGGCTTCGTCGTGCGCGTGCAGGAGATCCTGGATTTCCTGGTGGCGCGTGGCCTGCTGACCGCGCGCGGCGAAGGCCGGCTGTTGCAACGCGGGCCGGGCCAGGGCGATGACGCGTTCCAGTTGCGGCTGCTGGCGCACAGCCTGTTGCAGACCTTCGAGCGTTATTACATCGCGATCGCCGCACTGGTGAAGAACGGCCCCGGCACACTGAGCACCGGCGAGCTGGAGAACCTGTGCCACCTCACCGCGCAGCGCCTGTCGCTGCTGTACGAACAGAGCGCGCCGGAGTTCTTCGACAAGAGCCTGTTCCGCGGCTTCATCGCGCTGTTGCGCGAGCGCCGCGTGATCCGCACCGACGCCAACGGCAAGCTGGATTTCGACGACACGCTGGCGGAAGTCGCGCGCGATGCGCGCGTGATCCTGGCCCGCGAAGTGCGCGACTCGATCCTGAAGATCACGCCCGACGTGGTGGCGGAAAAGCCCGCGAACCCGGGGAACACCGCGCGCGCGGCGTGATCGTCAGCCTCGATCCATCTTCATCGCCAGCAGCCGCTGCACGTCCGGCCAGTCGCTCGCGGTGATGCCGTAGATCACCGTATCGCGCAGGGTTCCATCCGCGCGGCGCCGATGAGAGCGCAACACCCCGTCACGTTGCGCACCCAGGCGCTCGATCGCGCGCTGCGAGGCGACGTTGTAGCGATCGGTGCACAGCACCACCGCCGCGCAGCCGAGCACCTCGAATGCGTAGTCCAGCAGCAGGTGCTTGCAATGCGTGTTCACGTGGCTGCGCTGCCAGCGCTTCGCGTACCAGGTGTAGCCGATCTCGATGTGCGGCACCGCGGGATCGTAGTGGCAGTAGCGCGTGCAGCCGATGATCTCGTTGCTTGCGCGTTCGCGCACCGCGAACGGCAGCATGTGGCCTTCGAGCTGGCCGCGCAGCGCGGCTTCCACGTAAGCCGCCATGCGGCCCGGCGCGGGCACCGAGGTGAACCACAATTTCCACAGTTCGCCGTCCGCCGCCGCGCGCTCCAGCGCGGGCACGTGGTCCAGCGCCAGCGGTTCGAGCGTGACGTGCGTGTCCTGCAGTGTGGTCGCGGCGAGTGTCATCCGAAGCCCCTGTTTCACCGTAGGGCGGACATCGTCCGCCACACTCTTCAATCCCGGCGGGCGGTGCCCGCCCTACGCATCGAGGTCCGGGATCAGCTTGTTCTCGAAATACGAAATCATGTCCTTCAGCTTCAGCTTGCGCTTCTTCAGCCGGGTCAGCTGCAACTGGTCGCAATGCGCATCGATCGACATGCGCGCGATCGCCGCATCGAGGTCGCGGTGTTCTTCTCGCAGCTCGGCGAGCCGGCGCGCCAGCGCGGCGGGATCGGTGGACATCATTGCGCGAGTTTAGCGCCGCCACGCACGGATGGCGTTGCCGCGATCCGGGTAAAATCGCCGGTTCCGCTTCAGCTTTTCGTGGCCCGCCATGACAGCCGTCTTTTCCGCCAACGCCGATCCGCGCAAGCGCGAGCACGAGGCCGCGCGCCTCGCCAAGCGCCTGCGCCACCAGGTCGGTCGCGCGATCGCCGACTTCAACATGATCGAGGACGGCGACAAGGTGATGGTGTGCCTGTCCGGCGGCAAGGATTCCTGGACGCTGCTGGACATCCTGCTGTCGCTGCAGGCGAAGGCACCGGTGCGTTTCGAGCTGGTCGCGGTGAACCTCGACCAGAAGCAGCCGGGTTTCCCGGAACACGTCATCCCGGATTACCTGAAGGCGCGCGGCGTGCCGTACCACGTGCTGGAGCAGGACACCTACAGCGTGGTGACGCGGGTGATCCCGGAGGGCAAGACGCTGTGCAGCCTGTGCTCGCGCATGCGCCGCGGCGCGTTGTACGCGTATGCGGAAGCCGAAGGCTTTACGAAGATCGCGCTCGGGCATCATCGCGACGACCTGCTGGCGACGTTCTTCCTCAACCTTTTCTATCAAGGCTCGCTGAAGGCGATGCCGCCGAAGCTGCAATCGGACGACGGCAAGCACGTCGTGATCCGGCCCTTGAGTTATTGCCGCGAGGACGAGATCGCGCAGTACGCGGCGTGGCGCGCATTCCCGATCATCCCCTGCAACCTGTGCGGTTCGCAGGAAAACCTGCAACGCAAGCAGGTGCGCCGCATGCTGGACCAGTGGGAACGCGAGCATCCCGGCCGCAGCGAGATCATGTTTCGCGCGCTGACGAATGTCGCGCCGTCGCAACTGGCCGACCTCAACCTTTTCGACTTCGCTTCGCTGGGCGCCCGCGAAGGCGCCGCGCGCGCGGATGCGCATGGGTGGCTGGGCGGAGAACCCTCTTCCGTCATTCCGGACGCGGCGCAGCCGCGATCCGGAATCCAGTGACTTTGACTTGTTCCGATAAAGACGCTGGATTCCCGCTTGCGCGGGAATGACGACTCTTTGATTTTTTAATTCCGGGGCCACATGTTCTTCCGCAATCTCACGCTCTTTCGCTTTTCTTCCCCGGTCGCCGGTTCACTCGCCGAACTCGAAACCGTCCTCGCCGAACACGCGCTGCGTCCATGCGGGCCGCTGGAGTCGGTGACGCGCGGCTTCGTCTCGCCGTTCGGGCCCGAGTCCGGCGTGCTGGCGCATCGCATCGGCACCTTCACGCTGTTCACCCTGGGCTCCGAGGAAAAGCTGCTGCCTGCCGCGGTGGTGAACGCGGAACTGGCTTCGCGCCTGCGCGAAACCGCGGAAAAGCGCGGCCGCCCGGTCGGCGGGCGCGAACGCAAGCGGCTCAAGGCCGAAGTCCTCGACACCCTGCTGCCGCGCGCCTTCGTGCGGCCCTCGCGGCTGGACGCCTACGTGGACACGAAGAACGGCTGGCTGGTGCTGGACACGGCCAGCCGCAAGGCCGCCGAAAACGCGCTGACCGCGCTGCGCCAGGCGCTGGGCAGCTTCCCGGCCCTGCCGCTGGCACCGGCCGAGACACCGCGCGCACTCATGACCAGCTGGCTGACCCACGGCAAGTTGCCGAAAAGCCTGGAATTCAGCGACGAATGCGAGCTGCGCGACCCGGCCGGCGGCGCGGTGGTGCGCTGCCGCCGCCAGGAGCTTGAAAGCGCCGAAGTGCGGGAGCATCTCAAGCGCGGCAAGCAGGTCTATCAGCTCGGCCTGACCTATGATGGGCGGATCGGCCTGGTGCTGGGCGAGGACCTGGCCGTCCGCAAATTGCGCTTTCTTGACGTGGTGCAGGATACGCTCGACAACTCTGGCAGCGAATCGGCCGCCGACGAGCTGGACGCGCGTTTCGCGCTGATGAGCGGCGAGCTGGAGCGGCTGTTGCATGGGCTCTCGGAGTGGTTCGGGTTGCAGCGACCGGATGAGTGAGGTCGGTGAGGCGATGACGGGCGACTGGGTCGAGTTGGCCACCGGGCACGGCGGCACCATCAAGGTGCTGAAAGCCGTTCACCCGCGCGCGCGCCGGCTGCGTCTCACGGTCACTCCGCGCGGTGCGCGGATTTCGTATCCGCGCGGCACGCACCCGGCGCAGGTCTACGCGTTCCTGCGCGAACACTCGGACTGGCTGGAACGCAAGCTCTCCGAACTGCACGTGCCGCGGCGCGGTCCGCCGCCATTGCGCGTCGGCGTGCCGACCCTGATTCCCTTGCGCGGCGAAAGCGTCGAGCTGACCTGGCGCGAGAGCGATTATCCGCACGTCGAACATCGCCACGACGAACTGCGCCTGCATCTGCCGCGCCCGTTCTCGCACGCGCTGCCGATCGCGCGCACGCTGCTCGCCACGTTCCTGGAAACCCAGATGCGCCGCGACCTGTCGCGCTGGCTGGCGCACTACACGCCGATGCTGGATGCCGCGCCGACCGCGTTGCGCGTGAAATCATTGAAGAGCCTCTGGGGCAGCCTGGATGCGCGCGATCGCATCACGCTGGATCTTGCGCTCGCGCTCGCCCCCACCGCCGCGCTGCGCTACGTGCTGGTGCACGAGCTGTGCCACCTCAAGGTGCGCAGCCACTCGAAGCGTTTCTGGAACTGGGTCGAGAAGCTCTATCCCGATTACCAGTCGCAACGCGACTGGCTGCGCGAACACGGCGCGATCCTGAAGGCCGAAATGGAGCGGCTGACCGCGCCGGAAGATTGACGCGCGCGCGCGCACGCGGTTAGGTTGCGCGACCGGATGCCGGGGGCGGCATCCACGGGGGAGAACCCATGGCTTCGTGGATGCGGCTTGTCGCTGCGCTGGTTGCGTGCGCGTGTTGTTCCGCCTGTCATCGGCAACCGGATTTGAGCCATCTCGGTTCGCCCTCGCAGCGGCTGGTCGGCCACTGGGTCACCAACGATGGCGACCACGAGTATTACGGTCCGCTGGATGCCTCAGGCACCGGCAGCTTCATCCTGGTGCATGGCGGCGGCCAGCCGATCCGGCAGCATTACCGGGTGCTGGATGAAGATCCGCGCACGCAGACGGTGCACGTCAACGTGCTCGGCGACCACGACAGCACGACCGAACAGCGCAGCGTGATTTCGGAAGACGGCGAATCGGCCACCACGATGCTCGGCGACGTCAAACTGGCGTTCGCGCGGATGGACGACCGCATCGCGCCGAAACCTGCGCACGCGGCGGAACCGGAACCTGCGGCAACGGCCGCCATCGCGCATGCGCGGCCCGCGCGCGCGGCCTCGGCGTTCGGATTGCCGGCCAACCTGCCGGATGGCGAGTACCACCGCGCACTGGTTCGCTATGACGGCCTGAAGCCGGTCTACGAATGGGTGCCGCTCACCGCTCGCGACAAGACGCCGATCGGCGCGAGCTTCTCGCCTTCGCGCGCGGTCGCGCAGCACCAGTCGTACAAGCTCTGGCTGCACGCCACCGCGGCCGCCATGCTGCTGATCACCAGCCTGCTGTTCGCGGGCGAACTCGGCGCGGCGATGCTGCTGGCCGGCTGGGCCGTGGCGCTCGCCATCGCCGGCATCGGCATCTTCCTGCTCGACTGGCCGCTGATCGCCGGGATCCTGGAGATCCTCACCGCGCTGGTGCTGGTGTTCAAGGCGATGTTCCAGAAATCGGATTTGCTGTCGTAGCCTGCATCCGTCGCTTGCAAGCAAGCTTCCCGGCGGCGGCTGTTGCAAAGCGCGCTGCGCGCGACGGACTACGGCATCAAAACGAATCGCGTAATGGCATCCGCGCTTTCGCGTGCACGCTCCATGATCGACATGTGCCCGCAATCGTTGAACTCGGTGACGCCGATCCGCGGCGCAGCCTTCAAGTCATCGCGGATCGCATCCAGCGCGGACACGTCGATGATCTTGTCCTGCCGGCACCAGATCGCCAGCGTGGGCGCGGTCACCTTCGGCAGCGCGGTCGTCAGCACGTCGCGCTGAGCCGGCGAGGCGATCGCCTTGAGCACGCGATCATCGAAGGCGCGATCGCGGATCGCGCGGTCCACGAACACGTCCTGGATGCGCGGCGGCAACCACGGCGGGTTCGCGAACAAGTTCTTCTCCAGCTGCTCGAACTCCGCGCGGTTCTGCACGTCGAACGGATTGCGCCCGGCCTTCAGCTCGCGCGTGAACGCGTTGTCCCTGAACGGCGCACCGGCGCTGTCGATCAGGATCAGTGCGCCGATATCCTGCGGGTGCTCCGATGCATACAGTCCGGCGATCGCGCCGCCCATGGAATGCCCGGCCAGCGCGATGCCGCCCAGGTGCAGCGCCTGCACGAATTGATGCAGCCGCTTCGCCTGCGCCGGATAGCCGTAATCGGCATTGGCGATGCGCGACGAGGCGCCCCAGCCCGGCAGGTCGGGGATGATCAAATGGAAGTTCGGCGTGAGATAGGGCGCCATCGGCAACCAGGCCTGCCGGTTGCCCATGTAGCCGTGCAGCAGCACCAGCGTCGGCGCGTCGGCCTTGCCACCTTCGTAGTAGACCCAGCGCGTGTCGCCGGCCTGCACGGATTTGGTCTGCAGGCCTGCGCGTTGCGCCTGATACATCTCCGCGGCGCGCAGCAGCCACTGCGGCGCGGCGAAGTAGACGATCACCAGCACCGCGACGACGAAGCCGACCAGCACGCCAAGCGCCGCAAGGCGACGCTTGACGCGGCGAATCAAAACGGCGCGCTGGCTTTCATCCATGTCCGATCCGCATCGAAAACGAGAGGCGCCGAGTATGCCACCGTGCCGCGTTCGTCACCCGTGCACAAAGGCGCGGCGATCCGCGGCCGCCGCCTCGCTAAAATGCCGATCCCGAACACGGAGCGTGCCATGCCGGCCTTGTACATCGCCAACAAGAATTACTCGTCGTGGTCGCTGCGCCCATGGATCCTGATGCGCGAGCTCGGCATCGGGTTCGCGGAGAAGCTCGTCCCGTTCGCACCCGGTTCGAACTGGAATGCCTTCCGCGACTTTTCGCCCAACGGCAAGGTGCCGTGCCTGGTGGACGGCGACACGACCGTGTGGGATTCGCTGGCGATCACCGAATACCTGGCCGAGCGCCATCCGGGCGTGTGGCCCTCCGATGCGAAGGCGCGCGCATTCGCGCGCTGCGCCGCGGCGGAGATGCATTCCGGCTTCAACGCGCTGCGCACGCAGTGCTCGATGAACTGCGGCATCCGCGTGAAACTGCATCGCATCGATGACGCGCTCGCTCGCGACCTGGCACGGATTGCCGAATTGTGGAACGAAGGCCTGGCGACGTTCGGCGGTCCGTTCCTCGCCGGAAAACACTTCACGGCGGCGGATGCGTTCTACGCGCCGGTGGCGTTCCGCATCCAGACGTATTCGCTGCCGGTGGATGACACGGCGCGCGCCTACGCACAGCGGTTGCTCGAGTTGCCGGCAATGCGAGAGTGGTATGCAAGCGCGCTCGTCGAAACCTGGCGCGATGCGGGACACGAAGCGGAAATCCCTCGATGGGGCGACATCGTCGAGGATTTGCGCGCGCCCGCGAGCCAGGGGTGACCGCGCGGGTTCCCGAGGCGGCGGCAAGTAGGGCGGGCATTGCCCGCCATTCGCGGGAATGATGCCCTGCTCATACGCCACAGGCGGCGGACGGTGTCCGCCCTACGCTTTATAGCCGCGGTGGATCGCCACGATGCCGGCGGAAAGGTTGCGCACCTGCACCTGCGCGAAACCGGCGGCCTCCATCATCGCGCGCAGGGCTTCCTGGTCCGGATGCTTGCGGATCGATTCGGCGAGGTAGCGATAGCTCGCCTCGTCGTCGGCGACCAGCTTGCCGATCCGCGGCAGCACCTGGAACGAGTGGAAATCGTAAAGCGGCTTCAGGAATTCGCTCTGCACACGCGAGAACTCCAGGATCAGCGCGCGCCCACCGGGCTTCAGCACGCGATGCATCTCTTCCAGTGCGTGTTGCTTGTCGGTGACGTTGCGCAGGCCGAACGCGATCGTCACCGCGTCGAAGGAATCGTCCGGGAACGGCAGCGCTTCCGCGTTCAACTGCGTCCAGCGAAGATGCGCGTGCAGGCCGCGATCGAGCAGGCGGTCGCGACCGGTGCGCAGCATCGCGGCGTTGATGTCGCCGACCACGACTTCGCCCTTGTCGCCGATGCGCGGCAGCAGCAGCGCCGCAATATCGCCGGTGCCACCGGCGAGGTCCAGCACGCGATCACCGGGGCGCACGCCGGAAGTGGACACGAACAGCCGCTTCCACAGCCGATGCACGCCGAACGACATCAGGTCGTTCATCAGGTCGTACTTGCCGGCGACGGAAGTGAAGACTTCGCCGACCAGCTTCTGCTTCTCGCGCACCGGCACCTCGCGGTAGCCGAAATGCGTGGTGCCCTCGGGCGGTGATTGCGGATCGCTCATCCGCGCATCTTAACGTGTCAGCTGGTGCTGCCGGAGAGCGGATAGGTCTGCGCGCCGCCGGCCGGAACCGGCGCACCGAACGGCGTCGGCTGCGGGGCGTTGGCGGCCGGCGGCGGATACGCAGATCGCGACGGTCCGTAGGCCGGGACGTCTTCGACCGGCGCACCGGATCGCGCATTGGGCTGCGGATAAGCCGGCGCGTAACCCTGCGGCGCCACCGTGCCGCATTGCCACGCCTCCCACGACTGCTCGCCGTCGCGCGGTTCTCCCAGCGGAGTGATCGTGTCCGCGCGCATCTGCGCGGCCTGGTTGCGCGCCATGATCTCCAGCTCGTCGCGTACCTTGATGTCGTTGCGGTCCACCGGCCCGATCCGGCTCAGCACCGACACGGTCACCTTGCCGATGTCGCGGCATGGACGGATGCCGGTATTGCCATTCCAGGCCACGCGCACGTTCTGCCCACCCGGATCGAGCACGATGCCGTAGGTACAGGCCGAAAGCAGGATGGCGCCCGCAAGCGGCGCCCAGCGCAAGGTGGATTTCATCACGAACTCCCGTGCATGGCCGGATGCAGAATAGTTCGCTCCGCCTGAACGCCCGCGCGATTAGACTGGGGCGACGACAAGGAGCTGCGCATGCAACGTTGCCTGGTCACCGGGGCCAATCGCGGGCTCGGCCTGGAATTCACACGGCAATTGCTGGCGCGCGGCGCGCGCGTGCTGGCCTGCTGCCGCGATCCGGCGCACGCGGACGATCTGAAGGCGCTGGCGCAGAAGCACGGCGAGGACCTGACCGTGCACGCGCTGGATGTCGCCGATGCGGCCGCCATCGCCGCGTTGCCGGAAGTCGCGGCGAAACACCTGCAGCGCATCGACCTGCTGGTCAACAACGCCGGCGTGCTGGTCTCGGGCGAACGCTTCGGCAACGTGCAGTTCGATTCGTTGATGCACAGCTTCGCGGTGAACGCCGCCGCGCCGCTGCTGATCACGCAAGCGTTGAGTCCCCTGCTGCTGCGCGGCAACAAGCCGCGCGTGTTGTGCGTGTCCACGCAGCTGGCGTCCATCGCGCAGGCATCCGGCTTCCGCACGCTCAGTTACGCGATGAGCAAGGCCGCGCTGAACATGGCGGTGAAGCGGCTGGCCGCCGAACTGGGCGGACGCGGCATCGTGGTGATGGCATTCCATCCGGGCTGGGTGAAGACCGACATGGGCGGCGAAAGCGCCACGCTCGCGCCGGAGACTTCCGTGCGCGCGATGCTGGGCCTGATCGAGAGCGCGAAGCCGGAAGACGGCGGCAAGTTCCTCGCCTACGACGGCGCGCCGCTGCCCTGGTGAAGCGCATCGCGCGTCCGTGTTCAGGACGAAGCCGTCGCGTTGTGCAAGGATGCATCGATGCACTCGCGGCTTCTGCTGTTCGTCATCCTGATTTCATTCGCCGGCCTCGCAAGCGCCGAACCCATCCGCAGCGCGCACGGTGAGGCGTTCGGCAACGACGGCCGCCTGCTGTTCGCGCAGACACACTACTGGTACACCGACGATTCGGGTGAGTCGCGCGGGTTCACCTTGTATGCCTGCCCGGATGGACATGCGTTCGCGCGCCGCACGTCCGATTACGGCGCGCACCCGGACACGCCGGATTTCGCGCTGGTCATCGCGCCCACCGGTTACCGCGAAGGCGTGCGCAGCGAAGGCGTGCAACGCACCGTATACGTGAAGCGACGCGCCGAACGTCCCGAACAGGATGCGCCACTGCCGTCAGCCGAACACGCGGTGATCGACGACGGTTTCAATGCCTACGTCGACGCGCACTGGGACGCGCTCGCGGCCGGACAATACGTGCCGATCCAGTACCTGGTCCCGAGCCGGCATCGTTTCTACCATTTCCGCATCGTCAAGGTGGACGATGCAAACCCGGGCGAACTGCGCCTGCGCATGCAATTCGACTTCTGGCTCGGCCGCTTCCTGCCGCACGTCTACGTGGTGTTCGACCGCGCCTCCCGCCACCTGGTCCGCTACGAAGGCATCTCCAACATCCGCGATGCGCAAGGCGAGAACGTGCACGTGCGGATCGAATCGCCGCTGGCCGGTCGACGCGAGGACGTGCCGCGCGCGGAACTCGATACGGCGACGGCCATGCCGCTGGATGGCCATTGCGCGTTGTGAGGCGATAATGCGCGGATGCTGCACGTCATCCTGCACAATCCGGAAATCCCGCCCAACACCGGCAACGTGATCCGGCTGTGCGCCAACACCGGCGCATCGCTGCATCTGGTTCGCCCGCTGGGCTTCGACCTGGATCACGCGAAGCTGCGCCGCGCGGGGCTGGACTATCACGAGTTCGCGCGCGTCGTGGTGCATGACGACCTGGACGCCTGCCTCGCCGCGTTCGGATCTCCGCGCGTGTTCGCGTTCACCACCCGCGGCAGCGTGCGCCACACCGACGTGCAATTCGCAGGCGGCGATGCGCTGCTGTTCGGCTGCGAAACGCGCGGCCTGCCCGACGCGGTACTCGCGGCGATTCCGCAGGATCGTCACGTGCGCCTGCCGATGATGCCCGGCAACCGCAGCATCAACCTGTCCAATGCAGTAGCCGTGGCGGTGTACGAGGCGTGGAGGCAGCTCGGGTTCACCGGCGCCGCGTAACGTACAATCTCGGGATGAACGCGACGGCCGCCAATCCATGGATGCCGCGCCCGCTGCGGCGACTGGCCGGGCGCGCGCTGCAGGTTGCGCTCGCACGCGTGGTGGCGCTCGATCCCGACATGCCTGCGGCGCTCGCGAAGCTGGAAGGGCGCCGCATCGGCGTCCACCTGCAAGGCGCGGAGCTGGCCTTCGACATCGTGGTGCGCGAAGGCGCGTTGACCGTCGAGCCGCCGCAGCACGACGAGACTACCCGCGCCGACTTGCGCGTCACCGCCACGCCGTTCTCGCTGCTCGCCCTGGCGATGCCCCGCGAAGGCGATACCCTGCCGCCGGGCAAGGTCGAGATCGCCGGCGATGCTGAACTGGCACGCCGGCTGGAAAAACTGGCGCGCGATTTTGCGCCGGACGTGGAAGCAGCATTCGCACGCACGTTCGGGGAAGTGGCCGGCGTGGCGATCGCGCGCGCGCTGCGCGATGCAACGCAGTGGCTGCGCACGCGTGCACGACATGCCGGAGCCGACACCGCCGACTGGCTGCGCGACGAGGCGCGTCTCGCCATTCCGCGCGGCGAGCTGGACGATTTCCTGGATGATGTGGATCGCCTGCGCGAGCGTGCAGAACGGTTGAACGCGCGCGTGAACCGGTTGCGGGGAGCGAGGGCATGACGCCGCTGCGACTGCTCCCGCGCGTGGCGCGCGTCGCCGCGATCCTGGTGCGCTATCGGCTGGACGAGCTGATCGACGAAGCGCACGTGATGCGCCCGCTGCAGTGGGCGCGCGTGTTCCTGCCGCGCGCCCGCAAGGAGATCGCGGCGATGCCGCGCGGCGCGCGGCTGCGCCTCGCGCTGACGCAACTCGGGCCGATCTACGTCAAGGCCGGGCAGGTGCTGTCCACCCGCCGCGACCTTTTGCCGGACGACGTCGCCGACGAACTCGCGCTGTTGCAGGACCAGGTGCCGCCGTTCCCCGGCGCGCAGGCGCGCGCGATCGTGGAGGAAGCGCTGCGCGCACCGATCGGAACGCTGTACGCGCGCTTCGACGAAACGCCGCTCGCTTCCGCATCCATCGCGCAGGTGCATCCGGCCACGTTGCCGGACGGTCGCGAGGTCGTGGTGAAAGTGGTGCGCCCCGGCATGCGCAAGCAGCTCGGGCGCGACCTGGACCTGCTGCACGCGCTGGCCAACCTGGTTGCGCGCTGGCATCCGCAGGCCGACAAGATCCGCCCGCGCGATGTCGTGGAAGAAATCGAGAAGACGCTCTACCACGAACTCGACCTGCAGCGCGAAGCCGCCAACGCGAGCCTGCTGAAGCGCAATTTCGCGGATTCGCAGGACCTGTACGTGCCGGAGGTGTTCTGGTCGCACACCAACGAGCGCGTGCTGACGATGGAGCGCGTGCACGGCATTCCCGCCGACAATGTCGCCGCGCTGGATGCGGCCGGGATCGACCGCAAGCATCTCGCCGCGATGGGCGTGCGGTTGTTCTACACGCAGGTGTTCCGCGACAACTTCTTCCACGCCGACGCGCATCCGGGCAACATCTGGGTGGATACCTCGCGCGTGGAGCAGCCGCGTTTCATCGCGCTGGATTTCGGCATCATGGGTACGCTGCCCGAAGCCGACCAGTACTGGCTGGCCGAGAATTTCATGGCCTTGTTCCAGCGCGATTACCAGCGCATCGCGCACCTGCACGTCGCCGCCGGCTGGGTGCCGCGCACCACGCGCATGGACGAGCTGGAGAGCGCGGTGCGCACGGTGTGCGAACCGTATTTCACGCGGCCGCTTTCGGAAATCTCGCTGGCCGAGGTGATCGCCAAGCTGTTCAACGTCGCGCGCCAGTTCGAGCTCACCATCCAGCCGCAACTGATCCTGCTGCAGAAGACGCTGCTGAACATCGAGGGGCTGGGCCGCCAGCTCGATCCGCAGATCGATATCTGGGCGGTCGCCTATCCGGAACTGAAGCGCATCCTCGGGCGCCGCTACAACCCGCGACGATTGTGGCGCGAGGCACGCCAGCGCATCCCGGAGTGGCTGCATATCGCGCCGCGCATTCCCGATCTGGTGCATGAAAGCCTGCAGAAGCTGGCGCAAGGTACCACGCGCGTGGACGTGACTTCGACGGAACTGCAGTTCCTGCACGCCGCGCAACGCGACACCCAGCGCCGCATCCTCGCCGCCGCACTCGGCGGATCGTTGATCACCGGCGCCGCGCTGCTGTTCGCGTTCGCGCCCGCGCGCGTGCCGTGGCTGGAAGCGGTCGCGTTCGGCGCCGGCGTGCTGGCGTTCGCGTTCGCGTGGCCGTGGCGGCGCAAGAGCTAGTCGGATGTAGGGCGGACACCGTCCGCCGATTCATGCACATCCGGCGGGCAGTGCCCGCCCTACAACACTCCGCACGCGACAGATGATCGGCTACATTTTCCGCATGCGCGTTTCCCCTTACATCGACATCCCCGACTCCGAACTGACCGAGCGATTCCTGCGTGCAGACGGCCCCGGCGGGCAGCACGTCAACCGCACCGAGAGCGCGGTGGAGCTGCGTTTCGACGTGGCGCACTCGCCGTCATTGCCGGACGACGTACGCGCGCGCGTGCTGGCGCGGCGCGATCGCAGGCTCACCGACGAGGGCGTGCTGGTGATCCAGGCGCGGCGTTTCCGCGACCAAGCCCGCAATCGCGAGGACGCCCGCGAGCGCCTGGTCGAATTGCTGCGCGGCGCATTGCACGCGCCGAAGAAGCGCGTCGCCACCAAACCCACCCGCGCATCGAAGGAGCGCAGGCTGGCGGGCAAGCAGAAGCGCGCGCAGGTCAAGCGTGGCCGTTCGCGCGCGTGGAGCGATGATTGAACGCGAACGCCGCGCTGCCCGCGCATCCGCCGATCCGCATGCCGCAATTCCCCGATCGCGGCTGGCGCAGGTTGTGCCGCGCGCTGGTGCGCTGGAGCGGCTGGCGGCTGGAAGGCGCGCTGCCGGATGTTCCGCGCGCCGTGCTGATCGCCGCGCCGCATTCGTCGTGGTGGGATGGCGTGCACGGGCTGCTGTTCAAGGTTGCGCTCGGCGTTGACATCAGGTTCATGGCCAAGCGCGAAATCTTCAAAGGCCCGCTGGGCTGGCTGCTGCGCAAGCTGGGCGGCATTCCCATCGAGCGCCACGCCGCGCACGGCGTGGTCGAGCAGATGCGCGAGTTGTTCCGCACGCGCGAGAAACTGTGGCTCGGCATCACGCCGGAAGGCACGCGCAAGCGCGTCGCGCAGTGGAAGAGCGGCTTCTGGCACATCGCGCATGATGCCGGTGTGCCGATCGTGCCGGTGTATTTCGATTACCCGCGCCGGGTGATCGGCGTGGGGCCGCTGTTCCAGCCGACCGCCGACATGGATGCGGACATCGCCGCATTGCGCGCGTTTTACGCGCCGTTCAAGGGGAAGCACCGCGGTGTGTAGCGCCTCAACGCTGCGAATGCGCCGACTCGTACTCTCGCTGCATCGCGAGATCCGGTTCGATCAGGTCCACGAACGCTCGCGCCTCGGGCGAAAGGTGCTTGCCCTTGCGCATCACCACGCCATAGCTGCGCTGCGGAAAATACGCGCGCATGTTGCGCGCGACCAGCCGCCCGCGATCGGCATCGGTCAGGCAGATGCCGGTGACGATCGAGATGCCGAGTCCCATGGCAACGTACTGCTTGATGATCTCCCAGCCGCCGACTTCGATCGCGACGGTGTAGGGCACCTTGCGTTGCTGGAACACGAGGTCGACAAGCCGGAACGTGGTGAGCCGCTGCGGCGGCAGGATCAATCCATAGGGCGAGAGATCCTGCAACTGGATCGCCTCGCGTTCGGCCAGCGGATGCCCGACCGGCAGGATCAGCATCGGATCGAAACGGCGGAACGGCTGGTAGCTGATGTCGTGCGGCACGTCCAGCATCGAGCCGACCGCGAAATCGGCCTGGTCCGAACGCAGCAGTGCCAGCCCGTCCTTGCCGGTGACGTTGGCGAGTTGCAGGCGCACTTCCGGATGGCGCTCGCGAAACGCCGCGACCAGCGGCGGCAGCAGGTACTGGATCGTCGAAGTGCCGGCGGCGATGGTCAGTTCGCCCGCCGTCAATCCGGACAGCGCGGAATGGAAGCGCGCATCCAGCGCGTCCAGCCCCTCGATCAGCGGCCGCGCCTGCTCGAACAGCGTCTGGCCGGCGCGCGTGAGGGTGATGCGCTGGCGGCGGCCACGCTCGACCAGTTGCGTGCCGAGTTCCCGCTCCAGCGCCTGCAACTGCAGGCTGACCGACGGCGGCGACAGGAACAGCGCTTCGGCCGCCCGCGCCAGCGTACCCAGCCGGGCGATCGTCACGAAGGCGCGCAATTGCCGGTAGCGGCTGCCCTTGTAATAGAAGCGCGCCGCATCGCCTTCGCGTTCCGGCCGTGGCTTCGACTTGGCCTTGCGGGCCAGCTTTGCTGCCATGTTCGCCGCGCCTTCCAGGTCACTTTGATTTAGTCAAAGTCTCTGATTGACACGTTTGCTTTGTCAACTTTTATCAAGCAACTTACCCTCGAAAGCCACGAAGCCGAACGAGGAAAACGGCCATGGCCGTTGCAATGGATGTGCTGCAAACCCGCGCAGGCGCTCAGTTTCCGATGTCTCTCCACCCGGCTCAGATGGAGATCCTTGAGCCCAGGGCTCTGGCATTGCTCGAAGACCTGCACCGGCGTTTCGAGCCGCGCAGGCAGGCTTTGCTGGCCGAACGCGCCAAGGTCCAGGCGCGATACGACCAGGGCGAGCTGCCGGATTTCCGCCCCGACACGCAGGACATCCGCACCGGCGAATGGGCGGTAGCGCCGATTCCCGCCGCGCTCACTGACCGTCGCGTCGAGATCACCGGCCCGACCGAACGCAAGACCGTGATCAACGCGCTGAACTCCGGCGCCAACGTGTTCATGGCCGACTTCGAGGATTCCACGACGCCCACCTGGGCCAATCTGCTGGAAGGCCAGATCAATCTGCGCGACGCGGTGAACGGCGACATCGCTTACGACGCGCCGAACGGCCGCAGCTATCGATTGAACGCGCAGACCGCGATCCTGATGGTGCGCCCGCGCGGCTGGCACCTGCCCGAGCGCAACCTGGAAGTCGACGGCGAACCGGTTTCAGGCGCGCTGTTCGATTTCGCGCTGTTCGCCTTCCACAACGCGCACGCACTCTCGGCCCGAAACCTCGGGCCGTATTTTTATCTGCCGAAATTGCAATCCATGGAAGAAGCCGCGCTGTGGGACGCGGTGATGGAGCACACCGAGCGTACGTTGAAACTGCCGGTCGGCAGCTTCAAGGCGACGGTGCTGATCGAGACGCTGCCCGCTTGCTTCCAGATGGACGAGATCCTGCACGCGCTGCGCCGGCGCGCGGTGGGGCTCAACTGCGGGCGCTGGGACTACATTTTTTCGTACATCAAGACGCTGCGCGCACATGGCGACCGCGTGCTGCCCGAGCGCGGGCAGGTCGGCATGACCGTGCCGTTCCTGCGCCGCTATTCGCAATGGCTGATCAAAACCTGCCACCGCCGCGGCGCGTTCGCGATGGGCGGCATGGCCGCGCAGATCCCGATCCGCACCGACGAGGTGGCGAACGAAGTCGCGCTGCAGAAGGTACGCGAGGACAAGCTGCGCGAGGTGCGCGACGGCCACGACGGCACCTGGGTCGCGCATCCGGCGCTGGTGCCGGTCGCGCGCGAAGTGTTCGACGCGCACATGCCGACACCGAATCAACTGCACGTCGAGCGCAACGACGTGCACGTCACCCGCGACGCGCTGATCGCGCCCTGCGGCGGAACGATTACGCGCGCCGGCTTCGAAAACAATGTGGAGGTGTGCCTGCGCTATCTCGCCGCATGGCTGGACGGCCTGGGCTGCGTGCCGATCCATCACCTGATGGAGGACGCCGCCACCGCCGAGATCGCGCGTGCGCAGTTGTGGCAGTGGCTGCACCACGACGAAGCGCAGCCGCTGTGCTTCGACGACGGCACGCCGATCACCTTCGCCGCCTTCGATCGTGCCCTGGCCGCGTTCGCGCACGCGCTGCGCGGCAGCGAACTGCCCGGCGCCGCGCGCGCGGATGAAGCCGCCGCGCTGATCGCCGGCCTCATCCACGCACCGAAGCTCGCCGAGTTCCTGACATTGCAGGCGTACGAAAACCTTTGACGTCATTCCCGCGAAAGCGGGAATCCAGTGTCTTCCGTGCAAAGAAGCCGCAGACGCTGGATCCCGTGGTCCGGAATGACGGAAGAAATCGGACTCAGCGGCTCGACCGAACCCTTACCCCAATCCCTCTCCCGGCGGGAGAGGGGCTCAAAAAACGGAGTTTCGCAATGACCAAGCCCACTGCCCTCCCCACCGCCGAAAAACTGCACCTGGACTGGAACAACAACCCACGCTGGCACGGCGTGCAGCGTCCGTTTTCGGGCGACGATGTCGCGCGCCTGCGCGGCACCGTGCACATCGAGCACTCGCTCGCCCGCCGCGGTGCCGAACGCCTGTGGCGTGAATTGCATGCCGAGCCGTTCGTCAACGCGCTGGGCGCGCTCACCGGCAACCAGGCGATGCAGCAGGTGAAAGCCGGCCTGCGCGCGATCTACGTCTCCGGCTGGCAGGTCGCGGCCGATGCCAATTCCGCCGGCGCGATGTATCCCGATCAATCCCTGTATCCGGCCGACTCGGTGCCGGAAGTCGTGCGGCGGATCAACAACACGCTGCTGCGCGCGGACCAGATCGCGCACGCCGAAGGCGAGGACGATACCGACTGGCTGGCGCCGATCGTGGCCGACGCCGAAGCCGGATTCGGCGGCGTCCTGAATGCCTACGAATTGATGAAGGCGATGATCGAGGCCGGCGCGGCAGCGGTGCACTTCGAGGATCAATTGGCCTCCGCCAAGAAGTGCGGACACATGGGCGGCAAGGTGCTGGTGCCCACGCGCGAAGCGGTGCAGAAGCTCGTCGCCGCGCGGCTGGCGGCGGATGTCGCCGGCGTGCCGACGCTGATCGTCGCGCGCACCGACGCGATGGGCGCGGGCCTGCTCACTTCCGACATCGACGACAACGACCGCGCCTTCTGCACCGGCGGACGCACGGTCGAGGGCTTCTTCGAAACCAAGCCCGGCATCGAGCAGGCGATCAGCCGCGGGCTGGCCTATGCGCCGTACGCGGACCTGGTGTGGTGCGAGACGTCCACGCCCGACATCGAGCAGGCGCGCCGCTTCGCCGAAGCGATCCGCGCGAAATATCCCGACAAGCTGCTGGCCTACAACTGCTCGCCCTCGTTCAACTGGAAGAAGAACCTGGACGCGGCGACCATCGCCTCGTTCCAGAAACAGCTCGGCGAGATGGGCTACAAGTTCCAGTTCATCACGCTGGCCGGCTTCCACGCCCTCAACCATTCGATGTTCGCGCTGGCCCGCGACTACCGCGAGCGGCAGATGGCGGCCTATGTCGAATTGCAGGAAGCCGAGTTCGCGGCCGAAAAGGATGGCTACACCGCCGCCCGCCACCAGCGCGAGGTCGGCACCGGCTACTTCGACACGTTGAACCAGGTGATCGCGGGCGGCACGTCCTCGCTGTCGGCCCTGCACGGTTCGACGGAAGCCGCGCAGTTCACCCGCAGCGCGGCGTGACCGTGTAAACCAACACGGTGTTCGGCCCGATGGCGCTCGGCCAATTGTGGGCTGGTGCAGAGGCTGGCCTGGATGCGATGTCAGCAGATCACAGCCAGCCCCCCGCCGCCCCGTCCCCGAGATAGAAATCCAGCAGCGCTCGTTGCTGCCGCTGCATGAGGTCGAGCATCGTCGCGCGCGCGGCTTCGCCCAGGCGGGTACGCAGCGCTGGATCGGCATGCAGCTCGTCGATCCGCGCGCAAGCTTCGGCTTCGCTGGCAACCAGGAATCCATTGCGGCCGTCCTCGATCAACTCGGCATAACCGCAGCCCTCGCCGAACACCACCACCGGCAGTGCCGATGACATCGCTTCCATGATGACGGTGCCGCCCGTCTCCATCCATTGCGGATGCTTGCGATAGAGGAACACATCCAGCCCTGCGAGGAACTCCGGCGCGGGCACAGCGCCGGCGTCGAGCAATTCCGGCAAGGGAGCTTGGTCCTCGCTGAAGGCAGGCGCGATCGCGCTGCCGCCGAGAATGCGGATCGAATGGCCACGCGCGAGCAGGGCGCGAAACAGCGCCGGATCGTTGGGATGGAACTTGAATCTCCAGGCCCGGCCGTGGCGCCCGATGCACAAGGGCTTGCGTTCCTTCGACGGCGACGCGCGCGGACGAAAGAGTTCGGTATCCACTGGCGAATATTCCAGCCTGCCCGGCAGGCCGGTGAAGGTCTTGAACATCCTTGACGGGAACGTCAGCTCGACTTCGGGGTGCGAGGGATTGGCTTCCAGCCGGGACAATCGTTGCGCGAGGTCGGCATGCTGCTCCAGCAGGTTGTGGCAGATCACCACACGCTCGAAAGGCGAGGTGTCCAGCCATTCGCCACAGCGGTAATAGCTGCCGCTCATCACCAGCGTGCCACCTCGCGGCACCGATGCGCCTTCGATCAGCCTGATCGACGCTTCGGCGAGCGCGGCGGTGCCCGCCGGCACGGTCGACCACAGTGTGGTCGCAACATGCGCGGAAAGGCTGCGATACAGATTCAGCGCGCGCCGTTCGGTGCCGCCGAGCGTGTCGAGCTTGCAGACGACATGGATGTGTTCCGGCGGCAACGCGCTCGCAGGTTGCGCGTTTCGCGCCAGGCGCTCCAGTTGCGCGCGCAAGGCCCGATGAGCGGCCTCGAGGGTCGCGGGTTGCGCGCGCAAGGCGCGGCATTGCGCACGCACTGCGCGCACGTCCTCCGCATCCGGCGACAGCACGGCCGCACGTTGCAGGAACGCCGCGGCGAGCGGCAACCGATGCAACCACAGGCTGGCGCGTCCCGCACGCAACGCAACGTCGGCAAGACGGATCGCGCCGGGTTCGATATGCAGCAGGATCTGCACAGCACGCGTGGCTTCGCCCCGGTGCAGGAACCGCTCGGCGCGAGCAACTGCCATTGCCGGCGTGCCCGGTGACAGCGACGCGGCGGAGCCGGTACCCGCGGTTTGCATCACGTCTCCCCCGATGCGCACGTGGCCCGCACCTGCAAACTTTAGCATCGGCGCTCGCCTGGAAAGTTGCACCGACCCCGATGCCACGTATGATGCCTTGGCGGGATTCCGGGGGTCGCTTGCAGATCACCTGCCTTGCCGGCTGCGGGCAAACTCGCGCCATCTGGATCAAGGGCAACACGGATGAAGCTCGACGGACTTTCGGTGCTGGTGGTCGAAGATCACGCGTTCCAGCGCGAGGTGGCGCTGCGGCTGCTCGACCAGGTCGGCGTGCAGCACGCGTTGCAGGCCATCGACGGCCACGGTGCGTTGACGCTGCTGGCCGGACTGCCCAAACCGGTTGACGTGGTGCTTGTGGATCTCGACCTGCCGCGCATGGACGGCATCGAGTTCATCGGCCACATCGCGCGCGAACGGCTGGCGTACGCGGTGATCGTGCTGACCGCGCTCGATCCGGCGCTGCTCAACACCGTGCAGATCATGGCGCGCGCGTCCGGCCTGCGCGTGCTCGGCACGCTCGAAAAGCCGCTGACCGCATCCAAGCTGCAGCAGGCGCTCGAGCTGTTCTCGCGCGACGAGGAGCAGCGCCGCGACGACGGCGACATCGAGATCAACGAAGGACTGCTTGCCGAAGCGCTGGCACACGACGCGTTCGTGCCGTGGTTCCAGCCGCAGGTGGCGATCGGCAGCGGCTTCGTGATCGGCGTGGAAGCGCTGGCGCGCTGGCAGCACGAAGGCCGGCAGATCCCGCCGGTGCGCTTCATCCCCGAACTCGAGCGCGCCAACCTGATCGATGCGCTGACCGAACGCATGCTGGCGCAGGCCTGCGCGTGGCGGAAAAGCTGGCAGGCGCAGGGGCTCGACCTGCACGTGTCGGTGAACGTGTCGATGCACAACCTCGCCGACATCGCCGCCGCGGACCGTTACCAGGCGATCGCGCAGCACGCGGGCGTGGAGCCGCGCGACATTACGCTCGAACTCACCGAGACCGCGGTGATGCACGAGGCGGCGAAAGTGCTGAACGTGCTCGCACGCCTGCGCCTGAAAGGCTTCGGGCTGTCGGTGGACGACTTTGGCACCGGCTGGTCTTCGCTCACCCACCTCGCGCAATTGCCGGTGACGGAATTGAAGATCGACCAGGGCTTCATCAACGGCGCGATCGATGATTCGCGCAAGCGCGCGGTGGTGGAGGCGAGCCTCGGCCTCGGCCACAAATTGGGGCTCACCACCGTCGCCGAAGGCGTGCAGAGCATGGACGAGTGGCAGTTGCTGGCCGAGCTGGATTGCACGCGCGCGCAAGGCGCGCTGATCGGCATGGCGGTGCCCGGCGAGGAGCTGCCCGAGCTGGTGCAGCAATGGCGCAGGTCCCATGCATAAGGGCGGCTAGCGCAGTGCGCGTCGGACAAGGTGCTCTTGTGAAGAGTGCCGCCAGGGGTGGCGGCTTTCACGCGCAGGGACAGAACACAAGGTCCGCCGCGCGCTTCTGGACCGTCCGCCGCCAGTTGTCGCTGCTGTTCGGCGTGCTGCTGGTCGCCGGCGCCAGCGTGATCGTGCTGGACGAGGTCTACCAGCGCACGCACGAGGCCACGCTCACCCGCCTCTACGACAACGCGCTTGGCGGCCAGAGCGAAGTCAAGGCACTCACCGATGCATACGGCATCGACGCCATCGGCATCACCTTCAAGGTGCGCAACGGGCTGATGAGCTGGAGCGCGGCGCAGCAGTCGCTGGAAGCCGATCGCGCGCGCATCGCGCAGGCGATCGCGGCGCTGCACGCGGAGGCGCTGCCGCCCAGGCAGCTCGAGGTGATGGCGCGCATCGACCGCGAACGTGCGCGCGCCGATGCCGCCGTCGCGCATCTGCAAGCGCTGCTGGAAGCGCGCGACCTCACCGGCCTGGGGCACTTCGCCGATACCGAACTGTTCCCCGCATTCGACCCGCTGCTGGGCGATCTCGACCTGCTTTCGGACCTGAAGATCCTCGATGCCGAGCGGCAATTGCGCGACGATTCCGCGCACGCGCATGAATTGACATGGTGGCGCCTGGGCCTGTCCGCGCTGGCGCTGCTGATCGTGGCCTTCGCCGGCCGCCGCGTGCTGCGCAACATCTATCGCGGCATCGAACAGATGGTCGGGATGGCGCAAGGCATGCGCGCAGGCGATTTCGACGTGCACCCGGGCAAGCGCGTGCCGGGCGAAATCGGCGAAGTGATGGACGTGTTCTCGGCGATGCGCACGGACATCAAGCACAACGCCGCCAGCCTGCGCGACAGCGAGGCGCGCGCGCAGGAAGCGAGCCGCGCCAAGAGCTCGTTCCTCGCGGCGATGAGCCATGAGATCCGCACGCCGATGATCGGCATCACCGGCATGCTGGAGTTGCTCGAGCACACCAAGCTCGACGCCGAGCAGCGCCGCTGCGTCAACATCGTGCAGAGTTCTGCGCAAAGCCTGCTGCAGATCATCGGCGACATCCTGGATTTCTCCAAGATCGAAGCCGGCCGCATGCAGCTTGCGCCGGAGAACGTGGACCTGCGCCGGTTGCTCAGCCACACCGTGCACAACTTCCTCGGCATCGCATCGAGCAAGGGACTGACGCTCGAGCTGGTGCTGGACGAGGCGCTCGCGCCGGCCTACGTGGCCGATCCGCTGCGGCTGCGGCAGATTCTTTCCAACTTTCTTTCCAACGCGCTGAAGTTCACCTTGAGCGGCGGCGTCACCGTGCGCGCGGAAATCCTGGAACTGCTTCCGCAGAACCGCCAACGCATCGCGCTGCGCGTGCGCGACAGCGGCATCGGCATCAGCGACGAGCAGCGCGCGCAATTGTTCCAGCCGTTCTCGCAGGCCGACAGCGGCACGGCGCGGCAATTCGGCGGCACCGGCCTCGGGCTCGCGATCTGCCGCCAGCTCGCGCACCTGATGGACGGCGAAATCGAACTGGCGAGCAAGCCCGGCGCCGGCAGCACCTTCAGCCTGATCGTGGTGCTGGGGCTCGGCGATCCGGCCGCGTTGCCGCACGACCAAGACGAACCCGGCGAGGAATCCTTCCCCAGCCGCGCGTTGCCGAGCGTCGAGGAAGCGGAAAGCGAACGCAGCCTGATCCTCGTGGTGGATGATCATCCGACCAACCGCGAGGTACTGACCCGGCAACTCGCACGCGCGGGTTATGCCTGCGAAACCAGTTTCGACGGCGAGGATGCGCTGGAGCGCTGGAAGAGCGGACGCTATGCATTGGTGCTTGCCGACATCCACATGCCGCGCATGGATGGCTATCAGCTCACCTCCGCGATCCGCAGGATCGAACGCGCGGAACGTCGCGAGCGCACGCCGATCGTCGCGATCACCGCCAACGTCAGCAAGGGCGAGCCGGAGCGCTGCCTGGAAGCCGGCATGGACGATTTCCTCGGCAAGCCGCTGCGGATCGCGCAGCTGGCGACCACCCTGCACCGCTGGCTGCCGCATGTCGCGTTCGATCCGCGCGAACGCGTGACCGAAAGCGTGCCGCGAGCGTCGACCGAAGCGCTGTTCGATCCCTACACCGACATCCTCAGCGCGCCGCAGGCGCCGATCGAACACGCGGTGCTGAAGGAGATCGCCGGCGAGGATCGCGTGCTGGCGCGGAACTTGTTGCGCGACTTCCTGCTCAGTGCGCACCGCGACCTGCACGCCATGCGCGAGGCGCTGCATGCGGAGAACCTGCCCGACGCAGCGCGCGAAGCGCATCGCATGAAGGGCGCCGCCGCGCTGGTGGGCGCGCGCGACGTGCGCGCCGCGGCGGATGCAGTGGAAGCTGCCGGCCGGGCGGGCAACCTGCAATCGGCGCGCACGGCCGAACGGCAGCTCGCCAGTTCGCTGGATACGCTGGCGCTGTGGATCGACGCTTGATCGCAGGATCGCGCAACAGGGCTCCTGCCGGGGCCCGCGAGCGGCCATAATTGCCGCGCATGTACCCTCACCGGATTGTTTCCTTGCTGCGAATTTCCCGCGCGCTTGCGTGCGCGGTCCTGCTGATCGCCGTCTCCAACGCCCACGCCCAATCCGACGACGCACAGCGCAAGGCGCAGCAGGTCCAGACGCAGCAGAAGCTCGATGCCGTGCGCGCGCAGATCGCACAGCTCGCCGCCAGCCAGCGCGCCACCGCCGCGCAACGCGACCAGATCAACGCCACGCTGGCTACGCAGGCGCAACAGCTGAACGACGCTTCGCGCGCGCTGCATGACACCGACGCGGCGATCGAGGCGAAATCGCAATCGCTGGCACAACTGCAGGATCAACGCGCGCAGCTCGAGTCGCGGCTTTCCGGCCAGCGCGAAGCGTTGGCGCAACTGCTGCGCGCCGCCTATGCGCTGGACCGCGGCGGCGACCTTTCGCTTTTGCTGGGCGACGAGGACGTATCGCGCATCGCCCGCGCGCTGGCCTATTCGCGTTATTTCCAGCACGACCGGGTGCAGCGCATCCGCGAGCTGCTTTCCGACGTCGCGAAGCTGGACCAGGTGAAGCAGGGCATCGAGTCCGAGCAGGCCGCGCTGCGCGCGCAGCGCGAACAGCGCGCGCAGCAGGCGCAGGCACTGGAACAGGCGCGCGATGCGCAACAGAAGTTGCTGGCGCAGGCCGATGCGCAGCTTGCGCAGCAGAAGGACCAGCTCGCTGCCCTGCAACGCCAGCAGCAGGATTTGAACCAGCTGCTGGAAAAACTGAAGGACGTGTTCGCCGACATTCCCAAGCAACTCGGTGGCGAGCGCCCGTTCGCGCAATTGAAAGGCGACCTGCCGTGGCCTGCCACGGGTGCAGTGCACGCGGGTACCGGCGTGCTGGAACACGGCGTGCTAGTCGCGGCCAGACCCGGCACCGCCGTGCACGCGGTCGCCTACGGCCGCGTGGCCTGGGCGGATTTCATGCGCGGCTTCGGCGAGCTGGTGATCGTGGACCACGGCGGCGGCTACATGAGTCTGTACGGCGGCAACGAGGCCGCGCTGGTCGAAGTCGGTGACTGGGTGAAGCCCGGCCAGGCGATCGCCACGGTCGGCCGCGGCCCGCAGCAGGGCGCCTATTTCGAACTGCGCAAGGACGGCAAGCCGGTGGATGCAAAGGAGTGGTTGAAATCGCGATAGCGTGAACGCCTTTCTCACGCCGCTGTCGCATAATCGGCGCAACGCCCGTCGGTACCGGTCCATGTCCCTGCGCAAGCTCCTGCTCTCCCTCGTGCTGCTGGCGTGCAGCAGCGTGGCCCTGGCCGCGCCGCCTGCGACCGTACCGGCACCTGCGTCCTCGAAGGCGCCCCCGGAAACGGTGAGCACGCCGGCCGCGGCGAGTTCGGTCGCGGACACGGCGGATGCGGACACGCCGGACCTCGCCGACATCCGCGCCTTCACGCGCGTGTACGCGATGGTGAAGCAGGCCTACGTGGACAAGGTCAGCGACAAGAAACTGATGCAGTCGGCCATCCGCGGCATGCTGGCGGGGCTGGACCCGCACAGCGATTTCCTCGACACCAGTGATCTCAAGGACCTCACCGAGGACACCACAGGTGCGTACTCGGGCCTCGGCATCGAAGTCGCGCAACTGAACGACCAGCTGCGGATCGTCGCGCCGATCGACGGCACGCCCGCCGCGCGCGCCGGCATCAAGTCCGGCGACGTGATCGTTTCGATCAACGGCAAGACCGTGCAGCCGGATGCGCTGGATGCCGCGGTGAAGCAATTGCGCGGACCGCCCGGAAGCAAGATCACGCTCGGCATCCTGCACGCGGATGCCAAGGCGCCGGTGACGATCCCGCTGACGCGCGAACGCATCCACGTCGGCAGCGTCAAGGTCAGCATGCTCGATCCGGGCTACGCGTACATCCGCATCAGCCAGTTCCAGGAAGACACCGCCAGCGACCTCGATCACGATCTGGATCAGTTGCAGAAGAAGAGCGGCCCGCTGCGCGGCGCGGTGCTGGACCTGCGCTCCAATCCCGGAGGCCTGCTGACCGCGGCAGTCGGCGTGAGCGACGCGTTCCTCGATTCGGGCACGATCGTCAGCACCAAGGGCCGCCTGAAGGAAGCGGACCTCAATTTCAGCGCCACACCGGGTGACCTGCTGAACGGCGCGCCGATGGTGGTGCTCGTGGACAACGGCACCGCATCCGCAGCGGAGATCGTCGCCGGCGCATTGAAGGACAACCACCGCGCGCTATTGATGGGCCAGCGCACCTTCGGCAAGGGCTCGGTGCAGACCATCCTGCCGCTCTCCGACGACGAAGCGATCAAGCTCACCACCGCGCGCTACTACACGCCGGACGGCGCTTCGATCCAGGCCGCCGGCATCACGCCCGACATCACGCTCGGCAATCTCACCGTCAGCACGCAGGCGACCACGCCCGGCGATGACGAACACGAAAGCGACCTGCCCAACCACCTGGCCGGCAATACACCGGTGACGAACGACGCCGTCGCCGCGCAAGCCGGCAAGCTTGCGGTGAACGATTACGCGCTGTCCGAAGCACTGCACGTGCTGAAGGGACTGGCGCTGGCGCGTCCGGTGGCCGCGCCCGCCACGAGCAAGCATTAGTGTCATAAGGCGGACACCGTCCGCCGGACGTAAGCGAACCACCGTCCTCCGGCGGGCAATGCCCGCCCTACCGCTGCGCATTCGCCGCTATGATTCGCGCATGAAACTCATCACCGCGATCATCAAGCCGTTCAAGCTGGACGACGTGCGCGAGGCGCTGGCAGAAGTCGGCGTGGCCGGCATCACCGTCACCGAGGTCAAGGGCTTCGGCCGGCAGAAGGGCCACACCGAGCTGTACCGCGGCGCGGAATACGTGGTGGATTTCCTGCCCAAGGTGAAACTGGAGATCGCGCTGGCGGACGACCTGGTCGAACGCGCGATCGAGGCGATCATGCAGGCCGCGCGCACTGGCAAGATCGGCGACGGCAAGATCTTCGTCAGTTCACTGGATCAGGTGATCCGCATCCGCACCGGCGAGCTGGATGCGGATGCGCTTTGATGCTTACGCAGTCCTGAGCACGCATTGCCAAGCTCGCGCGTCCTGCGCTCGCAACCCGGCCCTCCGCATCCTGCTTCGGGCGCTCGCCGGCGCGGAATGCGATTCAACGCATCCGCGTCACTTCCCGGCTCGCCCCTGCTTCGCCACCGCCGCGGCCCTGGCGGCGATCTCGGCCTCGTTGCCGAGATAACGGCGACCTTTTGACTTCAGCGCCTCGTCGAATTCATAGACGATCGGCACGCCGGTGGGGATGTTCAACTCGACGATCGCCTCGTCTGAGATGTTGTCGAGATACTTGATCAGCGCGCGCAGGGAATTGCCGTGCGCGACGACGAGCACGCGCTGGCCGGCCTTGATCGCCGGCGCGAGTGTTTCATGCCAGTACGGCAGCACGCGCGCGACGGTGTCCTTCAGGCATTCGGTGAGCGGGATCTGCTCCGGTTCCAGCGCGGCGTAGCGCGGATCATTGGCGAAAACGTTCTGCTCCGGCGTCCACGCCGGCGGGCGGATGTCATAAGAGCGGCGCCAGATGTGCACCTGATCATCGCCGTACTTCGCAGCGGTCTCGGCCTTGTCCAGCCCGGTCAGCGCGCCGTAATGCCGTTCGTTCAAGCGCCAGTCGGTGCGCACCGGCAGCCACATCAGGTCCATCGCGTCCTGCACCTGCCAGAGCGTGCGCACCGCGCGTTTCAGCACCGAAGTGTGCGCGTGGTCGAAGCTCAACCCTTCGCGCTTCAACAGCTCGCCGGCTTCGCGCGCCTCCTGTCGCCCGAGCTCGGAGAGATCCACGTCCGCCCAGCCGGTGAAGCGGTTTTCCTTGTTCCATTGCGACTGGCCGTGACGGATCAGGACGAGGGTGGGCATGGCGGGCATCCTTGGCAAAACGCCATTTTAGCGGCATGACTTTCGGGCATGGCTAAACCCTCCGCCCGCCAGCAGCATCCAAGCCGCATGCTCACGTCACGAGGTGAAACATGAAAGCGCGATTCCTCTTTGTGCTGCTGCCGATGCTGCTCTTCACCACCGCCTGCGTCGCGGGCGACGACAGCGGCAGCGGCATGGACAAGGTGAACGGTTCGATCAGCGTCGAAGCAGGCCAGGCGCCGCAAGATGCCAGCACGGTCAACGGCTCGATCCGCCTCGCGGACAACGCCAAGATCGAGGACGCCTCCACAGTCAATGGCTCGATCAAATTCGGCGAGCGCGCGCAGGCGAAGTCGGCGAGCACGGTCAACGGCTCGATCACGCTGGACGACGGCGCGCAAGTCGCCAAGGGCATCGCGTCGGTCAATGGTGCGCTCACGCTCGCGCCCGGCGCCAGCGTCGGCGGCAGCGCCACCAACGTCAACGGCCACATCACCATCAACGGCGCGCACGTCGGCGGCGGCCTCGAAACCGTTGATGGCGACATCGATGTCACCGGCAACGCGCGCGTGGACGGCGGCATCCTGGTGCACAAGCCGGACAGCGGCTGGTTCCACTTCGGCATCGACCGGATCCCGGTGGTGACGATCGGCCCCGGCGCCACCGTCAACGGCACGCTGAAATTCGAGCGCGAAGTGAAACTCTACGTCAGCGACAAGGCGCACGTGGGCACGATCGTCGGCGCCACGCCGGTGAAGTTCACGGGTGAGCAACCGGCTGGGAGGGAGTGACGCAAGCCATTGCAATGTAGGGATAACCCTACAGCAGCTTCAGAACACTCCAATTGACAAGACGGGGGGAGGAGGCATTACTTTTGGCATACGCCACCGCATGGTCCGAGCGATGGGCCGGCGATGGCGCAACCAAACAACCAAAAGGGGTAATGCCGTGATCCACACGAAAAAGGGAATTGCCCTTGCAGTGGGTGCGCTGATCTTTTCCGCCGCGCAAGCGCAAGTAGCCACAAAAGACTGCACTGGCTGCTCTACAGCTCAAATAGAGGCTTTGGCGAGCAACTGTTCCAGCGGATACAGCTACATCACCGACTTCGCCTCACAAAATCTGTACAAGGTTTGCTTCACGTGGGATGTAAATGACGAATATCGTCCGCCTCGCAAGGAGAAAGACTACGATTGGGCAATATCGGAGCCGCAGGCTGGTCAGATATTCAAGGCATACGAAGATGTTTATCTCAACAATGGCCACGTTAAAGCCGCCGCTGCCACTCTTAAAATCAACATCCAAGCTCCCAACCCATTGGGAGATAACGGATGGATGAATGCTTACGACACCGTGCAATCAAGTCAAAACGAAAACGCCGTACAGAACTACCTGATGACGTATCACTTCAGTAGTGCCGACTTTACCCAATCCGCACCCGCTTTAGCAGCAGGTTTTGCGGAGCTTCTAAAAAGTCTGCAAATCACCACCCCTGTGATTACGATCAACAACTTCCCAACCACGGTCACACTCACCTTCAACGATGGTAGTAAGCGCACCTATACGTTCGATAGTCTGCACGGCACGTATGTACCCACTCCGGGGACGGCAATGGATGCCCACGGAAATACCATTCCAGAGAACACATCCATGGCCACCAACAATGGTATAGGCCAGTATTACGGTTTCAACGGCGGCAATACCTACGATATGGGAAATATCGAAACGATATTGCGAAATTTACAAGCAGCAGGGATACCCATCACCAATGGAGGAGGTAATGAGATTGCCTGTAGCTCTGTGGCTGGCGGTGGAGTGAGTTGCAGGGTTTATCACCAATTTTGAATGATGCAGTGGGCGCTCTCCCTCAAGGGAGAGCGCCCAATATGCTCAAGACCGCAGTCCGACTCCCCGATGCAACAGCGTCAGCGCGATCCCGCCCAGCACCGCCACGAACGCGCACATCACCAGATAGGCGATCCACAGCGGCACGTCGCCGACGCCTAGGATGCCGTAGCGGAAGGCATTCACCATGTACAGGATCGGGTTCACCAGCGAGATCGCGTGCCACGGCTCGCCCAGCATGTTGACCGAATAGAACACACCGCCGAGGTACGTCAGCGGCGTCAGCACGAAGGTCGGCACGATCGCGATGTCGTCGAATTTCTTCGCGAACATCGCGTTGATGAAGCCGGCCAGCGAGAAGATCGTCGCACCCAGCAGCACCGTGGTTACTGCCACCAGCGGATGCGCCAGCTTCAAGGAAGTGAACAGCAACGCGATGCCGAGCACGATCGCGCCGACCAGCAGGCCGCGCAGCACCGCGCCGGCGACGTAGCCGGTCAGCACCACCCAGCTCGGCATCGGCGAGGCCAGCAGCTCCTCCACGTAACGACCGAACTTGGAACCGAAGAAGCTGGAGGTGATGTTGGAATAGCAGTTGTTGATGATGCTCATCATCACCAGGCCGGGCACGATGTACTGCATGTAGGTGAAGCCGCCCTCGATCGTGCCGATGCGTTTTCCGATCAGCGTGCCGAAAATCACGAAGTACAGCGTCATCGTGATCGCGGGCGGGATCAGCGTCTGCGTCCAGATGCGCAGCATGCGCCGCACTTCGCGGCGGGTGATGGTGTAGAGCGCGACGGCATTGGCGCGCGCGACCGAGAATTCGCGGGCGCCGGCGTTGATCGCGGCATCGCTGCGCATGTCGTTCATGCCGCCGCCTTCGAATTGCCTTCCACCAGCCGCACGAACAATTCCTCCAGCCGGTTGGTCTTGTTGCGCATCGAGGTCACGATGACGTCGTGCGCGGAGAGCATCGCGAACAACGAATTCAGGTCCTGCTGCTTGGACATCTCCGCCTCCAGCGTGTGGCCGTCCACGCAGGTCAGCTTCACGCCCGGCACCTCCGGCAGCGCGTCGCAGTTGCCATGGATGTCGAGCACGAAAGTCTCCACGTCCAGTTTGCCGAGCAGCGTGCGCATCGTGGTGTTCTCGACGATGGTGCCGTGGTCGATGATGGCGATGTTGCGGCACAACTGCTCGGCTTCTTCCAGGTAATGCGTGGTGAGGATTACCGTAGTGCCGGCGCGGTTGATGCCGGTGATGAACTGCCACATCGAGCGGCGGATCTCGATGTCCACGCCGGCGGTCGGCTCGTCCAGGATCAGCAGGCGCGGTTCGTTCATCATCGCGCGCGCGATCATCAGCCGGCGCTTCATGCCGCCGGACATCATGCGCGTGGCCTGGTGCGCCTTGTCCCAGATGCGCAGTTCTTTCAGGTATTTTTCCGCGCGCCCGATGGCGATCGCGCGCGGGATGCCGTAGAAGCCCGCGACGTTGACGCAGATCTCGAACGGCGTTTCGAACTGGTTGAAGTTGATTTCCTGCGGCACCAGGCCGATCTGGCGCATCACGCCGCCGCGATCGTTGTGGATGGAAATGCCGAACACGCGCGCGTCGCCCGAAGTCGGGTTCACCAGCGAGGAGAGGATCCCGATCAGGGTGGATTTGCCCGCGCCGTTGGGCCCGAGCAGCGCGAAGAAATCGCCCGGCATCACGCGCAGGCTGACGCCCTTCAGCGCCTGCACGCCGTTCGAGTAAGTCTTGCGAAGATCGATGGTTTCGAGCGCGGCGGCATCGCGCGCGGCTGCGGCGGTTTGCATAAGTCCGGTAGTATATCGGGCTTTACCCCGCCTCCCGGGACGCCCGTGGCAGAACGTTTTCAACTCAGGCTTGAAGAAAGCTTCATGCTGGCGCCCAGCGTGCGCCACCTGTCGTTCGCGCGTGCCGACGGTGCGGCGTTCGCGTTCTTGCCCGGGCAGTTCATCCAGGTGCATTTCAACTACGCCGATGGCAAGCCGACCAAGCGCAGCTATTCGGTCGGTACGATCGGTGATGCCTCGGGCGCGGTGCAGCGGCTGGAGATCGCGGTGTCCTACGTGCAGGGCGGCGCTGCCACCGAGCTGCTGGGCAACCTGCCGGAAGGCGGCGAGATCGAAGCCAGCGGGCCGTACGGGCGCTTCTGCCTCGACGACAAGGACACCAACCAGCGCTATTTCCTGATCGCCACCGGCACGGGGGTCACGCCCTATCGCGCGATGCTGCCGAAGATCGAGAAGCTGATCGAACGACGCGGTTGCAGGTTCGTGTTGCTGTACGGCGCGCGCAACGAAGAGGAATTGCTCTACGGCGAGGAGTTCGACGCGTTCGCCCGGAACCACGAAGGTTTCGATTTTCATCCGTGCTTCTCGCGCGGGCCGCGGGCCGCGCCGCGCGCCCACGATCGCCTCGGCTACGTGCAGAAAGTGCTGCCGGAATTCGACCCGCACCCGGAGCGCGACATCGCCTACCTGTGCGGCAATCCGGATATGGTGGACGCCACCTTCAACGCGCTGAAGGAAGCGGGCCTGGTGGTGCAACACATCCGGCGCGAGAAATACGTTTCATCGCGCTGAGCTGCGCCTCGAACTTTGTTGCAGACAGCGATCGGTGCCGGTCACGCATTCGCCGGCGCGTCCATCCTTCGATACTGCAAGGCTTCGGCGAGATGCTCGCGGCCGATGCGTCCGGAGTGTGCGAGGTCGGCGATGCTGCGCGCGACGCGCAGCACGCGGTGGTAGGCACGCGCTGAGAGGCCGAGCTTGTCGAGCGCCCGCTGCAGCAACGCGCGTTCGCCATCGCCCAGCGCGCAGTCGCGTTCGATCTCGCGGGTGTTGAGCGCGGCGTTGGGTTTGCCTGCGCGTGCCATCGCGATCTCGCGCGCGGCGATCACGCGTGCGCGCACGACCGATGAAGGTTCGTCCTGTTCGCGCCGTCCGCCATCGAGTTCCGACAGCGGCAATCGCGGCACGTCCACGGTCAGGTCGATGCGATCCAGCAGCGGGCCGGAGATGCGTCCGCGGTAGCGCACGATCACATCCGGTGTGCAGCGGCAGCGCCCGTTCGGATCGCCGGCGTAGCCGCACGGGCACGGGTTCATCGCCGCGACCAGCTGGAAGCGCGCCGGGAATTCGGCCTGGCGCGCGGCGCGCGAGATCACGATGCGGCCCGATTCCAGCGGCTCGCGCAGCACTTCCAGCGTGTGCCGATCGAACTCCGGCAATTCGTCCAGGAACAGCACGCCGTGGTGCGCCAGCGAGATCTCACCGGGCCGCGGATGCGAGCCGCCGCCGACCAGCGCGACTCCGGACGCGGTGTGATGCGGATTCCGGAATGGCCGCCGCTTCCATGTGCCGGGTTCGATCGGCATGCCGCACACGGAACGCACGGCGCAGGCCTGCAGCGCTTCGCTTTCGCTCAGCGGCGGCAGGATGCCGGGCAGGCGCTGCGCCAGCATCGACTTGCCGGTGCCGGGCGGGCCGATCATCAGCAGGTGGTGCGCGCCGGCGGCTGCGATCTCCAGCGCGCGCCGCGCGTGCAGTTGCCCGCGCACGTCGGCGAGATCGGGAGCGCTCGCGTCGTCGTTCGACGTGGATGATGCTTCCGCCGTGGGCATCCGCAGCGATTCCGCGCCGCGCAGATGCGCGCAGACCTCCGCCAGCGTGCGCGCGACGCGCACGTCCACGTCGCCGATCAGCGCGGCTTCGTGCGCGTTTTCCGCCGGCACGATGACGCAGCGCTTCCCGCTTCGTGCACGCAGCAGCGCCGGCAGCACGCCGGTGACCGGACGTAGTTCGCCGGAGAGCGCGAGCTCGCCGAGGAATTCGCAATCGTGCAGCGCTTCGCGCGGCACCTGCCCGCCGGCCGCGAGGATGCCGAGCGCGATCGCGAGGTCGAACCTTCCGCCATCCTTGGGAAGCTCGGCGGGCGCCAGGTTCACCGTGACGCGGCGATTGGGGTATTCGAATTGCGTGTTCTGGATCGCCACCCGCACGCGATCGCGCGCTTCGCGCACTGCCGCTTCCGGCAGGCCAACGATGGACGTGTTCGGCAATCCGCCGGACAGATGCACTTCCACCGTCACCAGCGGAGCGGCGACACCTTCCTGGGCACGGGTTAAGGCGACTGCGAGGGACATTCTATGAGCGGCCTGCAAAGCTGCTGCGCTCGGCCACGGAGCTCTTGGCCATGGATGGCATCTTCGCTCGCGATGCTTTGCAAGCCACTCTCCTTTGGTTCGTAGTGACTGGAGGAATTCCATCCGTCATTCCGGAGGCGCCCCCATGCGCGCTCCGGAACCCAGTGTTCTTGTTCCCTCGACTGGATTGCGGCCTCCATGTCCGCAACGACGGCCCCTTCGGCTCGAATCGTGCGGCAACACTCCGCCTTGCCTTCCGCGCATGCGGAAAGCTTGTGTTCCGTTTCGATGCCCGTTCGCTTTCGCTGCGAACGATAAAGAGCCGCTACGTGCGCTCGGCCTCCAGCTCGGCCACGCGCGTTTCCAGCGCGCCGACCAGCTCGCGCGTGCGGGCGAGCACCGCGCGTTGCGCGTCGAATTCTTCGCGCGTCACCAGGTCCATGCGTCGCAGCCCGGCACTGAGCACTTCGCGGAAGTTCGCCTGCAAGTCTGCGCGCGCGCGATCCAGTCCGGGCGGCACCAGCGAAGCCAGCCTTTGCGCGAGTTGGTCGATGCCCTGCACGTCGATCATGGTGGACGCCTCAAGTTGGTTGCAGCGTAATGCGTGGCGCGATGGGACGACAGCGGCAAAGGCCGCGGATGCGCGTAGGGATTGTCCTACGTCGGGCTCGACGCGGACATCTCGCGCGGCTTGATCAGCACGCGCACCGCGAGCAGGCCGGCCTCGTAGAGCAGGCACATCGGGATCGCCAGCATCACCATGGAAGTGATGTCGGGCGGCGTGACGATCGCCGAGACCGCGAACGCGCCGACGATCGCATAGCGGCGTGCGCTGCGCAGCTTCGGCAAATCCACGATCCCCACCGCGGCGAGGATCACCACCGCCACGGGAATCTCGAAGCACAGGCCGAAGGCGAAGAACACCATCATCACGAAATCGAGGTAGTGCGTGATGTCGGTCATCATCTCCACGCCCTGCGGCGTGACGGCCGTGAGGAAACGGAACGCCGCCGGCAGCACCAGGAAATATGCGAACGCGCAGCCGGCGTAGAACAGCGCCACCGAGGCGACCAGCAGCGGTTGCGCCAGCCGCCGTTCGTGGCGATACAGGCCGGGCCGCACGAACGCCCAGAGCTGGTAGACGATCACCGGCATCGCGATGAACAGCGCGGTGTAGAACGCGAGCTTCAACGGCGTGATGAACGGGCTTGCCACTTCGGTCGCGATCAGGTGCGCGCCTTGCGGCAGGCGCGCGACCAACGGCGCGGCGAGTTCGGTGTAGAGGCGGTTGGCGAACGGGATCAGCGCGAGCAAAACGACGAGCACCGCCGCCACTGCCTTCAGCAGCCGCGAACGCAACTCGATCAGGTGGCTCATGAAGCCCTGCTCGGAAGACATCTCGTCTTCCTGCGGGCGCAGCTCATCCGGCGCGGCCATCGTGCGCCTCGGATTGCGGAGTCGGATTCGAAGTGGCCACCGGCTGCGCTGGAGCTGCATCGTCCAGCGTGGAGTGCATCAGCTTGCGCGCATCCTGCGCCACGCTGCCGAGCGTGCCGTTCGCCGCATCGGTGTGCGCGCGCACCTGCGACATCGCCGCGCGAGTGGCTTCCTGCGCTTCCTTCAACTTGGCGCGCAGTTCCTCGGCTTCCAGTTCGCGCGTCACTTCCGCGCGCACGCTGTCCCAGCCGCGGCGAACGCGGCGTAGCATCGCGCCGGCGGTGCGCGCCGCGCCGGGCAGTTTCTCCGGGCCCAGCACCAGCAGCGCGATCACGGCCAGCAACAGCAGTTTGCCGACACTGAGATCAATCATGGCGAACGGGCGTGAACCAGGCGAAAGATCGGACGCGGATTATTTCAATCCGCTGGTATCGCGCTGATCGCTGGTAGCCGAGTGCGGCGCCGGCGGCGGATCGGCCTGCAGCTTGTCGGGCCCGGAAGCGGTCTTGGCTGCTTCGGACTCGTCCTCGCCATGCAACGCCTTCTTGAACCCGCGCACCGCATTGCCGAGATCGGGGCCCATCTTGGCCAGCTTGCCGGTGCCGAAAATCAGCAGCACCACGACCAGCAGGATGATCCAGTGCCAAAAACTATCCAATCCGAACATGGGGAAACCTCTGGGAGCGAAGGAGCGGCGGCGGCGCGACCGCTCTGGATTCAACGCATTAGCTGCAGGGAAGTGTACTCCAGGGGAGGTTTGAAGGATGTTCGCGGGTTCTCGGTCCCATGCTGGCGGGCCCGGACTATTGGGTGATCTCTTCCAGTTCGTCGCGGAAGTGCACCACCGGCGCGGGCACGTCCGAAACCCCGCCTTCGAAGATTCGCCGCGGGGTGATGCCCGGCCCGTAGATCGCCGCATCCGCATCGTCGTCGATCCGCAGCGCGGCGCCGTCCAGCGACACGCCGGCGAACAGGCCGCGCGAGCGCGAATACGAGTAGATCTCGGCCTGCATGGCGGCGTCGGTGGAGGCATTGAGATTGCGTCCGACCGGGCCGGCTGCCGCGTGCGCGTCGGCGCCGATCGTGAACTTGCCGTTGACGATGCCGTCCACGCCGCGGCGGGTGCGGAACACCAGCACCACGTCGGTCGAGGACACGCCGGCCTGGAAGCCCACGCTGCCGCCGGTCAGCGACAGGAACACCGGATTCGACCAGGTGCCGTCCGGCGACTTCACCGAAATCACGCCGTCGCCATGCCTGCCGCCGAACACGAACCCGACCTTGAGCACGTTCGGGATCACCGCGATCGCGCAGGCATCGCGCAGCAGGTCGTGCGGAATGGACTTGTCCGGCGCCTGCATGATGTCGGCCAGCACGCGCGTGGCGGTCTGCGCGCGGGTGATCGCGGTCTCGCGCTCGTCCGCATGCGCGGACAGGGCAGGGAACAGCAATGCAAGGCAAAGCATGCTCAGCACACGTGTGATTCGATTGGACATAGACCCTCCGGACTGCTGCGATATTCCATCGGCGTTCCGGCGCACGCCGGAATTGCTTGCGGCGCGCAGTGTGGTGTTTCCCATCCCACTCCCCGCTTAACGCAAGCCTCGCT
>DASSEW010000089.1:0-12273 GCA_035695065.1 Rhodanobacteraceae bacterium | reverse complement strand
TTCCTGCACCAGGTCGCCCAGTGTCAGCTTGCCGCTGTTCTGGACGGCGGCCGCACTGATCGTGACGACCGGATTGGCCGTCTCCAGATCAACACGGCGAATGTGCGAACCCGTGACCACAATGGTCTGGAGGGTCTGCGGTTGCTGATTCGTTCCTTGCGCGGCGGTCTGATCTTGCGCTTGGGCAGTTCCCACCACTCCCACGGCGGCAACAGCACCCATCGAAAGAGCCACACGCACGGCCTTGGAAAGCTCGTTGCGATCAAGTTTCATTACAGTCTCCAACGTCAGATGTGACACAGTTTCGGGACAAGTGCTCCGCCCTGGGATACGCCAGCGAGGCCCACCTAAACCCTCGGCAGGGACGGATGCTAACAACTTCCTAACCCTTTGGGAATCCCCCTGTAACGTACGCAAGCGTACGCAGCAAGGCTCGCCACGCTCATGGGGTTCCCGAAGAATCAGGCAGTGTTCGCCTGTCCCTTTATTGATCCGGCGTTCCGGCTCCCCTTCCCGCTGCGGATCGACAATGAATACGTGAAAACGCCGTTAATTGCAAGCGGCGCAGCAACAAACCTCCGACCAATAGGTCGGAGCCGGGAAAATAATGGGGATCCCACAGCAGAGCCGGCCCGGCGGGCTTACAGCTCTTGATGATATTGCACGTACGGGACGCGCGCCTGGTCCGGACCGACGTCCTGGGGATTCAGCAGCGGCTGCTTGCCGGAAGACCAGACATTCTGCGCACCGAAGCTCAGCTCGCCCTGCCACGGCAGGCGGACGCTCACGCCAAGATCAATGCCGCTCCAGCGCTGACTCGGGTCCAGCGAGCTGCCCGGCAACGCGGGCTGCAGCGTACGGCCCACGATGGTGCCGCTCACCGGGCCGTGTTCCAGTCCCAGGCTGATCGTGGTCTGATCCAGATCATCGCCGCCGAGCAGGCCCGCGCTGGGCAGGAAGTGTACGCGCCCGCGGCTCGCGCCCAAGTCCAAGCGGGTATCGGGAAGGATGGGGATCTGGCCGCGGGCGGCGATATCGGTGCTGGTGCTGTCCGGAAACACCAGCGGTGCGGCGACCCCGGCTCCGCTGCCGGTTGGCAACACGCGCGGCAAAGCAGCACCTGCGCGCAGGGCGGCGCTGTTGCCCTGGTTCGTGCGGGATTGGCCCACGGAAAGATCGAGCTTCATCGAGCCGTTTGCGTAGCCGGCACCGATCTCGCCGCTCTGGCTGGCTGCAAGCGGCGCAATTTCAGCACAAGCGGAATTCCCGATTCCCGATTGCGAAGGCTGGCAGGACGCATTGGACAGCCAATTGCGCTGGGCGACATCGGCGCGGCCATACAAGCCCGTGGACACGTTGAACTGCAGGCCCGTACTGAATGCAGCGGAATGGGCATCCACCGAACGCAAACCTGCGGCCGAGCCCGGCACGGCATCGCCCTGCGCCTCGCTGCCCGCCACCAGCGTCAGGGTACGACCGTCGGCTGTCCGCCAGACCGGCAACGCAGTCTGTGCGTCGGCGCCGGCCATCACCAGCGGCGCAGGCGCCAACGCCGATGCTTTCGGATGCGCAGGACGCGAGCGGGTCTGGCCGCTGGCCGCCAAGGGCAACCCGAGCACCATGCTGGCGAACACAACGCTGGCGAGGACGAGACGCATGCTTCGGAACAGAAAGGCCTTCGGGGTCGATTCGACCACCGATTTGGGACAAGTATACAGCAGAATTCTTACATTTTGCTAACAAATCGTGACCCGGGGCACAGTCTCGCCGGACCCTGCGCGCAGGCATGTTTCCTGCTGCATTCCGGCGCTACACTCGACCATTGGGGGGAATTGGACAAGAAATGACCGGCCGCGTTCACCATCTGACCGCAAGCGCTACAGGCGGCGTGCTGCCCGAGCCGAACTTGCTCGATTTATGCCGTCAGCTGTGGACGCCGCAGAACCTCGCCGGCATCGAAAGCGCAGCCGCCGAACTGGTCGGCAACCTGTTTCCCGGCATTCGCGCGCGGATCACCCGGCCCGAGAATGCGGAGCCTGACGACCGCGTGCTGCGCGTTCCACTCGAAAGCGATTACCAGCTGGAGCTGCGGCCCGCTCCCGCCGGCGCCGACAACGATTGCATGTTGCAGGCCGCGGTGCGCCTGATCGATCTGCGGCTGAGCGCATTGTCGCAGCACGAGGAGCTCACTGCGTCGGTGTTGCGACTGGAGCAGGCCGAACGCCTGCAGCGCGCGTTGTACGCGATCGCCGATCAGGCCAGTGCCAATCAGGACGTCAACGAGACGCTGCGCGCGCTGCACCGGATCGTGGCCGATCTGATGTATGCCGAGAACTTCTACATCGTGCTGTACGACGGCCAGCGCGACACGATCCGCTTCGCCTATTTCGCGGACGTGGCCGATCCCGATCCACCGGATCCGAATCTCGACCAGCCGATGGACGAGATCCGCTACGGGCCGACCTGGTACCTGATCCGCAAGGGCGAGCCGTTGATGGGACCGATCGCCCAGATCACCGCCCAGGTGGGCGGTCCCTATCGCGGAACCGGTCCCGACCCGGTGGACTGGCTCGGCGTGCCGCTGCTGCGTGGCGACCAGGTGGTCGGCGGCGTGGTGGTCCAGAGCTACACCGAAAGCGCGCGCTACAGCGAACAGGACAAGGCGCTGCTGATCTATGTCGCGCAGCACATCCAGACCGCGCTGGAGCGCCGCTTCGCCCATGCGGAACTGGAGCGGCGCGTCGACGAGCGCACCGAAGCGTTGCGTGAAGCCAACCGCGTGCTGCAGCAGCAGGTGCTGGAACGCCAGCGCGGCGAACGCCTGCAGGCGGCACTGTTCCGGATCGCGGAACTGGCCAACACCACCGACAGCATCGATGATTTCTATGCCGCGGTGCATCGCGTGGTCGGCGGCCTGCTGTACGCGCGCAACTTCTACATCGCGCTGTTCTCGGAAGACCAGGGCGAACTGACCTTCCCCTACTCCGTGGACGAACGCGACCCCGAACGTCACACCCGCAAGCTCGGCAAGGGCTTGACCGAGTACGTGCTCAGCCACGGCACCGCATTGCTCGCCAACACCGACGACATCGTGCGCATGCGCGAACGCGGCGACGTCGTGCAGAGCGGCACTGATTCGGTGTGCTGGCTCGGCGTGCCGCTGGTGTGCTCGGAAAGAACGGTCGGCGCGCTGGTCGTGCAGAGCTATACACCCGAACATCGCTACACGTTGCGCGACCAGGAACTGCTGACCTTCGTGTCCTATCACATCGCCAACGCGCTGGAGCGCGTGCGCGCGGCGGAATCACTGAAGGCCGCCTATGCCGGCCTGGAGCGTCGCGTCGGCGAACGCACCCGCGCATTGGCGCTCGCCAACCGCGACCTGCGGGAGCAGATCGCCGAGCGCGAGCGCGTCGAAGCGCGGCTGAAGTACGAGACGCTGCACGATTCGCTGACCGGACTGCCCAACCGCAGCCTGCTGATGCAGCGGCTGGAACAGGCGCTGGAGCAGTACCACGCCGATCCGACGCGATTGTTTGCGGTGCTGTTCCTCGATCTCGATCGCTTCAAGGTGATCAACGATTCGGTCGGCCACCTGATCGGCGACGACCTGCTGTTCCAGGCCGGCGGCCGCGTGCGCGCATGCCTGAAATCACAGGACGTGGTCGCGCGCCTGGGCGGCGACGAATTCGGCGTGTTGCTGGAAGACGTCGGCGATGCCGAGTCCGCCTGCCAGGTCGCCGAGCGCATCATCAATGAATTGAACGCGCCGTTCCGGCTGGCCGCCAAGGAGTTGTTCACCTCCACTTCGATCGGCATTGCGGTCGCCGCGCCGCAATACCGCCGGCCCGAGGAACTGCTGCGCGATGCGGATTCGGCGATGTACCGCGCCAAGGCCGAAGGCCGGCATCGCTACGCGCTGTTCGACGAAGGCTTGCGCCAGCAGGCGCTCACCTTGCTGGAAGTGGAAAACGACCTGCGTCGCGGCCTGACGCGCGGCGAGTTCGAACCGCACTACCAGCCGATCGTGCAACTGGCGAGCGGCGAAACGATCGGCTACGAGGCGCTGATGCGCTGGCGGCATCCGCAACGCGGCCTGCTGCTCCCCGGCGCGTTCCTGACCGTGGCCGAGGAAAGCGGCCTGTCGGAAGCGATCGACTGGCAGATCTTCGAGCAGGTCTTCAGCGACGGGCCGGCATTGACCGCCAAGAACCTGTTCATCAGCATCAATCTCTCCGGGCGGCATTTCCGCAGCGAGGATCTCGACCGTCGCCTGCTCGGCCTGCTCGCGCGTTACGGCCTGCCGGCGCACCGCGTGCGCATCGAAGTCACCGAGCGCGCATTGCTGGAGAATCCTTCCGACGTGAAGCGCATGCTGCAAACCCTGCGCTCGCACGGCATCAGCGTTGCGCTGGATGATTTCGGCACGGGCTATTCCTCGTTGTCATACGTGCACCAGTATCCGCTGCAGGCGCTGAAGATCGACCAGTCCTTCGTGGCCAGCCTGGCCGAGGGCGATGGCGGCGGCAGCGTGGCGGTGGTGCGCGCGATCCTCGCGCTGGCCGACACGCTTTCCATGCAGGTCATCGCCGAGGGCATCGAGACCGAGGCGCAACGCGAGGTGCTGCGCAAGCTCGGCTGCGAATGCGGCCAGGGTTTCCTGTTCGCGCGCGCACAGCCCGCGGAAACATGGTTGAACGCCGCGACGTAGTTCCTGGATGGCCGTCGGCTACAGTACGCGGCGCATGCGTCCGATCTTCCGCACCCGAAAATCCATAGCCTCTTCGCCCGGATCACGCTGGCGGCGGATTGTTCGCCGCATCGCGATCTCGTTGCTGGTCCTGTTTCTGCTAACCTGGCTGCCGGTATTGCTGTTGCGCTTCCTGCCTCCGCCGACCAGCGCATTCATGGTCGAACGCAGCATCGGCGCAAAGCTGCACGGCGAGCATGATTTCCAATTGCGCTATCGATGGATGCCGTGGTCGCGCATCGCGCCGGTGGCGCCGCTGGCGATGGTGGCCGGCGAGGACCAGAAATTTCCGTTCCACCATGGCTTCGACATCGAGTCCATCCATGACGCGATCAACGATGCCGATCGCGGCGAGCGCCTGCGCGGCGCCAGCACGATCAGCCAGCAGACGGCCAAGAACCTGTTCCTGTGGAACGGACGCAGCTTCGTGCGCAAGGGCATCGAGGCCTATTTCACCGTGTTGATCGAGGCAACCTGGCCCAAGCGCCGCATCCTCGAGGTGTACGCCAACATCGCCGAACTGGGCGACGGCATCTACGGGGTCGAAGCCGCGGCGCAAACCTATTGGGGTGAACATGCCTCGCAGTTGAGTGCACACCAGGCCGCGCTGCTCGCAGCCGTGCTGCCCGACCCGCGCCGCTTGCACGCCAACCATCCTTCCGCCTACGTGCAACGGCGCGCGGCGTGGATCGAGCGGCAGATGGCGCAGCTCGGCGGTGTTTCCTATGTCGAAAATCCGAACCCGCCGCGGCCGCGCGACACCACACGCCGCCATCACTGAGCCGAGCTAGAATTCCAGACGTGCAGACGGCCGGAGCAAACAACCATGCGTCAGGTCAAGCATCTGCTGGAAGCCAAGGGCAACGCGGTGTATACGGTCGCGCCGGATGCGCCGGTGCTGGACGCCATCCGCACGATGGCCGAGCGCGGCATCGGCGCGCTGCTGGTGATGCGCGCCGGCGAACTGACCGGCATCGTCAGCGAGCGCGATTACGCACGCAAGGTGATCCTCAAGGGCCGCTCGTCGCGCGACACGCCGGTGTCCGAAATCATGACACCCACCCCGCTGTGCGTCAGCCCGGCTTCCTCGGTGGATGAATGCATGCGCCTGTGCACCGACCGCCGCGTGCGCCACCTGCCGGTGGTGGACGGCGGCAAGGTGATCGGCGTGGTATCGATCGGCGACTTGGTCAAGGCCGTGATCGACGACCAGGCGCTGGAGATCGACCAGCTGCAGCGATACATCGCCGGGTAGGGCGGTCATTGCCCGCCGGGACGGACATTCTCCGCCCTACTTTGCTCTGCGAAATCGAAAAATTTCGACGCGGATGAAATACGGATAAAAGCCGATAGCTGCTGCTATCCGTGTTCATCTACCTGATCCGTGTCCAGGTTTTCATCCGCTGCCAGTCGGCGGACGGTGTCCGCCCTACATCAGCCGTTCGACAGCACCGGCGGCAGCGGACATCCCAGCACCGCGCAGGTCACGCGCAGCAATTCCGATTCGGCGACGTTGACCCCGCCGTCCGCCGCGATCGCGCTGGTGAGCGCGCGCACGACGAGTTGCTTGCCTTCCGGCGCCAGTCGCGCCAGCTTTTCCAGCGCGCCATCCAGCGCGGCCTGCCAATCCTCGGGAATCGCGTACAGCGGCGTGGTGCCGGGCAACGCTTCCTGCATGCCGAGCAGGAAGGCGCGCCGCGCGGCGTCCTCGTCATCGGCGCCGAAGTGCGCCATCAGCGCGCAGAGATCGCGCAGGGCATCCTGCACATCATGTAGGCGCACGCTGCCGGCCTGGAAATGCGCGGCCGGGTCGAGCGCGGCGATCACCTGCACCTGCACCAGTTTGGCGAGGCAGTATTCATCCAGCTCGACCTTGTCGTCGGCGCGGATCAGCGCATCCAGCGTGGCAACGAACTTCTCCAGCTCCGGGCGCGGACGGCGCTTCAACGCCGGGAACGCCAGTTGCGCCAGCGGCAACCGCAGCATCGGATGCAGCTGCGCCGTTTGCGCGAGCGCACTGCGCGCAGCTTCCGCCGTGGAGGCATCGAATGCTTGCGTGATGGCTTGCGACTGCTTCTGCTGCACGTCGGCCTGGTCGGACAGCACCAGTGCAAACACCACTGCGAGCGCACCGCGGGAATCGCGCGCGGAGGCGGCCAGCGCATCGGGGATGCGCGCGTGCAGCGCGGCCGCCGCGCGGTAATCGTCCGCGCCGGGCGTGCCGACCTGTGCCGCCACCGCGCCTGCGGCGATGGCCAGCGTCGCGGCACGATTCGGGATCGAGGCCGCTGTTCCTGCGGCGCCCGCAACCATCGCGGCTGGCGCGGCCGCCACGGCGGCGCCCCCCGCATGCGCGAACACCGGCTCGTTGACGTCCACGTCGCCATCCACGCGCGCAAACTGATGCACGGCCTGCGCGAAATCATGCGCGCCGTGCTGCAGGTTGATCGAGTCCGGATCACCGCCGGCCTGCACCCAGTCGTGCACGATCTTGTCGAGCTCCTTCGGATCGAACTGCGGTTCCAGCTCGCGTATGCGCTGGAGGATCGGCGGATGGGTGGCAAACCACGAGGACTGGTCGGCATCGCCGAACAGCATGTGGCGCACCTCGTCGCGGCCGGACGCCTGCAATTGCGAACCGTCCACCAGCGCCGCGATCTTCTTCAGGGCGCCGGCGATGCCCGAGGTCTGGCGGGTGAACTGCACCGCGGAGGCATCCGCCAGCGATTCGCGCGCACGCGCGACCGCCGCCTGGATCAATTTGCCGAAAAACAATCCGATGTACCCGATCACGAACAGCGCGAGCCCCGCGAGCGCGAGATTGCCGCTGTTGTTGCGGCGGCTGCGGCCACTGCTGCTGTACATCATGAAGCGCCCGACGATGCCGATCGCCAGGATGCCGAAAAGCAGTCCGATCAGGCGGATATTGAGGCGCATGTCGCCGTTCAGCACGTGGCTGAACTCGTGCGCGATCACGCCCTGCAGTTCATCGCGGTCGAGTTTGTCCAGGCAACCCTGCGTCACGCACACCGCCGCATCCGCCGGCGTGTAGCCAGCGGCGAACGCGTTGATCGCGGGCTCGTTCTCCATGACCCAGATTTCCGGCACCGGCACGCCGGAGGCGATCGCCACTTCCTCGATCACGTTGCGCAAGCGCTTCCACGCGGGGTTGGTGGTATCCGCCGGAACCGGCGTGGCGCCCATGCCGATCGCCACCGCCGAGCCGCCGCCGCGCAAGGAAGCGACGCGGTACATCGAGCACAGCCCGATCAGCACGATCACTGCGATCGAGATGGCGAGCAGGATCTCCGGTTTGGGACCGACCAGCAGGAACCCGCAGATCAGGTCCACCGCTGCGACGATGGCCGCCACGGCGAGCACGAACAGCACAACGAGCCTGCGACTGCTGCGCCGGACGCGCGCTTGTTGGGCGAAGAAGTCCATGTGGGAGCCGAAAGTCGAGAGTTGAAAGCCGGGAATCGAAGTCGAGTCCATGCATCAGCATCTTCTTCGACTTGCCACTTTCGATTTACGATTTTCGCCCGCTCATGCAAAACTCACCTTCGGCGCCTCGCGCTTGGCCGGATCGTCGATCGCCAGCGGCTCGGCCGCGGCGAAGCCGCCCGCGATCAGCGACGCCGGGAACACCTCGCGGCGGTTGTTGTAGCTCATCACCGAGTCGTTGTAGGCCTGCCGCGCGAACGCGACGCGGTTCTCGGTCGAGGTCAACTCTTCCGACAGCTGCATCATGTTCTGGTTGGCCTTCAGGTCCGGATAGGCCTCGCTCACGGCGAACAGCCGGCCCAGCGCCTGGGTCAACTGGTTCTCGCTGCCGGACAACTGCTGCATCGCATTGGGATCGCCCGGGCTGGCCTTGGCCGCCGCCAGCCCGTTCACCGCGGCAGTGCGCGCAGCCGTGACGGCTTCCAGTGTTTCGCGTTCGTGGGCAAGATACCCTTTGGCCGTTTCCACCAGGTTCGGAATCAGGTCGTGCCGGCGCGTCAGCTGCACGTCGATCTGCGCGAACGCGTTCTTGTACGCATTGCGCGCGGTGACCAGTCCGTTGTAGATCGCGATGAAGTAAACCACAATCACCGCGACGATAATCAGCACCACGATAATGCCTGTCATGCGTTTCTCCTCGCTGTTCCGCGCGCGCGGCGCACGGTCATTTCGATCGGGCCGCGGCGAGCTTAACACGCTGTTCCGCCGTCGTTGCATCGTCGCGCTGCTCGCCGGCGGCCTCGCGCTGGCTGCGTCCGGCGCATGGTCGCGACCCGCGCCCCCGCACGAGCCGACGGTCGTGCACACCGGCCCCAAGGATCAGCTGCCGCCGGATCGCATCAATGACGCGCTTCAGAGTTACCAGGGATGGCTCGACCAGGTCGCGGCGTCCAACCGGGTCGCGGGACTCGCCACCGCGGTGATCGTGGACGACAAGGTGCGTTTCGAACACACGCTGGGCTGGGCGGATGCGCAGACCGGCGAGAAGGTGCAGCCGGATACCGTGTTCCGGCTGGCATCGCTGTCCAAGGCATTCGCCACGGCACTCACCGGCATCCTGGTGCACGACGGGATACTGAGCTGGGACACGCGACTGTCCGACGTGCTGCCGTTCTTCAAGTTGAAGAATGCGCACGCCACCGAGCAGGCGACGGTGCGCGACATCCTCGGCCAGCGCCTGGGCCTGCCGCGCAACGCCTACGACAACATGTTGTCCGACGGCGTGCCGTATGCGGAACTGGCGCGCAAGCTGGACGAAGTGAACATGACCTGCGGAGTGGGCGATTGCTACGGTTACCAGAACGTCGCCTTCTCGCTGATCGGCGACGTGGTGTACGCCGAGACCGGTGATTTCTTCTACCACCTCGTCGACAAGCGGCTGTTCCTGCCGCTGGGCATGACCACCGCGACTTACGGCCGCGACGGCCTGGAGTCCAGCAAGAGCTGGGCCCACCCGCACTATCGCCGCGGTAACAACTGGATTGCATTCGAACCCAACGACAACTTCTACGTGCCGCCCGCGGCGGGCGTGAACGCCAGTATCCGTGACATGGAGCAGTGGCTGATCGCACAGATGGGCGGTCGTCCGATGGTGTTGTCGCAATCGTTGCTGGACGTGTTGCACGCGCCGGGCATCGACACCCCCAGCGAGCGCATGAACTCGCCGTGGCGCCGCGCACGCGTCAAGGAAGCGCATTACGCGCTGGGCTGGCGCGTCTACGACTACGAGGGCCACACGCTGATCTTCCACGCCGGCGCGGTGCAGGGCTACCGAGCCGAGATCGGCTTCTTCCCCGAATACCATGTCGGCATGGTGCTCATGTGGAATTGCGAGTGCATCGAGCCCGCCGGACTGATGCCGATGGTGTTCGACAAGATGCTCGGGCTTCCGGAAGTGGACTGGGCCGGGCTGAAGGCGCCGGCCCGAACCACGCACGCGCGCGCCAGCAAGGCTTCACGCGCGCATCGGCGGACACAGTCGAAGAAGGGAGATTGATGCAAGCCGGCGGCGGTCGCCGAAAGCAGAATTGCAGTAGCAAGGCGGGCAGCATTCGCGACCGCCGCAAAGCGGAATCTCTGCTCTCGACCCGGTCCAACCCGCGAACTGCGGCGAGCGCAGCTCGCGGGCCTGAATCGGTCGAGGCAACGGCGTCAGCGCTCGCCGACGCCGCTCGCCACCTCACATCTTGAAGTCGATGCGGCGCTGCAGGGTGCTGGAGACCGGCTGTCCGTTCTTCAACGCCGGATTGAACTTCGAGCGCGACACCGCCTGGATTGCGGCGCGGTCGAACACGCGTCCCGGTTGCGATGCGATCACGTGCGCGTTGCTGACCGATCCGTCCGGATTGACGGTGAACTCCACGGTCGCGTAGCCGGATGTGCCGTTGCGCGCGGCGTCCAGCGGATACTCGGGCGCCGCCGGGGTGACGACCTGCGCCGGGCGCGTTTCTCCGACCGGTTGCGGCGGAGGCGTCGGCTTGGGCGCTTCCTGCACCGGCGCGGGCTGCGGCTGCTGCACTACCGGCTGCTGCACCACCGGCGGCGCCTTCGCTGCCGCTGCGGCAGCCTTGGCCTCCGCGGCCTGCCTGGCGGCAAGCTCCGCCGCGGCCTTGGCCTTCTGGTCGGCCTCGCGTTGCTGCTGCTTCTTCGCCGCGTCCAGTTTGGAACGCAGGATAGTCAACGTGTAGTTGCTCGGGTCGGCCTTGGCGAGGAGGCCGATCTCGCGCTGCGCCTCGTCGAAATTGTTCTGGCCGATCGCCGCTTCGACCGCATTCGCGCCGAACGGGAAGGACTCGCGCAACGCATCCTGCGCGACCTGGTTCTTCGGATCCTTCTGCAACGCGGTTTCATAATATTCGAAGGCATTGTCGCCCTTCGGCGCGACCAGCTTCTGCTGGTTCATGGCCGTGCGTGCGGCGTCCAGCAACTGCTTGACGCTCATCGAATCGAGCTTGGCCTGGGCGGCCTGCTCCGCCTGTGCATCGGCCTGCGCCTTGGCCTGTTGCGCGGCGGTCGAAGCCGCTGCCGGCTTCGCGGATGTGGACGCTGCCGCTCCGGGTTGCTGGGCGGTGGCGGCGTTCTGCGGCGCGTTGTTGTTGCCGCAAGCGGCGAGCGCGAGGACGAGCGCGCCGAGCACGGCAAGATTCGCGCAGCTGCGCGCGGACGAAACAAATCGGGCTGACTGGATCAATGCGGTCATGGTGTGAACTCACATGGAACGCGCGACATCGCGCCACACCGGATACCTAGCACGAACCATTCCATGCGGCGCAATGCGCGCGGTTCGTCAGGCGTTCCGGTCCCCAACCGCATCGAGCGGCGCGGGAAACATAACGCCATCGACCGCGCACGGCAATCTTCATGCGCGGCGACACATTGTTTGACAACGCTGCGCGCTCCGGTTCGGGGTGGCACGCTGACCTTCAAAAGTGCGGCTTGCGCGTCGGCAGGGCACACGTCTTCTGCCCGTAGCCAGACAATCGAATGCATCGCCACGCACCGACGCGTCCCCGCGCCAAAAAAAGCAAAACCCCGGCTTGAGGCCGGGGCTGGCAATCGATTCTTCGGTTACCAAGCTCCCCCTGCGCTGGGCGAACCACAGGGAGAGCTTCGCTTGTAGTTATGGTGCGTCAGCTTGTTGCTTGACAGTGGACCCTTGCTTACTTCTTCTTTGCCTTGGACGTCTTGCTGGCGCGGGTGGCCTTGGCCATCACGGCAGCCTTCTTCGGGGCGGCCTTGCGGGCGCCCTTCTTCGCCGCGCGCTTGCGCGCCGGCTTCTTCGCGGCTTTCTTCGCCGCCGGTTTGCGCTTGGCGGTCTTGCGTGCCGAAGCGGTCTTGGCGCGAGCGGGCTTGCGGGCCTTTTTCGCGGTGGACTTCTTGGCCGCCTTCTTGGCGGATTTCTTCGCAGCAGCTTTCTTCATTGCCATGGTTCGTCTCAGCTCCTCATCAGTTGGCAGTGGTTGCCCAGTAAACGCATGCAGGAATGCCTCGCAAAGCAGGTCGCTGTTGCTGGCATGCCG
>DASSEW010000088.1:0-10260 GCA_035695065.1 Rhodanobacteraceae bacterium | reverse complement strand
CACCGGGATCACCACCAGCGTGAGCAGCGTGGAAACCGCGAGGCCGCCCATCACCGTGATCGCCATCGGCGAGCGCACTTCCGCGCCCGCGCCCAACCCGATCGCCAGCGGCAGGAAGCCCAGCAAGGTGGCGAGCGTGGTCATCGAGATCGGACGCAGACGCGATTCGGCCGCCTGGCAGATCGCCTCGCGCTTGGGCAGGCCTTCTTCGCGCAACTGGTTGACGCGGTCGATCAGGATGATCGCATTCTTCACCACGATGCCGACCAGCATGATCAGGCCGATGAACACGACGACCGAAAGCGTCGAGCCGGTGAGTTTCAGCGCCAGCACCGCGCCCACCATCGCCAGCGGCACCGAGAACATGATCACAAACGGGTGCAGCAGCGATTCGAATTGCGATGCCATCACCAGGTAGACCATGAAGATCGCGAGCCCGAGCGCGAACAGCATCGAGCGCACCGAGTCGGAAAGATCCGCGCTCTGTCCGCCGATGTGCACGGTCACGCCCGCGGCGAGCGGATGCGCATTCACGATCGCGCGCACTTCCTTGATCGCGCTGCCGAGATCGTCGCCGTGCGCGACGCCCGCGGAGACGATCGCCACGCGCTCCTGGCTGACGCGATTGATTTCCGAAGGGCCTTCGGTCGCCACGACATCGGCGACGGACGACAACCGCACCGGCGTATCCAGCCCGGGCGATGGCGTGTCGGCAATGCGGTTGCCGGTTGCCGGTTGCTGGTTGCCGGTCGCTGCCAGGCCTGCGTTGCTCGCGCTATCTTCCTGCGAAGTATTCGCGTTGTTGTTGTTCGACGCGGCATTCGACGAGATATAGCCGACGATCAGGTTGCGGATCGCATCCACGCTGTCGCGGTCGCTTTCCTGCGCACGCACCAGCACGTCGATCTTGCGGTCGTGGAAGTCGTAGCGCGTGGCGACCTCGCCTTTCACCTTGCGCACGATGCGGTCGGCGATGTCGCGCGTCGTCAATCCCAACGCCGCGGCGCGGTCGGCGTCGAAGCGGATCGCGATTTCCGGATAGCCGCCGGCGACCGTGGACTTGATGTCGGTGAAGTGGCCCGAGTCGCGCATCAGCGCGGCGAGCTTGCGGCCAGCGACGGTCAGCGCGTCCAGGTCGTAGCCGCGGATTTCCACTTCCAGCGGCGCGGCGGACGAGAACAACTGCGGCCGCGAGAACTTCGCCTCGACGGCGGGATGCAGCGCTAGCGTCTCGCGCAACCGCTGCGTTTCCGCCGCCTCCGCGCCCTTGCCGGCGCCGGGCTTCATCGTGATCGTCATGCGCGCGATGTTTTCGCCCGACTCGGTCGGATTGGCATCCAGCCGCGTGCCGACGCCGGCCACGCCGTAGATGGACGCCACTCCCGGATCGTGCGCGTGGCGCTGCGAAATCTCGCGCACCAGTGCGTCGGTCTGCGCCAGCGGCGTGCCGGGCGGCAGCGTCGCGGTCATCTCGAAACGATCCTGCGCGAGCTGCGGAATCAGGTCGAGTCCGAGCGTCGGCACCAGCGCCAGCGCGATCGCGAATGAAACAGCCGCGAAACCGAGCACGCGCCAGGGATGGATCAGCGCCTTCGGCAGCGCGCGGTGATACAACGCCGCCGCGCGCTCGTAGGGAATCATCACGCCCTTGCCGATGAAGCGCAGCACGTGGCCGAACACGCCGCCGATCGTGCGGGCGATGCTGAACCCGCCCCAGGCCACTGCACGCGGCAGCACGCCGAGGCGGCTGCGGGTCTGCTTTTCTTCAAGCTCTTCCTTGTAGGCCAGCGGCGCGCGCCCGTGCAGTGATGCCAGCATCGGAATCAGCGTCATGGCCACGACCAGCGAAATCAGCATCGCGAAGGTGACGGTGAGCGCCTGGTCACGGAACAGCTGCCCGGCGATGCCCTGCACGAACACCAGCGGCAGGAACACCGCGACCGTCGTGAGCGTGGACGCGGTCACCGCCATGCCGACTTCGGAAGCGCCGGCCACGGCCGCTTCCACGATGCCCATACCCGCTTCGCGCTTGCGCGCGATGTTCTCCAGCACCACGATCGAGTCGTCCACCACCATGCCGGTGGCGAGCGCCAGGCCGCCCAGCGACATCACGTTCAACGACAGTCCGAAACGGTCCATCAGGAAGAACGTGGTGATCAGCGACACCGGCAGCGACAGCGAGACGATGAACGTGCTGCGCGCATGGCGCAGGAAGAAGAAGATCACCAGGATCGCCAGCACGCCGCCGATCAGCGCGTCGTTGCGTACGTCGGAGAGCGCATCCCGGATGAACGTGGACTGGTCGTCCAGCACCGTGAGCCTGGCGCCGGCAGGCAGGCTGTCGCCGAGCTTGTCGAGCTCCGCGTGCACCGCCTGCGCGACGCTCACGGTATTGGCGTCGCCCTGCTTGTAGACCGCAAGCTCGATCGCCTCGTGCCCGTCCACGCGGATCACGCCGTCGCGTTCCTTGTAGCCCTGCCAGACTTTCGCAACATCCTTCAGCCGGATCGGCACGCCATTGCTGTCCACCTTGATCAGCGTGTCGCGCATCTGCTGCAGGTCGGTGAACTGGTTGAGCGTGCGGACGAGATAACGCTGCGAACCCTGGTCGATGCTGCCGCCGGAGATGTTGACGTTCTCGTTCTTGAGCCGGGTGATCACCGTGTTGATGTCGATGCCGAGCTGGGCCAGCTTGTGCTGGTCCACCGCGACTTCGACTTCGTCTTCCAGGCCGCCGCCGACCTTCACCGCCGCGACGCCGGCGACGGGTTCGAGGCGCTTCTTCAGCTCGTTGTCGGCGAACCGGCGCAGGCGCTTCAGCGCGGCCGGATCGGCGTCGCTGGCGTCCTTCGCAGACAGGCCGATCCGCACGATCGGATCGGTGGACGGATTGAAACGCAGCAGCAAGGGTTTCGCCGCTTCCAGCGGCAACTGCAAGGTGTCGAGCTTGTCGCGCACGTCGAGCGCGGCCATGTCCATGTCCGTGCCCCAGGCGAATTCCAGGATGACGTCGGATTCGCCGGTGCGCGAAATCGAATGCACGCGCTTGACGTTCTTCACCACGCCGACCGCTTCCTCGACCGGCTCGGTGATCAGGTTTTCGATCTCCGCGGGCGCGGCGCCCGCGTCGTCGGTGCGCACGGTGAGCGTCGGATAGGAAAGATCCGGCAGCAGGTTCACTTTCAGGTCGGACAAGCCGATCAATCCGAACAGCACGAAGGTCAGCGTCACCATCCCGATGGTGACGCGCCGGCGCGTGGCCAGCTCTGGCAAGCTCATGGCTTACTCCGCGTTCGAGGCTGGCGTGTTGGTCTTCGCCACGCTGGGCGCGAGCACCTGCACCTCGCTGCCGTCGCGCACCGCGTCGCGGCCGAGCGTGATCACGCGATCGCCGGTTTTCAGGCCGCTGACGATCTGCACGCGATCGCCATCCACGTAGCCGATCTGTACCGTGCGGCGCTTGGCGAGCAGCACCGGTGGCGCGGGCTTGGCAGGTTCCGCGGCGACGGCGTCGCCCGGTTTCGGCTTCACTTTCTTGTCGACAGGCTTCGGCTTGGCCTTGCCCTGCTCGACCACGAACACCGCGGTTTCGCCGTCCTCGTCCATCAGCGCGCTGCGCGGGATCACCAGCGCATCGCGGCGCTGGTCGTAGACGATGTCCACGCGCCCGAACATGCCCGGCCGCAGGATTTCGTTGCCGGCCTTGGTGTTGTCGAACAAACAGGTCACGCGGAAGGTGCCGCTGGATGCATCCACCACCGGCGCGATGCGCTCGATGCTGCCGGCGAACTGCTTGCCGGGCAGCGCGTCCACGTTGAGCTTCACAGGCTGGCCGGATTTCAAGGTGCCGATCTCGCGCTCGGGCACGTTCAACGTCGCCGTCAGCGGATTCATGTCCACGATATGGAAGATCGCCTGGTTGGCCTGCACCAGGTTGCCCTGCTTGACCATGCGCTTCGAGATCACGCCGGAGATGGGCGCGGTGATGCGCGTCCACGACAACTGCAACTGCGCGCTCTTCGTGGCCGCGGTCTGCGCCTGCATGTCGTAGAGGTCGCCGTCGTATTCCTGCTTCGGGATCAACTGCTGCTTGATGGCTTTCGACGCGCGCTCGTAGGTGGCCTGTGCCTTCTTCAATTGCGCTTCACTTTGCGCGAGCTGATTGGCCGCGCTGGACGGATCGATCTGCGCCAGCAGCTCGCCCGCCTTCACGTGCTGGCCTTCCTCGACATACAGTTTCAGCAGCACGCCGGATGCCTTGGCCACCACGTCGGCCTCGTGCTCGGCTTCCAGCGCGGCGGTGCCGGAATAGCTGGCGCTGATCGGCGCGTGGGCGGCCGCCGCAACTTCCACCGGCACGCTGCTCTGGCCGGCATTGGCGTCCTTCTGCGGACCGCCACTGCCGCAGGCGGCCAGCGCGAGGCTCAGGCTGGAGATCAGGGCGAGACGCAACATCGGCGGGCGAAACGGAATTCCATTCATGGCGGCGGTCGTCGAGGTCGTTTAGGGATGTGGTGTTGTAGTTATGTATAACACCAATTCAACTGGTGTGCAAGCGCGGCATGTCATTGATGCCGTCGCCTGATCAGAGGTTGCAGTTTTCGGAACATGCAGCGCGTCGCTGCTCTCGCGCGGGATGCGCAAGATTGATTCCACGCTCGAAGGTAAGTTCCCTGGACGCGAATCTTGCGGCGCGGATTCTGCCGCGCACGCCTGCGCCCCATCGCGGGCCGCAAGTCACGCGTCGAAAGGGTTGCGGTGCAGTTTGAAAGTCGCCGTTCGCGTTGAGCGTAGTGAGCGAAGCGAACGGAGTCGAAACGTAAATCGCCCCTTCGACTCCGGCCCTGCGGGCCTACGCTCAGGGCGAACGGACTTCAACGAGACCACCACCGTCGAAAGTCACACCTTGCCCGGGCGTGGACCCTGCACGCTATACTTCGCGCTTTGCGAGCGCGCTCCTTCGCGCGTGGGGATGCGAGAAATGATTCGATCGCTGTCGGCTGTCCTTGTCGTTGCCCTGGCCAGCGCGCCACTCGCGCTGCAAGCCGCCACCCTCACCGGCAATCCCGAAGCCGGCCGGACCAAGGTCTATACCTGCCACGGTTGCCACGGCATCCCCGGCTACGAAAACGCCTACCCGAATTACCATGTGCCGCGCATCGCCGGGCAGAACGAGCAGTACCTGATCAACGCGCTCAACGAATACAAGAGCGGCGACCGCACGCACCCGACGATGGATGCGCAGGCCGACAGCCTGTCCGAGCAGGACATCGCCGACATCGCCGCTTATCTGTCCAGCTTTGGCGGCAAGCAATGAATCAGCGGAAGGATCGAACCATGCAGCAGCGTTTCCTGACGATTTCCCTGCTCGCGCTCGCCGCCGTGTTCGCGAGCACCACTGCCTCCGCATCCGGTGATGCCGCCGCGGGCAAGCAGAAGGTGCAGGCCGTATGCGCCGCATGCCATGGCGTCGACGGCACCCATACCGCGGATGGCCAGTATCCGCGCCTTGCCGGCCAGTACGAGGATTACCTCGTGCAGGCGCTGCACGAGTACAAGGATGGCCAGCGCAAGAACGCGATCATGGTCGGCATGGCCGCGCCGCTGACCGACCAGGACATCGACAACGTCGCCGCGTATTTCTCCTCGTTGCCTGGCGAGCTGAGTGACCTTCACGGGAAGGTGCAGGGTGGGAACTAGTCCTGCCGCGGGATGATCTTTGGGGAAACGATCCATATCGAATGGCCTTAAAAGGGGGGCTTTGTGCGTATTCGAAATCACGGCGGAGCCGCGCGCTGCGGCCCGCCCGAACAGCTTGTCTGTTCTGCCGTGGTGAGAGCCTTTCTGACCTGCTGCCTAATTGCCCTGCTCAGCGGTTGCGTTCAAGAGCCGACGCGACTCGGTGCAACGCCGGCACTTGGCGATGGTGCGGTGTTGTTCAAGGTCACTCAAAATCAGGACAATTACCTTGGGCTGGTTATTTATGACCTGCCGAGTTTTACCGTAAAGCGCCTCACGACCGACGGCAAAGCCGACTGCTATCGTATATTCCCGCAGAGCAAAGGCATGCTGCATTCGGCGCTCTTCGGCGGCCCGCTCCCCCCAGGAACCTATGAGTTCCCAACCGTGGGCACGGGTCAGGACTACAGCGCACCCTGTGGCTCCGACTCGGGTGACTCGAAATTTATCCGCTTCAAGGTCCAAGCGGACAAACTGAGCTATTTGGGCACGATTGAGCTCACCGCTTCCGACAAACGGAGGCGCTCAATTCTGGCACCGGAATTAGCGCCAGACATGCAACCCGTTTCAGAGCTTGTGAAAGTCGAATTTCCGGAGCTCGAAAGATTCGTTTCCAACCCCATCGTCGGCTGGATTCCCACATCCGCCCCACCAGGCTTGGAAACGATCCAACGATATGCCGTGACCAACAGTTTCGGCTTGCTCGATCCGTCTGAAACCAGCGAAGGCGGCTTCATTTTCGGTAGTCGTGCAGGCGTAATTAGAGAATGGGAGCCTGGGAGTCAGCAGCCGCTGATCCACGATGCCCACGTGCGCGCATCGCTGGAATCCACTGCGGTTCTTCCCAACGGGAGTTGGCTGGCTGGCGGAGAAGGCAGCGCGCTCCTGATGTCTTCCGACCGAGGAAAGTCTTGGAAATCGGTTCGCGGGAATCTCCCCTTCGGAGCCATCGTCAGCTTGGATGCCGATGCTTCAGGCAAGGTCTATGTGACCGTGCTCGAAGACAGCAATGTACGCATCTACTCCGGCCAGCCAGACACAGGCCAGTGGACGGAGATAGCCTCGTACTCGACCACTTTCAATCACTGGACCAGCATTCCCGGAGTGCTACCGCACACGTTTTTGCAAGATGGCAAGTTGATCACTTCGGTGCCCTCCAAGCAGGTTGCCGTTTACGACCTGCAATCCGACAAGTCCGTCATCCGCGACCTGCCCGGCGCAATCCAGGTTTTCAGCGTCTCAGCTGATGGCGCTTTGCATTGCCGTTGTAACGGGTTTGCCGTAAACCCGTGGGACAGCCATGATTTCGGGCAGACTTGGGCGCGGTCGCCCAGTAGTCGGTGGATGATGATGCCGGCGATGCGCAATGCCCATCATGGAGTTGCGTGGGTCGGCGCAATGATGGGAAAGCGGGGCATGGCCTACACGGACGACGACGGCCAAACTTGGCATCTTTCGACGGAAACACCTGATGTATTTCCACAGCACGTTTTTTATTCGAAGGATGGCAAGCAAGCGTTCGCAACCAATGACGTGAATGTGCTGTGGGAGAGCGACGACGATGGGCATTCTTGGCACACCGTCATGAGCATCTCGCGTCCCGCCGGCGAGCTCGCGGGTTCAACTCTTGAGTGATTCGAATCACCCCACCGCGCTCTTGCCCTCGCGGCCCTTGTAATACGGTGAATGCCCGGCGGCGTGGTCCGTCGCGTCGCGCACCGCGGTGATCTCCGGGAAGTGTTCGCGCAGCGTTTTCTCCACCCCCTGCTTCATCGTGACGCTGGCCATGCCGCAGCCCTGGCAGCCACCGCCGAAGCGCAACACCACTTCGTTGTCGGCGCTCACCGAATCCAGCCGCACGTGTCCGCCGTGCGAGGCGAGCTTCGGATTGATCTGCGCCTCCAGCAGGTACTGCACGCGGATTGCCAGTGATGCATCCGCTTCGGGCGCGTGGCCGCGCAACTTCGGCGCGTGGATGGCGAGTTCGCCGCCGGTCGGCGTGGACTTGTAATCGATCTGCGCGGTATCCAGCCACGACGCGCTGGCCGAATCCACGTAGAGATTGAAGCCGGCACATTCGATCACCCAGTCGTCGCCGTTGCGCTCGCCGGCATCGCAGAACTCCAGCTCGCAATCGGCGGCGGGCGATCCCGGGTTGCGCGCGCGCAGGCGGATGCCGAGATCGTCGCCGCCCTGCATGGCGATCAGTTTGCGGAAATGGGTTTGCGCGGAGTCGCTGATGTTGATCATGGGTCGGGGGCCGGACGAATCAGCACCATTCTAGTCTTGTTTACCCGATCACTGTAGTAGGGCGGGCATTGCCCGCCGCTTGCGGGGGACAGTGCCCGCCCTACAAACTTGTGTTTGCCGACTTACCAAGGAGACGCGGCATGGACCGCAACGCACTCGCTTCGCAACACTGCCAGCCGCGCAAGGGCGAAAGCGCGCTGGGCCAGGCGCGCGCAAAAGAACTGCTCGCCACCCTGCCCGGATGGGAACTGGCCGAAAGCGGCAAGGCGATCGGCAAGAGTTTCAAGTTCAAGGACTTCCATGAGACGCTCGGCTTCATCAACGCGATCGGCTGGATGGCGAACAAACAGGACCACCACCCCGACCTGGAAGCCGGCTACAACCGTTGCACACTTCGCTGGTCCACGCACGATGTGGACGGGTTGTCCATGAACGATTTCATCTGCGCGGCGAAAGTTGAGCAGATCGCGAACGATTGAGTAGGGCGGACATCGTCCGCCATTGCAGCACGCGCCAATACGGCGGGCAGTGCCCGCCCTACCGCAAATTGTCCGTCCGCCACTGCGCGGCGAAAGTCGACACCATTGCGAATGATTGAAGCAGGGCGGACACCGCCCGCCATTGCAGCACGCAGCCGAATACGGCGGGCAGTGCCCGCCCTACAATTTGTCCAGCACCTGCTTCAGATCCTCCGGCAACGGCGCCGAGATGCTGTACGCGCGCTCGCCCAGTTCGAATTCGAAGCGCGCGGCGTGCAGGAACAGCCGCTTCAAACCGAGTTCTCGGAAACGCTTGTTGGCCTCGCGGTCGCCGTATTTCGGATCGCCGGCCAGCGGATGTCCCGCATGTTCCGCGTGCACGCGAATCTGGTGCGTGCGGCCGGTGTCCAGCGTGGCTTCGACCAGGCTCGCATCCCGATACCGCTCGATCTCGCGGAAGAACGTCAGCGCCGGCTTGCCTTCGACGTCCACGCGCACCATGCGCTCGCCGCCGGAAAGCACCGACTTGCGCAAAGGCGCGTTGACGTCGAACTTCGCGCGTTTCAAAGCGCCGGTCATCAGGCACAGGTACTGCTTCTTGACTTCGCCCTCGCGGATCAGCGCCTGCACGCCGGTCAGGCCGGCGCGCGTGCGCGCGAACAGCAGCACGCCGGAAGTGTCGCGATCCAGCCGGTGCACAAGCTCCAGATGATCTTTCGGGCGCGCCGCGCGCAGCAGTTCGATCGCGCCGTGACTCACGCCGCTGCCGCCGTGGCTGGCGATGCCCGCCGGCTTGTCGATCGCGAGGAAATCGCGATCCTCGAAAATCACCGCGCGGGTCACCTGCTTCAGCATCGCCTCCGGCGGCGCGCCGGTGTCCTCGCGCTCGGCCACCCGCACCGGCGGAATCCGCAGCAGGTCGCCCGCGCTCAGGCGGGTATCCGGCTTCGCGCGCTTGCCGTTGATCCGCACCTGCCCGGTGCGCAGCAGCCGGTAGATCATGCCGCGCGGCACGCCCTTCAGCAGGGTGGCGAGGCAGTTGTCCACACGCTGGCCGTCGCGCTCGGGCCCGACGGTGAGAGTTTGAACGCCCGTGAAGGCATTGCCCGAAGTTCCTGCCGGCATTGAAAAATTCCGTAAGCTACTGATACAATTCGACGGCGTTGCGCGGGTTCGCGGCCAAGTGGCCGAACCCCGCACCCGCCCGCCGCGCGGGCGAGGAACCGCCTGGCCAGCTCCCGACCGGGACGCCAGGTTCTCCTCTCCATCGTAACGGACGGTTCGGAATTGGCCCATCACTTCTGATCGTGATGTGGGGATTCCGGCAACGGATGAGGAATCGTTGCAAAGCTGCTGCGCCTGGCGTTCCGGCTGTCGGCGGTGCCCGGAAGCTCATGTACCGACGTGTACATCCCGCTCCCGGTGCCCCGAGCCACGCCTTCGCGACGCCTCGCAACGGTTTCAGGACACTGAACAAAACCTCGGAGCGGAGTCTCGCTCCGGACCACCGCCGCCCTCCGCGGGCGCGACAACACGGCCGGCTGCCCTACCAAGGCGCCGCCGCGACGCGCGGCCAACGGTGCGCGGCTTCAAGGATTCTCAAAATGAAACGCATGTTGATCAACGCGACTCAGCGTGAAGAGTTGCGTGTGGCCATCGTGGATGGCCAATCGCTCTACGATCTCGACATCGAGATCCCCTCCAAAGAGCAGAAGAAGTCCAACATCTACAAGGGTCGCATCACCCGCGTAGAACCTTCCCTCGAAGCCTGCTTCGTCGAATACGGCGGCGA
>DASSEW010000087.1:0-9712 GCA_035695065.1 Rhodanobacteraceae bacterium | reverse complement strand
GAACAGCGCCGGCCTTTCCCGCTCGCCCGCTGCCGCGCGCAGCGCAGAGACATCCAGCTCCGGACACTCCGCCGAGGCAAGATCCGCGATCGAGCCGGCGAGTGCGTGCAGCAGTTCGATGTTCTCCCGCAGGCGCGCGCGCGCTTGCGTGTCGTCGAGGCGATCGTGCAGGTTTGCATTCAGCCGCGCGAACCAGTCCAGCTCCTGCTGGTCGAGGAATACCGGCGCACCGGCGCCGTCGCGGAGTGCATGCCATTCGCGGAAGAACTGCTGCATCGCGAGGTTCAGCGCCTGCGCCGCCTCGAGCTGCGGGCGCAATTCGGAAAGGAGCGCGAGATCGGTCAGGCGATCGCCGATCCCGAGCGGACACAGCACGCCCCAATAATAGGTGTAGTCCCAGGTGACCTTGACCGGCATCACCCGCGCGTCGCCGAACAGCGCGTACTGGCCGCGGTACAGGCTGAGCATGTTGCGATAGAACGAGAAGAACAGGCCGTTGAAGATCCCGGCGTGGGCGGCGAGCGGCTGGCCCGCGAGATCCCGCGCCACCAGCTCGACGATGTAGCGGTTCCCCATCGCGATGAAATCGCTGCCCGGCGAATAGAACGGATCGAGGAACGCGCCGGCCTCGCCGGTGAGCGCCCAGCGCTCGGCGCCGAACACCTGTTTGCAGCCGTAGGAAACGCGCTTGAGGAAAGCGAAATCCAGCAGCGTGCCGCGTTGCGCATCCACCGCGTTCGCCAGCGCCGGCTGGTGCACGCGCAGCCACGCCAGCGCGCGCTCGAACGTGTTGATGGTCTCGATCGGGTGCGCTTCCGGGTCGGCCACGATGCCCACCGAATGCGCGCCGTGGTTGAGCGGAATCGTCCAGACCCAATAGCCCGGGCCGCACAGGTGATTGGTCGAGCGCCAGCGCTCGGGTGGCGTGCAGCGCGCGCGCCAGCCGGCGTCGCCCCAGCCGTCGAGGTCCAGTTTCGAATCCAGCCGGAACCACGCCGCGCAAATCGCATGGCCGTTGTCTTCGGCCAAATCGAGCTGGCGCTTCAGCAACCCCGCGCGCCCCGACGCATCGACCAGCCAGCGCGCGTGCAAGGTCCGGGTTTCGCCGCCGCGTTCGCAGCGCACCTCGTGCGGCGCTGCGTTTCCGCCAAGTGCGATGGCGCGAACCGTGCAGCCGTCTTCGAATGCGATCCCGCGTTCGCGCGCGCGTTGGCCGAGGAAATTCTCGAACGCGCCGCGGTCGAGCTGCCAGCTCGGCGTCGGCAGCACGCGGCTGACGCCGAGTTCCGTCACGCCGTCCAGGTCGTCGCGGCCTTCGGAAAAGAAAAACCGGAAGCCGAACTTGCGGACCTGCTGCGAATCCAGGTGTTCGCGTAGGCCCAGCACGTTGGAGAAATAATGTGCGCCGATCTCGACCGTGGATTCGCCGACCTTGTGCGCCGCGCGCGGTACCGGATGCGTGCGTCGCTCCAGCACGCGAATCGGGAGAGCGGGAAAGCGCTGCCGCAACTCCAGCGCCAAGGTGAGCCCGGCCAGGCCGCCGCCGAGGATCAGTACGTCGTTGTCGGAGCCTTGGCTCATGTCGTCCCTGTCGCCTGCAGGCAGGCTAGGTTTGCCCCAATCGCGCCGGCCGCGCGTCGGGCGCGCCGCACAAGGCTTCCGGATCGTGGATCAGCGGCGGGGTGCCATGCGAACGGCGGTAACTGGCCACGATGTCGCGATAATGGAACACGCGTGCGATGGTGTAGCAGGTGATCCGCGCGACGTCGCGCACCGGGCGGAAGTGCGAGAGCCTGAATTCGCCGTGGTAACGCGATTCGATCGGCACCGAGACGATACCCATGTCGAGGTCGCGCGAGGCCGCGATCAGGATCGCCGCTTCGAACACGAAGTCCTGCGAACGCAGGTTCGCCAGCTCCACGGCCTCGCGTGGATACCAGCGCTGCCCGCTCTGGGTGTCGGCGACCGGCCGCCCGCAGCCCCAGCTGATGCCCCAGTCGGCGAAATTGTTGGCGGCGTGCCGCCCGGCCGGCTGCTGGCCGCGATTGAGCAGGCGCGCGCCGATCACGATGTGGTGCGGATAACGCACGGCCGCATCGACGATCCGGGGGATGTCATCCGGCTGATGCTGGCCGTCGCCGTCCATCGTCAGCACCGCATCAAAGCCGCGCGCCAGCGCTTCGCGGAAACCGGTGCGCAGCGCCTCGCCCTTGCCGCGCCGGGTCTCGTGGCGCAGCAGCGTGACCGGCAGTGCCGCCACGATTTCCGGCGTGCGATCGTCGGAGCCGTCGTCCACCACGATCACGTCCGGGCAATGCGCCAGCACGCCGCGCAGCAGGTCGCCGATCGCGCGCTCCTCGTTGAGGCACGGGATCAGCACGCAATAGCGCGGTGTCATCGTCATGCTTGCACTTCCATGTCGAGCAGCAGACCCGATGCGGCGGGCAAGGTCAAGCGCGAAGATGCCTCGCTCGCCATGGCATTCAAGAAAGCCAGCGCATGCGCGGTGAGCGGATTGTCGCGCGCAAGCTCCGCCACGGACGCCGGTGCCGGCGTGATCGCCGTGTCACCCGCGCGCAACGTGAGCGACAGCTTCGGCATCGCTGCCGGCGCCTGGGGCAGCAGGACCAGCGCGGCGCCGAACGCGCGCGCGGTGCGCGTCATTTCCGCCAGCGGGCCGCTGGATCCGATGTCGTAGGCCGCGAACAGCACCGGCGTGTCGTCCGCAACCGCGAGCGTCGCGGCTTCCAGCAGCCCGGCGCCGAAGCTGGCGTGATAACCGCTGACCGCCGACGAGCCTGCCATGCACTGCGCGGCAATCGTCCAGTAGCCGGCGGGCGCGTTGTGCACCGAGTTGTGGAATTTGGTCGGCGACAATTCGTGCGGCGCGTCCGCGAGCGTGGCGCACATATAATCGGTGATCGGCAGTTCGCCGTGGGTGGACGCGAACACGCACGGCAGGGCCGCCGCATCGCGTCGTGCCGCCGCGCATGCCTGGCCGGCGATCTCCGCGGCGAGCAGCACGCTTTCCGGCGCGCGCCGGCGCTCGCCTGCAGGCAATGCGGCGGCCGCGGGTTTGGCCGGTGCGTCTTCGCGCAAGCCTGCTTCGCCGCGCAGCAAGGCGCGCAACGAAGTCCAATCCGGTGCGCCGCGTGCCCAAGCGCCGATGCCGTCGATGCCGACCGTCAATCGTGCCGGTGCGCTCGCGCGGGTGCCCTGCTCTGGCCCGCAATCGGTGATGTCGATCAGGTACGCCGGCATCACGCCGCCTCCGCGCGCGCGAAGGCGAGGCACGCGTTGTTGCCGCCGAAACCGAACGAATTGGACAGCGCGATGTCCACGCGTTTGTCCCTGGGCTCGCGCTCGATCCAGGCGTCCACGCCATCGAACGGCTGCTCGCAATGGAGGTTCGGCGGAATGAAGCCCTGCTCGATCGCCAGCAATGCGAACACCGCCTCCAGCGCGCCGGCTGCGCCCAGCGTGTGGCCGGTGAAACCCTTGGTCGAACTGGCGCGCGCGTGCTGCGCGAAATTCGGCAGCAGCAGCGCTTCCATCTCGTCGTTCTTGACCGTCGCGGTGCCGTGCAGGTTGATGTAGTCCACCTGTCCGGCGGCGAGTCCGGCACGCGCCAGCGCGTCGGCCAGCGCCGCGCGCGCGCCGCGCGCTTCCGGATGCGGTGTCGACATGTGGTGCGCGTCGGACGATTCGCCGTAGCCGATCAGGCGCGGTGCTTTCGACGCCGCATCCACGCGCTCGAGCAACGCGAACGCGGCGGCTTCGCCGATCGAAATGCCGTCGCGACGCCGATCGAATGGCCGGCACGGCTGCTTCGACACCAGTTCCAGCGCGTTGAAGCCGAACAGCACGCTGTCGCACAGCGTGTCCACGCCGCCGACCAGCGCGGCGTCGGCCAATCCGAGTCGGATCAGGCGTTCGGCGCTGGCGAACACCTTGGCCGAAGACGAACACGCGGTGGAAATCGTCAGCGCAGGACCGGCAATGCCGGTGGCTTCGGCCACGAACGCGGTCAGCGAATGCGGCGTGTGGATCGCGGGGCGGCGCAGGTCTTCGGGAAAGCGTCCGTCCTCGAGCCTGCGGTACGCTTCTTCCGACGCGCCGATGCTGGCCGTCGAGGTGCCGAGGATCAGCGCCACGCGTTGCGCGCCATGGCGCGCGATCACGCGTGCGATCGCATCCTGCATTCCATCCTGCTGCAACCCCAGCCAGGCCAGGCGATTGTTGCGGCATTCCCAGTGCGCGAGTGCTTGCGGCAGCGGCGCGCCTTCCACGCCGTTCACGCGGCCGATGGAACACTCCAGCGGCGCGGAGGAAAAATCATTGGCGCGCAGGCCGCTGCGTTCGCGCCTCAATGCTTCGACGTGAGCGGCCACGCCGCGGCCCAGCGCGGAGGTCGCGCTGTAGGCAGTCACGGCCAGCGGCGGGATGCGTTGCGGCATGATGATGGTGAAATGGAAGATGAGCGGCAGTATACGCAACGCCGCCGGATTGCAGACCACCCGTTCAGCGAATCACGCGATGGCCCACGTTCCCACCCTGTTCCGCCGCGGTCCGTTCCGTTATCTGCGCGACGGCGACGTGTGGCACTCGCTGATCGTCACCGCGCTCGCATGCATGTTGACCGCGGGCGTGCTGTATCTGGTCTACCTCGCGCGCGTGACCCTGATCGCCGTGCGCGCGCAGTGCCGTTCTGAGCCGGGCGCGCTGCTGCTGGTGTTCGGCCGCAGGCTGGCTGCAAACGGGAAACCCGAACACGATTACGTCGCGCGCCTGCAGCGCGCGCTGGAAATACTGGTGCGGCAGCCTTCGCAGAAACTGATGCTGCTCGGCGGCGCCTCCGGCGCGCAGGTGAGCGAAGCGGCGGCCGGACTGGAATGGTTGCGCAGTCACGGGTTGCCGCCGTCGGTGGATGTCACGCTGGAGCAGGCATCGAACGACTCGCTGGAAAACCTGCGGCACGCGCGCTCGCTGCTGGGCCAGCCGCTCCCGCGCGTGATCCTGGTCAGCAGCCGCTACCACCTTGCGCGCTGCCGGGCGCTGGCGCGCGCACTCGGATTTCCTGCGCAGGTGTGCGCGGCGGAGCCGCGCCTGCGCTGGAGTTTGCGCATGGTCCGGCGGATCGCGCTGGAGGCCGGCTATCTCATGTGGCTGCAAACCGGGACGGCGTGGGCGCGGGTGATCCGGAACAGACGCATGCTGGCGCGCGTGACGTAGCGATCCGCATGCCGCTTCGCTTCACCCCGCCGAGGCATTAAGCTTGCGCGGTTGCACCGCATCGTTTTGTCCAACAACAAGGGGAAGACCATGAAACGCATTCATCTGGTGCTGCTGCTGCCGTTGCTGCTGGGGCTGATGGCGTTCCGCCAGGTACCGCTGACCGATCCGCCGCCGATCAACGTGCCGGCCGGCGTCAGCGACGCGCAGGTCACGCACGTGATCGCCGAAGCACTGATGCAGCGCGGCTGGACAATCACCAAGCGCCTGCCGGGCGAACTCGATGCGACCTATGCGCCGCGCGACTTCAGCGTGACCATCGCGGTGCACTACGGCCCGCAGCAGATCCAGATCAATTACGTGGACAGCAGCAACCTGAAATACGAAGTGAAGAATGGCGTGCGCTACATCCACACCAATTACGCGAGCTGGATCCAGAACCTGGTGAGTGACATCAAGAGCCGGCTGGTGATGGCGCAGTAACATCCTGCACCGGCCGTTCGTGCTGAGCGTAGCTCGCGCAGCGAGCGACGCGGGGAGCGGCCAAGGACGGCCGCGCCTTGAGGAGCGAGGAAGTCGAAGCACATCAATGACCCTTCGACTCCGGGGCTTCGGCCCTACGCTCAGGGCGAACGGACTTTGAAACTTGTCGGTCCGCCATGCACGAACACATAAGCGAAGTAGACGACTACCTGCGCGGTTTGCAGGATCGCCTGTGCGCCGCATTGGAAGTCGCGGACGGAGAGGCGCGCTTCGTCGAAGATGTTTGGACGCGCGAGGGCGCCCTCACCCCACCACTCGCGCCGCGAGTGGTCCCCCCCTCTCCCGCTGCGCGGGCGAGGGACGAAGGAGGGCAGTCTTCGACTGCCAGATCTTCCATGGGCGGCGGTCGCACCCGGGTCATGAAGGATGGCGCGACATTCGAGCAAGCCGGCGTGAATTACTCGCGCGTGACCGGCGACGCGCTGCCGGCATCGGCCACCGCGCATCGCCCGCAGCTCGCCGGCAGCCGCTGGACCGCGACGGGCGTGTCGCTGGTGATCCATCCGCGCAATCCGTACGTGCCGACCTCGCATGCCAATGTGCGCTTCTTCGAGGCGCGCCAGCCGGATGCCGAACCGGTGTGGTGGTTCGGCGGCGGCTTCGACCTGACGCCGTTCTATCCGTTCGACGATGACTGCGTGCACTGGCACACCGTCGCGCAGAACTTGTGCGCGCCGTTCGGTGAAGAGGTTTACGCGCGCTACAAGAAGTGGTGCGACGATTATTTCTTTATCCGCCACCGCAACGAGGCGCGTGGCATCGGCGGCCTGTTCTTCGATGACTTGAACACGTGGGATTTCGAAACCTGCTTCGCATTCCTGCGCGCGGTGGGCGAAGGCTTCCTCGATGCCTACCTGCCGATCGTTGCGCGCCGCAAGGACACGCCGTACGGCGACCGCGAGCGCGAATTCCAGCTCTACCGTCGTGGCCGCTACGTGGAATTCAACCTGGTCTACGACCGCGGCACCCTGTTCGGCCTGCAATCGGGCGGCCGCGCCGAATCCATCCTGATGTCCCTGCCCCCACGCGTGCGCTACGAGTACGGCTACGTGCCGGAGGCGGGGAGCGCGGAATCGAAGCTCGCGGAGTATTTGAAGGCGAGGGATTGGCTCGCGTAGGGCGGGCATTGCCCGCCGCGTCGCTCAATGGCGGACAATGTCCGCCCTACATGAGCCCACGAATCGCGAGTTACGCGATACAGCACTAACCCGCCCTTGCTACAGGTCCGGCCGGCAGCACCACCACCGCATCTCCGTCGCCGTCGATGACTTCCTGATGCATCTCCTCGGCACTCGCCGGCAACGAAAGCGAGAGATTGGTTGTCACTTCACGAGTGACGAGCAGCAGGTCGTTGGCTCGCGAAACAATTTCGCGTGTTGCGATATTCCATCCCCACTCATTCCTGATTCCAAAAGGCGAGCCGCGGGCCGGGTGAATCTCTGAGCCCTGATCGGGGCGCAGCGCATCCGGTTCCCACAGCAGGGTCGCAAAAAGATCAGGAGCGCCGATCCTCGAGCTTTGTTCGCGCAGAGCGTCGTCGAGCTCGTCGAGCAAATCGTCTTCCGTGCCTTCGTCAAAGCGGATGCGAACAAATCGCTCGTCATGATTTGCGGCTTGCCAGCAAGCCGCGAGTGGCTGCGTATTCGCGTCCAGCAACACGATGGCCGAAAAAACGCGCTCGCGCGCCATCCCGGTCGTGATGAAGGCAGGCTTGCTGGCCCAATCGTCCGGAAAATCGAGGCCGCAATAGAACTCGGCGACGATTCGTGAGGCAACGGTTGCCGCCATGCTTCTCCCCCTTGTTGAGTCTTCTATTTCGGCGCAAACCCTTTCGCCTGCATCCACCACCACAACTCTTGACGCCAGTGATCGCTCGGCGTGCCTTGCACGCGCGAGGCGAAGCCGTGGCCACCGGCACTGTAGATGTGCGCCTCCGGCGGGTCGTGCGCGTCCATCAATGCCTTGTAGAACCGCGCCATCGCGTAATCGGCCGTGGCGTCGTCCTGCGCCCAGGCCATGAACACCGGCGGCAATTCCGACGGAACGGCCGGCATGGATTCGAACGGCGCGCCGTAGATCAGGGCGACGAAATCCGGCCGCGCCGTGGCGTCCTTCTGCACCAGCACTTCGCTGGCGATCATGCCGCCGGCGGAAAAGCCGAGCATGCCGAGCCTGTGCGGCGCGATGCCCCAGTCGCGCGCGTGCTGCCGCACGACTTTTACGGCCTGCATGCCGTCGGCGATGCCCCACCGGCACGCTTCGTCCTCGCGCAAGTCCTTCGGAATCCCTTGTGTGAGCTTGTGCTTGAGTCGGTACTTCAGGACGAACGCGGCGACGCCGCGCGCCTGCAGCCAGCGCGCAATGTCGGTGCCTTCGGACCCCATCACCAGCGCGATGCACGCCCCGCCGGGCGCGATGATCACGCCGGTACCGGTCGCGTTGTCGTGCGGAGGCAGGAAGACCTGCAGTGACGGCGTGACGACGTCTTCCACGATCGTCTCCGCCGTGCCGTTGAGTGGAACCTGGAAGGTCTGCTCCTTCCAGGTCCAGTGGTCGGACCCGGGCGCCACGCCGGGCCAGAGCTTCACGGTGGTTTGCGCGTGCAGGACACTGCTTGCGAGCAGTGCAAGCACGAGTGTGGCGGCAGCCCTGCTCCCTGCGTTGCGCATGATGATCCCTGGCTGGCAGAGCTGCCGCGACCCGGGCTCTACTTTTTCATTTCCTTTTCGCGTTTCGCGCGGAACTCGCTATCGCTGTTCCACTGCGGCCACTGCTGGCTGTTCGCGAGCTCGTTGCCGACTTCGTACAGCGCCTGCGTGTCCTCGGCGACGCCGCGGAAATCCCAGTTCGGGTCGAAGTTGTCCTGTGGCGTGTGGTAGCGATGCGCGGTGTAGTCGGCGAGTGCGGCGTTGCCGGCGGCGGTGCCGCCGTCCACCTTGTCGTTGCCGGTCTGTGTCATCAGCGCGGGCACGCCGGCTTTCGCAAAGCTGAAATGATCGGAGCGGAAATAGAAGCCGTTCTCCGGCGTGGCGTCGGGGCTGGCGTAGCGGCCCTGCTTCTTCAGCGCGCTCTTGAGCATGTCTTCCAGTTGCGACTGGCCGCTGCCGATGATCTGCATGTTCTTGGTCGGCCCGATCACGTCCATCGCATCCATGTTGATGTCGGCGACGGTCTTGTCGAGCGGGAACACCGGATGCATCGTGTAGTAGAGCGAGCCGAGCAGGCCGGATTCTTCCAGCGTGTCGGCGAGGAACAGCACGCTGCGTTCCGGCTTCTGCTTCGCGAACGCGCCGGCGATTTCCAGCAGCGCCGAAATGCCGGTGCCGTTGTCAATCGCGCCGTTGAAGATCTGGTCGCCCTTCAATTTCGGGTCGCGGCCGAAGTGGTCCCAGTGCGCCGAATACACGATCACCTGATCGGGATATTTCGTGCCCTTCACCAGGCCGAGCACGTTGTCGGCGCTGCCGTGCTCGATGCTGCTGTCCAGCGAGATCGAGGCCTTGGCGTTCAACGCCACCGGCTTGAAGCCGCGATGGTCGGCGGCGGCCTTCAGCTTGTCGAAATCGAGGCCTGCCTTGGCGAACAGGCGGCGCGCGGAATCGGTCGTGATCCAGGCTGCGACCGGCACGCGCGGCGCCGGATCTTCGGATGCAGGCAGGCTCAGTTGCGGACCTGTCCAGCTGTTCTTCACCACCGTCCACGGATAACCCGCGGCCTCGGTGTCGTGCACGATCACGCACATCGCTGCGCCGGCGCGCGCGCATTGTTCGTACTTGTAGGTCCAGCGGCCGTAGTAGGTCATGGCGCGGCCCTTGAACAGGTTCGGATCGTGATCGCCGAAGCCGGGATCGTTGACCAGCACGACCACCGTCTTGCCCTTCACGTTCTGCCCGGCGTAGTCGTTCCACTGGTATTCCGGCGCGTCCACACCGTAGCC
>DASSEW010000086.1:0-47592 GCA_035695065.1 Rhodanobacteraceae bacterium | reverse complement strand
TTCACGGCGATGCCGAGCTTGTTGTATTCGGCGATCTTCGAATGGAACACCCGGCAATACGGGCAGTCCACGTCGGTGAACACCGTGACCGTGTATTTCGGATGCGCCGGCGCGAAGCGGATCATGCGCGACTCGGGGATCTTCGCCAGCGCCGCGCGGCGCAACGCGTCCAGCCGCGCATCCGCGAGCCGCGCCTGCGTCTTCAGGTCGTAGGCGTCGCCCTGCAGCATGTAGCGGCCGTCCGCGCTGACGTACACCGCCTGGCCTTGCACGATCACCTGGTACAGGCCGGGCAGCGGCGATTTGTCCACTGCCTGGATCTGCACGTGCGGGGCGAGCTGGTGGATCGCATCCAGCACTGCCTTCGGCACATCGGCGGTGTGCGCCTGTGCCGTTGGAAGCGGAGTCGTCGCGGCAGGCGCGGTGGCCTTGCTCGCCGAAGCGGCGTTCGTGCTTTCGCCCGCGGAGCAGGCGCTGGCGATCAGCGCGATCGCGAGAAGGGCAGGCAACAGCTTGGACATGGCGGACACTTTGCGAGTTTATGGAACCATATCAGTTTCTTAGTCTTTAATAAAGCAATCGCACATCCATAATGCAAGAAGAAGAATATCACCCCACATAATGAAATCATAAAGCGGCTTACCGTGATCTTCGCGCGCGATGGTTAGCCCATCCCATGTTACGGGATTTACATATGTGCTTCTAGTAATTCTAAGGCCGTGCGTGCATGAATCACGGAATAACTTAGCCATTGCGGCAAGCTGCGGATTGCCTTTATGGATTTTTGCTAGGTTATGCTCGTAAATCTCAACAAAACCAGGCCAGATGATGTTATCCATCCATCTACGTAGTTGTGGTGCCCAGTTGACGTGGCTGTGCGGCTTCTGCTCCCAATCAATCCTAAGAGGAATGCACTGTGGCTCTATTTGACTCAAAGCGAGATCTACGCAGCTATAGCCTGGGATCCTAATGACATAATTAAAAGCCTTCCCTGTAAAACCTAAGTACCCGTCGTCTGGCACAGATTCCTGCTTAAGTGCGCATATCGCAATAGTCATTGCGTTAACTGAAAGGCAAGTGTTCCAGATATACCAATATGCAGGGTGATCTGGGTAGACTTGATAGAATTCAAATCCGTCCGTGTCTGGTGCGCGATCTATTTTTCCCATTGAAGGTTGCAAGTTTAAGGGCATTTGTCTTTCTCCGCCGATCATTTTGTTAGCCGCGCGGGTGATGTTCCGCATGCAACCGCTTCAGGTTTTCCTTCGCGATCAGCGTATAGATCTGCGTGGTAGACAAGGTGCTGTGGCCGAGCAGCATTTGGAGCGCACGCAGGTCGGCGCCGTGATTCAGGAGGTGCGTCGCGAACGAGTGCCGCAGCACGTGCGGCGAAATCTTCTTCGCCGGAATGCCGGCCGCGAGCGCGTGCTTCTTGATCAGCGTCCACGCCATCTGCCGGGTCATGCCGGCGGCGCGATTGCTGAGGAACAGCGCATCCGGCGTGCGGCCTTTCGCCAGCGCGGGCCGCGCGTCTTTTAGATAACGCCCGATCCAGTCCAGCGCATTCTCGCCAACGGGAACCAGCCGATCCTTGCCGCCCTTGCCGGTCACGCGCAGCACGCCCTGGCGCAGGTTGAGCGCGGCGATCGGCAGCGTGGTGAGTTCGGAGACGCGCAAGCCGGAGGCGTACATCAGTTCCAGCATCGCGCGGTCGCGAAGGCCCAACGGCGTGTCAATGTTCGGTGCCGCGATCAGCGCTTCGATCTCGCGTTCCGACAATGCCTTCGGCAGGCTGCGCGGCAGCTTCGGCGCGTCCAGCAATAAAGTCGGATCATCGAAATCGCTGCGGGTGCGAGCGTAGTCGGCGTAGAAGCGTCGCAGAACCGTCAGCAGCCGCGCGTTGCTGCGCGCCTTGATCTTGCCGTGGTGGCGCTCGCCGAGATAACGCAAAAGGTTTTCGTACGTGGCGTCCACCAGTGCCGTGCCGCGCGGGCGCAGCCACGCCGCGCACAGCTCGAGGTCGCTGCGATACGCGGTGAGGGTGAGGTCGGCCACGCCGTCCTGCGACCAGATGCGTTCGAGGAAGGATTCGATCGCGGCGCGATCCTGGGGATGGAGGGAGTTAAGGTGCGCCTTAACTCCCTCCGTCCCCGTTCTTGTCGATGCTTGCATCGTGCGATGCTTGCGCGTTGCTAAGCTGCGCGCAAGAGCAGATCGGGATTGTGATGCAGGACATTCTTGAAAATCCGGCGGGTGTCATGAACGCGATGCCCGCCCCCCTCTGGCGGCGGATCGCCGCGCTGGTCTACGACGTGTTCCCGCTCATCGGCCTGTGGATGGTGACGGCGTTCCTGTGCCTGTTCGCCTTCGGCAGGCATTACGACCCGGCGCATCCGGAATGGGGAACGCGCCTCGGCCTGCAACTCGCGTTGCTCGCGGTCACCGTTGCGTACTTCGTGATTTCCTGGGTGCGGATCGGCCAGACCATCGGCATGCGCGCGTGGAAATTGAAACTGCTGCGCGCAGACGGCGGCAAGGTCGGCGCGTTGCCTGCACTCGCGCGGTTCTTCCTCGCCCTGGTGTCGCTGGCGATCCTCGGAATCGGATTCTGGTGGGCGCTGTTCGATGCGCACAAGCGCACGCTGCACGATCGCGTATGCGGGACGGTGATGGTGCGCTTGATGTAGGGCGGACACCGTCCGCCGAGGCGGGCAGTGCCCGCCCTACACCCGCCGGAAATACCACACCGCCGCGGCGATCAGCAGCAGCGCGGGCGTGAGGTTCGCTGCAAGCGCCGGCACGCCGAACACCGTGCCCATGCCGATCACCGCCTGCTGCAGGAAGTACCAGCCGATCGCCAGCAGCAGGCCGATGAAAAGCCGCCGGCCGAGGCCACCCGAGCGCAGCGCGCCGAATGCGAACGGCAGCGCGCACATCACCAGCACCAGCGTGTTGAGCGGATACAGCGCGCGGCCCCAGAACGCATTGAGATAGATGCCTGGGTTCTGCTGGTTGCTGCGGTAGTAATTGATGTCACGCTGCAAGTCGGACAGCGAGAGATATTCCGGGTGCACGACGGAAAGCTGCAGCACCTGCGGATCGAGGCCGGACTTCCACGAGCGTTGCTGCACGAACGTGCTGTGCGCGCCCTGTGGCGAGATCGTGGTGCTGCGCACCGCATGCATGATCCACGAGCCGCCCTGCTGGGTGGCGGTCTTGGCCCACTGGAACGAAGTCAGCTCGCCGGCGTCGTTGAAGCCGAACACGCGCACATCCGCGAGCTCCACGCCGGGGTGCCCGTCCACCACGCGCGCCAGTGCGGCCTTGGCATTGATGATGGAGTTGCCGTCCTTGGCCCACAATCCGCTGCGGGTGTTGCCGAGATGGCCGGAGCGCATCTGCAACTGGATGTTCTCCGCGCGCTGCTGGCCGGCGGGCGCCAGGGTTTCGCCCAGCGCGAACACCAGCGCCATCAGCACCAGCACCAGTCCGGCGGCGGACAGGCAGATGCGCAATTTCGACATGCCCGCGGCGCGCAGCGCGGTCAACTCACCGCTCGCGCCCAGTCCGCCCAGTCCCATCAGGCTGCCGATCAGCGCGGCGAACACGAACCAGTCGTACACGCGGCGTGGCACGGTCAAAGCGACGTAGGCGACCGCCGACCCCAGCGTGTAGCCGTTGTGGCCGATGGCGCCGACCTGCTTGGCGAAGATGGTGAAGGTGTCGAGGCCGACGATCACCAGCCACGCGAGCAGCACGCTGGCCAGCACCGCGCCCCAGATCAGCCGGTCCGCGCGCTTGATGCGGATCCTGCGCCAGGCCGCGGCGATCATGCCCGCGCCTCCTGCCGCACGCGCCGCACGGCGTATTGGCGCGCGAACAGCCAGGCCGAGAACACGAACACCGGGACCAGCACCCACCACATGCCCAGCGCGGCGGGTGCCTTGCCTTCGGCGATGAAGGTGCGCGCCAGGATCAGCATGTTGGCGAAGACGAGATAAGCCAGCACCGCGATCACCAGCTTGCCCAGCGTGGAGGAACGCGTGTTCTGGCGCGACATCGGCAGCGCCAGCAGGCCGAGCACCAGGGCCGTGAACGGCGCGCCGATGCGCCACTGCAATTCCGCGCGCGCAGCCGGATCCTTGTCGCCGATCAGCAGCGACGTCGCGCGCGAGTGTTCCGGATCGTCCTGGTCGCCGTTGTCGTCCGGTGTCGAGAGCGCAAGATCGTTGCGCGCGAATTTCATCAGCCGCCAGTTGTCGTGGCCCAGGTGGCCGTCGAAACGATGGCCGTCGAACAGCGCGATGAAGCGGTTGTCGGCGGTGCCTTCGTGGTACAGCTCGCCGTGGGTGGCGGTGATCACGTCGATCTGCGTGACCGGCTTGCCGTCCTGGGTGCCGGGCCGCTCGCTCTCGACGAACAGCTTGCCGAGCTTGGTGCCGTCCGGGCTCATCGAATCGACGAACAGGATGCCGCCCTTGCCGGGCAGCTCGGTGAAGCGCCCGGCTTCGAGACCGGCGGCGATCACCGAACGATTGGCTTCTTCGACTTCCGCATCCGCGGTGCGGGTGGCGAGCGGACCCAGCCACAGCGAAATCAGCGCGATCAGGATCGCCGCGCCGATGCTCAGCATCGCCGCCGGGCGCAACATGCCGCGCGGGCCGAAGCCGGAGGTGAACAGCACGTGCATCTCGCTGTCGCGGTACATGCGGCCCAGTGCAAGCAGGATGCCGAGGAACATCGCCATCGGCAGCAGCGCCGACAACGTGTCCACCAGGTGCAGGCCCAGCACCTCGAACATGATGTCGCCGGGCAGTCGTCCGGAAGCGACCTTGTTCAGGATGTCCGCGAACGTGCCGCCGGTGAAAATCACCAGCAGCACGGCCACCGCCGCCAGCGTGCCGACCAGCAGCTCGCGCAGCAAATAGCGGTCGAGGATGGAGAGGCGCTGCATCGGTTAAACTGATTCGCTTTGCGGGCCGGTGAACGCGGCAGTTTAGCGGTTCCGGCCTGTTCGTATTCTTTCAAGGGAATGTTGTCATGCTCGAGTTCAGCTCTGCCCAAGCCGCCGCCGACAAGGCGGACGCGCCCTGCGTGGTGGTCGGCGTGTTCGACCAGCCCTTCACGGGCGCAGCCGCGGCGATCGACCAGGCCAGCGGCGGCACGCTGGCGAAACTGCGCGACGCGGGCGACCTGAACTGCAAGATCGGCGGCACGCTGCTGCTGCACGGAATGTCCGGCGTGCGCGCCGCGCGCGTGCTGCTGGTGGGTCTGGGCGCGAAGGTCGATTTCGACGGGCTGGCTTATCAGCGCGCCTGTCAGGAAGCCGGCAAGGTTTTGAAGAACCTTCCCGTCGAGAGCGCGATCGTGTTCCTGCCGGAAGCGGAGGTGCGCGGGCACGACGCCGCGTGGCGCGTGCGCACATGCGCGCTGGCGCTGGACCACGCGAACTTCCGCTACACCGCGACCGTCAAGCCGAACGGCAAGCGCGCGCAACTGAAGCGCATCGAACTGGCCGGCGCGGATGAAAAGATGCTGGAACAGGCGCGTGCGATCGCCCGCGGCGTGGAGTTCGCGCGTGAACTCGGTTGCCTGCCGCCGAACCTGTGCACGCCGGCGTACCTCGCCGAGCGCGCCAAGGGCATCGCCGACTCGCATGCGAGCGTCACGCTGGAAGTGCTGGAGCGCGATCGCATGCGCGAGCTCGGCATGGGCGCGCTGCTGGCGGTCGCGCAGGGTTCGGTCAATTCGCCGAAGCTGATCGTGTTGCAGTATCGCGGCGGCAAGGACGCCAAACCCTTCGCGCTGGTCGGCAAGGGCGTCACCTTCGACACCGGCGGCCTGAACCTCAAGCCGACCGGTTCGATGGAAGAAATGAAATACGACATGTGCGGCGCGGCCGGCGTGATGGGCGCGTTCCTCGCCGCGGTCGAGATGAAGCTGCCGATCAACCTCGTGTGCGTGGTGCCGACGGTCGAGAACATGCCCGACGGCGGCAGCTATCGCCCGAGCGACGTGCTGACCACCCTCTCGGGCTTGACGGTGGAAGTGCTGAACACCGACGCGGAAGGCCGGCTGATCCTGTGCGACGCGCTCGCCTATACGAAGCGCTTCGAGCCGCAGGCAATGGTGGATGCGGCCACGCTCACCGGCGCCTGCGTCGTCGCGCTCGGCAAGCACGCCAGCGGTTTGTTCAGCGCCGACGACAAGCTCGCCAACGAGTTGCTCGACGCCGGCAACGCCACGCTGGATCGTGCCTGGCGCATGCCGCTGTGGGACGACTACCGCAACCAGCTGGAATCTGCTTTCGCCGACATCGCCAACATCGGCGGCAAGAGCGCCGGCGCGATCACCGCCGCGTGCTTCCTCTCGCGCTTCACCGAAGGCACGCCGTGGGCGCACCTGGATGTCGCCGGCACCGCCTGGGACGAAGGCCGCAAGGGTTACGCGACCGGCCGCCCGGTACCGTTGCTAGCGCAGTGGTTGATGAGCAGGGCCGAATAAAGCCGAAAGTCGGGAGTCGAAAGTCGGCCGCCTTACGCGAGGCTCCTCCCATTTTCCACTTTCGATTTTCGACTCTCGGCTGTTGATTTCATCACCTCGCTCAACACCTCCGGCAACACCGGCTTGCGCAGCAGCGCATCCATGCCGGCGGCGCGGATCCGTTGCTCCTCGTCGCCGCGGCTCGAAGCGGTGACCGCCAGCATCGGCACTTCGAGTCCGCGCGCGCGCAGCATGCCGGCCAGCGTGCAGCCGTCCATGCCGGGCAGGTCCAGGTCCAGCAGGATCATGTCGAAGCCCTCGCGCGCCGCATCCACTTCTGCAAGCGCAGCGAGCGCGTGCGGTGCGCGCGTCACGTGATGGCCTTGCGCTTGCAACAACCCGGCGAGCACTTCCGCGGCGACGTCGTCGTCTTCCACCAGCAACACGCGTTTCGAATCGCCCGCGCTCGTCGCGACGGGAGCCTGCCGCGGCGCAGGCGGCGCGCATTCGGGCAACGGCAGGTGCACGCGGAAGGTGCTGCCCACGCCGACTTCCGAATGCAGTTCGATGCGCCCGTGCATCAGCGCGACCAGCTCGCGCGCGATGGTGAGCCCGAGCCCGCTGCCGTGCGCACGGCGGCCGCTTTCGGTCTGCTCGAAGCGGCGGAACACGCGTTCGCATTCGTGCGGCGAAAGGCCGGGGCCGCTGTCGGCGACCGCGAACACCACGCCGTTCGGCTCGCGGTCGAGGCTCAGGCGCACCCCGCCGTGCTGGGTGAACTTCAGCGCGTTGTGGGCGAGGTTCAACAGCACCTGTTGCACGCGCAGCGCGTCGCCGCGCAACGCGGACGGCGCGTCATCGGCGATTCCGATCTGCAAACTCAAGCCCTTCTGGGTGGCGAGTCCCTGTTCGATGGAAGCAATCTCGCGCAGCAGCGTGGCCGGATCGAACGGTGCATCGGCGAGTTCCAGCTTGCCGGCTTCGATGCGCGCGAGATCAAGCGCATCGTTGAGCTGCCGCATGAGCAGTGCGCCCGAGCGGCGGATCGCATCGGCATAACCGCGTTGGCGTTCGTCCAGCCGCGTGTTCAACAGCAATTCGGCCATGCCCAGCACGCCGGTCATCGGCGTACGGATTTCGTGCGCCATGCCGGCCAGGAAGTTCGTCTTGGCCGCATTCGCCTGGTCGGCCAGTTGCTGGCGCTGGGCGACCATCGCGAAGCGATGGCGCTGCTCCAGCCGCTGCCGCATCGCGTGGATGAACGCGAGGGTGCCGAGCAGCGCGACCAGCGCATAGAGCGCCCAGGCCCACGGCGTGTCCCAGGGCGGCGCGGGAACATGCAGCGCGATCGGCGCTCCCGCGGCGCTCCACGGGCCGTCGCCGAAGGCGGCGGCGAGCCGCAGCGTGTAATCGCCCGCGCGCAGCGAGGAGAATTCGCGCGTGTCGCGTTCGCCGGTATCGACCCAGTCCGGGTCGAAGCCGCCCAGCATGAAACGGTAGTGCACCTGCTTCGGATCCACGAACGACAGCGCGTGCGCGGTGATCGCCAGTTCGCGATCGTCCCAGTGCAGCGCAACCGGCTTGGTCGGATCGAGTTGGACCGTGCGCCCGTCGCGACGCACGCTCAGGCTGGCCGATGCCATCTGCGGGGCCATGCGCCGGTCGCGCAATGCGCCAGGCCGAATCGCCATCACGCCGTCGAAGCTGCCGACGTACAAGTTTCCATCCGGGCTGCGCAGCAGGGTGTGCAGCGCCAGTTCCGGATTGCCCAACCCGGAAGCCGCCGCATACAGATGCGCGCGTCGCGCCTGCGGGTCGTAGACGACCAGCCCGCGTGGCGTGCTCGCCCACACGCGTCCGTCCGCGCTGGTTTCCAGTCCTCCGACCTCGACTGCGGGCCAGCCGTCGGCTGCGTCCACCGCGTCGAGCCGTCGCGCCCGGCCGTCGTGCAACGCGTAATGCTGCAGGCGATCGCTGCGCGCCAGCCATAGCGATCCGTCCGCGCCGAAGGCGAAGGCATCCACCGCTCCGCGCCCCACGCCCGGCACGAATTGGAACGTATCGGCACCGGATGCCAAGCGCGCAAGGCCGGCCTGGCTGCCGGCCCAGATCGAGCCATCACCCGCTTCGCGCAACTCACTGACCTGTTGTGCGGCTTCGATCGTGCCCGGCGGCTGCATGTGCCGCAGCGAAAAATCATCCGCGTCGACGCGCGTGACGCCGGTGCCGACGCCCGCGAAATACACCGCATCGTCGCGCGCGACCAGCAGCGTCCACACGCCGTGCCGCAACGACGGATCGCCCGCGCCGATGTCTTGCACGTGCGTGCCGTCGAGCACGCGCAGGCCGTGGCGATGGCCGATCCACAATCGCCCGCGCGCGTCCTGCGCCAGCGCGCTGATCGAGGAGTCGGGCAAGCCGGCCATGCCCCTCAGGTGGCGGACGCGACCGTCGCGGGGGTCCAGCCGGTCCAGCAGGCCTTTCGCGCCGCCGGCCAGCAACGCGCCATCCGGCGCGAGCGCCAGCGCGCGCACGCGATCCAGCGCGATGGAACCGGGGTCGTCGGGGCGATGCCGCCATGCATCGAAAGCACGCCAATGCGGCGGAAGATAGGCGACGCCGCCGTCCAGCAATGCGATCCAGGTGCCGCCTTCGTGATCGCGCAGCAGTCCGACTGCCAGCGTTCCCGGCAGGCTGGATGCAACGCCGTTGTGTGGCGCGTAATGGCGCGTCGCGCCATCCGCCGCGACCAGGTCGATGCCGTCCTGGCGCGCGATCCAGAGGTCGCCACGAAGATCGCGCAAGCTTGCGTACGCGCTAGCTGCTGCGCCGATGCGCCGTGCGGCGAGATCCGCATCGACATGGAACAGGCCGACGTCGGTCGCGGCATCCACGCCGTCGCCGGTGTTGTTCAACTGCCATACCGAAACGGGGCCGCTCACCCCCGGCAGTGCGATCGGGGTGAAGCGGCCCTGCGCGTCGCGGAACTGCACGCCCGCTTCGGTGCCGATCCACAAACCGCCGCGCGCATCGGCGGCCAGGGCGGTCACGTTGTTGGAAAGCAGGCTGTCCGCCGTGCGCTCGCGATGGCGGAAGTGTGTGAAGCCGTGCCGGTCCGCACGCAGCCGATCGAGCCCGCCGGCATAGGTGCCGACCCAGATCGCACCGTCGGACGACTGCGCCAGCGCCATCACGTCGTTGCCGGACAGGCTGGAAGCGTCCCGCGAGTCGTGCTGCCAATGCCTGAAGCCGCCACTGTCCGGCAGATAGAGATTCAGGCCGTTGCCTTCGCCGCCCGCCCACACGCTGCCCTGCGCATCCACCAGCACCGCGGAAACGTCATTGGCAGCGATCGAATCCGGATCGCCGCCGTCGTGGCGGAAGATGCGGAACTCGCTACCGTCGAAACGCGCGAGCCCGTCGCGCGTGCCGATCCAGATGTAACCCGACTTGTCCTGCACCACCGTGTAGGCCGCGTCCGAAGGCAAGCCATCCAGCACGCCGTAGTGGCGGAAGCTCGGATTCAGCGGCGGCGCGGGTTCGGATCGGGCCGGCGCCGCAGCCGGCTGCAGGACAGGCGTAACGGCCAGTGCGGCGGCCAGAAGCCAGCAGGTCATCGTGGGCTCCCCTTCCACGGAAGCCCCATGCTAACCCCGCTGCCGCAATCGTTCACGCATGCACGCGCGTGCCTGCGGCACAATCGAACGACGCCACTGCGTGGATTGCGCCATGTCCGGTTGGGTTCGCCTCGCATGCATCGCGCTGTCGCTCGGGATGGCGATGCCCGCGCCGGCGCGCATGCTTTATTACCGGATCGACCCGGTGCACACGCAGGTGCTGGTCAGCGCGGACCACGACGGCTATTCGCATCCGGTCGGACGCATGAAGATCAAGGCCGGCTGGATCGGTTTCGACGAGGACGACTGGAGCACCGCGAAAGTGATCGCGGACGTGGATGCCGCATCCGTGGACTTCGGCGACGCCGACTGGAACGACGCCGTCACCGGCAAGCGTTTTCTCGATGCGAAGAATTATCCGCTCGCGCACTTCGAGAGCACGTCGGTGACGAAGATCGATGCGCAGCATGGAACCATGCAAGGCAATCTCATGCTGCGCGGCATCACGCATCAACTCGAAATCCCGTTCACGCTGAACCGCATCGGCGCGACGATCTTCGCCGGCATGCAGACGCTCGCCGGCTTCTCCGCGCAGACCACGCTGGATCGCCTGCAGTTCGGCATGACTTCATTTCCGAAAGCAGTCGGAACGCAAGTCAACGTGCGGCTGGAAGTTGAAGCGGTCCTCGACCAGGACGCGCCGAAGCAATACGAAGCCGCCATGCACAAGGAAGCGAACCATGCTGCGCAACACTGATACGCGCTGGGGCAGCGTCGCGCAGGCGTTCCACTGGCTGGTCGCCGCGCTGATCGTGGTGCAGGGCGCGATCGGCCTGACGATGGTCGAACTCGGCATGACGCCGACCAAGGTGCGCGTGTTCGCGCTGCACAAGTCGATCGGCCTGACGATATTGGCTCTGGTGCTGCTGCGGCTCGCATGGCGGCTCGGCCAGCGTGCCCCGCGCGAGGTGCCGATGCCGCGATGGCAACTGGCCGCTGCGCGGATGTCGCATTTCCTGCTTTATGTATTGATCCTGGCGCTGCCGTTCTCGGGCTGGCTGTTCAATTCGGCGGCGAATTTTCCGCTCGAATGGTTCGGCGTTTTCCACGTGCCGAGCCTGACGCGTGGCGGCCTCGATCCGGTGCTGAAGGCGTTCGCGTTGCGTGCGCACGTGGTGCTGTTCTGGGTGCTGGTCGCGGTGGTGGCGATCCATGTCGCCGCCGCGCTGTGGCACCACTTCCGCCAGCGCGACGACGTGCTGCTGCGGATGCTGCCGGCGCGGCGCAAGCGCAACCTGCTCCGGCGGCAGGGAGTCCTGCCGTGAAATCCCGGATCGTTTTTGCGTTGTTGCTGTTGTTGCCCGTCGCGGCTTTCGCGCGCGAATGGAAGGTGGACACCACGCACAGCGCGCTCGCTTTCACCGGCACGTATCAGGGCGAATCATTCGAAGGGCGGTTCAAGCGTTTCGATGCGCGGATCAGTTACGACCCGGCCAACCTCGCGCATGCGAAGTTCGACGTGACCGTCGACATCGCGAGCGTCGATACCGCCAACACCGAACGCGACCGCGCGTTGCCGGACAAGGCATTCTTCGACACCGCGCAATTCCCTCGGGCGCATTTCGCCACCACGCGATTCCGCAAGGGCGCGAACGGGGACGTGCTGGCGGATGGCACGTTGAGCCTGCGCGGCGTCAGCAAGCCGGTCACCCTGGTCGTGAAATTCGTCCAGCAAGGCAGCGGCGCAGCGCTGGATGTGAGCACCACGCTGAAGCGCCTGGACTTCGGAATCGGCAGCGGCGACTGGGCCGACACCTCGCTGATCGGCAACGAGGTGACGGTGCACGGGCATCTCTCGTTGCGTCCGTAGGGCGGGCACTGCCCGCGGGGATGGGCGGGCGGCGGACGAGGTCCGCACTACGGGGTCAGGAATACCCGCAGCTTCTCGAGATCGAAAGGCCAGTCGAGTTCCCGCCCGCCGGCGTCGTCGCGCAGCACCGGCACGCGCTCACCGTAGCGGGCCTCCAGTTCCAGATCATCATCGATCCACACGCTCTCGAATTCCGGCGCGCGCACGCGGGCGAGCAGGGCGACCGCCTCGTCGCACAGTTTGCAGTCGTCGCGCTGGTACAGAAGCAGACGCACGGCACGGGAGTGGAGTGGGGGAGCGCGTACAATAACGCGAACGGTCGAGCATCATCATCATGGCAGTCAGCGTCTTCGATCTCTTCAAAATCGGCATCGGGCCATCGTCTTCGCACACGGTTGGGCCGATGCGCGCGGCCGCGCGTTTCGTCGAGAAATGGCTGATCGAGGCGGGCAACCTGCCGCGCACCGCCCGCGTGACTTGCGAGCTGTTCGGGTCATTGGCGCTGACCGGTCGCGGCCACGGCACCGACAAGGCTGTGATGTGCGGCCTGGAAGGCGAATGGCCGGACAAGGTGGATCCGGACACGATTCCGCAGAAGCTCGCGCGCATCCGCAAGGACCAGCGCATCCGCCTGCATGGTGAACACGAGATCGGCTTCGATGAAAAGGCGGACCTGATCTTCAACAAGCGCCAGAAGCTGCCGTACCACAGCAACGGCATGCGCTTCACCGCATTCGACGCGCAGGGAGGCGTGATTGCGACGCGCGATTACTACTCGGTCGGCGGCGGCTTCGTCGTCAACCAGGACGAGGCGGCGGAAGACCGCATCGTGGCCGACACCACGCCGCTCGCTTTCCCGTTTTCGACCGGCGAGCAGTTGCTGGCGATCTGCGAGCGCGAAAAGAAGTCCATCGCGCAGGTCATGTTCGCCAACGAGCGCGCCTGGCGCTCGGACGAGGAGATCCGCGCGGGCCTGCTGAACATCTGGAACGCGATGCAGCAGTGCGTCGCCCGCGGGCTGCGTAGCCCTGGCGAATTGCCGGGCGGGTTGCATGTCAAGCGCCGCGCGCCGGCGATGATCGAGGAATTGCGCGACCGCCCCGAAGCGTCATTGCGCGATCCGCTCACCATTCTCGACTGGGTGAACCTGTACGCGCTGGCGGTTAACGAGGAGAACGCCGCCGGCGGGCGTGTGGTGACGGCGCCGACCAATGGTGCGGCCGGCATCCTGCCGGCGGTGCTGCACTACTACACGCGCTTCTGCCCCAAGGCCGACGACGAGGGCGTGATGGATTTCCTGCTGACCGCCGGTGCGATCGGCATTCTCTACAAGGAGAATGCGTCCATCAGCGGCGCCGAAGTCGGCTGCCAGGGCGAAGTCGGCGTGGCCTGCTCGATGGCCGCCGGCGGCCTCACCGCCGCGCTCGGCGGTTCGATCTACCAGGTCGAGAACGCCGCCGAGATCGGCATGGAACACAACCTGGGACTCACCTGCGATCCGATCGGCGGACTGGTGCAGATTCCCTGCATCGAGCGCAATGCGATGGGCTCGGTCAAGGCGATCAACGCCCAGCGCATGGCGATGCGCAGCGACGGCAAGCACCGCGTCTCGCTCGACAAGGTGATCAGGACCATGCGCGACACCGGCCGCGACATGAAGGACAAGTACAAGGAAACCTCGCGCGGCGGACTCGCCGTGAACGTCGTCGAGTGTTGAGCCGGGGGCGGTGATATTTGCCTGACATTGATTGCGTTTGTCGTGTTTCGGGGGCGGGGATGAATGCACATCTGGTTGAACAGCGGCTGGCGTTCGCAAAGGCGGCCGTTGCCTTGGTGAAAAGCAAGCTGACCTTGGGCCCGGGCAACAGGATCATGGATCCGGTCGTTGCTTCGCGACTTCAAATGGTCGCCCAGAAGGCCGGATATGGTGAGTTTCTTTCACACATGGCGCGATTTGCGACGGTGATGGTCGCCCCCATGGCAGAAGCTTCGATCATCAAGTATCGCTTCGAGGACTGGTGGGCGGGTAAGCCCCCGTCGCCGCGCACATGGGCCGAGGAAGCCGTGCAAGGACGCGCAGGCAATTGTGATGAGCAATCGTGCGTGGCGCTCGTCTATCTCTATGACAACAAGGTGCGACCGCTCGACTGGATGCACCTGACGAACGGAAGGCACTCGTTCGTGCTGATCGGGCGCGACGCTACTTCCGGCCTCGATCCTGCGACCTGGGGAGAGGATGTCGTGGTATGCGACCCTTGGAACAACGACGCGTACCCTCTTGACCCGCGTGCGGCCAAGCAGACCCTGTTGGACAAAATGAAGTGTGGCTGCGCGGCCGCGCGATCGGTTCTGCACGTCCCGGGGAAGTGAATCGGCGTCGGAGAGTTGCGCACTCCACGATGCGCCGCACCGCGTGAACGTCGTCGAGCGTTGATGCTTTCTTAAGCTCGCGCCAACAAAAGCTTGCGGCGTGCGCCCCTAACCTCGGCGGCGATGTTCAGGCAGGCTGAACGGAATTCGCGATCTCCTTGACCGCCGCGGCGCCCGGGTTTGTACTGGGCGGAGCCATCGGGCCGATGGCCCACGAGGCATTCAAGGAGGAGAGCATGAAACGCACGCATTCAATGATGTCGCTGCTGGTCGCGGGTGCGCTGGTCTGCGCGGCGCCGCTGGCGCTGGCGCAAAGCAGCACCGATGCGCAGGACAACGGATTGCAGCATCCGCAGTCGGGCGCGTTGACCCACTCGGGCAGCCTGCAGGAGACCCCCAGCCAGAGCGCGACCCAGAGCGGCTCCAGGACCGGCAGCATGTCCAGCTCCAGCATGTCCAACGGGCAGCTGATGGGCGAACACAGCATGAGCGGCACGGTCGAGTCGGTGAACAGCAACGGCATGGTGCACGTGAAAGCCGAAGGCATGAACCTGCGCCTGCACTTCCCGAATGCTTCGCAGAACCTGAAGAAGGGCGACAAGATCACCGTGCACCTGGGCTACACCAAGGACAGCAGCGCGCCGGCCTCGGCGTCCTCGTCATCGATGTAACCGGCTGCAAACCGCCACGGAAGGGCGGCTTCGGCCGCCTTTCTTTTTGGGCGACCGCAACCGGCAGCCTCGGGCCGGATGCGCTTCCACGGCGCGGGTACGTTCCCGCCCGCTATGCTAGGCGGAGCAGTTGACCGGCCCCGCACCGTTTCAGACTCCAGGATTAGGGCCTGTTCGCTATCAGCCAAATGGCCGCGCCGTCGGCCCATTGCCCGCAGGGCAAGGAAGAGCGAGGAAGATGTATGTCGATACTTCGACGAGCGATGACACAGCCATGCGGGCAATGGGTCCCGGCCCGAAGGGTTGCTCCGCAGCGGCCGCCACGCGTTGGTGCACGCCTCGGCCATAGAATGACTATGTCGCTGCGGCGTGCCCCTTAGCCTGGCAGCCGCTGCGGAACAACGCGGCTCATCTGGTTGATAGTGAACAGGCCCACCATGTCAGCGACCGCGCACAACCTGCCGAACCCTGCTCCCGACAACGGCGCGGAAGTGCCCGTGTGCGCGCTGCTGGTCGAGCGCGGCAAGCTGAAGGAAAGCGACCTCGCGCGCGCCGAACGCATCCATGCCGAGTCGGCGGACGGCACGCTGACCGCGTTGCTGGCGCGCCTGGGCCTGGTGTCCGAACGCGATCTCGCCGAAGCCTGGGCGGAAACGTTGCACCTGCCGCTGCTGTCGGTGAAGGAAGCGCCCGATACGCCGCCGGAGCATGCCGTGCAATCGACGCTCGCGCTGCGCTTCATGAAGCAGCACCACGTGGTGCCGATCGGCGAGCGCGACGGCGCGCTGGAGCTGGCGGTGGCCGATCCCGGCGATCCCTATCCGCTGCAGGCGGTGTCGCTGGCGGCGGGCAAACCGGTGGTGCTGCGCATCGCGCTGCGCTCGGAAATCGACGACCTGATCGAGCGCTGGTACGGCCAGGGCCGCAGCGCGCTCGGCGCGATTGTGGAAGGCATGGATGGCGAGGGCGGCGGCGGCGGCGAAGACGACATCGAGCACCTGCGCGATCTTGCATCCGAAGCGCCGGTGATCCGTCTCGTCAACCTGCTGATCCAGCGCGCGGTGGAAGCGCGCGCATCCGACATCCACATCGAGCCGTTCGAGAACCGCCTGAAGGTGCGCTATCGCATCGACGGCGTGCTGCACGAAGTGGAAGCGCCGCCGGCGTCGTCCACCGCCGCGGTGATCTCGCGCATCAAGATCATGGCGCGCATGAACATCGCCGAGCGCCGGCTGCCGCAGGACGGCCGCATCATGCTGCGCGTGCAGGGCAAGGAGCTGGATCTGCGCGTGTCGTGCATCCCGACCAGCTTCGGCGAATCGGTGGTGATGCGCATCCTCGATCGCGGCAACGTGGTGCTGGATTTCGCGGCGCTCGGTTTCGACGAACGCACGTTGCCGGAATTCCTGCGCGTGCTGGAACAGCCGCACGGCATTCTTCTTGTCACCGGCCCGACCGGCTCGGGCAAGACCACCACGCTCTACACGGCGCTGTCGAAGATCAACACGCCCGACCGCAAGATCATCACCGTCGAGGACCCGGTCGAATACCAGCTCGAAGGCATCAACCAGATGCAGGTGAAGCCCGCGATCGGGCTGGATTTCGCCGGCGCGCTGCGTTCGATCGTGCGCCAGGATCCGGACGTGATCATGATCGGCGAGATGCGCGACCTGGAAACCTGCAAGATCGCGATCCAGTCCGCGCTGACCGGACATCTCGTGCTGTCCACGCTGCACACCAATTCGGCGGCCGGAGGATTGACGCGCCTGCTCGACATGGGTGTCGAGGATTACCTGCTCGCTTCCACCGTCAACGCGATCCTCGCGCAGCGGCTGGTGCGCAGGCTCGATCCGGCCACGGCCGAAGCGTACGAGCCATTGCCGGAACTGGTGAAGGAACTCGGGCTCGACAAGCTCACCGACGCGCGTCCGCTGCGGCTGTACCGGCCGCGTGGCTCGGCCGAGAATCCCAGCGGCTATCGCGGGCGGCTGGCGATCATCGAACAACTCACGCTCACCGATCCGCTGCGGCGGCTGGTGATGCAGCGCGCCGATGCGAGCGAGATCGAACGCGCTGCGCGCGCCGAGGGCATGCACACCATGTACGAGGACGGCCTGCGCAAGGCGCTGGCGGGCCAGACGACGATCGAAGAAGTATTGCGCGTCACCCAGGAAGCATGAGAACCGGCACACACGACGTAGGGCGGGCAATGCCCGCCGGCGCGGCGGACGATGTCCGCCCTACACAGCCCATTGCGAACCCCTGATCTCGAACCTCATACATGCCGCAATTCCACTACAAGGCCGTCACGCCCGCCGGCGAAGTCGTCGAGGGCCGCATGGATGCCGCGAGCGTCGAGGACGTGGTCGCGCGCCTGCAGGAGCAGGGCAACGTGCCGCTCGCGGCGGACGATGCCGATGCCGGCGGCGGTTCGCTGTTCAAGCGCTGGCAGCGCGCGCCGCTGTCCGGCGCCGCGCTGGTACAGTTCACGCAGCAGCTCGGAACACTGCTCGGTGCGGGGTTGCCGCTGGATCGTTCGCTGCAGCTGCTGCTGGAATTGCCCGAAGGCGAGCGCGCGCGCAACGTGGTGATGCGCGTGCGCGAGCGCGTGCGCGGCGGTTCGTCGCTGTCGCGCGCGCTGGAAGAAGAACACGGCGCGTTCTCGCGGCTGTACGTCAGCATGGTGCGCGCGGGCGAAGCCGGCGGGGCGCTGGACGAAACACTGAAGCGCCTCGCCGATTACCTGGATCGCGCGCGCAGCTTGCGCGAGAGCGTGCTGGGCGCACTGGTCTATCCGGCGTTCCTGCTGTTCGGCGTGCTCGGTTCGCTGGTGCTGCTGCTGGCCTTCGTGGTGCCGCAGTTCGTGCCGATCTTCGCCGACATGAACGTGCCGGTGCCGCTGGTCACGCGCGTGCTGATGGCGATCGGTACGTTCCTGCACGACTGGGGCTGGATCGTGCTGGTGCTGCTGATCATCGCCGGCATCTACACGCAGGCACGCCTGCGGGAACCGGTCGCGCGGCGCGGGCTGGATGCGCGGCTGTTGCGTGCGCGCGTGTTCGGTCCGCTGTTCCTGAAAGTCGAAACCGCGCGATTGATGCGTACGCTCGGCAGCCTGCTGAAGAACGGCGTGCCGCTGCTGAGCGCGCTCGGCATCGCGCGCCAGGTGGTCGCCAATCGCGAGCTCGCCGCGCAACTGGACCCTGTGACCGAGGCGGTGAAAGGCGGCGAGGCGCTGTCGCGCGCGCTCGCCGCGCACACCGGCTTTCCCAAGCTCGCGGTGCAGATCGCGGCGGTGGGCGAGGAGTCCGGCACGCTCGACACCATGCTGCTGCGCGCGGCCGACACCTACGACAACCAGGTGCGCAGCGCGATCGACAAGATGCTGGCGGCGCTGGTGCCGGTGCTGACCATCGTGATGGCGGTGCTGGTGGCCGGCATCATGCTGGCGATCCTGCTGCCGCTGCTGAGCCTCACGGGGAACATCCAATGATCTTCAACATCACTTCAAACCGCAGAGGGTTCAACATGCATTGTTTCAAATCGCCGGCGACCCGGGACTCGCGACTCGGGGCCCGCGTCGGCAAAGCGGCCGCGCGCGGCTTCACGCTGCTCGAAATGCTCGCGGTGATCGTGTTGCTCGGCATCGTCGCGACGATCGTCGCGCGTTCGATCAGCGGCAGCGTCACCAAGGCCGACTACAAGGCCGGCAAGCTGCAAGTGGCCAAGCTCGGCCAGGACATCGATGCCTACATGCTCGACAACGGCTCGCCGCCGAAGGAACTGCAGGATCTGCTGACCAAGCCCGCCGACGCGCCGTCGTGGAACGGCCCTTACGCCAAGGCCGGCGACCTCAAGGATCCGTGGGGCCATCCGTTCGGCTACGTGATGCCCGGGCAGCACGGCCAGTACGACATCATCTTTTACGGCCGCGACGGCAAGCCCGGCGGCGAAGGGGTGGACGCCGATTACGGGAACTGGCAGCAATAGCAGGGCGCAAGATGAAAAGGGGTCAGGTTCATTTTCCGATCGGGTGACGTATTGCTTGTGAAAGACTTCAAGAAAATGAACCTGACCCCTTTTCAGCGCGGCTTCACCCTGCTGGAAGTCCTCGCGGTGCTCGGGTTGATCGGCATCGCGATCACGGTGACCGCCTTCAGCCTCGACGGCGGGCTGGATCGTGCGCGGCTGGACGCTTCCGCGCGCGACATCGCCGCGGCGTTGCGCCACACGCGCACGCAGGCGCTGGTGGAGCATCGGCCGCAATGGTTCACGCTCGATCTGAACGCGCGCACCTTCGCTTCGCCGGGGCGCGATCCGCAAGGCATCCCGGGCGGCACCGCGTTGCACGTGACTTCCGCGGCGGAAGACGTGCAGCACCCGGGTGAAGCGCGCATCCGTTTCTTCCCCGACGGCAGTTCCACAGGCGGCAACATCGAACTCGTCCGCAAGCACCGCGAGATTCGGATCGACGTGGACTGGCTCACCGGCGCGGTCGCGACGAGCGCGGCACCGCAATGAACACCCGCATCGACCAGCGCGGCTTCACGTTGCTGGAAGTGCTCGCCGCGATCGCGCTGCTGGCGTTCGCCTTCGCGATCGGTCTGCGCGCGATGAGCGGCGCACTGAACAACAGCGTGCACGGCGAAGCGCTCACCGCCGCGACGCTGGAAGCGCAGTCGCTGCTGGACCAGCAAGGCCTGGTCGTGCCATTGCGCGCGGGCGTGCAGCAGGGGAATTTCCCGGACGGCGCGAGCTGGCAATTGCGCACCAGCAAGTTCACGCCGCCGGCGCCGCCACCGGCGAACGGGTTCGCCGCTTCCCCCGCGCAGCGGATCGCGGGCAACGGCATCGATCTGTTCCGGATGGACCTGGACGTGCGCTACGGCGGAAACCGCACGCTGCATTTCGCCACCTTGCGCGCGCAGCAGGCGTTGCAACCATGAACCGCCGCGCTTCCGGGTTCACGCTGCTGGAAGTCCTGCTCGCGCTGGTGCTGATGGCGATGACGATGGTCGGGGTGTGGGGCGCGCTGCGCACCGGCGCGCGCCTGACCCGCAGCTCGGAGCTCCTGACCGAGCGCAGCGATCGCGTGCGCGCGGTGCAGGCGTTCCTGCGCAACTATCTCGGCGGCGCGCAGCCGCAGGCGTTCTTGCCCGCGAAGAACGAGCCGGCGCGAATGTTCCGCGGCGATCCGCTCGCGCTGACTTACGTCGCGCCCATGCCGGCGCAACTCGGCGACGGCGGATTGTTCGTGCAGACGCTGCGATTCGTGCGCGAGCAGGACGGCAATGATTACACGTTGCAGCTGACCTACGCACCGTTGTCCAGCGACACTGTATCGCCCGCCTCGAAACCGGAAGTGCTGCTGCGGCACGTGGGCAACGGCGGCTTCGAATACCTGGTCGCGGCGCAGGCCAACGCGCCGGCGAAATGGCAGCGTACCTGGCACAACACCAACGGGCTGCCGCTGGCGGTGCACATCGTCGCCGACAGCGATCGGGGCGGGCGCGTGCGCTTCCCGGAGATGCTGATTCCGCTGCGCGCGGGCAACGGTTCCGGCGTCCCGATCTCGCTGGGAGCCGGGCAATGAGCATGTCTTCAAACCGCGCGCGCGGTGCCGCGCTGCTGTTCGCGATGTGGGCGATCGCGTTGCTCGCCGCGTTGCTCGCCGGCATGGCGGTGACCGCGCGGGGCGAAAGCGAAGCCGCGCGCAACGCGTACGCGCAGGCGCGTGCGCGGTATGCCGCCGAAGCCGGCGTCGCGCGGGCGGTGGATGCGTTGCGCGACGTCGATCCGCAGCGCCGTTGGGTGCCGGACGGGCGCAGCTACCGCTTCGAGTTCGATGGCGCCAGGGTGCAGGTCAACATCATCGACACCTCTGGCCAGGTGGATCTCAACGCCGCCACGCCGGAAGTGCTGAAGAACCTGTTCCTCGCCGCCGGCGCCGACGACGCCCACGCGCAGGCGCTCGCCGACGCGGTGCAGGACTGGCGCGACAGCGACGACATCCCGCATCCCAATGGCGCGGAGGCGGAGCAGTACAGGCGCGCCGGGTTGGCGTGGCTGCCGCGCAACGGTCCGTTCCGCAGCAGCGACGAACTGGCGCGCGTGTACGGCATGACCGACGCGCTGTACCGCAAGCTGGAGAATGCGGTGACCGTGTATTCCGGGCGCAATTTCCCGGACGAGTCCTACGCCGGCCCGCTGGCGCTCGCCGCCGGTCGCGACGGCAATCTCGCCGCCGCGACGCGCGCGGTCGATGCGCGGCGCGCGCGACCGCCGCTGCAGGGCAACCCGCCGCCGCAAGCCATGCCGCCGCCGGGCACCGCTCCGCAGGTGCCGATCGCGGGGCTCGGCGGCTTGACGCAGGAAATCCGGGTCGTGGCCGTCCTGCCCGACGGCACGCGCTCGGTGCAGGAGGCGATCCTGCGCCTGACCGCGATCAGCGGCGGCCTGCGGCCGTACACCGTGTTAGGCTGGAGAGACGTGTCAAACGTCGCCGAGGATTCAGGAGCGGATTCCCGATGAACAGGCTGTCGCCCGGAATGGAACGCGCGTGGCTGGCCTGGCAACGTTCACAAGGGCCGCGATTCTTCCGCTGGTGGGGAGGCGAGCTCGCCGCCCTGCTGCCGGCGCGCGTGCGCGCGCATGTGCTCCGCGGTCCGGAAGTGCTGTTGCTGCTGGCGCAAGCCGACGGGCTGCGCGTGCGCCGCGAACGCACCGGCGACCTGCTGGCGCAGGTCGAAGCGAACGCCGCGCCGGAGGAACAACGCGCCGCCTTCCTGCGCGCCTGCCGCGATGTCGATCCGAGCGATCGCCGGCTGGTGCTGTTGCTGCCGCCCACCTTCGTGTTGCGCCGGCGCTTGCAATTGCCGCAGGCGGCGGCGACCGATCTCCGGCGCGTGGTCGGTTACGAGATCGACCGGCAGACGCCGTTCAAGCCCGACCAGGTCTGGTACGACGTGCGCGTGCTCGACCTCGACGCCGCGCCCGGGCAGATCGCGGTGGAACTGATCGCGGTGCCGCGCGCCGAAGTGGAGCCGCTGCTCGCGCGATTGCTCGGCATCGGCGTGGTGCCCGATGCGATCGACGTGGCGAACGATCCGAATCCCGCCGACGGCAGGCTCGGCGTCAACCTGCTGCCGCCGGTTCAGCGTCCGCGGCGCGCGCATCCGCGCCGGCGCGCGAACCTGATCATGACCGCGATCTGCGTCGCGCTGGCGGTGGTCGTGATGCTGCAATGGCTGGGCAATCGCCAGGCGGCGCTGGACGCGATGCAGACCCAGGTGGACGCGCTGCATGCGCAGGCGCGCCAGGCCACCGCGCTGCGCGAGCAACTGGTGAATGCCGCCGGTGCGTCCGGCTTCCTCGCCGCGCGCAAGCGGGCGACGCCTTCGCCGCTCGCGGTGCTGCGCGATCTCACTCAGCGCCTGCCGGCCGACACCTGGCTGCAGCGGTTCTCGCTCGATTCGACCGGACAGCTGACCATGCAGGGCGAGAGCGCGAAAGCCGCCGGGTTGATCGACACCCTGCGCGACTCGACGCTGATCGCCGAGCCGAAGCTGCAGGGCGTGATCCAGCCGGACCCGGTCACCGGCAAGGAACACTTCGATCTTTCCGCGCAACTGCGCGGCACGGGGAAACCGGGCAATGCCGCCACGCCTTAAGCCGATCAAGCTGAGCCCCGCGCAATCGCGGCTGGCCGCGATCGTGCTGGCGTTGTTCGCGCTCGCGATTTTCTACCTGGTGTTCGTGCACTGGTGGTTCGTGGCGCCGCTGCTGGACCAGCGCGCGCAGATGCGCGACCTGCGCGCACAGCACGCGCGTTACGCCGCGGCCATCGCGCAGCAGCCGCAGTTGCAGGAACGGCTGAAGCAACTCGAGGCGGGCGGCGCTTCAGCGAACGCGTTCCTGCCCGAGACCGATCCGTCCGCCGCGGCGGCGGGCTTGATCCAGCGCGCTTCCGACGTGGTCGCCGCGCACGCCAATGAAGGCGGCGGCTGCGAAATGCCGCAGAAAATGCCGATCGAGAACAGCGCGGGCAAGGAACCCTACCGCCGCGTCAGCGTCAGCATCACCCTGCAGTGCGCGATGCAGCCGCTCACCGCGGTGCTGCACGACTTCGATCGCGCGCTGCCGTACATGTTCGTGGACGACATCACCATCTACCAGGTCGCGCAGCCGGGCTCGCCGCCGTCGCCGAAACTGGAAGTGCAGTTCACGCTCTCGGGCTACATCCGTTCCAGCGGTGCGGGCACATGAACGCCGCCGACCGTCGCCGCCTGACGCCCGCGCTCGGCCTACTTGCCGTGCTGCTGGCGGCCTTGCTGATCGCGCTGTGGGCGGGCCTCGGCCGCGGCGCGCACTGGAACGACGACGCGTCGCCGCCGCCGTTGCCCCCGGCGCGTGCCGCCACGCCGCCGCCGAGCGTGCCGCCGCTGGAGCAGTTCGCGAACGTGTGGGAGAAACCGCTGTTCAGTCCCGATCGCAAGCCGATCGCGGCGCCCGCGGGAAGCAACGGCAACACCAACACCGGCGACCTGGAACTGACTGGCGTGATCATGCTGCCGGGCCTGCACATGGCGCTGCTGCGCGAGAAGAACAGCGGCCGCACCTTGCGCGTGCGCGAAGGCCAGAGCGCCAACGGCGCGACGGTGGTCGAGGTCAAGCCGCGCAGCGCGGTGGTGGACATCAACGGCTCGCGCACGGAGTTGCCGCTGAAGGTGGGGCCCGCGCCGGGCAATCACGGCGCGGGCGAGAATGCGCCGCAACCGTCCGGGCAGCCGATGGTGCAGCAGAACGGCGAGAATGCGCCGGAGCCATCCTCCGGGCAACCGGAAGCCGCACCGGCGGCTTCCGCCGCGGAAGAGACGCCCGAGCCGCAGCCCCAGGTGCAACCGCAACCGCAACCGCAACCGCAATCGGGCAATGCACCGCAGCCGGCGTCGCCGGCGAACACGCAACCATCGTCCAAGCTGGACAAAGATGCCGCCGACGCGTGGGCCGCCGCCTTGAAGGCGCGCATCCAGCAACGCCGCAACCAGGCTGCACAGAAGCAGGACGCGAACAAGCAGAACAATGATGGAGGCTGACATGAAGCTGGTCCCCCTGATCGTCGTGTTGTTGGCCGCGCTGCTCGCCGGCTGCGCCCCGAACACGCGCCCGGACAATCACGCGCTCGAGCGTGAGGCGATCGCCGGCACGCACGCGCCGCCGCCTGCGCCCGTGAGCGAAACCCAGTTCGAACCGCTGGTGCAATCGGCGCCGCAGGCGACCACCACCCTGGGCACCGGCAGTTTCATCAACGAGCAGGCCGCGCGCGCGGCGGCGCCGGGCGGCGCTGCACGCCACCAGCAACGCGGCGACATCGTCTTCAATTTCGAGAACCAGCCGGTCCAGGCGGCGGTGAAGGCGATCCTCGGCGACGTGCTGCATTCCAATTACGTGATCGCGCCAGGCGTGCAGGGCACGATCACCTTCTCCACCTCGCAGCCGATCACGCGCGATGAAGTGCTGCCGGTCCTGGAGATGCTGCTGTCGTGGACCAACAACGCATTGGTGAAGGAGGGCAACCGCTACGTGGTGATGCCGGCCAAGCAGGCCGCGGCGGGCAACCTCGTGCCCGGCCTCGGCGCGACGGCGCCGAACCTGGGCTATGCCGCACGGCTGTTCCCGCTGCATTACGTCTCGGCGGACGCGATGCAGAAGTTGCTGAAACCGTTCGCGCCCTCCGATGCCTTCCTGCTGGTGGACCCGCAGCGCAACATCCTGGTGATGGCGGGCACGCCCGAACAACTGGCCAATTACCAGCGCACCATCCGCACCTTCGACGTGGACTGGCTGCGCGGCATGTCGGTGGCGGTCGTCCCGCTGCAGCACGTCGAAGCGACGACGCTGATGCCGCAACTGGACCAGATGTTCGGCGCCAAGAGCGATTCGCCGCTGGCGGGCATGGCGCGCTTCATTCCGCTCGAGCACAGCAACAGCGTCGTGGTGATCACCTCGCAGCCGACTTACGTGGACGAGGTGCGCGATTTCATCGCCAAGATCGACGCCGGCGCGGGCGGCGCCAACGGGCTGTACGTGTATGACGTCAAGAACATCAAGGCATCGGACCTGGCCGAACACCTGAACGCGCTCTACAACGGCACGCCCAGCGGCAATGCCAATGCCGGCGGCCAGGTCGCGCCGGGCTTCAGCCCGCTGGAGCAGGGCAGCAATGGCCTCGGCGGCACCAGCGGCATCGCCAACAACGGCTTCGGCGGCCTCAACGGCGACAATGGCGGCAACAGCGGCGGCAAGGATTACACCGCGGCCGACAGCGGCAACAACGGCATGGGTTCCGACAACGGCGGCATCGGCGGCAGCCTGGAAAGCGGGCTGCCGGCGCGGCGTGGAAACGGCAATGCGGGCGGCGGCCGCGGAACGACCACCTACACCACCGAGAGCGGCGTGCGCATCGCCGCGGTGGACGAGAACAACCAGCTGCTGGTGCGCGCGCGACCCTCGCAATGGCAGGAAATGCTGCCGGTGATCGAGCGCCTGGACCAGGTGCCGCTGCAGGTGCAGATCGAGACGCGCGTGATGGAGGTGGACCTGACCGGCCAGTTCTCGCTGGGCGTGCAGTACTACCTCGAAGGCCTGATCGGCACGCAACCCGGTTCGCCGCCGGGCACCAATGAGTCCTTCCATCGCCACCAGGGCGCGGCCGGACTCGGCGGCGTGCAGTACAACCCGGTCAGCGATGCGCTGTTCTATTCGTTCGCCGGCAAGAACCTGCAATTCGCGTTGCGGGGCCTCGAGGAAAGCGGCAACACCAAGATCCTTTCCGAGCCCTCGACCGTGGTGCTCAACAACCATGAGACCACGATCAAGGTGGGCGACAAGATTCCGGTGGTGCAGACCTACTTCGCGCCGGGCTATGGCAATACCGGCGCGGACAACAACGGCTACAACGTCGGCCAGGTGCAATACATCGACACCGGCGTGCTGCTCGATGTCACGCCGCGCGTCAATCCGGGCGGACTGGTGTACCTCAACATCCAGCAGGTGGTCAGCAAGCCGACCGCGCAGGACAAGTACGGCAACTACACCATTGCCAACCGCGCGCTCAGCACGCAGGTAGCGGTGCAGAGCGGCCAGACCGTGCTGCTCGGCGGCCTGATCCAGCAGAGCGAAATCAACACCGACAACGGCGTGCCGTTCCTCAACCGCATTCCGGTGCTCGGCCGCCTGTTCGGCACCACCAGCCGCAACCACGACCGCACCGAACTGATCGTGCTGATCACCCCGCGCGTGATCGGCAACGCCGAGCAGGCCCGCGAGATCACCGACGAGTACCAGACCAAGTTCGAGTCGTTGAAGCCGATCCTGCGCGAGCGCGGCGACGATCACCAGCCGGCCGCATCTCTGCAGGAAGGGTCGTTCCAGGAGCAGCCGGCGGTGACTTCGCCGGTTGCCGCGCCGACCCGGACCGAAACCGCGCCGGTGCAGCCGACCCTCGCGCATTCCGGCGAGTGGGCCGTACGGGTCGCGGCCTATCCGTCGCAGAGCATGGCGCAGGCGGAGCGCGACCACTTGCAGCGACTCGGGTTCGACAGTCGCGTGGTCGGCCAAGGCGCCTCCTGGACGGTCCTCGCCGGCCCAGCCGCATCGAGGTCGGCGGCGGAAGCGCTTCTCGAAAAAATCCGGCAGCGCACGATGCTGCAAGGCATGACCGTGGTGCAGTCGGACTGATCCGCGACACAGGACAGGCATGCGCGCTTTAAACTGCGCGCATGCCGCTGACCGAACCGCTCGTTTCGATCATCATCGTCTCCGCCGACAGCGGCGCGGGCCTGCGCGGGTGCGTGACTCGCGCGCTCGCTTCTTCGGTGCCGATCGAAATCATCCTCGTTGACAATGCTTCGAGCGATGGCGTGCCGCAGGCGATCGCTCGCGAATACGCGGACGATGCACGCGTGCGCGTGGAGTTCAATGGTGCGAATCTCGGCTTCGGACCGGCGGTGAATCGCGGCGCGAAGCTGGTGAATGCGGGTGCGCTGCTGATCCTCAATCCCGATTGCATGCTGGAACCCGGCACGGTCGCAAAGCTGCTGGATGTGCAACGTGACCATCCGCAAGCGGGCGTGATTGGCGCGGTGGTATGCGATGCGAACGGCGAGCCTGATCCGGCTTCGCGTCGTCGTGATCCGCTGTTGCGACGTTCGCTGATGACGCTGAGTGGCCTGGCCCGACGCGAAGATGCGGGTCCGAAATACGCGGGCGTCAATGTTCCGGGCCCGATGCCGGATGCGACCGTCGAGGTCGAGAACGTTTCCGGCGCGCTGATGCTGGTTCCGCGCCCGGTGTTCGAACAGCTCGGCGGCTTCGACGAACACTACTTCCTGCATTGCGAGGACCTGGACCTGTGCCGACGCGCGCGCGACGCGGGATTCGAGGTGCTGCTCGCGGGCCACGTGCGCGTGCTGCACGGCAAGGGCGGTTCGAGCCGGCACCGGCCGGTGTTCGTGTCGCGCCACAAGCACCGCGGCATGTGGCGCTGGTTCCGCAAATTCGATCCGGCTGCGCGCAATCCGGTCACGCGCATGGCGGTGTGGTGCGGGATCTGGTTGCATTTTGCGCTGACCGCGCCGGTGTTGGCGATACGGCGTCGGGGCCAAGCGCGGCATCAATGATCCCTTCTCCCGCTTGCGGGAGAAGGTGCCCGAAGGGCGGATGAGGGTGTCGCGCGCGAAGCGCGCTGATGTTCAATCCGGGATAAAGTCACTGGATTACAAAGTCCATCCATGGACTTTGCCTTTCAGGCCCGCCTCCGGCGGTTCAAATTCGTTCCAGACGAATTTGTCCCGCTTTCGCGGGAATGACGAGCTTGAGAGCTCGTCGCGAATGGGGAAAGCAATGAGCGCAAGCATCGAAGGCGCACCGCGTCGCGGATTCCGTTATTACGACCTGCTGGTCGGTGGCATGGTCGGCGTGCTGCTGTGTTCCAACCTGATCGGCCCTGCCAAGGTCTGCACGATCACGCTGCCGCTGATCGGCGCGCTCACCTTCGGCGCCGGCAACCTGTTCTTCCCGATCAGCTACATCTTCGACGACGTGCTGACGGAAGTTTACGGCTACGCGCGCGCACGCCGCGCGACCTGGGCCGGCTTCGGCGCGCTGGTGTTCGCGAGCGTGATGACGCAGGCGATCATCCACATGCCGGTCAGCCCGGCGGAACCGTTCGATGCGAAATTGCAGCCGGCGCTGGAAGTGGTGTTCGGCAGCACCTGGCGGATCGCGCTGGCGTCGCTGGTCGGATTCTGGGTCGGCGATTTCGCCAATGCCTTCGTGATGGCCAAGATGAAACTGTGGACGCGCGGCCGCTGGCTGTGGACGCGCACCATCGGTTCGACCGTGATCGGCGAAGGCGTGGACAGCCTGACGTTCTACCCGATCGCGTTCATGGGCATCTGGGAAGGCCAGACGATCGTGAAAGTGATCCTGTTCAACTGGATCATGAAGGTGCTGGTGGAAACGGTGGCAACGCCGCTCACCTACGCGGTGGTCGGCTTCCTCAAGCGCCGCGAGAATGCGGATACGTACGATCCGGACACGGACTTCAATCCGTTCACATTGCGGGATGACGGCGAGGTGCGGGCGTTCCAGCCGCGCTGATCAAAGCACCATCAGGTCGTGGCCGATGACCAGCCGTCCCTCGAAGTGCGGCTTCACCGCGTCGTACCAGACCTGGTCCGGAATCGGCGGCGCGCCTGGCACGAAGTGGTTCAGCACCAGCGTCTTCACGCCGGCTTGGGTCGCTACCTGTCCCACCTGCGACATCGGCGTGTGCGCGTCCAGCAGATGCCGGCGCAGGCGCCTGGCTTGCGCCTCGTTCTTCACCACGGATTCGATCGCGCGCAGGTCGATCACTTCGTGCACCAGGATGTCGGCGCCACGCGCGAGCTCGATCAGGTTTCCGGAAGGGCGGGTATCGCCGGAGAACACGATCGAGCGGTCCGGACAATCGAAGCGGTAGGCAAACGCGGGCTTCACCAGCGGATGCTGCACCAGCGCGGCGGTCACCTTCACGTTCGCATCCTGCATCACCACGCCGCCTTGCGTGATCTCGTGCGGCACGATCAGCCGCGCCAACGGCGGGCGGCCTTCATCCCTGATCCGCACCTGGATGTCGTAGTCGTCCATCTGCAGGAACAGTTCCGTCATCCGCTTCAGCGGCGGCGGGCCATAGGTATTCACCGGCGTCTTGAGATCGGTTTCCCAGGCCAGCAACAGCAGGTTGCCGTAATCGGCGTTGTGATCGGAATGCTGGTGGGTAATGAAGACGTCGCGGATTCGGCCGAGATCGAGTCCGGCCTTCACCATCTGCCGCGCCACGCCATTGCCGCAGTCGATCACGTAGATGTCGTCGCCGATGACGATCGCGTTCGCAGGCGCCGAGCGATCCAGCTTCGGCGTCGGTCCGCCGGCGGTGCCGAGCAGGATCAGTCGCGAGCGTTTCGAAGATTGCAGCGCGGCGAGTGTGCGCGCGTTGCCGGTGGCGATGGCTGCGAGCGAAATGCCCGCGATCTGCAGCAGGCGACGGCGCGAACGATCGGTTTCCGGATGCGAGCGGGACATCGCAGGGTGGCTTGCGGCCGAGATGGCGGCAATCTACCACTCTCAAGTTGCACACGCGCCGAGCGAGCGTGACACTCGTCGAGCATGATCGCGAACGTCATCGATCAAGCCATCCGCGAGAAGCGCCGGCTGCGCTTCATCTATCACGAGAAGGTTCGGGTCGTGGAGCCGCAATGCCACGGCATCGGCCATCGCGGCACCGAACTGTTGCGCGCGCACCAGATCGAGGGCGGCACGCAGGCCGAGCCGCTGTTCGATGTTTCGCAGATCAGCGATCTGGAACTGCTGGACGAACGTTTCGGGAAACCCGGTCCGAATTACAAGCGCAACGACTCGGCGATGCGGGAGATTTTCTCGCAGCTCTGATCGCGACGGTCGGCGGATCCGGCGCTGCGCGCCTTGATCCGCCCTACGAACTGAAGAGAGCAGTGGCAGGGCGGACACTGTCCGCCGCTGCTTCGGGTGATCGGAGATTCCGGCGGGCGATGCCCGCCCTACATGGTCTGCGTGGGCAGGTCGAACAGCAGATTACAAAGTCCGTCCATGGACTTTGCCCTCCGGGCCAGCCTACGGCTGTTCAAATTCGTTCCAGACGAATTTGTCCGGGTTCCGCCGCAAGGAAGCCGCGGCGGCCCCGGAATGACGAGCCTCGTTACGATCGTCACGAGTCCCGAGTCCCGAAGATCACGCCAGCTTCTTGTACCGCAACCGATGCGGCCCCGCGGCGTCGTCGCCCAGCCGGCGCTTCTTGTCTTCCTCGTATTCCTTGTAGTTGCCGGCGAAGAACTCCACGTGCGAGTCGCCTTCGAAAGCGAGGATGTGCGTGGCGATGCGGTCGAGGAACCAGCGGTCGTGCGAGATCACGAACGCGTTGCCGGGGAATTCCAGCAGCGCGTCTTCCAGCGCCCGCAGCGTTTCGATGTCGAGGTCGTTGGACGGCTCGTCGAGCAGCAGCACGTTGCCGCCCTGCAGCAGCGTTTTCGCCAGATGCAGGCGTCCGCGTTCGCCACCCGACAGCGAGCCGACCATCTTCTGCTGGTCCTGCCCCTTGAAGTTGAAGCGGCCGATGTAGGCGCGCGACTGGATCTCGATGCCGTTGATGTTGAGGATGTCGAGGCCGCCGGAGACTTCCTGGAACACGTTGTGGTTGCCTTCCAGCTTCTCGCGGCTCTGGTCCACGTAGGCGACCTTCACTGTCTGGCCGACGACGATCTCGCCCTTGTCCGGCTTTTCCTGGCCGGTGATCATCTTGAACAGCGTGGACTTTCCGGCGCCGTTCGGCCCGATGATGCCGACGATCGCGCCCGGTGGCACCGAGAAACTGAGGTCATCGATCAGCAGGCGATCGCCGAAGGATTTGCTGACGCCCTTCAGCTCGATCACGTTGTTGCCGAGGCGCTCGCCCGGTGGGATGAAGATCTCGTTGGTCTCGTTGCGCTTCTGGTACTCGATGGATTGCAGCTCTTCCATGCGCGCGAGGCGCGCCTTGCCCTTGCTGCGGCCACCCTTGGCATTGCTGCGCGCCCATTCCAGTTCGCGCTGGATCGCCTTCTGGCGCGCCTTCTCGCTCGAGGCTTCCTGCTTCAGGCGCTCGTCCTTTTGTTCCAGCCACGAGGAGTAATTGCCCTTCCACGGAATGCCGCGGCCGCGATCGAGCTCGAGGATCCACTCGGCCGCGTTGTCGAGGAAGTAGCGATCGTGCGTCACCGCGACCACGGTGCCCGGGAAGCTCTGCAGGAAGTGCTCCAGCCACTCCACCGATTCGGCGTCGAGGTGGTTGGTCGGTTCGTCCAGCAGCAGCATGTCGGGCTTGCTCAACAGCAAGCGGCACAGCGCGACGCGGCGCTTTTCGCCGCCGGAAAGATTGCCGATCTTCGCATCCCACGGTGGCAGCCGTAGCGCGTCGGCCGCGACTTCGAGCTGGCGCTCGACCGTGTGTGCATCGCCCGCGGCGAGGATGTTCTCCAGCCGCTGCTGCTCCGCGGCGAGCTTGTCGAAATCCGCGCCTTCCTCGGCATAGGCCGCATAGACCTCGTCCAGCCGCTTCTGCGCGTCGAGGATTTCGGAAAGACCTTCCTCGACCGACTCGCGCACTGTCTTGTTCGGATCGAGCTGCGGCTCCTGCGCGAGGTAACCGATCTGGATGCCCGGCTGCGGCCGCGACTCACCGTTGTAGTCGGTGTCCACCCCGGCCATGATCCGCAGCACCGTGGATTTGCCCGCGCCGTTCAGGCCGAGCAGCCCGATCTTGGCGCCGGGGAAGAACGACAGCGAAATGTCCTTGATGATCTCGCGCTTGGGCGGGACGACCTTGGACACGCCGATCATGGTGTAGATGTACTGCATCGTGGCTCCGGGGTTCGGGCGGGGTAGGAGCCTGCTTGCAGGCGACCTCGAAGAGCGCCATCCATGGCGAAGAGCTCCGGGGTCGCGAGCAAGCTCGCTCCTGCGAAAAGCATGGAACCCTGCATTATCGCGGCTCCCGGCCCGGTGCGCCAGCGCGCGGCGGAGGCCGCCTGAACCCGCTACCATTTCGCTCCTGCTCAATCCACTTTTGCGCGAGGACTGCGATGTACTCCCACGAGATGCGTATCGCCGGCTACGACGACGAACTGGCCGAGGCGATCCGCCACGAGCGCCAGCGCCAGGAAGATCACGTCGAACTCATTGCGTCGGAGAATTACGCCAGCCCGCGCGTGCTGGAAGCGCAGGGTTCGGTGCTGACCAACAAGTACGCGGAAGGCTATCCGGGCAAACGTTATTACGGCGGCTGCGAATACGTGGATGTCGCCGAGAAACTCGCGATCGAGCGCCTGAAGAAGCTGTTCGACTGCGACTACGCCAACGTGCAGCCGCACTCAGGGTCGCAGGCGAATCAGGCCGTCTATTTCGCGCTGCTGCAACCGGGCGACACCATCCTCGGCATGTCGCTTGCGCACGGCGGCCATCTCACCCACGGCGCCAAGGTGAATCTCTCCGGCAAGATCCTGAATGCCGTGCAGTACGGCGTGAACGATCAAGGTCTCGTCGATTACGACGAGATCGAGAAGCTCGCGCTGGAACACAAGCCGAGGATCGTGGTGGCCGGCTTCAGCGCGTACTCGCAGGTGATGGACTGGGCGCGCTTCCGCGCGATTGCCGACAAGGTCGGCGCCTACCTGTTCGTGGACATGGCGCACGTGGCGGGCCTGGTCGCCGCGGGCGTGTACCCGAGCCCGTTGCCGCACGCGCACGTGGTCACCTCCACCACGCACAAGACGCTGCGTGGTCCGCGCGGCGGCCTGATCATCGCCAAGGCTTCGGCCATGGGCGACAAGGCCGAGGAGATCGAGAAGAAGTTGCAGTCCATCGTGTTCCCCGGGATCCAGGGCGGTCCGCTGATGCACGTGATCGCGGCCAAGGCGGTCGCGTTCAAGGAAGCGCTGCAACCGGACTTCAAGAGCTACCAGCAGCAGGTGGTGAAGAACGCCAAGGCGATGGCGAAGACGCTGATGGATCGCGGCTACAAGATCGTGTCGGGCGGCACCGAGAACCACCTGTTCCTGGTGGACCTGATCGGCAAGCCGCTCACCGGCAAGGACGCGGAAGCCGCGCTCGGCAAGGCGCACATCACCGTCAACAAAAACGCGGTGCCCAACGATCCGCAAAAGCCGTTCGTCACCTCCGGCCTGCGCATCGGCACGCCGGCCGTCACCACGCGCGGCTACAAGGAAACCGATTGCGCCGAACTCGCCGGCTGGATCTGCGACGTGCTGGATGCGCCGAGCGACGAGAAAGTGATCGAGCGCGTGCGCGGGCTGGTGAATGCGCAGTGCGCGAGATTTCCGGTCTACGGGTAGGGCGGGTCTTGACCCGCCGCTCTCGACATTGACCACATGGCGGGTTAAAACCCGCCCTACAAATGCACTGCCCTTTCTGCCAACACATTGACACCCGCGTGATCGATTCGCGCGTCTCCGACGATGGCGCCACCATCCGGCGTCGGCGCGAGTGTTCGGCCTGCGGCGAGCGTTTTTCCACGCAGGAAACGGTGGAGCTGAAGCTGCCGGCGATCATCAAGGACGACGGTCGCCGCGAAGCGTTCGACGCGCGCAAGCTGCGCACCGGCTTCGATCGCGCGCTGCACAAGCGCCCGGTTTCAGAGGAACAGATCGAGGCGGCCGTGCGCGCGGTGGTGCACCAGTTGCGCATGACCACCGAACGCGAACTGCCGTCGCGCAAGGTCGGCGAATTCGTGATGACCGAACTGCGCAAGCTCGACCATATCGGCTACGTGCGTTACGCCTCGGTCTATCGCTCGTTCGAGGACGTCGCCGATTTCCGCGAGGAACTGGATCGCCTCGAACGCGACTTGCCCGGCGAAGGCCAGTTGCCCCTGCTCGGTGGCGCCGAGATCGTCAGCTTCGACAAGCACGCCGAAAAGAAAAAGCGTTGACTTGCGCGTGGTGGTTTAGCCGTTCGCCCTGAGCGTAGGCCCGTCCGAAGGCGGGCCGGAGTCGAAGGGCAGGCGTTTCGACTCCGCTCGCTTCGCGAGCTACGCTCAACGCGAACGGAACTCTGTTTCCACAGGATGTAGCGTAATCGCTGAAAAGGGGTCAGAGTCATTTTTCGCTTGGAGTCTGTGAGTAGGAGTCATCCTTGATGAAAAATGACTCTGACCCCTTTTCAATCGCCGACCACGCCATGATGGCCCAGGCGCTGCGTCTGGCCGAACGCGGTCTCCATACCACCCAGCCGAACCCACGTGTGGGCTGCATCATCGCGCGCGACGGTGAGGTGATCGGCGAAGGCTGGCACGAACGTGCCGGCGAGCCGCATGCGGAAGTGTTCGCGCTGCGCGCCGCGGGTTCGCGTGCGCGCGGGGCCACTGCTTACGTCACGCTCGAACCCTGTGCCCACCACGGTCGCACGCCGCCGTGCGCGGAGGCGCTGATCGAGGCAGGCATCGCGCGCGTGGTCGCGGCTTGCGAGGACCCGAATCCGAAGACGGCGGGCGGCGGCTTGCGCCGTTTGCGCGAAGCCGGCATCGAGGTGCAATCCGGATTGATGGGCGAGGCTGCACGCGAACTCAATCGCGGGTTCTTTTCGCGCATGCAGCGCGGCCGACCTTGGGTGCGCGTGAAACTGGCGATGAGCCTGGACGGCCGTACCGCACTGGACAGTGGCGAATCGAAGTGGATCACCGGCGAGGCCGCGCGCACGGACGTCCAGCGCTGGCGCGCGCGCAGCTCGGCCATCCTCGCCGGTGCGGGCACGGTGCGAGCGGATGATCCGAGATTGACGGTGCGGTTGCCCGCCTCCGAAACCCTCTCCCCTGTGGGGAGAGGGCAGGGTGAGGGGGGTGCGAACACATCAGCAAAAGTCCCCCCTCATCCCAACCCTCTCCCCGGCGGGGAGAGGGAGTCAAGCTGGCGCACGGCCTTCATCCCACCAGTGCGCATCGTCCTCGACGCGCAGCTCGACGCGCTGCCTGCCGATGCCAACCTGCTCGACGGCAGTGCACCGACGCTGGTGCTGCATGCGCCGGGTGCGAGGCCGCGCGACCAGCGCTATGCCCGTGCGGAGCTCGCGCCGGTGCCGGTGAATGCGCAGGGCCGCTTTGATCTCGCGGAAGCGATGCGCCTGCTCGCCGCGCGCGAAATCAATGAATTGCAGGTCGAGGCGGGGCCGTCGTTGTGCGGTGCGTTGTTGGATGCGGGACTCGTCGACGAGCTGCTGCTTTACATCGCGCCGGTGCTGCTGGGGGATCTTGCGCGACCGTTGCTGCATCTGCCGCCGCTGGCCGAGATGACCCGCCGCAGGTCACTGCAAGTGGTCGAGCAACGCATGCTGGGCACCGATATCCGCCTGCTGCTGCGCCCGGCCTGAGCCGCGGGGTGGTAAACTTTCGCGCGCCGGATTTCCGGCACGACGTCTTCAGGGCGGGGCGAAATTCCCCACCGGCGGTAGGTCGAGGATGCGTCCCCGACGAGCCCGCGAGCGCTTGCGGCCACGCCGCGAGGTCAGCAGATCCGGTCGAATGCCGGAGCCGACGGTAAGGCCGATCCTTCTTCGGACCGGCTGACAGTCCGGATGAAAGAAGACGGCTGGCGCATGGCCGCGTGCCGTGCGTTTGCCTCATGCCTTGGGGCGTTTTTCGCTTGGCTTGGCGGAGAACGTTTCAATGTTTACCGGCATCATCCAGTGCACAGGCACCCTCGCGCGCAGCGAGCCGCGCGGCGGCGACCTGCGCCTCGTCATCGCCGCGCCAGCGCTGGATTTTTCGGATGTCGCGATCGGCGACAGCATTTCGGTTTCCGGCGTGTGCCTGACGGTCGTGGAGTTGGGCGGGCACACGTTCGCAGTGGATGTCTCCAACGAAACGCTGGCGCTCACCACGCTCGGCGCGCTGCGAGGCGACGACGCGGTCAACCTCGAAAAGGCGTTGCGCCCTTCGGACCGTCTCGGCGGGCACCTGGTTTCGGGCCACGTGGATGGCGTGGGTCGCATCGTTTCGTTCGAGCCGGATGCCCGCTCGCAGCGCTGGCTGATCGAAGCGCCCGCGGAACTGGCGCGCTACATCGCGGCCAAGGGTTCAATCTGCGTGGATGGTGTCAGTCTCACGGTGAACACGGTCGAAAGTGCGTGCTTTTCCGTCAACCTGATCCCGCACACGGTCGAGGTCACCACCTTCGCACAGCGCAAGCCTGGCGATCGCGTGAATCTCGAAGTGGATATGATGGCGCGCTACCTGGAGAGGCTCCTGCAGGAACGCGAGCCGTGAACCAGCGGGCGCAGATGGAACAACCCTTTTCTCCCCGTCCACTACTCACTGATCACGACGGATTCCTCGACGGCGCATCGCCCATGCCTTTCGACTCCATTCCAGAACTCCTCGACGAGCTGCGCGCCGGGCGCATGGTGGTGGTGCTCGACGACGAAGACCGCGAGAACGAGGGCGACCTGATCATGGCCGCCGACAAGGTGCGCGCCCAGGACATCAATTTCATGGCGCGCGAGGCGCGCGGCCTGATCTGCCTGGCGCTGACCGAACAGCGTTGCCGCCGGCTCGGCCTGCGGCCGATGGTGCGCGACAACGGTTCGAGCTACCACACCAACTTCACCGTTTCGATCGAGGCGGCCGAAGGCGTCACGACCGGCATTTCCGCGCACGACCGCGCGCGCACGATCCAGGTGGCGGTGGCCCCGGATGCGAAACCGGGTGACCTGGTGCAGCCGGGCCACGTGTTCCCGCTGATGGCGCAACCCGGCGGCGTGCTGTCGCGCGCCGGCCACACCGAAGCCGCGTGCGATCTCACCGCGCTGGCCGGTTGCGAACCTGCGGGGGTGCTGGTCGAAATCCTGCACGAGGACGGTTCGATGGCGCGCCGCCCGGAGCTGGAGGCTTTCGCGCGCAAGCACGGACTGAAGATCGGCAGCATCGCCGACCTGATCCGCCATCGCCTGCAGACCGAGAAAACCATCGCGCGCGTGCACGAATCGGAGGCGCAGACCGAATTCGGCGCGTTCAGGCTCGTCGTATTCCGCGATTCGCTGCGCAACGACCTGCATTACGCGCTGGTGCGCGGGAACGTGGACGACGGCGCGCCGGTGCTGGCGCGCGTGCACGTGCGCAACACGCTTTCCGACACGCTGCACCTGGTGCGGGACGATCTGGGCCTCACGCTCACCGCCGCCTTGCGGCGGATCGCGGAGGAAGGCCGCGGCGTGGCCGTGGTGCTGGCCTGCGAGGAAGATGCAGCGACGATACTGGCGAAGCTCTCGCATGGTGCCGCATCGGAAGACGATGCAGCGGCCCGCCGCGGGCGCGAACAGGCGCAACAGGAATGGCGCCAGCTCGGGTTGGGCGCGCAGATCCTGGCCGACCTCGGTGCGCAGCGGCTGCGCGTGCTCGGCACGAGGCGCAAGCTGGTCGGGCTTTCCGGCTTCGGCCTGGAAGTGATCGAGTACGTCGAATAACCATGTCACGCGAACGCGCCCAGTCCGATCATCCATTGCGCTCACCGCACGGCGCGCGCTATGCCGTGATCGCCAGCCGCTGGAACGCGGCGGTCGTTGATGCCTTGGTGGAAGGAGCGCGGCGCGCTTTTGCGCAGCACGGCGTGCCGGAGTCACAAGTCGAGATCGTCCGCGTGCCCGGCGCGTGGGAATTGCCGGTGCTTGCCGCGCAACTGGCGCGCAGCGGAAATTACGCCGCGATCGTCGCGCTCGGATGCGTGGTGCGCGGTGATACGCGCCACTACGAACACGTGGCCGACGAATGCGCGCGCGGCCTGATGCGTGTTGCGCTGGATCACCATGTTCCGGTATTGAATGGCGTGCTGGCGGTGGAGCATGAGGCCGATGCGTGGGCGCGCGCAGGCGGCGTGCACGGCAACAAGGGCAAGGACGTGGCGCAGGCCGCGATCGAGATGGCTTCATTGATGGAAGGCACACGGACGGCACGCACATGAGCAAACATCCTTCCGGCATCGACCTGGCCGCGCGATCGCGCGCGCGCCGTCGCGCCCTGCAGGCGATCTACGCGTGGCAGATGAGCGGCTCCGGCGTGCGTGCGATCATCGAGCAGTTCCGCCACGAGCAGGACATGCAGGTGGCCGACCTGGAATACTTCGAGGATCTGGTGCGCGGGGTGGATGCGCATCGCGCCGAGCTGGATGCCGGGCTCGCGCCATTCCTGGACCGCGACATCGAGCAGGTGGACCCGATCGAGCGCGCCACGCTGCGGTTGGGCGCCTATGAGTTGAAGCATCGTCCGGACGTGCCGTACCGCGTGGTGCTCAACGAGGCGATCGAGCTCGCCAAGCGTTTCGGCGCCGAGCACGGCCACACTTATGTCAACGGCGTGCTGGACAAGCTGGCGCGCGAGTGGCGGGAGGCGGAGAAGCGGGGGATGGGGGAAGGGTAGTGTGGGCGCTGCGGATGTGATCTGATCGCAGCCCGACAGCGCGCGCGGAACTGCATCGGAGCACCCCCGCTACCCGTCCCCAATCCCCGCTCTATGGAATTCGACCTGATCGAAATCATCCGGGCCCGCACCGCGCAAACGCGCGGCGACATCGTGCTCGGGATCGGTGATGATGCCGCGCTGCTGAAGCCGCCCGCAGGCCAGCAACTGGTGGCGTGCACCGATACGCTGGTGGCGGGCGTGCATTTTCCGCCAAGCACGGCGCCGCAGGACATCGGCTGGAAATCGCTGGCGGCGAATCTTTCCGACCTCGCCGCGATGGGGGCGACGCCCGCGTGGGCGATGCTCTCGCTGACGCTGCCGCAGGCGGACCATCGCTTCGTCGAAGCCTTCGCGGAAGGCTTTGCGCAGCTCGCCCGCGCGCACGCGGTGAGCCTGGTCGGTGGCGACACCACGCAAGGCCCTCTGAGCATCACCGTCAGCGCGTTCGGCTTCGTGCCCGAAGGGCGTGCGCTGCTGCGCTCCGGTGCGCGCACGGGCGATGCCGTGTTCGTTACCGGGAGGCTTGGCGACGCCGCGGCCGCGCTGCGCTTGATAAGGGACTCGGGACTCGGGACCAGGGACTCGACCAACGATCAGGCCCGTTCCGAACTGCTCCAACGGCTGAATCGCCCGGAGCCGCGCGTCGCCGCGGGCCTGGCGCTGCGCGACGTGGCGAACGCGTGCATCGACGTGTCGGACGGCTTGCTCGCCGACCTAGGCCATATCTGCGAAGCGAGCGGCGTGGGTGCGATCGTGGAAGCCGATGCCTTGCCGCTGTCATCCGCCATGCTCGCCTTGTTCGACGCGGAGCAGCGGCGCGGTTTCGCGCTCGCGGGCGGCGACGACTACGAACTGTGCTTCACCGCCAGCGTGGACCGCGCCGATCGCATCGCCGCGGATTTCGCGCGGCTCGGGTTCGGTGCCGCGCGCATCGGCCGCATCGTCGCGGAGCCCGGCGTGCGCGTTCGCGATGCAAATGGCAACGCGGTGGAAACGCCGCGCCGCGGGTGGCAGCATTTCGCGCCATGAACGACGGCGCGCTGCGATCAAGGAAAACCCTCACGGGCGAGCAATGGCGCGCGCTGTTGATGCACCCGGCCGGCTGGATCGCCTGCGGGTTCGGATCAGGATTGTTCCCGCGCGCACCCGGTACCGCCGGGTCGCTGGTCGCATTGATTCCCTGGTGGTTCGCGTTGCGCGAGCTGCCGCTGGCCTGGTACGCCACGGTGCTCGTGCTGGCGTTCGCGTTGGGTGTGTGGGCGTGCGATGTCGCGGGGCGACGACTGGGCGTGGACGATCATCGCGCGCTGGTGTGGGACGAATTCGTCGGACAGTGGATCGCGTTGTGTGCGGCGCCACGGAGTTCCTGGCCATGGACGGCAGCTTTCATGGCCGCAGGCTTCCTTCTGTTCCGCCTGTTCGATGTCTGGAAACCGTGGCCGATCCGCATCGCCGATCGCCGCGTACACGGCGGCCTCGGCGTGATGCTGGACGACGTGCTCGCGGGCATCTACGCGCTGGTCGTGATTCAGATCGCCGCGCGGCTGCTGTGAGGCGGGCCAAGACCCGCCCTACGAGAGGATTTTCCGCACGCGTTCGCGCAACGTCGGAATCGCCTCGCGTTCGAACCACGGGTTGTGGATGAACCATGCCGTGTTGCGCGGGCTGGGATGCGGCAAGGGCATGATGTTGGCAGGTCTTTGCGATCGCCCCTGATCGCGAGAATCAAAATTCGGACATCCATGTCCGACCTCATCAATATATTCCCGCCAAGCGCGCACGGTGTCCGTCAGGGTCGCGCGCTTGCTCTTGCCGAGCAGCGCATCAATCGCGTAGCCGCCGATCGCGAGCGTGAGTTCGATGTTGCGCAATCGGGGCAGCAGCAGCGGATGCCAGCGCGGCGCGCATTCGCGGCGCGGCGGCAGGTCGCCGGACGCGCCCTTGCCCGGATAGCAGAATGCCATCGGCACGATCGCGACCTTGCGTTCGTCGTGGAAGGTCGGCTCGTCGATGCCGAGCCACATGCGCAGTTTCTCGCCGCTCTTGTCGTCGAATGGAATGCCGGAGGCATGCACGCGCCGGCCCGGCGCCTGGCTGACGATCAGCAGTTTCGCATCCGGATGTGCCTGCAGCACGGGACGCGGGCCGTGCTGCAGGTACGCCGCGCAGACCTCGCACGCGCGAATATCCGTCAGCAGGGTTTTGAAACCGGTACCCATCTCGTCATTCCCGCGAAAGCGGGAACCCAGTGACTTTTCGTGATTCCGGACGTCGCTGCAGCGACAATCCGGAATCTGCTCTTGAATACGCATGCCTCGCAACAAGAATGCCGTCCATGGCCAAGAGCTCCGTGGTTCCGCGCTTCGCGCGACGGAATGACGAATGTAACTGCCCACCTGTCCTGGCGATCATCAACCGGCTTCTGGCAACAATTTCCCGGGATTGAGAATCCCCTCCGGATCGAACGCGCGCTTGATCCCGCGCATCAGTTGCAGCGCGGAAGCGTCCAGGGCCTGGTTCATGAAATCGCGCTTTGCCGTGCCGATGCCGTGCTCGCCGGAGAGCGTTCCCTCCAGCGCGATCACCGATTCGAACACTTCGCGCAAACACAGCCGCGCGCGTTCGCGTTCGGCATCGTCGCGCGGCAGCAGGTTCACGTGCAGGTTGCCGTTGCCGGCATGGCCGAACGTGACGATCGGCAAGCGGTACTCGGCGGACAGCCGCCTGATCCGGTCCACCAGTCGCGGCACCTGTGAGACTGGCACCACCACGTCTTCGTTGATCTTGTGCGGCGAAATCGTGCGCAGGGCGGGCGACAGCGCCTTGCGCGCGGCCCACAAGGCCTGCGCCTCGTCGCGGTTGGCCGCCTCCCGCCACTCGATCAGCCCCTCCACATTCGCAGCGCGCTCGACCGCCGCGACGCTTGCCGGGAGCGCGGCCTCTTCGCCATCCACCTCGATCAGCAGCAGCGCGCCCGCATTTGCCGGCGCATCGCCGCCGTGTTCCCGCGCGAGCTTCAGCGCGGCATCGTCCATGAATTCCAGCGCACACGGCGTGGCCGGTTGCGCCATGATCCGCGCCACCGCCTGCGCCGCGCTAGCCACGTCCGCATACGCCGCGCGCAGCGTGCGCAACGCGGAAGGAGCCGGCGTGAGTTTCAGCGTCGCCTCGGTGATCAGCGCCAGCGTGCCTTCCGAACCAATCAGGTAACGCGTGAGGTCGTAGCCGCCCGAGCCTTTCGTCGTATGCGTGCCGCAGCGGAAATGTTGCCCATTGCCCGAGACCGCGCGCAGGCCGAGCACGTTGTCGCGCGTGGCGCCGTATTTGACCGCGCGCGGACCTCCGGCGTTGCACGCGAGATTGCCGCCGATCGTGCAATAGGGAGCCGAGGTCGGATCGGGCGGCCAGAACAGGCCGTGTTTCGAGAGCGCGCGTTGCAGGTCCGCGTTGAGCACGCCCGGTTCCACCACGGCGAGGCGATCGCCCGGCACGATATCGAGGATCCGGTTCATGCGTTCGAAGCTGGCGACCACTCCGCCGGCATCGGGCACGGTCGCGCCGGTGGTGTTGGTGCCGCGCCCTCGCGCGATCAGCGGCGAATGCGCTTCGCAGCAGGCTTCGACCAATGCGACCGTCTGTTCGTGGGTGGTCGGGAACACCACCGCATCGGGCATCGCGATGCGCCGCGAGTTGTCGTAGGCGTACGCCGCGCGCGTGGCGCCATCCAGCGCACAGGCATCGGCGGAAAAGATCGAGCGCAGCGAGGATTGCAGGCTTGCGGTCAGCGGCATGACGGCAAGTTTACGCGGTCACGCCGTCAATCCGTGTACTCGAACACCCTCACCACTTTCTGCACGCCCGCAACGTGCCGCACGACGTCGGTGACTGCGTCGGCTTCCTGGTGGCTGACGAGACCCATCAGGTAGACGTTGCCGTGCGCGGTGCTGACGTTGACGCGGCCGGGATCGAATCCGGGCAGGCTGGTGATGTCTAACAGCGCGGCCTTGACGCGCGCGGTCAGGGCGGCATCCGCCGCGCGCTGCGAGAACGGCGGGATCGGCATCACGTCGATCTCGTTGTCCACGCGGCGCACGCCTTCGAAGCCGGTAACGTCGGCTTCCGCACGCTGCTTCAATTCCTCCGTGGGGACTTCGCCGATCATCAGCAGCACCCCGTCGTACACCGCGGTGCCGATGCGCACCTTGCCGGCGAGCGCGGGATCGTCGTCCAGCGTGCGCTGCGCGGTGATCTGCACGTTGCGGTCGTTGAGCACGCGATTGAAGCCGCGGCGGTCGGTGAAGGTGCTGCATGCCGTGAGTGCGGCAAGTACGGCGATCAGGCATGAGAGCGAGAGCAGACGAAAGGTGCGGTTCATCGAATTGTCCCAATGCGTTCGCCTGGAGCGCCGGCGAACTCGGTTTGCTTGCTCCTGCTTCGAAATCCCGGTGCGGATGAAGTTCAAACCTCGAATGCGGCCCTGAGCCATTCGAATCGCACGGCATCCGGCTGCCCGTCGAACGCTACCACATCGAACCTGCATGGCAGCGATGCAAGTTTCGGGTGCGCCTGCAGGAATCCCTGGGCGGCACGCACGATGCGTTCGCGCTTTGCCGCGCCGACCGAGGCCGCGCCGCCGCCGAATTCGCGACGCCGGCGATAGCGCACCTCCACGAACACCAGCGCGTCGGCGTCGCGCATGACCAGGTCCAGTTCGCCGAAGCGCGTGGCGAAATTGCGCGCCAGCAGTTTCAGGCCTGCGCGCTGCAAATGCTCGAGCGCGCGATCCTCGAAGACGTCGCCGGCCGCGCGCGCGTTCACTGCGCGGAAGAAGTGGCCGGTGCGGGCAACGGAGGCGCGCTGTCCAGTCCTGCCGCGACCGGTCGCGCCACGCCGTCCTGGAAAGTCGCCCACACCGGCACGCGGTGCACGTGGCCTTGCGCATCCTCGGTCAACTGTCCGGTCGCGCCCGGAACGTAGGTGCCCGGGTGGGTGCGCAGCCAATCGAGATACGGTGCCAGCGCGTAGGCATCCATGCCGAAGGCGAACAGCCGCGCCGCCGCGCCGCGCGCGTCGGGCAGTTGCGCGGCGATGGTCGCGTGGTCCGGCAGGCCGGGTTGCGCATCGAACAGCCACGGCGCGTCGCAGAACTCCACGCCGTCCAGGTCGCGATCGGCGGTGGTGTTGTCGCCGCCGGCATAGATCAGCGATGTCGCGAACACCGGTTGCGTGACATTGGCCAGATGCAGTTGCGGCATCAGCAGCCGCGCGGTCTGCGGGCGCATCAGCAGCAGGATGCCGGCGTCGGGTGGTGCATCGGTCAGCGCCGCCTTGATCGCATCCGAATAATCCACGTTGTCGCCGAGCGTGGCCTCGTCCAGCACCTGGCCGCCGAGGCTTTCGAATTGCGCCTTGAAGGCCGCCGCGGAACGCCGCGCGCGATCGTCGTCGCCCACGAACACGATGGCCTGATGCACGCCGCGCTCGCGCATGTGCGCCGCCGCCTGTGCGCCCTCCGCCTCCGGCAGCAATCCGAATTCGGCACTGCCGGACGGTGGCTGCACGGCGGTTTCCGGGTGGTTCAAGGCCAACAGCGGAACCGGCAGCGTGCCGTGCGCGAACATCGCCGCCACGCTGTCGCGCGCGAGCGGCCCGATCACGAGATTCGCGCCGTCGGTCACGGCCTGGTTGTACGCCGCCTGCACCTGCGCGGGCGTGCCGCCACTGTCATAGCTGCGCACCTGCGGGCGCGGCGCATCGGATTGATCGCCGAAATAGCTGGTGAAAAATCCCTCGCGCACCGCTTCCGCAGGCGTGGCGAGCGGGCCGTGCATCGGCAACAGCAGTGCGATCCGCGCGGGCATCCGGTAACCCTCGCGCGTGATCGCGTTGCCCTGGCCGACTTCGGTGCCGACCGGGTGATCCAGTTGCGGCAACGCGCGCGGCATCGCCACGCCGAGTTGCTCGAGCGCCGCGCGCGCATACGGCTTCAGCAGATCGCTGTCGGCAAGCGCGTCGTAGTCGCTCTTGAGCTGCTGAGGATCGAGCGACATCAGCAGGCGGCGGATCTGCTTCTCGTTGTCCGCGCGCGCCATCGGCGAAACCAGGGGGGCGAGCTTCGCCCACGTGCGCGCGGCGCCGAATGCGTCGCCACTGGCTTCCTGTGCGCGCGCGTGCTCGGCGAGCAGCTGCGCCTGTTGCGCCGGAGGCTGGGCCGGGGCCCCGGCCGAGGGCTGCGACGTCAACTGGCCGAGGCTGGCGCAGCCGGCAAGCAGCGCGGCCGCGAAGATCCAGCCGGCGATCGGTCGGGCGTTGGCAATCCGGATGGGGCGCATCGGGCGATCCTCGCTCGTTTATCTGGAACCGCGTGCCCGCGGTCGAGTCATGCACGAAAGCAACCTGCCGCACGTGCGCAGGATGCATGTGTGATGATAGCCCAAGCCTCGCACGAGCACGGCAACGCATGAATACCCGACGCACCGGCACGTTGTGGGTGGTCGCAACGCCGATCGGCAACCTTGAGGATTTTTCCCCCCGCGCGCAGCGCGTGCTGCGCGAGGTTGCATTGATCGCCGCGGAGGACACCCGCCACAGCAAGCCTCTGCTGGTGCATTTCGGGATCGGCACGCCGCTGGTCGCGCTGCACGAACACAACGAACGCGAGGCAGTCGCGCCGCTGCTGGCGAAGCTGCAGGCGGGCGAGGATCTCGCGCTGATTTCGGACGCCGGCACGCCGCTGATCAGCGATCCCGGTTACCGGCTGGTGCGCGCTGCCCGCGACGCCGGTTATCGCGTCAGTGCAGTGCCGGGCGCGTGCGCGGCCATCGCGGCGCTTTCGGTTTCCGGATTGCCGAGCGACCGCTTCGTGTTCGAGGGATTTCTTCCGGCGAAGGCGGCCGCACGCCGCGCACGGTTGCGCGAGCTGGCGCACGAGCCGCGGACACTGGTGTTCTACGAATCCGCGCATCGCATCCGCGAATGTTGCGAAGATGTGCGCGGCGCATTCGGCGCGCAGCGCGAGGCACGGCTGCTGCGCGAACTCACCAAGCTGTACGAAACCGCGCTCGGCGAGACGCTGGATGCGGTCTGCGCGCGCCTCGACGAAGACAGCAATCAGCAGCGTGGTGAATTCGTGCTGGTTGTCGCCGGCGCGGGCGAAACGGCCGACGACAAGGTCGTCGAAGGCCTCCGCGTGTACGCGCTGCTGCGCGAGGAGTTGGCTCCCGCGCAGGCGGCGAAGCTCGCCGCCGCGATCAGCGGCGCCCCGCGCAAGACGTTGTACGAAAGCGATGGTGGATGATGAATGGCGAGCGATGTGCAATGGCGACGTGCTCGCCCCTCGCCCCTCGCCCCTCGCCCCTCTATACTCGCTGGTGGAGTCGGCCGGACAGTCGCGACGCGCAAGCTTCGAGGAAAGTCCGGGCTCCGCAGGGCAAGGTGCCAGGTAACGCCTGGGCGGCGCGAGCCGACGGAAAGTGCAACAGAGAGCAGACCGCCGAACGGTGTCGAAAGACATGCGTGGCAAGGGTGAAACGGTGCGGCAAGAGCGCACCGCGAGTCTGGCAACAGACCGGCACGGCAAACCCCACCTGGAGCAAGACCGAATAGGGGAACGATGGCGTGGCCCGCGCCGTTCCCGGGTTGGTTGCTGGAGCGCAGCGGCGACGCTGCGCCGAGAGGAATGACTGTCACGCCGCAAGGCGAACAGAACCCGGCTTACAGGCCGACTCCGCTTTCCTTGGCGATCTTCCTGATTGCTGATCCAAGCGAAAACCTACGCACTCGAAAGGCTTTCGTCCTTGGGTTACCGGGAAAAGCGGCCATCCATGGTCGCACTTTTCACCAAAAGCCCGCTTCGACGTGGCGCAATCCCGGATTCCGCGCGCGCTTTCGCCTCGTCCAGGCCAGTAGCGCGTTCTCATTCACGAGTGCGCGTCGGCCGGGTCGGGCCGGCGTTCATCCCTCTTTGCCCCGCTTGCAGTCCCGGATGCAGTGAGGACTGTTTCAACCATTTCCTTTGCTTTCAATTACCTTTGGAAGACAGCTCAGAAGTGTCTTGAAAAACGGTCAGATTCGCGCCTTTCCCTTTGATCCACAAGCAAAATTTCCCTTGACTATCTCAGGTCCTGAGACTAAGGTGGGTTTCGGTGTGATTTTGTGGGAAATCGTGGAAGAGTCTGGCCGATGTTTCAGGGCGAAACCGCAATCACCGTGGACGACAAGGGTCGGCTGGCGGTTCCTTCCGCCTACCGCGAGCTGATCGCGCGCGCCTGCAACAACCGGCTGGTCATTGCCTACAACCCGTTCGAGCACGGCTGCCTCTGGATTTTCCCGCAGCCGGAATGGGAGCGCGTGCGCGACCAGGTCAATGCGCTCTCGAGCGTAAAGCGCGTCCATCGCGACCTGCAGTTGAAGCTGGTCGGCGCGGCCGCGCACCTGGAACTGGACGGCGCCGCGCGCGTGCTGCTGCCCGCCAGCCAGCGAGCGGCGGCCGGGATCGAGAAGAAGGCGGTGCTGCTCGGGATGGGCAACAAGTTCGAGCTTTGGAGCGAACAGGCGCATCTCGCCAAGATCCGGCAGACGATCGGCGAAGCCGATATCAGCGAGGACATGGCGGGATTGCGGTTGTGACCTGCGCGCTTCGCGATTTGCGTCGGGTTCAACGAATGGACTTCGGAAATGCGCGGACGCCGCTGCGGGCCCATGCCCCCTTGAGTCAAGGGGGCGAATCCTTGCGCTGCAAGGATTGGGGGTTGTGCGGATCTGGAGAAGTGGGTTCGAAGCGCGAACCGCAAAGCTTGTTCCAAGTTTTTTTCTGGCGGCGAATGCACGGGACGGGATTGATGGCGAACAGCGCGGCGGCGCACATCCCGGTGATGCGCGACGAGGCGATCGCGGGGCTGGCGGTGCGCCCGCGCGGGCGCTATCTCGACGGCACCTTCGGCCGCGGTGGTCATGCGCGCGCGATCCTGCAGCGCCTCGATCGCGACGGTCGCCTGCTGCTGATGG
>DASSEW010000085.1:0-12825 GCA_035695065.1 Rhodanobacteraceae bacterium | reverse complement strand
GACCGAATGCTTCCAGTGCCCCCCGCGCCTTCAGCGCGTCGAGATGTGAATAGTGCGCCTCGATCACCGCCGGATCGAACCGTGGCGTGCGCAGAGTGAGGACCAGGTAACGCTTCATCGGGTTTCCGTTGTCAAAGCGCGACGATCCGCTCGCGCCAACGGCGGGCCTTTTCCATGACGCCCGCAAGATCGAAATCGACCAACGCACCACTGCTGAGCTTGCGACGGCCATCGATCCAGACATCGCTCACCTGACGGCGCGAAACCGCGTAGGCGAGCTGCGAAAGCACATTGTAGAGCGGCTGGGTTTCGACCTCATCCATGCGCACGGCGGCGAGATCCGCGCGCTTGCCGGGCTCGACGGAGCCGACAAGCGATTGGAACCCGAGGGCCTTCGCTCCGTTCAGCGTCGCAGCGCGCAGCGCGAAGGCGTCGCCGAAGGCGGCCGCGTCGTTCGCAACCGCCTTGGCCAGCAAAGCGGCGCTTCGCAGTTCGCCGAACATGTCGAGGTCGTTGTTGGATGCGCAACCGTCGGTCCCCAACGCGACGTTCACGCCTGCCCGGCGCAGCTTCTCCGCCTGGCAGAAACCGGAAGCCAGCTTCAGGTTCGATTCCGCGCAATGCACCACCGATACGCCCGCTTCCGCGCACGTCGCGATTTCCGCATCGGTCAGTTGCGTCATGTGCACGGCGATCAGGCGATCGTTGACGAGGCCCAGGCCGCGCATCCGCGCGAACGGACGCGCGCCGTGCTCGCGCTTCGCGTCCTCCACTTCCTGCGCGGTCTCATGCAGGTGCAGGTGCACGGGCGTGTCGAGTTGATCCGACAACGTGCGGATGCGCTCGAAGCTGGCGTCCGACACCGTGTACGGCGCATGCGGCGCGAACGCGCACGTCAGGAGTTCATGCTGCTTGCATTCGTCGAACACAGCCAGCGCGCGGTCGAAATATTCATCCGCATTCGCCGCCCAGGCGCTGGGAAATTCCACGACCGGCAGGCCGACCACCGCGCGGAAGCCGGCCCGCACGCAGGCGCGCGCGAATGCATCCGGAAAGAAGTAGTTGTCGTTGCAAGTCGTTGTGCCGCCGCGCAGCATTTCGGCGATGGCGAGCTCGCTGCCGTCGCGCACGAACTCCGCGCTCATCACCTTCGCTTCCGCCGGCCAGACGTGCTCGCGCAGCCAGGTCATCAGCGGCAGATCGTCCGCGAGTCCGCGCATCAGCGTCATCGCGCTGTGCGTGTGCGCGTTGATAAGGCCCGGGATCAGCGCGTGTTCGGAAAGCTCGACGCGCTCACGCGCTGCGCAGGCACGCTCCGCATCGGCTTTCGGAAGCACCGCGATGATCCCGCCATCCTTCACCGCGACCGCGTGATCTTCCAGCACCGTGCCATGCGGCTCGATGGGGATCACCCAGCGGGCGGAGATCAGGAGGTCAACGGGTGACGGGCTGGCGGCTTGCTCCATAGATCCACTCGCGTAGGGCGGGTTTCAACCCGCCGTGGTTTGCACGCGGCCCAAGATGCGGCGGGTCAAGACCCGCCCTACCCCACGAATTATTTCACCCGCCCGACATACTCGCCGGTGCGGGTATCCACCTTGATCACTTCGTCCTGATTGACGAACAGCGGCACGCGTACGACCGCGCCGGTTTCGAGCTTGGCCGGCTTGCCGCCGCCGCCGGAAGTGTCGCCGCGCACGCCGGGGTCCGTTTCGGCGATCTTCAGCTCGACGAAGTTCGGCGGCGTCACCGACAGCGGCACGCCGTTCCACAGCGTGACGATGCACTCCTCCTCGCCCTTCAGCCACTGCGCGGCATCGCCCAACGCGTTCTTGTCGGCGGTGTGCTGCTCGTAGGTGCTGGGCTCCATGAAATGCCAGAACTCGCCATCGTTGTAGAGGTACTGCATGTCGGTATCGACCACGTCGGCGCCTTCCACCGAATCGGTGGATTTCAGCGTCTTCTCGGTGACCCGGCCGTTCTTGAGGTTGCGGATCTTGATGCGGGTGAACGCCTGGCCCTTGCCGGGCTTGATGAAGTCGGCGTCCACGATGGTGTACGGATCGCCGTCCACGATGATCTTCAGCCCGTTCTTGACGTCGTTGAGACCGTAATTGGCCATGTAACACGTGCTCCTGTGAAAAGTGCGGACACGGATGTCCGCTTTTGATCTCCGCGATCAGGGATGATCGCAAAACCGGTCACGCGGCCATTCGCAGCCGCTTTCTGTTCTTCCGCGACCGAGCACGATCGCGGCTAAAATGTCGGATTCCCCGGCGCCATCGCGCCCGGTCAAGACCGCCCATGATACCTGCAACCGCCCCGGCGGCGCAGCCGGCCAGCACCCTTCCCGACTGGCGCCAGAGCCTGCGCGAAGCGTTCACCGACGCGCACGAGCTGCTGGATGCACTCGGGCTCGGCGCGTTGGTCCATCGCCTGCCCGAAAACGATGCCGGATTTGCGCTGCGGGTGCCGCGCGGGTTCGTGACGCGCATGCGTCGCGGTGACCCGAATGATCCCTTGCTGCTGCAGGTGCTGCCGCAACTGGCCGAATGCGAAGACACGCCTGGCTTCACCGAAGACGCGGTCGGCGATCTCGCCGCACGCAGCGCGCACGGGCTGCTGCACAAATACCAGGGCCGCACGCTGCTGATCGCCGCCGGCACCTGCGCGGTGAATTGCCGCTACTGCTTTCGCCGGCACTTCCCTTATTCGGAAGAGATCGCCGCGGCGAATGGCTGGCGCGAGGCGCTGGCACACGTGCGCGCCGATTCGAGCATTCGCGAGGTGATCCTCTCCGGCGGTGATCCGCTGGTGCTTTCGGACGCCAAGCTGCGCGAGTTCTCGAAAGGACTGGAAGCGATCCCGCACGTTCGCACGTTGCGCATCCACAGCCGCCTGCCGGTGGTGCTGCCCGAACGCGTGGACGCCGGCCTGCGCGAATGGCTGGCATCCGTTCCGTTGCGGCGGGTGATCGTGCTGCATGCCAATCATCCCAACGAACTGGATGGTTCCGTTCGCGTCGCGTGCAGCAGCCTGCTTGAGGCCGGAGCAACCCTGCTCAACCAGTCGGTGTTGCTGCGCGGGATCAATGACGACGCCGGCACGCTTGCCGCGTTGTCGGAGCGCCTGTTCGACTGCGGGGTGCTGCCCTATTACCTCCACCAGCTGGACCGGGTCCGCGGCACGGCCCATTTCGAGGTGTCGGACGATCGCGCCCGGGAGCTGGTCGAAGCCCTGCGCGGACGGCTGCCGGGCTACCTGGTGCCGCGGCTGGTGCGGGAGATTCCAGGCCGGCCCGGCAAGGCCCCGCTGTGAGCCGGCGCACATCGCCCTCACCCGGGATAATCGTTTGCTGGCGCTGGGCGATCCGATAGAGTACAAACCCTTGGGGGACTTCGCTCAGGAAGATTCCCATGCTTTCCGGAAACCACCCGCGCGCAGGATTGCCGGCGACTCGAACCCATGATGCAAGACCCGATCACCAAGATCATCATCGTCGAGGACGTCGCCGAGGACGCCGAACAGATCGTCAGCGTGCTGCGCAATGGTGGCATCGCGGTGCGCCCGCAGCGGGTGACCAGCGAGGAGGAATTCGCCGCCGCGCTTGAGTCGCTGAGCCCCGACCTCGTGCTGGCCAATCCGGATTCGCGCGAGGTGTCCTACGCTTCCATTTCGCGCGCCATGGTGGCCAATGGCAAGGACATGGCGCTGCTGGCGCTGACCAGCCAGGTCACCGAAGACCTGATTTCCGAGGCATTCGCCAACGGCACCCGCGGGATCGCGCTGCGCAAGCGGCCCGACCAGATCCAGGCCGTGGTGCGGCGCGAGCTGGATGCACTCAATATGCGCCGCAGCGTGCGCCGGCTGGAAACCGCACTGCGCGAATCGGAGCGCCGTTGCGATTCGCTGCTGGATTCATCGCGCGATCCGATCGCCTACGTGCACGAAGGCACGCACGTGCGCGCCAACCGCGCCTATCTTGAAATGTTCGGCTTCGAGGATTTCGAGGAAGTCGAAGGCCTGACCCTGCTGGACTTGATCGCACCCGCGCACACCGCCGACTTCAAGGATCTGCTGAAGCGGCTTTCGCGTGGCGAGAAGCCGCCGCCGCGGCTGGAACTGGCCGCGCAGCGCGCCGACGGCTCCACCTTCGACGCGGTGATGGAGTTCTCGTCGGCGAGCTACGAAGGCGAAGCCTGCCTGCAGATCGTGTTCCGCCGCCAGGAGGTCAATCCCGAACTGGCGCGGCAACTGGAGGAGATGAAGTCGCACGATCCGCTGACCGGCCTGTACAACCGTTCGCATTTCATCGGCCTGATCGACGAGGCGGTGAAGGCCACGGTCGATGGCGCCAGGGATCGGTCCCTGCTGCTGCTTGAACCGGACAATTTCCAGAGCGTCAACGACGCGGTCGGCATCACCGGCACCGACGCGCTGCTGAAGGCGATGGCCACGGCGATCGGCGCCAACATCGGCGAGAACGACCACGCCGGCCGCATCGGAGAACACGCCTTCGGCGTGCTGCTGGGCACGCGCCCGCACGCGGAAGCGATGCGCGTGGCGGATGCGATCCGCACCAGCGTGGAAGGCCAGATCGTCGAGGCAGCCGGGCACTCGGTCAGCTTCACCGCGAGCGTCGGCGGCAGCTTGATCAGCGAGAAGAACGCCAATACGCAAACGCTGCTCGCGCAAGCCAGTCATGCGCTGCGCAACGCGCAGTCGCAGGGCGGCAACCGCTCCGACATCCACGACCCGTCCGCGACCGACAAGGCCGAAGCCGCCAAGGAACGCGAGTGGCTGGATCGCATCGATGCGGCACTCGCGCACGATGGCTTCGTGCTGTACTACCAGTCGGTGGTCAGCCTGCACGGCGCCGAAGGCGAGTTCTTCGAAATCCTGTTGCGCCTGCATGGTCCATCCGGCGAAGTGCTGCCCGCGTTCTTCTTCCCCATCGCCGACCGCCACGGCAGGCTGCCCGCGATCGACCGCTGGGTGATCGGCCGCGCGATCAACGTGCTGGCCGAACGCAAGAACCGGCCCGCGCCGACCACGCTGTTCGTCAAGCTCAGCGCCGATTCGCTGCAGGACGAGAAACTCGCGGCCTGGATCGGCGAACGCCTGCAGGCTGCCGGCGTGCCAGGCTCGTCGCTGGTGTTCGAGATGCCCGAGAGCAAGGTGGTCACCAGCCTGAAGCCGGCGCGCGAGCTGGTCGAGCAGTTGAAGCAATTCGGTTGCGCGTTCGCGCTGGAGCAGTTCGGCTCGGGCCTGAACTCGTTCCAGCTGCTGAAGCACATGGACGTGGATTACCTGAAGCTGGATCGCAGCTTCACCCGCGACGTGGCGAAGAACGACGAGAACCAGCAGAAGGTGCGCGAGTTGTGCGCGCAGGCCGACGAAGCCGGCAAGCACACCATCGCCGAATGGGTCGAGGACGCCGCGACCATGTCCTTCCTGTTCTCCGCCGGCGTGCATTTCGTGCAGGGCAACTTCCTGCAGGAGCCCGACAAGGCGATGAATTACGTGGCGTGACGGTCAGCGGTCAGCGGTCAGCGGTCAGCGGTCAGCGGTCAGCGGTCAGCGGTCAGCGGTCAGCGGTCAGCGGTCAGAGCTTAAAGCCTCGCGCTTTTTCCGCTCACCGCTCACCAATCACCGCTCACGCTTCACCCTGCTCACCGCTCACAAATCACCGCTCGCAGCATCAAGGAGCGAACTGCTCGTCCAGGATTCTCTGCGCCAGGTTGTGTTCCGGGTCGAACAGCAGCGTGACGGCATGTTCGCGCGCTTCGCGAACGGTGACTTCCAGGGCGTGGCGCACTTCGAGGAAATCCGCGGTGGCGCTCAAGGGGCGATGGCCCGGTTCGAGCGTGCGCAGCCGTACTTCCGTGGATGAGGGCAGCAGCGCGCCGCGCCAGCGGCGCGGACGGAACGGGCTGATCGGCGTCAACGCCAGCACGTTGGCGTCCAGCGGCAGGATCGGTCCGTAGGCGGACAGGTTGTAGGCGGTGGAACCGGCCGGGGTCGCGACCAGCACGCCGTCGCAGATCAGGTTCTCCAGTTTCACAGCGCCGTTCAACGCCACTTCGATGTGCGCGGCCTGGTTGGTCTGGCGCAGCAGCGAGACTTCGTTGAAAGCCAGCGCAGTCACTTCCTTGCCGTCGGCCAGCGTCACGCGCATCTCCAGCGGATGCAGGATCGCCGGGTGTGCCTTGGCCAGCCGCTTCGCCAGCGCATCCGGCTCGAACTGGTTCATCAGGAAGCCGACCCGGCCGAGCTTCATGCCGTACACCGGCAGGCCCCGATCAAGATGTTCGTGCAGCGTGCGCAGCATGAAACCGTCGCCGCCCAGCGCGACGATCAGCTCCGCCTCGTCCAGCGGTGTATCGCCGTAGCGGCCGATAAGCAGCGTCGCCGCTTCGCGCGCCTTCGCGGAAGGCGAGGCGACGAAGGCGATGCGGGGTTTGCTTGACGTGCGCGGCATGACCGGCAGTTTACACACACGTCGTCCCGGCGATGCAGGGAGCGGCCAGGATGGCCGCGCTTTCATGAGCGAGGAAAGCCGGGATCCAGAGACCCAAGGAACAAAGTCACTGGATTCCGGGTTCCATCCGCGATGAAGCCGCGGATGGCCCCGGAATGACGGCGGGATTTATGCTCGCCGAGTCCCGAGTCCCAAGTCCCGCTCTACCGCGCCTGCGCCAACTGCGCCAATCTCCTCAACGCCACCGACGCGATCGGATAATCCACGTTCTGCGTGCGGATCTCATCCAGCATGCCGCGGGTGAACTTCAGCGCCGGGTCGTCGCGGTTGAGCCACGCCGCCACCGCGCTTTCGCCGTTGTGCGTCTTCATCGACAGCACCTGCGTCGCGAGCGCGCGCTGCTGTGACGCGAGTTCGTCGCGCAGCGAACCACGCGCCTGCGCGTGCCAGCCGCTTTCCACCGGCAGCGCCTCGATCTGGCTGCGCAGCCATTCGATGTCCAGCGCCTCGCCCAGTTCGAAGAACACGCGCGCCACCTGCTCGATCGGATGGTCCGATTCGCGCGAGGTCTCGATGATGTCCAGCGCCGCGGCCAGCACCGGGATCTCGGCCATGTCCTCGGCCAGCGCTTCCGGGAAGCCCATGCCCTGCCACTTCTCCATGTCCACGTCGAACGACGCGCGGCCGGTCTGCGTGAGCGCAGCCGGCAACGCGGCGCGCAGCGTGTCCATGCCGGGCCGATAGCGTTCCACCAGGCCGGCGATGTCCAGCACGGTGCCGGGGCGATTCAACAGCCAGCGCGTCATGTGCCGCAGCAGCGTCCAGACCTTCAGCAGCGCGTCGACCTGCGTGCCTTCGGCGACGGTGCCGTCCAGCTCCTCGATGCGAGCCCACAGCGTGCGCGCATCCAGGATTTCACGCGCGGCGTTGTAGGCTTTCGCGACGGCCGCCGGCGTCTGGCCGGTGTCTTCCTGCATGCGCAGCACGAAGGTCGCGCCCATGCGGTTGACCATGGAGTTGGTCACCGCGGTGGCGATGATCTCGCGCTTCAGGCGATGGCGCTGCATCGCGTCGGCGTACTTCTCGCGCAACGGCTGCGGGAAGTAGCGCGCCAGCTCGCGCGACAGCCACGGATCCTCCGGCACGTCCGAATCCAGCAATTGCTGGTACAGGACGATCTTGGAGTAGGACAGCAGCACGCACAGCTCCGGCCGGGTCAGGCCCTGGTGCCGCGACTTGCGCTCGGCGAGTTCCGCATCCGACGGCAGCGATTCGATCTGGCGATCGAGTTGCCCGTGCGCTTCCAGCGTGCGGATGAAATGCGCCTTGGAACCCAGCCGCTGCACCGACATGCGCTCCATCAGGCTGAGCGCCACGTTCTGGCGGTAGTTGTCCCACAGCACCAGTCGCCCGACCTCGTCGGTCATCGAATGCAGCAGCTTGTTGCGGGCGGGCAGGTCCAGTTCGCCGCGCTGGATCGGATCGTTCAGCAGGATCTTGATGTTGACCTCGTGGTCCGAGGTATCCACGCCGGCCGAGTTGTCGATGAAATCCGTATTCAACAGCACGCCGTTTTGCGCAGCCTCGATGCGGCCCTTCTGGGTGAAGCCCAGGTTGCCGCCCTCGCCCACGATCTTGCAGCGCAGCTCGTGGCCGTCGATGCGCAACGCGTTGTTGGTGCGATCGCCCACGTCCGCGCTGGTTTCGCTCGTGGCCTTCACGTAGGTGCCGATGCCGCCATTCCAGAGCAGGTCCACCGGCGCCTTCAGCACCGCGCGCATCAGTTCGACCGGCGTCAATTGTTCGACCTCGGCGCCGAGGCCGAGCGCCGCGCGCACTTCCTTCGAGACCGGGATGGACTTCAGCGAACGCGCGTACACGCCGCCGCCCGCGCTGATCTTGGACTTGTCGTAATCGTCCCAGCTCGAGCGCGGCAGCTTGAACATGCGTTCGCGCTCGGCGAACGACGATGCAGCGTCCGGATTCGGGTCAAGGAAGATGTGGCGGTGGTCGAACGCGGCGATCAGGCGCGTGTGCCTGGACAGCAGCATGCCGTTGCCGAACACGTCGCCGGACATGTCGCCGACGCCGACGCAGGTGAAGTCCTGCGACTGGCAGTCGCGGCCCAGCGCGCGGAAGTGGCGCTTCACCGATTCCCAGCCGCCCTTGGCGGTGATGCCCATCGCCTTGTGGTCGTAACCGGCCGAACCGCCCGAGGCGAACGCATCACCCAGCCAGTAGCCGTGTTCGATCGCGACCCCGTTGGCGATGTCGGAGAACGTCGCCGTGCCCTTGTCGGCGGCGACGACCAGGTACGGATCATCCGCATCGTGGCGCACCACGTCGCGCGGATGCACGACCTTGCCGTCCACCAGGTTGTCGGTGATGTCAAGCAGGCCGTTGATGAACATCTTGTAGCAGGCGATGCCCTCGGCCAGGATCGCGTCGCGATCGCCGCCTGCGGGCGGACGCTTGACGAAGAAGCCGCCCTTCGAGCCCACCGGCACGATCACGGTGTTCTTCACCATCTGCGCCTTGACCAGGCCCAGCACCTCGGTGCGGAAGTCTTCGCGGCGGTCCGACCAGCGCAGGCCGCCGCGTGCGACCGGCCCGAAGCGCAGGTGCACGCCTTCGACGCGCGGCGCATACACCCAGATCTCGCGGTACGGCACCGGCTTGGGTACGTCCGGCACCTGGTGCGAATCGAATTTGAAGCTGATGTACTCGGCCGGCTTGCCGTCGTGCGCCTGGAAATAATTGGTGCGCAGCGTGGCGCGGATCAGCGCGACGAAGCCGCGCAGGATGCGGTCCTCGTCCAGGCTGTTGACGTTCTCCAGCAGCGCCTTGATCGCGCCGAGCAGCCCGTCGATCTGGTGTTCGCGCGGCTGCACGCGCACCGCCGCGACCTGCTCGGCGAAATTCGGTTCGCGTGCGCGCGCCTTCTCCGGCAGCAGCGCTTGCAGTTCGGCCTGCAACTGCGTCCGCGCCACATCCTGGTTGCTTTCGCGCGCGGGATCGAAGCGAGCCTCGAACAACTCGATCAGCAATCCGGCCAGCAGCGGATAGTTGTTGAGCGTCTCCTCGATGTACGCCTGCGAGAACGTGGTGCCGACCTGCTGCTGGTACTTGCAGTAGGCGCGCAGCACCGCGACCTGGCGCCAGGAAAGATTGGCGTGCAGCAGCAGCTTGTTGAAGCTGTCGTTCTCCGCGCGGCCGCGCCAGATGGCTTCGAACGCCGCCTCGAAATTGCCGTGCAGCGAATCGACGTCGAAGGCCAGCGGCCGCGCCGCCTGCACGGTGACGTCCTGGATGCACAGGCTGGCGCCGCGGACCTCCAGCGTGTAGACCTGCTCGGTCAGGACCTTGAGCCCCGCGTTCTCGAGAAGCGGCAGCACTTCCGAAAGCGCGATGTCCGGCCCGCTGCGGAAGATCTTGAAGTGCAGCTCGTCGCGATTGTGCGAGCGGTAAAGGCGCACGCGCAGGTCATCCTGCGCGGAAAGTTCGGCCAGCGTCTCGACGTCCTGCGCCGCGCGTTGCGGGGTGACTTCCTCGATGTAGCCGGCCGAGAGCGCGCGACCGTAGCGCGACAGCAGTTGCAGGCCGCGTTCCTCGCCCACGCGCTCGACCAGCGCGTCGCGCAGGTCGTCGTGCCAGTTGCGCACCACCTCCGCGAGCCGCGCCTGCATCGCGCCGACGTCGAATTGCGGATGGTCGCCCGGCCGCGGCCGCACGATCGCGTGCAGGCGCGCCAGCGGCGAATCGCCGATGGTGATGGTGGAATCCACGCGTTCGCCGCGCAGCATCCCCATCAGCATCGCTTCCACTTTCTCGCGCACGCCGGTGTTGAAGTGGTCGCGCGGAATGAACACCAGGCACGAGAAGAACCGGCCGTAGGCATCGCGGCGCACAAACAGCCGCGGACGCGCGCGTTCCTTCAATTCGAAGATGCCGTTCGCCAGCGCGAACAGCTCGTCGCCGGAACATTGCAGCAGTTCCTCGCGCGGCAACGTTTCCAGGATGTGTCGCAGTGCCTTGCCCGAATGCGAATCACGGCGCAGGCCGGAGCGCTGCATCACCGCTTCCACCTTCTGCCGCACGAGCGGCACGTCCTGCGGACGGCGCATGTAGGCAGTGGACGTGAACAGGCCGAGGAAGCGCTGCTCACCGACCGGCTTGTCGTTCTCGTCGAAGCACAGCACGCCGATGTAATCCATGTAACCGGGGCGGTGCACGCGCGAGCGCGCGTTGGTCTTGGTCAGGATGATCGCGTCCATCGAGCCGGATACCGGCAGCTTGGTCGCGGCCAGCGACTTCAGCGAGCGCGGCGCGACGGCCAGATCCATGCTGCGCAGGATGCCCAGCCCGGAATCCGGTTTCGCCTGCAGCAGTTCGTCGCCGCCGGATTCGATCACCGCGTATTCGCGGTAGCCGAGGAAGGTGAAGTGGTCGTCCACCGCCCAGCGCAGGAACGCCTGCGCCTCGGCGACTTCCTCCGCGTTGAACGGCATGCGCCGCTGCGGCAGGTTGTCGGCGATCTCCAGCATCTTGTCGCGCATCGCGCGCCAGTCCTCGACCGAGGCGCGCACGTCGCCGAAGGAAGCGGCGACGGCCTTCTGCAGGTCCTGCAATTCCTCCTCGCTGAGGCGGTCCACCTCGACGTGCATCACCGATTCGAGCCGCGCGTCGCCGCTGCCGTCCAGCGCCGTGATCTCGCCGCGCGCATCACGGGTCACGTTCAGCACCGGATGGATCAGCCGGTGGATCTGCAGCTTGGCGCCGGTCACGGCCATGCCGACCGTGTCCACCAGGAACGGCATGTCGTCGGTCACCACCTCGACCACCGAGCAGCCGCACTCCCAGCCGTCGCGCTCCCGGTCGGGGTTGAAGGCGCGCACCAGGGTCTGGCCCGGCTGCCGGGTCGCGGAAAAGTTGAACAGTTCAGAAAGCAGGGCCGCCCACGCAGCTACACTACGCTCGGCCAGCTCGCCCGGATCGAGTGACGCGCAGCACGTTTTCACAAATTGTTCCGCGAGCGGCGCGCGGTTGGCGGAGAACTTGCTCCGCGCCGAATCCAACAGGGAAGCAAGGTCAGCGGCCCCGGACGGGGCACGAAGGTCATTCATGGCGGGGATTGCGGACAATCTGGGGGAAGTGAGGACGCAAAGCATAGCGCCCGCCCACCCGCTGAATCCAGCGCGGGAGTCCGTGCGGGTGCTCTATTGGCGCTACACGCGGCCGCTGATGGCGAAGTTCGCGGCCGGCGCGCTGCTGGTCCTGCTGCTGGCCGCGCTGGGCGCGTACAGCGCCAGCCAGTACGCGAACTCCCAGCAATGGACCGTGCACGCCTACCAGGTGCGGGAGAACGTGGTCGTCCTGCAAAACGACCTGCGCATGGTGGAAATGAATGCGCGCAGCTACGGCCTCACCGGCCGCAAGGTTTCGCTGATCGAGTACTACCGGTCTGTGAGCGCGGTGGACCGCGACGTCAACACGATCGGCGAATCGACCCTGGACAACCCGGTGCAGGTCGCCAATGTCGCGCGGCTGCGTGCGCTGATCGTCGTACGTCGCGGCAAGTTCCAAACGATCATCGACGACTATCAGGAGCACGGCGTGGAGGCCGCGCGCAAGGACGTCGTGGCCCTGATCAACCGCCAGGAGCACCCGGTCATGGATCTGACCGAAGTGATGCGCGCGGAGGAGACGCGGCTGCTGGGCGTGCGGCAGCGCCATCGCGACCGCAACGCGCAATACGTCGGAATCGTGGCTTTCCTCGCAACGCTCACCGTGATCGGGCTGATGCTGCGGGCGTTTTTCACGATCACGTACGAGCACCGCAAGCGCCTGCGCACCGAACGCGATCTCGAGCAGGGCTCATGGGAATTGCAGAGCGCGCTGGGCGATGCGCGGCAACTGGCCGAAACGCTGCGCCGGCTTTCGCTGCTCGGCGAAATGCTGCAGAGCTGCCGCGAGCCGGACGAGGCGATCTCGGTGATCGAGCGTGCGCTGCCGCCGCTGCTGCCGGAAATGTCCGGATGCCTGCTGCTGATCAATGCCTCGCACAACGTCGTCGAGGCCCGCATGCACTGGGGCGCGCGCGGCCCCGACCTGGCCGAAGGCACGTTCGCGCCGGACGAATGCTGGGCCCTGCGCCGCAGCCAGGCGCATCCCGGCTTCGGCGAAATCGCCGCACCGACCTGCGCGCACCTGGTCCATGCCGGGGTCACCGCCGGGCACACGTTGTGCCTGCCGTTGTCCGCGCAAGGCCAGGTCCTGGGCGTGCTGAGCCTGGTTTCCGAGCAGGCGTTCGATCCGAATTCACGCGAGCTGATGCTCACCGTGGG
>DASSEW010000084.1:0-18299 GCA_035695065.1 Rhodanobacteraceae bacterium | reverse complement strand
TCAGCCGGCGCGGCAGGTTCCTGATCGTGTACTGCGCGCCGGAACGCAATTTCGACAGTTCTTCCCAATGCAATGGCGTGGCGATGCCCGCGCCTTCGCGTGCGCGCACGCAATACGAGGACACCGCGGTGGAACCGCGCGCGTTGCGCAGGTAGTCCACGAAGATGCGGCCCTTGCGCCGCGCCTTGGAAGCGACCGACACGTATTCGCGCGGTGATTCGGCTTCCAGCGTGCGCGCCAGCGCGTGCGAAAAGGCCTTGGCGGTTCCCCAGTCCGGACGCGGATTCAGCGGCACGACGACGTGCAGGCCCTTGCCGCCGGTGGTGCGCAGGAAACTCTGCAGGTTCACCGCGGCCAGCCGCTCGCGCAGCAGGCGCGCGGCTTCCTTCACGCGCGGCCAGCCGACGCCGGCATCCGGGTCGAGGTCGAACACCAGGCGATCCGGATGTTCCAGGTCGGCGATCGTCGAGCCCCACGGGTGGATCTCGATCACGTTCATCTGCACCAGGCCGAGCACGCCCTCGATACCGTCCACGTACAGGAATTCCTCGTCCTCGCCCTTCGAGTTGCGCTGCGTGCCGACGCAGATGGTTTCAGGCATGCCGCGCATGCCGTGCTTCTGGAAGAAACACGCGCTGCCGATACCGTCCGGGCAACGCACCAGTGAAAGCGGCCGGCCGACGATGCCCGGCAACAGGCGATCGGCGATGCTCACGTAAAACTCGGCCAGGTCCTGCTTGGTAACGCGCGGCTTCTCGATCAGCACGCGCTCGGGATGGGTCAGCGCGATCTTCGGCATCGGCGCATCCTCCGGGACGGCATGGTCGGCACGCCGGTCGCTGTCGCGCAAATCCGCCGGCGACTTGTCCGGGCGCAGGCCCTTGAAGCTGCCCTGCCGCAGCATGTCGTCGCCGGTGCGTCCGCGGAAGGCGATCTCGACCACGTGATCGGGCTTCACCCAGGTGACCTTGCCGCCGCGCAACTGCTTCGCATCCGGCGGGTTGATCAGCGCGGGCCGCTCGCGCACCGGCTTCAGCAAGTCGTGGACCTGCTTCAGCATCGCCTCGTCCATGCCGGTGCCGACGCGGCCGACGTAATGCCAACCTTTTTCGCCGGGCTCGGCCAGCAGCAACGCGCCGAGCACGCCGCGCGAACCCTTGCCCGCGGTGTAGCCGACGACCACGAATTCGTCGGAATCGATGCACTTCAGCTTGCGCCAGGCATCGCTGCGACCCGCTGCATACGGTGCGTCCACCGCCTTGCTGATGATGCCTTCAAGTCCCGCCTCGCAGGCGCGCTTGTGCGCCAGCGCACCCTCGCCCTGGATGAAGCCGGAGAGCATCAGCACCTCATCAGCACTCTCCAACAATTTCGAAAGCGCGGCCTTGCGTTGATGCAAGGGCTGCTCGCGCAGATCCCTGCCGTCCAGCATCAGCAGGTCGAACACGACGTAATGCGTGGCATCGGCGTGCGCGCGGGTGAACTCCTGCTGCAGCAGGTCGAAGCGCGTGTGGCCTTCACCGTCGAACACCACCAGCTCGCCATCCAGCGCGCAGCCCTTGCATTTCAATGCGCGCATGGCATCCACGATGCGCGGCAGGCGATCGGTCCAGTCGAGGTGATTGCGCGAGAGCAGTTGCAGATCCTTGCCATTGCGCCAGGCCAGCATGCGGTAGCCGTCGTACTTCACCTCGTGCAGCCAGTCGGAACCGGACGGCGCACGCTGGTACAGGCGCGCCAGCTGGAAGCCGAAGTCCTCGGCGCGCAGTCGCGTTTGCCCGTCATCCCGGCCACGGATTGGCCGGGACCCAGTGCCAAGGACGGCAATTTTCCGCGGGATCTTGCGCGCGCCCTTCTGCGCGGCCTCCTCGCGCAGGTGTTCCAGCTTCCATTGCGACAGCGGCGTGTCGTCGGCAACATCGCCACGATCGGTGTACTGGTCTTCGCCCTTGATCAGCAGCCACTGCGGCTTGTCGGAAGACTTGCCGCTGGTTCTCACCAGCGACCAGCGCCCATGCAGGCGCGAGCCGTGCAATTCGAAACGCAGGTGGCCCTTCTCCAGCTGCTTCGTGGCGGAATCGTCGGTGCTCCAGGTGCCCTCGTCCCAGATCGCCACCGTGCCCGCGCCGTAGTGACCTTCGGGAATCGTGCCCTCGAACCCTGCGTAGCTCAGCGGATGATCTTCCACTTCCACCGCGAGGTGCTTGATCGAGGGATCGCGCGACGGACCCTTGGGCACCGCCCAACTGCGAAGCGAGCCCCCGACCTGCAGGCGCAAATCGAAATGGCGCCGCCGGGCGTGGTGCAGGTGGATCACGAATTTCCGCTCGGCCGGTTCGGCTTCGACCGCGGCGCGGCGCCGCGGCGTGCGCGCGGGCTCGGGCGTCTGCTGGAACTTGCGCTTCCGCCGATAGGTTTCCAGCCCTTGGTGGTGGCTTCCTGCCATGCGGCCAGCCTAGCATTGGTATGCATCCCTGCATGTGAAAGCGGCCATCCGTGGCCGCACTCTTCACAAGAGCCCCCGCGTGAAAGCGGCCCTGCCGCGCGGCGCCGCCAGATAACGTACTAAGTACCTGCTCTGCACGCGGCCTTTACGGAGTTCCCCTCTATTCTTCAAACCCGCGGGCAAGGATGCCCGCCGGAGCGGTCTCCGAGCCGCTCGACTCCAAGGAGGGACCTACATGCACCACATCCACTCTCGATTGCACGACGGCGACGGCATGAAGCCACGCCGCCGATTGCCCAGCGACAGGCACCAGACGGCACGGGCGCGCAAGGTTTGCGCGCGCGCACAAGGATCCGGCGCAGGACGCGCCATCGACGGGGAAGCGAGCCATGGATAACACCAACCTGCTGGACATGATCGCGGTGCTGGAAGAGGAGCAGCGGTTCAACGAGGCGGCGGCGCTGTTGTGCAGCAATGCCGCGCAGCGCGCGCAGTACGCCGCCAAGGTGCGCCAGGGCGCGGCGGCGATCAAGGCGATTCGCCACGAAATGGCGCGGGGCGGCAAGCGTTCGCGCGCGCAGGCGCAGCGCATCGAGAACTACATCGACCAGTTGATCGACGCTCAGCTCGAGATCGGGAGGACGCCGAGCTTCACCCTGGGCGCGCAGCCTGGCTGGTGAAAACACGTCACGCGCGCCGCACGCGGCGCGGCGCGGCGGCTTGATCGAACGCGAAACGGCGCACCCGGTGCGCCGTTTTCATTTCCGCAGCACGCTGAAGGACCCGTCGCCTTCCAGATACATCGCCTTGATTCCGTCGAAGCCCTCGACCCCCTTGATCCGCAACTCGGATTCCACTTCCTCGCGGGTAAGGTGCTCGCGGCGCAGGTTGCGATGGATCAGCCGACCGCGCTTCACCAGCAGCAACGGCGGCGGATCGGTCAGCTTCGCCACCAGCCTGGAATGGTAGGCCAGCCAGTCGAGCAGGTAATTCCAGCCCGCCAGCGTGCAGATCAGCGCGCCGCCATCGGCGACCGTGTTGCCGTGGCCGATCATCGCGTTCTGCGCGGCGTCGCCCAGCAGCACCACGAACAGGATGCCGGAGATGCCGGCCGATGATGTATCCCTGCGCAGCACGAAGCGCAGCAGCAGGAACAGGAACCAGTACATCAGCGTGCCGCGGATGATGATCTCCAGCGGCGACATCGAGAAGTACAGGAAATCGCTGAAGTGGAGTGGGTGCATGACTTCTCCTCGATACAAGCAACCGGCGACCGCATGAGTCTTTGCAAAGCGCCGCCCGCGGAGGCAATGACAAGTAGGGCGGGCATTGCCCGCCGGCTTTCGCGCGCGGCGGACGGTGTCCGCCCTACCAGGGCGGCGGCACATACGCGCGCGAAAGAAAATCGGCCAATATCAATCCGATCATGATCGTCAGCCACACGAAGCCCAGCGCGGACGTGGTGCGGGTCAGGCGCCTGGCCTCGGTTTCGTGCATGAAGAACAGCATCACCAGCAGCGTCTTGATGCAGGAAATACCGAGATTGATGATGCCGTTCCAGTAGCCCAGCGGTACCAGCGCGCTCAGCGCGCTCGCCAGCAGCAGTGTGAGCAGCGCGACCAGCACCAGCAGGTAGTGCCAGACCGGCGTGATGTGCGCGGAAGGATTCTTGTGCGCCTCTTCGCGCTCATGTACGGGCGGCGGGGTGCGGACGACGTTCATCCTGCGCGCCCCACCAGATAGATCAGCGGGTAGACGAAGATCCAGACGATGTCCACGAGGTGCCAGTACAGCGCGGCCAGCTCCAGCGTGGTGAAGCGCTCGGACCCGTAGGTGCCGCGCGCGACGCGCACCGCCAGAGTGCCGAGCAGGCCGGTGCCGATCAGCACGTGCAGCGAATGGAAGCCGGTGATGAAGTAGTAGAGGCAGAAGAAGAGTTCGATCGCGCGCGCGTACGGCCCGCCGCGCGCGAAGTTCAAGCCGGGAATCAGGTGCTCGGTGTACTCCTTGTGGTACTCGAAGCCGTGCATCGTCAGGAAGGTGACGCCGAGCGCCGCGGTGCCGGCCAGCAGCCAGGCCGCGAGCGCGCGCTGGTCCAGCTTGATTGCGCGCACGCTGAGCGCGACCAGCGTGCTGCTGGTCAGCAGCACCGCGGTTTCGATCGAGCCCAGCAGCATGTCGGTTTCGCGGCTGGCGGCGGCGAAACCGTGCGGGTACAGCACGCGGCAGATCGTGTAGCTCGCGAACAGCACGCCGAAGAACAGGATTTCGGTGGACAGGAACACCCACATCCCGATCGTCGCGGCTTCGCGCTGCTGCTTTGGATCGTCGTACTGCTTTTCCAGCAGTCCGCGTTCGCGCAGCTCGGCAATGCGTGTGTTCAAGGTGCGGGCTCCCTGTACGCGTACGGTTCCTGCACCACCGGCATCGTCAGGAAGTTTTCCTTGGGCGGCGGCGAAGTGGTCTGCCATTCCAGCCCGCGCGCGCCCCACGGGTTGTTGCCCGCCGGCGCGCCGCGGAACAGCGACCAGCCGAGGTACAGCAACGGCAGCCCGTACGAGATCGCCAGGATCGACGCGCCGCCCGACGAGAGGATGTTCAGCACCTGGAACTGCGGCAGGTACGCGTGGTAACGGCGCGGCATGCCTTCCCATCCCAGAATGTACTGCGGGAAGAAAGTCAGGTTGAAGCCGATGAACATCAGGATGCCGGAGAACTTCGCCAGCGGCTCCGAATACAGCTTGCCCGTGATCTTCGGCCACCAGTAATGGATGCCGGCGAGGTACGCCATCACCGAACCGCCGACCATCACGTAATGGAAATGCGCGATCACGAAGTAGGTGTCTGTGAGCGGCACGTCCAGCGCGGGTTCGGCGAGGAACAGGCCGGTCATGCCGCCGAGCATGAACAGCCCGACGAAGCCGAGCGCGTACAGCATCGGCGCTTCGAAACTGATCGATCCCTTGTGCAGCGTCGCGGTCCAGTTGAACACTTTTATCGCCGAAGGCACGGCAACGATGAAGCTCAGGATCGAGAAGATCAGGCTGGCGTACACCGACATGCCGGCCACGAACATGTGGTGGCCCCACACCAGGAAGCCGATCACGGCGATACCGATGATCGCGTACACCATGAAGCGGTAGCCGAAGATCTTGCGCCGCGCGAAGCACGGGATCACTTCGCTGATCAGCCCCATCGCCGGCAGGATCATGATGTACACCGCCGGATGCGAGTAGAACCAGAACAGGTGCTGGAACAGCAGCGGATCGCCGCCGAGCGCCGGATCGAACACGCCAACGCCGAGGCCGCGTTCCAGCCCGATCAGTGCCAGCGTCATCGCCAGCACCGGCGTCGCCAGCACCATCACCACGCTCACCGCGTACATCGCCCACACGAACAGCGGCAGCTTGAACCAGGTCATGCCGGGCATGCGCAGCGTGTGCGTGGTCACGATGAAGTTGATGCCGGTGAAGATCGTCGAGAAGCCGGTGATGAACACGCCGACGATCACCAGGAACACGTTGGTGTTGGAAAACATCGTCGAGAATGGCGTGTAGAACGTCCAGCCGGTGTCCACGCCGCCCTCGATCAGCGCGCAGATCGTGAACAGCCCGCCGATGATGTAGAGATACCAGCTCGCCAGGTTCAGGCGCGGGAACGCGACGTCGCGCGCGCCGATCATCAGCGGCAGCAGGAAATTGCCGAGCGTGGTCGGGATGGATGGAATCAGGAAAAACCAGACCATCACCACGCCGTGGAAGGTGAAGGTCTTGTTGTAGGTTTCCGCGCTCATGATCGCGCCGTTGGGCGTGACCAGGTCGAGCCGGATCATGGTGGCCGCGATCCCGCCGAGGAAAAAGAAGAACGTGATGCCGATGGCATACATGATGCCGATGCGTTTGTGGTCGTGGGTGGTGAGCCATGCCCACAAGCCGAAGTCGCGATTGAGGAAACTCGGCGGCATCGCGCCGGCGCTAATTGCGTTCACGTGTGCTCTCCGTAGCGGTGCCGGGCGGCGTTCCCGTTGTCGCCGTGGTGGACTTCAGGTACGCCACCAGTTCGATCAGTTCTTCCTCGCTCAACTGGCCCTGGAACGAAGGCATGATCGGCGCGTACCCGGCGACCACCTGCTTGTCCGGCAGCAGGATCGAATCGCGGATGTAGCGGTTGTCCGCGACCACGCTGCTGCCGTCGGACAGGTGCACCACGCGACCGTAGATGCCGTCGAGATCCGGCGCGTGCACCGAGGCGTTCGCGCCGTGACAGCCGCTGCAGCCCTTCGCGCGGAACAGCGCTTCGCCCTGCGCGGCGAGCGTGAGCGGTCCGGCATGGCCCTGCAGCCAGCGCGCGTAATCGGCCGGGCGCATCACCGTGACCAGGCCGCCCATCTTCGAATGATCCAGCCCGCAGTATTCCGCGCACTCCAGGTGGAACGTGCCGAGTTGCGTCGCCTTGAACCACAGCTGCGTGTAGCGATCCGGAAGGATGTCCTGCTTGACGCGAAACGCCGGCACGTAGAAATCGTGGATCACGTCCTGCGAGGTCATGGTCAGCCGGATCGGCTCGCCCAGCGGCACGTGCAGCGCGTTGATCTCGCGCTGGCCGCCCGGATGCTGCACCTTCCACATCCATTGTTTGGCGACGATGTAGATCGTCTGCGCGTTTGCCGGCGGCGTGTGGATGCGCACGAACAGGAACAGGCTCCACACGAACATGCCGAGGAACAGCGCGAACGGCACCAGCGTCCAGGTGAGTTCAACCGGCAGCGTGCCGTGGCTGAGCGTGCGATCGATGTCCTTGTTGCCGCGACGATAGCGGATGCAGAACAGCCACATCACCACGAACACGCCGATCGCGACGAAGCTGCACAGCCCGACCATCGCCCACCACAGCGCATCCAGCGGACCGGACAGGCTGGACGCGGCCGGCAGGTACCACTGGAAGCCGCTGTTCATGGCGCGGCCTCCTGATCGCGCCCGCGCTTCAACTCACCGCGGCGCAGGACGAGCAACCATCCGCACAAGGCCAGCGCGCTGGTGATGCCGAGTCCCTGCATCACGCGATGGATCAGCAGCGTGTAGCGACCGGTGCTGACGTCGTAGGCGCAGCACAGCAAGACGAGGCGATCCACGATGTTGCCGATCTTGCCGCGCGAGGCGTCCACCAGCGCAAGGCGCAGCGTTTCAGGCGCGAACTGCACGCCGAGCAGGTATTGCGTCACCCTGCCCTGCGGCGTGAGCACCACCACGCCGGTGGCATGCGCGTACTGGCCGTCGCGCCGGTCTTGGAAATAGCGATAGCCGATCGCGCGCATCAGCGGCGCGATATCGATTTGCGCGCCGGTGAGGTAATGCCACTGCGCCACGCCGGCCCCCGGATGCGCCAGCGCGTCGTTGCTTTGCGCGGTGCGTGCGTCGGCTGGCGTTTCCTTCGGATCGATGCTGACCAGCACGACGTTGAACTGGTCGCCCGGCTGCAACCCGCTGCGTCGCACCGCGTTGGCCACGCCCGAGCGCACCACGCCGCAGATGTTCTTGCAGTCGAAATAGCCCGGCACCAGCAGCGTGGGCCTGTCCTGCACAAGTTGGCGCAGCGACACGCCCGCGCCATTGGCGTCGCGGAACCGCGCATCCAGCGGTACCTGCCCGCCGAGGTTCTGGTCGAAGCCCACGCGTTGCAGGAGATCCGGCGGGGCGCGGAGGTGCGTTTGCGTCTGAGCGAAGCTGGCATTTGCAAACAACACAAGCGCGCAGAGCGCGAGCCATCCCTGCACGGCGCTTCGCCTGTTCATCGCCGCGCCCCCTGCTTTTTCGCCGACGCGTCCGCGCTCTTCGCATTTGAAGATTGCGACGCATGCCGCTGCACATAGATTTCCATCGCGCGCGAGATCGGGATGTGCGCGTAGTGGTGCGCGGAATCCGTCCACGCGTAGTACGAGAGCAGTCGCGCCTTCTGCGCGCGCAGTTGCGCGAGATCGTTCTCCGGTGAAGGTTGCAGGCGCGGCGGCGGCGGTATCGGCGCGGGCCGGATCGCAACCTGCGCGTGGTACGGCATCGCGGCATTGCGCAGCGCGAAGTGCAGCACGATGACGATGCCGACCACGATCAGCGCCAGCACGCCGCCGGTCGCCAGCACACGGCGCGTGGCGATCGCCGACGGCTCATGCCCGAACGGATGTTCGTGCTCAGCCATCAGTCCGCTCCATCGCGAGTGCATCCTCGATCCGCGCCGGCATCGCCGCACGCGCGACGCGCAGTTGCCCCGCGTACACGCACCACCACAACGCGCCGATTCCCAATGGCGCGCAGAGGTCGGTCCAGCGCAGCGCGAAGGCGTGTGCGCGGAAGCTCGGCACCACCAGCCAGAACGCGTCGGCGAGATTGGCGATCACCAGCATCGCGGTGAGATTGCGCATCCACAATCGCCGCCTTTTCGCTCCGCGCGAGAGCAGCAGCACGAACGGGATCAGGAAGTGGAACGCGATCAGGAACCAGGCGAGATAGCGCCATGTGGTCAGCGTGCGGGGGATATACCACGCCGTTTCGTCCGGCAGGTCGGCGATCCAGATCGTGAGGTACTGCATGAAGGCGAGGTATGACCATGCCAGCACCAGAGCCATCAGCAAGCCGCCGAGATCGTGCAGCGCAGAAGTGGCCGTGTCACCCGGATCATGCGTGCGCGATGCGACCGCTACGGCCAGTGCCATCGCGACGAGGATCCAGCCGGTGCCGACCATCATCCCGAAGGTGGACGAATGCCAATGCGGCGTCAGCGACACCACCCAGTCCACCGAAGCCGTCAGCGAAGTCAGCGCGTACACGATCAGGCCGGAGGCCGCCCAGCGCGGCGCGCGCAGCGGATCGTCCATGTTGCGCGTGAAGGCGAACAGCCAGCCGATCCACAGCACGAAGTACGCGACGCTCCGGATCACGAAGAACGCGGTCGCGAGATACCAGCTCTGCTGGCGCAGCACGTGGTCGTGCATCAGCGCCGCCGGTTGCGACCATATATACAAGGTGTGCAGGCAGGCCAGGATCGGGATCAGCGCAACCGCCATCAGCGGCAGCGCGCGCGCGGCTGCCAGCAACGGCGCGCGGATGTACCAGCCCCACGCGCCACCGGTGAGCGCGTGCACCATCAGCAGCGCCAGGCTGCCGACGCTCAAGCCGGTGAAAAAGAAGAACGCGAACAGGTAGGAGAGCAGCGTCTGCTGCGGATCGCGGAAGACCCCGAGCAACAGACAGGCGAACAGCGCCAGAACGCCTACAGCCAACGCGAACCATTGCCAACGCGTGCGCGGCAGCCAGGCATTCATTGCGTGGCTCCCTGCAGCTTCTTCAAATCTTCCGCGCTCAAATCGGATGCCGGCGCGTGCTGGCTCAACTGCAGCGCGCGGATGTAGGCCACGATCGCCCAGCGGTCGTGCGGGCTGATGCGGTCGGCGTACGGGAACATCGCCCCGTAGCCGTTCGTGATCACGTCATAGAAATGACTGTCCGGCGCGTTGCGCAGCGCATCGCTGTGATAGCTCGGCGGATGCGGGAAGCCGCGCTCCGCGATCATGCCGTCGCCATCGCCCGCGCGGCTGTGGCACGGCGCGCAATAGATGTCGAAGCGCTGCTGCCCGCGCTCCAGCAGCTGCGGTGTGATCGGCAATGGGTTTGGGTAACCCGGTTGCGCGGCCGGGCCACCCTGCGCCAGCGGCTTGCCTTGCGCATCCACGCCGGTGACGGGTTCCGCCGCGCGCGCGAGCGTCACGCGATCCAGCCTGCCGCTGCTGGTGCCGGCGAGCGCACCTGCCGAGCGCGGCACCGTGCCCGGCACCTGCGGACGCGAGGCGTTGCCATTGGCGAACAACGGACTCGGCACCAGCGGCTTGTACTTCGGCTGGTCGTACATCTCGTGCATGCCGCGTTCGCAACCGGTGAGGGCAGTGCAAACCGAAATCACGACGATGCATGCCGCGACTCTACGCAGGATCCGTACCCTCACCCCTGCCCCTCTCCCGAAGGGAGAGGGGTTCAAAGCTGTTCCCTCTCCCTTCGGGGAAAGCTGCCGTCCATGGCCTACAGCTCCGTGGTGGCGCGCAGCGCCGGGTGAGGGTCCGGGTCTTTGCGCGGAGTTCATTCCCTCACCTCGCTGATCGTCAGCGGCGAGAGCGCGGTGAGGAACGCGTGCGTGCGCTGCAGGTCGAACTGCGGATCTTCCGCGCGCAGCAGCAGGAAGAAACGGTCGCTGCTGGCGCGCTCGAAGGCGCTAACGTCGAACAACGGATGGTGCAGCATCGGCAGTCGGTTGCCGACCAGCAGCGCGACCACGCCGAGCAGCACCGCCCACAGGATGGTCATTTCCAGCGCCGGCGGAATGAATGCCGGCCACGAGAACGGCGGGCGCCCACCGACGTTGATCGGGTAATCCACCGCGGCCGAATACCATTCCAGCCAGTAGGTGAAGCATCCACCGCCGATCGCGCCGAGCAGCATCCACATCGGAACACGGGTGCCGCGCGCGTGCACGATTTCCGCAAGCCCTTCGATCGGCATAGGCGAATAGGCTTCCATCACCGTGTAACCCTCGCCGCGCGCATGCCGCGCGCCGTCGCGCAATTGATCGGCTTGCGCGAATTCCGCCAGCAACCCGAGCACGCGCGCATCGCTCACGGCGGTTCTCCTTCACCGCGCATCGTGATCCGCCCTTCCTGATGCGCCAATTTGCGCAGCTCGAACATCGAGAGCACCGGCATCAGCCGCACGAACAGCAGGAACATGAAATAGAACAGCCCAACGGAACCCGCGAGGAAGGCGAGATCCCAGAACGTCGGCCAGAACATGCCCCAGGCCGAGGGCATGAAATCCTCGTACAGGCTGGTCACGATCAGCATGAAACGCTCCAGCCACATGCCGATCAGTACGCCCACCGAAATCACGAACACCGCCGCGGCGTTGCGGCGCACGCGCTTGAACCACAGCAACTGGATCTGGGTGACGTTGAACAGGATCGTGCCCCAGAACACCCACGCGTACGGGCCGAAGATGCGATGCCAGGTCATCGCGACGTCGTAGGTGTCCATCGAGAAGAACGCGGTGTAGATCTCCGAGAAATAGCTGTAGTCCACGAACAAACCGGCGGTGAGCATCAGCTTGGCGATGTTCTCGATGTGGCGCTCGGTCAGATAGGCGTGCAGGTGGAACCACTTGCGCAGCGGAATCGCGAGCGTCAGCACCATGCCGAAGCCGGAGAACAGCGCGCCGGCCACGAAGAACGGCGGGAAGATCGTCTCGTGCCAGCCCGGCACCAGGCCTTCGGAGAAATCCAGCGCGACCATGCTGTGCACCGAGAACACGAGCACCACTGCAAGTGATGCGGTGATCAGGTTCAACTTCTCGAAGCGCATCCAGTGGCGCGCCTCGCCGCGCCAGCCGAGTGCGAGCAGGCCGTAGAAGCGCGCGCGCACGATCGTCGGCGCGCGGTCGCGCAGCGTGGCGAGGTCCGGCAGCATGCCGACGTACCACCACACGATCGAAACGATCAGGTACGCGAGGATCGCCCAGAAATCCCACTCCAGCGAACTGCGCCATTGCGGCCACAGGTTCATCACGTCCGGATACGGGAACAGCCAGTAGAAGAACCACGGCCGGCCGAGGTGCAGGATCGGGAAGATGCCCGATACCGACACCGCGAACACCGTCATCGCCTCGGCGAAACGGTTGATCGAGTTGCGCCACTTCTGGCGCGCGATGTACATGGCGCCGGAAATGAAGGTGCCGCCCATGCCGATCGCGATCCACCACACGTAATTCGCGATCGCGAAGCTCCATGCGACCGGGATGTTCAAACCCCAGATGCCGACGCCGGCATACAGCAGCCAGCAGATGCCGACCGTGAGCAGCCCCGACAGCAGGAACGCCAGCGACAACCCAAACAGCCACAGCAATCCGAACGGACGCTGCAGCGTGATGTAGCTGATGTTGGTGCTGATGCTGGTCGCGTCCTCGCCCGGCGCGATCACCGGCGTGGGATCGTGGGGGACGATCGCGCTCATGTCGCGTCGTCCTTCAGCGCCGGATTCGGATTGCGGATCCGCGCGAGATACGTGGTGCGCGGGCGCGTGCCGAGTTCATTGAGCATGGCGTAATTGCGCGGCGAGGCCTTGGCCTTCGACACGTCAGACTGCTTGTCGGAGATATCGCCGAAGCGGATCGCCTGGGTCGGACACACCGCCTGGCACGCGGTCAGCACTTCGCCGTCCTGGATGCGCCGCCCGCTCTTGTCGGCCTCGATATGCGCGGCTTCGATGCGCTGGATGCAATAGGTGCACTTCTCCATCACACCGCGCCGGCGCACCGTCACTTCCGGGTTGCGCACGGCCATCAGTTGCGGCGTTTCCTTGTCCGCGTACTGCATGAAGTTGAACCGCCGCACCTTGTACGGGCAGTTGTTGGAGCAGAAGCGCGTGCCGACGCAGCGGTTGTAGACCTGCACGTTCAGGCCTTCGCTGTCGTGCACGGTCGCATCCACCGGGCACACCAGTTCGCACGGCGCGTGCTCGCACATCATGCACGGCACCGGCTGGTTCAGCGCGCGCGGATTGTCGGCTTGGCCTTCGTAATACCGATCCACGCGGATCCAGTGCATCTCGCGGCCACGTCGCGTTTGTTCCTTGCCGACGACGGGAATGTTGTTCTCAGCCTGGCAGGCGATCGTGCACGCCTTGCAGCCGATGCAGGCGTTGAGGTCGATGCTCATGCCCCAGGCGTAATCGCCGGGCGGGTAATCGGGATAAAGGGATGGCGGCTTCTCGCCGTACCTGTCGTTCGCCGTGGCGAAGTGCGGATCGTGCCGGAATTCTTCGAGCGTGCCGGTGCGCAGCAGGTCGCGTCCTTCCATGTTGAAGTGATGCTGCGTCGGCGCGAGTGCGTAGTGCTTGCCGGTCTTGCGCAGTTGCAGATCGTCGCTCTGCCAGAGCGCTTGCGACGTGCGCAACAGATACGCATTGAACCCCTGGCCGTCGCCGATGCGCCCGGCGCGCGTGCGCCCATAACCGAGGTGCACGGTGATGCTGCGCGTCGCCTGCCCCGGCATGATCCAGACCGGGATGCGCAGGCTGCGTCCTCTTGAATGCAACTCGACGATGTCGCCGTTTTCCAGCGCGTGTTGTTTCGCGAGTGCCGGCGAGATCAGCGCCGGGTTGTCCCAGGTGAGTTGCGTCAGCGGCTTGGGCAGTTCCTGCAACCAGCCGTTGTTCGCCCATGTGCCATCGCCGATCGTTGGGTCGGGGCGGAAGAGCAGTTCGAGGTTTTCGGAGCTTCTGCCAGAAACGCCACTGGATCCCGGCCTGCGGCGGGATGACGGAGTTGTTGCGTTCTCGACCAGGGCCCCGGCTTGGGGTGACGCGATGCTTGGCGAAGCGGTACCGGCGACAATTCCCGCCTGCAGTGCCGCATTCCATGCCGCGTCGTCCTTCAATTGCGAGGACCACTGCCTGCGCACCAGTGCAAGTCCATCGGTGAGCTCGTCATCGCGCAGGATCGAAAGCACTTCGATGCCGGACTTGCTGTCGTACAGCGGCGCGATCAGCGGCTGGCCGATGCTGGCCGTGCCATCGAACGCGCGCGCATCCGACCAGCATTCCAGCGCGTGCGACATCGGCAGATGCCACTCGGCGAGTTCGCCGGTTTCGTCGTGGTACAGGCCCGAGTGCAGCAGATGCGGCACGCGCTGCAGCGCCGCCGCGAATTCCAGATCGGCCGGTGCGTCGTAGACCGGATTGCCGCCGAGCACCAGCAGCGTGTCGACCTTCCCCGCACGCATCGCATCCACCAGCGCGCGCAATGAACCGTCGCCGTCGCCTTGCGGATTCGTCGCCTGCGGTGGCAGGACCTCGACGGGTTCGGCGTATTCCAGCGTGGTGCCGACATTGCCGAGAGCCGCATTCATCGCGTGCACCAGCGCGTGCAGTTCCGGTGGTTGCGTATCGCCCACGACGATCAGCGATGCGCCGCGCGCACCGCGCAGATCGTCCACAACAGCGCGCAGGAATGCCGGCGATGTGTCGCGCGCAGAGCCTGCCCCGGAAGAGCTCTTGATCCGGGGCGCGCTCCTGCCCGAAGCAACGCCCAGCTCGCCCGCCAGCGCGTGCGCGAACGCCTCGATCTGCGCCGATTCCAGCGGCAACCGATGGTCGGCCATCATGCCGGTCACCGTGGGTGTCGGCTCGACCGCGTACAGGCGCGACATCGTGCCGCGCTCCGGGTCGCGCGCAGCGGTGAAGTCGCGCGACCAGCGCACGCCGGCCGCGGGATCGGAAAGAAAGTCCGAATCCAGTGCGAGGATCACCTTCGCGCGATCGAACCGGTAACGCGTCGCCACAGGTTTTCCGAACGCCAGCCGCGCGCCTTCGCGAACGTTGTCGCTGCCGCAGGGCTCGTGGACGTGCCAGCGCGCGTTCGGATACTGCTTCTGCAGCGCATCCAGTTGCGCCGCCAGCGTCGGGGAAGTGATCGCGCCGGTGAGCACGCGCAATCCCGCTCCGCCGTCGCGTTTCCACCGCGCGCGCGCCTCAAGCATCGCGGTCGCGAATTCATCCCAGGTCGTTGCGTCGTTGCGATACCTCACCGACTGCGAGCGATCCGGATCCCACAGTTGCAACACGGAGGCTTGCGCAAAAATGTCGGTGCTGCCGAGACTGGCCGGATGCTGCGGGTTGCCTTCGATCTTGGTGGGCCGGCCCATGTTGCTGCGCGCCAGCACGCCTTGCGCGTAGCCGTTCCGCGTCAGCGTCGTCGCGAAGTAGCGCGGCAGGCCATCAACCTGCCCGACCTGGCCATGCACGTACGGCACGAGCTCGGTTTGCGGCGGGCGACTGCACGCGCTCAAACCCGCCAGCGCGAGCGAGGCGCCGATGAATTTCAGGAAGCCGCGCCGATCGACCGGCGCCATGTCCGCGAGCTGCGGATGCTCGCGTTGCAGCCACGCCCGGAAGCCTTCGCTGTCGGCCAGTTCTTCCAGCGAGCGCCACAGCTTCGGCCCGCGCACATCCTTCAACCGCGCGCGTTCGGCGTCCATGTCGAAAGGTGTGCTCAACGATGGCATGTCGAGCAATCCGTCAATCGTCGCTTGTCGATGTGGTATTCGCGCATCAGCCGCTCGCCCAGCGCGTGCTGGTCCCTGGCGCGCCAGGTCATGCTGAACACCTCGTCGTGCGGACGCAGGTTCTTTTCAGGATCGCGGTGGCAGTCCAGGCACCACTGCATCGTCAGCGGCGCGACCTGCGCGGTCAGCGGCATCCTGTCTATTCGGCCGTGGCAACTCTCGCAGCCGATGCCCTTCGCGATATGGATGGAATGATTGAAGTAGACGAAATCCGGCAGCTTGTTCAGCCGCTTCCAGTGGAACGGCACGCCGCTCCGGTAAGCCGCGATCAGCGGCTTCAGCGGCGGCTGGTCGGTGAACAGCTGCGAGTGGCAGGTCATGCAGGTCGAAAGCGGCGGGATGCCCGCGAACGCGGACTGCTCGACCGAACTGTGGCAATAGCGGCAGTCAATGCCGTCGTCGCCGACGTGGTGCTTGTGGCTGAAGGGAACCGGCTGCTCGAGCGGGTCGTGCAGCGAGGTCGGATGCGCGGTGGCCACGCGCCACAGCAGCAGCACGGCGATGATGATCACCACCGCGCCGAGCGCGCCGAGCCGGAACAGGAATCCGAACCACCTGGGAAAAAGCTGCGCCACTGCCGTCCTTGGATTCGCGCAACGCCACGCATTCCATGCGCGACGAATTCAGGGTTTGTAGCTCTTACACGTTAACGCAAGGGTGCGGCCAACGCAAAATCCGGCGCGAGGCGGTAGTGGTCCCGTTTGAAAATCACCGTTCGCGTTGAGCGTAGTGAGCGAAGCGAACGGAGTCGAAACGCAAGTTGCCCTTCGACTCCGGCCCTGCGGGCCTACGCTCAGGGCGAACGGATTTCAAAGCAGACCACTACCCGCGAGGCCGCCCCGCTCACGGCCGCATTCGCACCCCATTAACCTTGCACCCCGCACACTAGAAAACTCGCGACGCGCAGGATGCGCGTGTCTTCCCAGCGCAATGAACATGGAGGTTCCATGCCCACCGTCAGTGATTTCATCATCCAGCGCCTACACGAATGGGGCGTGCGCCGCATCTACGGCTTCCCCGGCGACGGCATCAACGGCTTGATGGGCGCGATGAACCGCGCCGACGGCGAGATCGCGCTGGTGCGCGCGCGGCACGAGGAAATGTGCGCGTTCATGGCCTGCGCGCATGCGAAGTTCACCGGCGATGTCGGCGTGTGCATGGCCACGTCCGGCCCCGGCGCGATCCACCTGTTGAATGGTCTCTACGACGCCAAGCTCGATCACCAGCCGGTGGTCGCGATCGTCGGTCAGCAGGCGCGCACTGCACTCGGCGGCCAGTACCAGCAGGAAGTGGATCTCACCACGCTGTTCAAGGACGTCGCCGCGGATTACATCGAACTGATCACCGTGCCCGCGCAGGTGCGCCACGTGATCGATCGCGCGATGCGCATCGCGATCTCCAAGCGCACCGTCACCTGCTTCGTGGTGCCGAACGACCTGCAGGAAATGGACGCGGTGGAGAAGCCGCCGCGCAAGCACGGCACCGTGCATTCGGGCCTGGGTTATCGAGCGCCGCACATCGTGCCCGAGGACCACGACATCCAGCAGGCGGCCGACCTGCTCAACGCCGGCAAGAAGGTGGCGATCCTGATCGGCGCCGGCGCGCTCGGCGCGGGCGAGGAAGTGACCGAAGTCGCCGATCTGCTTGGCGCGGGTGTCGCGAAAGCGCTGCTCGGCAAGGCCGCGCTGCCCGACGCGCTGCCCTACGTCACCGGCTCCATCGGCCTGCTCGGCACCCGGCCCTCGTACGAGATGATGCGGGACTGCGACACGCTGCTGGTGATCGGATCGAGCTTCCCGTACACGCAGTTCATGCCCGAGTTCGGGCAGGCGCGGGCCGTGCAGATCGACAACGACCCGTTCATGATCGGGCTGCGCTACCCCTTCGAGGTCAACCTCGTCGGCGACGCTGCCGGCACCCTCAAGCGGCTGCTGCCCATGCTGAAGGCCAAGCGGCACGGCGACTGGCGCAAGACCGTCGAGAAGAACACCGCCCGCTGGTGGGAGGTGATGCAGCGGCGCGCGGCCGTGGACGCCGACCCGGTCAACCCCGAGTACGTCGTCCACGCCCTCGACGACCTGCTGCCGGACAACGCCGTGCTGGCCGCCGACTCCGGCTCGGCCGCCAACTGGTACGCCCGCCACCTGCGCATGCGCGGCCACATGCGCGGCTCGCTGTCGGGCACGCTGGCGACGATGGGCCCCGGTGTGCCGTACGTCATCGGGGCGAAGTTCGCCCACCCCGACCGGCCGGCGATCGCCATCGTCGGCGACGGCGCCATGCAGATGAACGGCATGGCCGAACTCGTCACCGCGGCCAAGTACTGGCGCCAGTGGCGCGACCCCCGGCTGGTCGTCGCCGTCCTGAACAACCAGGACCTCAACCAGGTGACCTGGGAGATGCGGGCCATGGAGGGCGCGCCCCAGTTCCTGCCCTCCCAGTCCATCCCCGACGTGCGCTACGCCGACTTCGCCCGGTCCGTCGGCCTGGAGGGAACGCGGGTGGAGGAGCCGGGCGGCGTCGTCGGCGCCTGGCAGCGGGCGCTGGCCGCCGACCGGCCGTTCGTCATCGACTTCCGCACCGACCCCGCCGTGCCGCCCATTCCGCCGCACGCCACCCTCGACCAGATCGAGGCCGCCGCCTCCGCCGTACTGCACGGCGACAGCGACCGCGTCGGCATGGTCAGGCAGGGCGTGAAGGC
>DASSEW010000083.1:0-14317 GCA_035695065.1 Rhodanobacteraceae bacterium | reverse complement strand
CGACAACGCCGCGGCCATGCGTTACACCGAGGTGCGCATGGCGCGCCTCACCCACGAACTGCTCGCCGACATCGACAAGGAAACGGTCGACTTCGGCCCCAACTACGACGAGAGCGAGCACGAGCCGCTGGTGCTGCCCACGCGCGTGCCGAACCTGCTGATCAACGGCTCGGCCGGCATCGCGGTCGGCATGGCGACCAACATCCCGCCGCACAACCTCAACGAAGTGATCGACGCCACCATCGCGTTGATCGACGATCCATCGATCGGCATCGATGGCCTGATGCAGCACATTCCCGGCCCGGATTTCCCGACCGCCGGCATCATCAATGGCGCGGCCGGCATCGTGGAAGCCTACCGCACCGGGCGCGGGCGCCTGCTCGTGCGCGCCAAGGCCGAGATCGAGACCGAAGCCAACGGCCGCGAGACGATCATCGTCACCGAGATCCCGTACCAGGTGAACAAGGCGCGGCTGATCGAGAAGATCGCGGAACTCGTCAAGGAAAAGAAGATCGAGGGCATCAGCGAGTTGCGCGACGAGTCCGACAAGGACGGCATGCGCATCGTGATCGAGCTGCGCCGCGACGCGATGGGCGACGTGGTGCTGAACAACCTGTTCCAGCAGACCCAATTGCAGGTCACCTTCGGCATCAACATGGTCGCGCTGCTGGATGGCCAGCCGCGGCTGCTGAACCTGAAGGAAGTGTTGGAAGCGTTCGTGCGGCATCGGCGCGAAGTGGTCACGCGCCGGACGATTTTCGACCTGCGCAAGGCGCGCGCGCGCGCCCACGTGCTGGAAGGCCTCACCGTCGCGCTCGCGAACATTGACGAGATGATCGAGCTGATCAAGACCTCGTCCACGCCGCAGGTGGCGCGCGAGCGCCTGCTCGAGCGCAAGTGGGAGCCGGGACTGGTGCGCGCGCTGCTGGCCGATTCGGGCGCGGCGATTTCGCGGCCGGAGGATCTCGATCCCAGGGATGGCCTGCACACGGGCGGCTACCAGCTTTCCGAGATCCAGGCGAAGGAAATCCTGGAAATGCGCCTGCACCGCCTGACCGGGCTGGAGCAGGAGAAGCTCTCCGACGAATACCGCCAGTTGCTGGACACCATCCGCGGGTTGATCGCGATCCTGGAGGATCCCGACAAGCTGCTGGAAGTGATCCGCACCGAACTGGTCGAGATGAAGGAAGCCTACGGCGATGCGCGCCGAACCGTCATCCAGCGCACGCAGGAAGACCTCAACACGCTCGACCTGATCACGCCGGAAGACGTGGTGGTCACGCTCTCGCATGCGGGTTATTGCAAGCGTCAAAGCCTCGGCCTGTATCGCGCGCAAAAGCGCGGCGGCAAGGGCCGCATGGCGACCACGATCAAGGAAGAGGATTTCGTCGAGAAGCTGTGGATCGTCAACACGCACGACACGCTGCTCACCTTCACCAGCGCCGGACGCGTGTACTGGCTGAACGTCTACCAGATCCCGGAAGCGGGCCCCGGCGCGCGCGGCAAGCCGATCGTGAACCTGCTGCCGCTGCAGGAAGGCGAGAAGGTGCAGGCGGTGCTGCCGGTGCGCGACTACGACGAAGGCCGCTTCGTGTTCTTCGCAACGTGCAACGGCACGGTCAAGAAGACGCCGCTCACCGAGTTCGCATTCCAGCTCCAGAAGGGAAAGATCGCGATCAATCTGGACGATGGTGATGGCCTGGTCGAGGCCGAACTGACCGACGGCAAGTGCGACATCCTGCTGTTCGCATCCAACGGCAAGGCCGCGCGCTTCGCCGGCGAGGAAGTGCGCCCGATGGGCCGCACCGCCACCGGCGTGCGCGGCATCCGCCTCACGGATGATGCGCATGTCGTGTCCATGATCGTCGCCGATGACGGTGGGAATGGAAGCAAGGACGTGCTCACCGCCACCGAGCGCGGTTACGGCAAGCGCACGCCGCTCGCCGACTTCCCGCGCAAGGGCCGTGGCTCGCAGGGCGTGATCGCGATCCAGTGCTCGGAGCGCAACGGCGCTCTCGTCGCCGCCACGCAAACCGACGACACACACGAGCTGATGCTGATCTCCAACCAGGGCACGCTGGTGCGCACGCGCGTGGCCGAGATCTCGCAGGTCGGTCGCAACACCCAGGGCGTCACCCTGATCCGCCTGCCGGAAGGGGAGAAGTTGGCCGGCGTGGTGCGGATCGAGAACCTCGGCGACGAGGACTCGAGTGAGGCGGCGGGTGAAGCCGGCGCGGTCGTCGCGGGCGATGCCGGGGAGTCCGACGGCGCGACGGTTTGATGTAGCCCGGATATGAAGCCGCACAGCGGCGCAATCCGGGCCCACTGGCGAGAGCGATCCCGGATTCCGCTTCGCTCCATCCGGGCTACTTGTTCAGCGCACGTCGCGAGTACCTTCGTTACGAGCGCGGCTCAGAGCCCCGCAATCAACGCTGGAAGATCCTGCAATCGTTCAAGCGCGATGGCCTGATCCGGCAGCGCGCCGGGCCAGCGGAACGCGAACGTGGTCATCCCCGCGGCGAGGCCTGCGCGGATGCCCGGCAAGCTGTCCTCGACCACCGCGCAGCGCTCCGGCGCCACGCCCATCGCCTCCGCCGCGTGCAGGAGCAGGCGCGGATCGGGCTTCCAGTGGCCGACTTCATAGGCACTGAAAATCCTGCCCTCGAATTTCGGCAGGAGGCCGGTGAGGCCAAGACTGAGCTCGATTTTTTCGCGGGGGCCGCTGGACGCCACGCAGCAGGGCACCTGGATTGCCTCGAGCATTTCCGCGGCGCCCTCCATAGCCTGCAATCGTTCGCGGAACACCTCGGCGGTGCGCGCGCGCAGCTCGGGCACGAACGAGTCCGGCAGTTTCCGCCCCAGCCGCCACTCCATGTCCGCGACGCAATCGGCCATCCTGCCGCCGACGTAGCATTCGAGCGCTTCTTCGAGGGTGATCGGCACGCCGAACCCGCTGGCGTATTTGACCAGCACCTCGTTGGCCAGCAGCTCGCTGTCCACCAGCGTGCCGTCGCAATCGAAGATCACCGCGTCGATGGGCATCCGTCCCTCGCGACCGGAATTTTCCTGCGGAAGCTTCACTGTGCTTCGTAAACCTCCCGCACCGTATCCCGCGCCAGCACCAGAATGGTGAAGACGCCGAGGATCGTGCCCAGCGGCATGTACAGGCAATTGATGCACGCGACCACGATCGAAAATGTGCGGGCTTTGCGTGCGCGCAGGCAGAAGGCGGAGATCAGGTTGAGCGCGCCCGAAGCCACGAACCACAGTGCCATGACCACATAGAACCAGCGGAACATCGCGAAGAATTCGGCGGGATTCGGGCCCTGTTGATTCGTCGACGTCCACGTCTTCGGATCGGACATGAACACATGCATCAGCGTGTAATGGCCCCACAAGAACAGAAGGCCGAGCAGCGCGAAGGCTGCGGCGATGAAATGAAAAATCGCGAGCAGCCGCAGGTGGTCCGCATCGATCCTGCGCTGATCACGCATCACGGGAGGCAAGTCAATCATGTGCGATCCCCTGTGCGCCGGGCTTGCCGGCCCGGCGTGCGCGCTCGCCCCAACGCAAGTTGCGCGCAAGCACACTCCTACAACGTCGCCAGCATCGCCTCGGCGCTGGACACCTTGAACTCGCCCGGCGCTTCCACGTGCACCTGCTTCACCACGCCGTCTTCCACGTACAGGGCGAAGCGCTTGGAACGCATGCCCATGCCGAACTTGCTGGCGTCCATTTCCAGGCCGAGTGATTTGGCGAAGTCGCCGTTGCCGTCGGCCAGCATCAGCAGGCCTTCGGGCACATGGCGGTCCTTGGCCCAGGCCTTCATCACGAAGGCGTCGTTGACGGCCATGCAGATCACTTCGACGCCGCGCTTTTTGAATTCCTGGTAGTGCTCGACGAAGCCGGGCAGGTGCTTCTCCGAGCAGGTCGGGGTGAATGCGCCGGGTACCGAAAAGAGCACCACCTTCTTGCCCTTGAACAGCTCGTCCGTGGAGACGCTCTGCACGCCGTCCCTGATGACGTTGAGGGTTGCCGCGGGGATGCGATCGCCGACTTTGATGGTCATGGCCTTTCCTTGTCAGTGGGAGCAGACCGGCATCGTAAACCGATCCCGGCGCAAGCGCACTTGAAACCCACATGGCCGTCCATATCTAGGTGCCATGCGGCCCTTGGGCCGAGTCAGACGAGCACAGGAGTCACCATGAACTACATCACCCGGTTCCGCCCGTGGGCGGGGCAGCACCCGCAGCACAACGAATTCCAGCGGATGATTGACCGCTTCTTCGCCGATTACGAGAGCGCCGACCAGTCCGACGTGGTCACCAGCCAGTGGGCGCCACGCGTGGACATCCGCGAGGAAGACAAGCGCTTCGTGATCGAGGCCGACATCCCCGGCGTGGACCCGAAGGACATCGAGGTGCACATGGACAAGGGCATCCTCTCGATCCGTGGCGAGCGCAGGTCCGAGCAGGCGGTGGACGAAGGCAACTACACGCGCGTGGAGCGTTCGCGCGGCCTGTTCCATCGCCGCTTCGCGCTGCCCGACAGCGCCGATCCGGAGGGCATCAGCGCGAAAGGCAAGCACGGCGTGCTGGAAATCTCCATCCCGAAGCGGCCGGAAACCACGCCGCGCAAGATCGAGATCAAGCCGGGCGAGTGAGCGCCGCTTCATTCACGTAAGATGAAACCCGCGGCGCAGCGATTCGCCGCGGGTTTTCTTTTGGCGACTTTCAAATGGAATTCAAGGACTATTACGAGACCTTGGGCGTCAAGCCCGATGCGAGCGAGGCCCAGATCAAGGCCGCGTATCGCAAGCTCGCGCGCAAGTATCACCCGGACGTGAGCAAGGAAGCCGGCGCCGAGGAGAAGTTCAAGGCCGTCAACGAAGCACACGAGGTGCTGCGCGACAAGGAGAAGCGCGCGGCCTACGACAACCTGCGCGCGGGCGGCTATCGAGGTGGTGACCAGTTCCGCCCGCCGCCGGACTGGGCGCAGCAACAGCATGGCGGTTTCGAGTTCCGCGATGCCGGCGGTGGATTCGGTGGCGGCGGCGATTTCAGCGATTTCTTCGAATCGTTGTTCGGCCAGCGCGCGGGAGCGCGCGCGCAGCGCGGTCCGATGCGCGGCCGCGACGTGCGCGCGGGCGTTGTCATCGATCTGCAGACTGCATACACCGGCGGCAAGCAGCGGCTCGGCCTGCGCGACGCGCACGGCGAACGCACGCTGGAGGTGAACATCCCTGCAGGCATCCTGCCCGGGCGTGTCATTCGGCTCGCGGGGCAGGGCGAACCCGGCGCGCAGGGCGGCCCGGCCGGCGACCTGCTGCTGGAAGTGCAGGTGCGTGACGATCCCCGCTTCCATCTGGAAGGCCAGGACGTGCTGGTGGAAGTCGCGGTTGCACCGTGGGAAGCCGCGCTCGGCGCCAAGGTGCCGGTGCCCACGCTCGGCGGCGACGTCGAGTTGCGGATTCCAGCCGGCTCGCGCTCCGGCCGCAAGCTGCGCCTGAAGGGGCGTGGCATGCCGAAAAGCGGCGACCAGATTGTCACGCTGGTGATCCAGACGCCGCCGGCAGGCGACGAGAAATCCCGCTCGGCTTATGCCGCGTTCGAGAAAGCGTTCGAGGGGTTTGATCCGCGCGCTTCATGAAGCCCCTCTCCCACCGGGGTGAACCGACGCGCTTAGCCGATGCCTTGAATGGCATCGGCTGCGTCGGTGAACGCTTGGATCACGGATGATCCAAGCGGGGTCTCTTAGCGAGGCAGGACGCCGAGCCTAGAGAGGGGTTGGGGTGAGGGTACGAATCTTCGCGTCATGCCACGCGAGAACCGGACCCTCACCCGCCTCGTCACATTCGACACGGCAGTCCGCAATGAACTAAGGTTGCTGCGAATGTGCCGAGGCGCCCTCTCCCGAGGGGAGAGGGTTGAAAGCTACTTCGCCAGCGCTTCCTTCACCGCTTCGGTCAGCTCCGCCTCGTTCACCGGCTTGGTGACGAACGCGCGCGCGCCCTGGCGCATGCCCCACACGCGATCGGTGTCCTGGTCCTTGGTGGTCACAAGGATCACCGGGATGTGCGCGGTGGCGGGGTCTTTCGAAATCGAACGCGTGGCCTGGAAGCCGTTGAGGTTCGGCATCACCACGTCCATCAGCACCAGATCGGGCAGTTCGCGCTTGGCGGCTTCCACGCCCGCGGCGCCGTCCTCGGCGGTCAACGCCTCATGGCCCATCTTCTCGACCAGCCGCTTCAATCCCAGCAACTGGGAAGGCGAATCGTCCACGATCAGGATGCGCGCCATTCACAACCCCCGACAAAGATGGGCATTTTAAAGGTGCCCGCCTGCCATGACTATGCCCCAAAAGCCTGGGGAGTGGTCAAATCGTCTCCTCCTGCCCGCCGATCCGCACCAGCGTCCGCCCGAACGAGCCGCCGTTGAGCATGTGGCCGAACACGTTGGGAAGATCGTCGAACGTCGCCTCGCGGGTGCAGATGGTGTCCAGGTGCTCGGGTTTCCAGTCGGAGGCCAGATGCCGCCAGACCTGCTCGCGGATGTCGCGCGCGGTGCCCGCGGAGGCCACGCCGAGCAGGCTCACGCCGCGGATGATGAAGGGCATCACCGTGGTGTCGAGCTTGCTGTCGGCGGCGAGCCCCACGCTGGCGACGTTGCCGTAAGGCGTGGTGCAGGCGAGCAATTGCGCGAGCATCGCGCCGCCGACATTGTCCAGCGCGCCGCCGAAGCGCACTGATTCCAGCGCGCGGTTGCCGAGCGCGAGTTCGTGGCGGTCGAGCACTTTCGCGGCGCCCAAGCCTTCCAGGAAACCCGCGCGGTCGGCCTTGCCGCTGATCGCGTGCACCTCGAAGCCGGCGCGCGAAAAGATGTCTACGGCGAGCATGCCGACGCCGCCGGTTGCGCCATTGATCGCGATCGGGCCAAGCTCGGGCGTCTGCCGGTTGTCGCGCATGCGGAACAGCGCGAGCGCTGCGGTGAAGCCGGCCGTGCCGAGGATCATGGATTCGCGCAGGGATAATCCAGCCGGCAACGGGACCGTCCACTTCGCTTCAAGCCTCGCGTATTCGGCATAGCCGCCGTCGCGCGTTTCGGAAAGTCCGCAGCCGGTGCACAGCACCGCGTCGCCTTCCTTGAATTGCGGATCGCGCGATTCGACCACGTGCCCGGCGACATCGATGCCGCCGTTCAAGGGGAACGTGCGCAGGATCTTGCCTTGGCCGGTGCCGGCCAGCGCATCCTTGTAGTTCACAGATGAGTAGGCGGTCTTGACCAGCACCTCGCCGGGCGAAAGATCGTCCGCGCGCATCGTCTCGATGCCGGCGCGATAACCCTCGTCGTCGTTGCGGATGCGGAAGGCGCGGAAGGAATCGCGTGTGCTCATGGGGTTGGCTCTTGGTAGGAGCGCGCCTGCGCGCGATCGGTGGTGGTCAAGCGGCCTCGAGCAATACGATACCCGACATTCGCCGCCCCGCTTCCAGTTGTGCCTTCGGTTGCAGCTTCGAGAGCAACTTGAAGAACCACGCGCCGCGCATGGTGCGCTTCAGCCGGAGCGATTCATCCCAGGTCGAACGGAATTCCTGCTCGCGCCAGCCGAACGGTTCGAAGAATGCGGTGCCCTGCTCCGGGAAGAATTGCATCGGCGCGTTGCCCTGTTGCAGCTTGCCCAGCCAGCGGCTGCGCTCCATGAACTTGCGCAGCCGCGGCGATGCGATGTCCAGCAGCCACCAGCGCGCACGGGCCACGTCGTGCAGGTCGCGCGCGAGTTCCCCGACCTGTTCGGCCGTGAGATACACCAGCAGGCCTTCCGTGATCACCAGCACCGGGCCGTGCGCGGCGGCACGCGCGAACAGCTCGCGCCGCGCATTCGCCTCGCGCAGGTCGGCGGCGACGAATTCGACTTCGCAGCGCGGCGTTTCGCCTGACATGTGCTCGCGGAAGTACGCGATCATCTCCGGCATGTCCACGTGCATCCAGCGCAATGATTTGGGCAGATCGAGGCGCCAAGGCCGTGCGTCCAGGCCGGCCGCAAGGTTCAGCACGGTGGCCGCGCCCTCGCGCACGCAGCGCAGCACGATCTCGTCCATCACTGCGGTGCGCACCACCATCGGCCACGCGGTCGCGGCGCCTTTCGGCATCGAGCGCACGATCGCCTCGCCGCGTTCGCCACCGAGCTTGCGCGCATGGGGATCGTTGAAGATGCGGTCCGGCCGCTCGCTTTCCATCGCGCGGTAGATCGCGACCCACAGCGCGGTGTCGGAGACGTTGCGGATGGGGCTGGGGTCAGTCATATCTTGCCCGGCGAGTTCACTGCCGTCATTCCGGCGCAAGCCGGAATCCATTTTTGCTTCGACTCACCCGAGAAGGTCGTCGTATAAGTCGCGCCAGCCTGGATTGGTCTTCTCAATGATCTCCAGCTTCCAGGCTCGCTTCCATTCCTTGATCGCCTTCTCGCGCGCAATCGCCAGCTCCATTGTGTCGTGCTGCTCGTACCATACTAGCGCGTGCACTCGATACCTCTTGGTAAAACCCTCCACCAAGTCGTTCTTGTGCTCAATACGCTTGATCAGATCGGAGGTCACGCCGACGTACAGCGTGCCGCGCTCTTTGCTTGCCAGAATGTAAACGGCCGGTTGGCGTTCTCGCATGGATCGGCCTTGCCGTCATTCCGGCGCAAGTCGGCACTCACAGAGCAAGTTGGATCCCGGCTTTCGCCGGGATGACGAGAACGTCAGTATTGGTCAAGTATTTGTCTTGTGTATCGCCCGCTTGTCCACCGACAGCGCGGCTTCGTGCACGGCTTCGGAGAGCGTCGGGTGGGCGTGGACGATGCGCGCCAAGTCTTCCGACGAGCCCTTGAATTCCATCGCGACCACGGCTTCGGCGATCAGTTCGGAAGCGGCGGCGCCGACCATGTGCACGCCGAGGATGCGGTCGGTGTCCGCGTGTGCGATCACCTTGACCATGCCGGCCGGTTCGTTCATCGCCACCGCGCGACCGATCGCCGAGAACGGGAAGGTGCCGACCTTGTACGGGATGTTCTCGGCCTTGCACTGCGCCTCGGTCTTGCCGGCCCAGGCCACTTCCGGTTCGGTGTAGATCACCCACGGAATCACGTTGTAGTCGATGTGGCCGGCCTTGCCCGCGATCAGCTCGGCGACCATCACGCCTTCCTCGGAACCCTTGTGCGCCAGCATCGGGCCGCGCACGCAATCGCCGATCGCCCACACGCCGTCCACGCCGGTCCAGCAGTGTTCGTCCACCACGATGCGGCCGCGTTCGTCGGTCTTCACGCCCGTGCCGTCGCCCAGCACGCCCTGCGTGTATGCGCGGCGGCCGACCGCGACCAGCAGCTTGTCCACGGTGATCGTGTGTTCGCCGTCCTTGTCGGTGTAGGTGACTTCGACGGCATTCTTCTTCACTTCGGCCTTGCTGACCTTGGCGCCGAGCTTGATGTCCAGCTCCTGCTTCTTGAACTCGCGCGCGGCGGTCTTGGCGATGTCGGCATCGGCCGCGGAGAGGAATTCCGGCAGCGCTTCGAGAATGGTGACCTGGGCGCCGAGGCGCTTCCACACGCTGCCCAGTTCGAGTCCGATCACGCCCGCGCCAATCACGCCGAGGCGCTTGGGCACGGAATCGAAATCCAGCGCACCGGCGTTGTCGACGATGGTCTTGCCGTCGAACTTCGCGAACGGCAATTCGATCGGCACCGAGCCCGTCGCGATGATCACGTTGGGCGCCTGCAGCGTCTGCTTCGCGCCATCCGCGCCGGTCACTTCGACCTGGTTCCCCTTCAGCAATTTGCCGGTGCCGAAGAACGGCGTGACCTTGTTCGACTTGAACAGCATGCCGATGCCGCCGGTGAACTGTTTGACGATCTTGTCCTTGCGGCCGACCATCGTGGCGATGTCGATGCTCGCGCCCTTGGTCGCAATGCCGTGCACGTCGAAGTGGTGGGTGAGGTTCCAGAACTGCTTCGACGAATCCAGCAGCGCCTTGGACGGGATGCAGCCGACATTGAGGCAGGTGCCGCCGAGCGCCTGCTTGCCGTCCTTGCCCTTGAAGTCGTCGATGCAGGCGACCTTCAGGCCCAGCTGCGCGGCGCGGATCGCGGCGACGTAGCCCGCCGGGCCCGCGCCGATGACGATGAGGTCGAATTGGGTGGCTGCCATGTACTTCTCCCGCTTTTTCCCTCTCCCTTCGGGAGAGGGTGGCCGAAGGCCGGGTGAGGGTTCGGTTATGGTGAGGTGTTGCGGCGATCCCGAACCCTCACCCCGTTGCTAAGTTCGGCAGTCCATTGCCTCACTAAGCAACCCAGCCTTGACCATCCTTGGTCAAGGCGTTCGGCGGCGCGAGATGCGATTCAACGCATCTCGCGTATTCCCGCCTCACCCTCTCCCGGTGGGAGGGGGCTTAACTTTCAAAGCCCCAACAGCATCCGCTGCGGGTTCTCGAGCTGGTTCTTGATGTCGACCAGGAACAGCACCGCTTCCTTGCCGTCGATGATGCGGTGGTCGTAGCTGATCGCGATGTACATCATCGGCGCGGCGACGACCTGGCCGTTCTCCACCACCGCGCGTTCCTTGATGGTGTGCATGCCGAGGATCGCGCTCTGCGGCGGGTTGACGATCGGCGTGGAGAACAGCGAGCCGAAGGTGCCGCCGTTGGTGATGGTGAAGGTGCCGCCCTGGAGCTCTTCCAGCGTCAGGCCGCCCTCGCGCGCGCGCCTGGCGAAATCGCCGATCGTCTTTTCGATCTCGGCGAAGCCCATGCTTTGCGCGTCGCGCAGCACCGGCGTCACAAGCCCGCGGTCGGTGGAGACCGCCACCGAGATGTCCTGGTAGCCGTGATAGATGATGTCGTTGCCGTCCACCGAAGCGTTGACCACCGGGTAACGCTTCAGCGCCTCGCACACCGCGCGCACGAAGAAACTCATGTAGCCGAGCTTCACGCCGTGCGTCTTCTCGAACTGCTCGCCCAACTGCTTGCGCATCGCGACGACCTTCGACAAATTGACTTCGTTGAACGAAGTCAGCATCGCGATCGAATTCTTGGACTGCATCAGCCGCTCGGCGATGCGCGCGCGCATGCGCGTCATCGGCACGCGCTCTTCGGCGCGCGGACCGGTCGGGGACGGCGCGCGGGTTTCGGTCGCACGCGCTGCAGGCGCGGCAGCCGGAGCACCTTTGCCGTAGTTCACCAGGTCTTCCTTGGTGACGCGACCGTCGCGGCCGGTGCCTTGCACCTGCGCGGGGTCGATCTTCTCTTCGGTGGCTACGCGGCGGCCGGCGGGGGAGAGCGATTCCACCGTGGCGCTGGGAGCCGGAGCGGCCTTGGCCGGTGCGGCGGGCTTCGCTTCCTGCTTCTGTGCCGGAGCTTCCTTCTTCGCGGCGGGCGTGGCCTGCGCGACGGCGCCTTCCTCGATCACCGCGATCACGGCCTGGCTGCCGACCGTGTCGCCCTGCTGGGCGCGGATTTCCTTCAGCACGCCATCGGCGGGCGCGGGCACTTCCAGCACCACCTTGTCGGTTTCGAGGTCAACCAGGTTCTCGTCGCGCTTGACCGCGTCGCCGGGGTTCTTGTGCCAGCTGGCGATGGTGGCGTCGCTGACCGACTCGGGCAGGACGGGAACCTTCACTTCGATAGACATTGGAAGTCCTTGCAGATTTCAGTAGGGCGGGCACTGCCCGCCGGATTGCGTGTGCGGCGGACAATGTCCGCCCTACAGGTTCTTGGCAGGGCGGAACTGCGCGCCAATTTTGCGGACATTGTCCGCCCTGCGGATTACTCCAGGGAATGGTCGTCGCCCACCTTGCCGCCCAGTGCCTGCGCGACCAGCGCGTTCTGCTCGACCACGTGGGTGTTGTAGTGGCCTGCCGCCGGTGCCGGCGAACGCACGCGGCCGGCGTAATGCAGGCTGTGTTCGGCGCCGAGGCTGGCCTGCAAATGATGGCGGATCTGGAACCACGCACCCTGGTTCATCGGCTCTTCCTGGCACCAGATCACTTCGCGTGCCTTCGGATAGCGCGCGAGCTGCTCGCTCACTTCCTGGCGCGGGAACGGATACAACTGTTCGACGCGGACCAATGCGACGTCGTTGAGCTTGTCCTTTTCCGCCGCCTCGAACAGGTCGTAATAGACCTTGCCCGAGCACAGCACCACGCGCTTGACCTTCTTCGCATCGGCGATGCGCGAATCCGGGATCACCAGCTGGAAGGTGCCGTTGGCCAGATCGTCGAGCGAAGAGATCGCCAGCTTGTGGCGCAGCAGCGACTTCGGCGTCATCACCACCAGCGGCTTGCGCGCGTCGCGCAGCATCTGCCGGCGCAGCATGTGGAACATCTGCGCGGGCGTGGTCGGCACGCATACCTGCATGTTGTCGAGCGCGCACAGTTGCAGGTAGCGCTCCAGCCGCGCGGAGGAATGCTCCGGCCCCTGGCCTTCGTAGCCGTGTGGCAGCAGCAGCACCAGCCCGCACAGGCGGCCCCACTTGGCTTCGCCGGAGGACAGGAACTGGTCCACGACCACCTGCGCGCCGTTGGCGAAATCGCCGAACTGCGCTTCCCACAGCACCAGCGTGTCGGGATCGGCGGTGGCGTAACCGTATTCGAACGCCATCACCGCTTCTTCCGACAGCAGCGAATCGATCACTTCGACGGTCACGCCTTCGCGCACGTGTTGCAGCGGCGTGTACACATTGCCGCTGGCGGTGTCGTGCAATTCGGCGTGGCGATGGAAGAAGGTGCCGCGGCCGGCATCCTGGCCGACCAGCCGCAGCGCATGGTTCTGCGCGACCAGGGTGGCGTAGGCCATGTTCTCGGCATAGCCCCAGTCCAGCGGCAGTTCGCCCCTGGCCATCTTGCGGCGGTCGTCGTAGATCTTGGCGACGCGCGATTGCAGTTTCACGCCGTCCGGCGTGGTGAGGATTTTCGTTGCGAGTTGATCCAGCGTCTTGCGATCGACGCCGGTGGCGACGGCCTGCGACAGCGTGCCGTGCGCGTAGCGGGTCCAGTCCACCATGGGCTTGGAGGCCTTGTCGGCCAGCTCGGTGACCGGCTTGCCGGCTTCCAGCCGCTCGCGATAACTCTCGGCAGCCTGCTGCGCATCATCGGCGCCGATCAGCTTGGCTTCCACCAGGCGCTTCGCGTACAACTCGCGCGTGGTCGGCGTCTGCTTGATCTTTGCGTACATCACCGGCTGGGTCGCGGCCGGTTCGTCGGCTTCGTTGTGGCCGTGGCGGCGATAGCAGACCAGGTCGATCACCACGTCCTTGTGGAAGGTCTGGCGGAAATCGAACGCGAGCCGCGCGCATTGCAGCACCGCTTCCGGGTCGTCGCCGTTCACGTGCAGCACCGGCGCGTTGACCATCTTGGCGACATCGGTGCAGTAGAGCGTGCTGCGGCCTTCCCACGCCGGCGTGGTGAAACCGATCTGGTTGTTGACTACGATGTGCACGGTGCCGCCGACGCGGAAGCCGCGCGTCTGCGACATGTTGAACAGTTCCATGTTGACGCCCTGGCCCGAAAGCGCGGCGTCGCCGTGGATCAGCACCGGCAAAGCGCATTTCTGCGAGCCATCGTGCGCGCGGGTCAGGCGTGCGCGCACGGAACCGGCGACGACCGGGTTGACGATTTCCAGGTGCGACGGATTGAACGCCAGCGCGAGGTGCACGTCGCTGGTGGGCGTCGCGACGTCGGCGGAAAAGCCCATGTGGTACTTCACGTCGCCCGAGTGCGCCGGGTCGTCCGGATGGTCGAACTTGCCTTCGAATTCCTCGAACAATTTCTGTGGTGGCTTGCCCAGCGTATTGACCAGCACGTTCAACCGGCCGCGGTGGGCCATGCCGATCACCAGCTCTCGCACGCCGTCGCTTGCCGCGCGGCGCACCAGGTCGTCCAGCAGCGGGATCAGCGAATCGCCGCCTTCCAGCGAGAAGCGCTTCTGGCCGACGTACTTGGTGTGGAGATAACGTTCCAGGCCGTCCGCGGCGGTCAGCTTGTGCAGCACGCGCTTTCGTTCGTCGGCGGAGAGGCCCGGATCGCCGCTCATCTTTTCCAGGCGCGAGTAGATCCAGCGGCGCTGTTCGACGTCGCTGATGTGCATGAACTCCGCGCCGATCGTGCGCGCGTAGGTCGCGCGCAGGCGGTCGCGCAGTTCGCGCAACTTCATGCGCTGGCCGCCGCCGGCGAAGGTGCCGCAGTCGAAAACGGTATCGAGGTCGGATTCGGCGAGGCCGTGGAAGGGCAGGTCCAAGTCCGGCGCCGGCATCTTCGGCGCGATCGCCAGCGGATCGAGATCCGCGGCCAGGT
>DASSEW010000082.1:0-12163 GCA_035695065.1 Rhodanobacteraceae bacterium | reverse complement strand
TCAACACGAAACCCGCGAGGATTGCATGGCGCTCGAGCGCACCTTGTCCATCATCAAACCCGATGCCGTCGCCAAGAACGTCATCGGTGAAATCTATTCCCGTTTCGAGAAGGCCGGCTTGAAGATCGTCGCGGCGAAAATGAAGCAGCTTTCGCGCAGGGAGGCCGAAGGCTTCTATGCGGTGCATCGCGAGCGTCCGTTCTTCAAGCCGCTGGTCGACTTCATGGTGTCCGGCCCGGTGATGATCCAGGCGCTGGAAGGCGAAGGCGCGATCGCGAAGAACCGCGAGCTCATGGGTGCGACCAATCCGAAGGACGCGGCGCCCGGCACCATCCGCGCGGATTTCGCGCAGAGCATCGACGCGAATGCGGTACACGGTTCGGATGCGCCGGAAACGGCAAGATTCGAGATCGGTTACTTCTTCCCTGAAATCGAGTTGTGCCCGAGGTGAGATGAATCAGCCGGTCGCCAGCGCGAAGACCAGTCTGGTTTGTTTGTGCGTTCTTCCGTGAACGCGAGGATCAAGAAGCAGACGTCCATGTCTGCACTTTCAAAATGAATCAAGCCACCGCCAACGTTGCCGGCAAAGCGAACCTTCTCGACTTCGACAGGGAAGGGTTGCGTGCGTTCTTCGCGCAGCTCGGCGAGAAGCCGTATCGCGCCGACCAGGTGATGAAGTGGATCTACCATCGCCTCGAGGACGACTTCGAGGCGATGACCGATCTCGGCAAGTCGCTGCGTTCCAAGTTGGCCGAGGCCGCTTACGTCGGCCCGCCCAGATCCTTGCTGGACAAGGGTTCCAGCGATGGCACCCACAAGTGGCTGCTGGGCATGGATGGCGGCAATGCGGTGGAAACGGTGTACATCCCGGAGCCCACGCGCGGCACGCTGTGCGTGTCGAGCCAGATCGGCTGCGGCCTGAACTGCACGTTCTGCTCGACGGGCACGCAGGGCTTCAACCGTAACCTCGCCACGTCCGAGATCATCGGCCAGGTCTGGGTCGCGGCGAAGCACCTGGGCAACGTCACCCACCAGCGGCGCCGCATCACCAACGTGGTGATGATGGGCATGGGCGAGCCGCTGTTGAATTTCGACAACGTCGTGCGCGCGATGAACCTGATGCGCGACGACCTCGGTTTCGGCCTCGCCAACAAGCGCGTCACGCTTTCGACCGCGGGCCTGGTGCCGATGATCGACAGGCTGTCCGAATGCGCCGACGTGTCGCTCGCGGTTTCGCTGCACGCGCCCAACGACGAGTTGCGCACGCAACTGGTGCCGCTCAACAAGAAATACGGAATCGCCGAACTGCTGGACGCCTGCGCGCGCTACGCAGCCAGGCGCCCGCGCACCACGATCACCTTCGAATACACGCTGATGCAGGGCATCAACGACTCGCCTGCGCTGGCGAAGCAGCTGGTCAAGCTGATGCGCCGCCTGCCGGCCAAGGTGAACCTGATTCCGTTCAATCCGTTCCCCGGCACGCAGTACGCGCGCTCGGACGAAACCACCATCCGCGCGTTCCAGAAGATCCTGCTGGATTCGGACGTGCAGGCGATGGTGCGGCGCACGCGCGGCGACGACATCGATGCCGCCTGTGGCCAGCTGAAGGGCCAGGTGCTGGACCGCACGCGCCGGCAGGCGGAATTCCGCCGCAAAATCGAAGCCGGCGCGCAAGGGGGGCTGAGCAATGCTGCGTAAGGGTTGCGTATCGATGCGTTGGTCCACGAACGCGAAGATCGGCGCGCGGACATCCATGCCGACGCTTTTCAAATTCGCCTTGTTGGGCGTGCTGGCAGTCCTGGCGTCGGGACTTGGCGCCTGCTCGAGCAACAAGATCATCAAGTACGACACCCCGCTCAACAATCTCAAGAACGAGCCGCGCGAGAACAAGCAGGACAAGCGGCGCGAGGATGCGCAGATCCATCTTCAGCTTGGTGCCGCACTGATGAATCGCGGCGACCTGAAGGGCGCCGACCAGGAATTCAGGAAGGGGATCGCCGCCGATCCGGATTACCCGACGGCGCACACAATGCTCGCGATCCTGGACGAACACGTGAACCTGCCCAGGGAAGCCGAGCAGGAATACCGCCGCGCGCTCGCCATCGACCCCAAGAACGGCGACGCCAACAACAACCTCGGCTACTTCCTTTGCCATCACGGCAAGGAGAAGGAAGCGATGGGCTACTTCCAACGCGCGCTGGCCGATCCGTTCTATTCGACGCCCGCCAAGGCCAACGCCAATGCCGGCGCGTGCCTCGCGCGCAGCGGCGACTACAAGGGCGCCGAAGAATACCTGCGCAAGGCGCTGCGCATCGATTCCAGCGACCCCATCGCGCTGTACGAAATGGCGCACGTGATGTACGCGCAGAGCGATGCCTTCCACGCGCGCGCTTTCCTGCAACGTTTCGAGGCGCAGGGCCAGGCCACGCCCGACTCGCTGCTGCTGGGCTATCAAATCGAATCACGTCTGGGCGATGCGGATGCCGCCCGGAATTACGCCAACCGGCTGCGTAGCCAGTTCCCGGAATCGGATCAGGCGCAGCAACTTTCCGGCACCCCGCAATGACCACATCCGAGCACAACGCCGATCTGTTCCCGTCCCACGACGAGCCGTCGGCTTCCACCTCGCAGGAAATGCGTTTCCATGCCGAAGACGTGACGGATGCTTCCAGCCCCGCCGCGGATGCTGCCCACGAGCTCGGTTCGCGGCTGCGGGCCGCGCGCGAGGCGCGTGGCATGGACGTGCAAGCCTGCGGGCAGAAATTGCGCCTGCCGGTTCGGATCCTGGAGCGGCTGGAAGCGGGCGACTTCGGCAAGGCCGACGACCACGTGTTCACCCGCGGTGCGCTGCAAAGCTACGCGAAGCTCCTGAACGTACCCGTGTTCGCGGTGGATGCTGCGCTGCGCGCGGCCGCGCCCTCGCAACTGCCCGCGCTGGTCCCGACCGGCAGCGCGCTGCGCGGCAACTGGATGCAGCGTTACGGCGCGGCGGCCACCTATATCGTGCTCACCGCGTTCGTGGCGGTGCCGCTGGTGTGGCTGGGATTGCGCGGCGGGCTGGACAACCATCTCACCCGCATCGCGCCGCTGGACCAGGCCCCGGCAGTTGCGTCACACGGACGCGTCACGCACACGATCAAGGCGCCCGCTCCGGCGCCCGGGCCAGAGCAGCAACAGCCGCTGATGGCGTCGATGACGCCGTTCTCGGCGATGAACCTGGACGCTGCGGGCTCGTCGCAGAATGCAGCTTCGCCGCAGCAGGCCACGGCTGCGCCGGCGGCGAACAGCGCCGGGCACGTGCTCAGCCTCAGCGCGAAGGGTGACAGCTGGTTCGAAGTGACCGACGCCAGTGGCAAGACGCTTGAATCCGGCATGCTGCATGCCGGCGACACGCGCAGCTATCACAGCGCCGCGCCGCTGGACGTCACGATCGGCAACGCCGATGCGGTGGACGTGCAGGGCGACGGCAAGCCGCTTTCACTGGACGCCTATCGCCACGCCAACGTTGCGCGGTTCAAGGTGTTTGCGCCGGGCGAAAGCAACGGCTGATCCAGGCGATCGCCGGGAATCCCGCGGTTTCGGTTATCCTTGTCCGCCCGCGCGCCGGCGCGGACGGTTTTTGCCGTGCCCATGGCCGAACCGCAGCCATGAAGTTGACGAGAGTGTTTCCTGATGGCCTTTGACGATTACGACGAATACGAACAGAGCGAACAGGTCCGCAAGTGGCTGCGTGAGAACGGCCTGTCCATCGTGGTCGGTGTGGTGCTGGCGCTGGCATTGATCTTCGGCTGGCGGCAGTGGCAGGCGCACCGTGCCGGCCACCATGCCGAGGCGGCCGAGCAGTACGCCGCGCTGGAAGCGGCGCTGGCCGCTAACAACGGTGGCGAGGTGGACCGCGCGGTGAATGCGCTGGAGAAGGACTTCGCCGACACGCCTTACGCCGCGCTCGGCGCCGCCGCGCGCGCCAACGTCGCGGTCGGGCAGGGCAAGCTGGATGACGCCCGCAAGGCATTGCAGTGGGCGGTGGAACACAGTCCGACCGCGGCGTTGCATTCCATCTACCAGCTGCGGCTGGCGCGCGTGGAGCTGGCGCAGAACCAGGCGCAGCAGGCGCTCGGCCTGATCGAGACCGTTCCCGGCAACGACTATCGTGCAACCCGCGAGGAACTTCGCGGCGATGCCTTGCTCAAACTGGGGCGCGACAACGATGCGCGCAGCGCGTATGCGAATGCGCTCGCCGCGCTGTCGCCCAATTCGGCGCCGGGCCTGCGCGACGCGTTGCAGATGAAGCTGGACAATCTCGCACAGGCCGGTGCGCCGGCAGCGGCGGCCGCGGCCACCACGACTCAACCCGGGAAACAGGGCACATGAAGCAACGCCATATTGTGATGTTGTCTCTGCTGGCGTTGCTGCCGGCGTTCGCGGGTTGCAGCCTGATCAGCAAGATCATCAACGGCAAGGATAACCTGCAGCCGCCGCACGAACTCACCAAGTTCACGCCGACGGTGCAGGTGCAGCGGTTGTGGAAGGACAGCATCGGCGACGGCGCCGGGCGCTCGGGCATCCGCCTGATGCCCGCCTACGCCGACGGCAAGCTCTATGTCGCCAGCGTGGACGGCAGGCTGGCGGCGCTGGACGCCAATACCGGCAAGACGATCTGGCGCGACGATACCCGCACGCACGGCTGGTTCGGCTTCGGCCACAAGCGTTACCCGGATGCGTTGTACGCCGGCGGCCCGTCGGTGAGAGGCGACCTGCTGGTGGTCGGCACGCTCGACGGCCACGTGTACGGCATGGACGCGGCGACCGGCAAGCAGCGCTGGGCCGCGGAAGTATCGGACGAAGTGGTGAGCCCGCCGGTGATCGACAGCGGCGTGGTGTATGCGCGCACCAATGACGGCCGCATCTATGCGCTGGATGCCGCCACCGGCGAGCGCAAGTGGGTCAACGACCAGAGCGAGGTGCCGTTGCTTTCGCTGCGCGGCAACGGTCCGCTGCTGGTCGCGCACGGCGTGGTGTTCTACGGCAGCGACGACGGCAAGGTCATCGCGTTGCGCAGCGACACCGGCAGCGCGCAATGGCAGCAGCCGGTCGCCAAGGGCGAGGGCCGCAGCGACATCGACAAGCTCGATGACGCCGACGACATGCTGCAGCTGGAAGGCGACACTCTTTATGCAACCGCTTATCACGGCCAGCTCGTCTCGATCGACGCGCCCACCGGCAGGCTGAACTGGAACCGCCCGTTCTCCAGCTACGTGGGCGTCGGTGTGGCCGGCAACCAGCTGGTCGGCGTGGACGACAACTCGATCGTATGGGCGTTCGACGCCGGCACCGGCGCGGACATGTGGAAGCAGGACGGCTTGCAGTATCGCTGGCTGACTTCACCCGCCATCCAGGGCCACTACGCCGTGGTCGGCGATCTCGAAGGCTATGTCCACTGGCTGGATCTGAAGGACGGCAGCTTCGCCGCGCGCCAGCGCCTGTCCAAGGACGCGATCCGCGCGCGTCCGCTGGTGGTCGGCGACACGGTGTTCGTTGAAGACGAGTCCGGCAATCTGGCGGCGTATCGCATCGGCACGTCTCCGTAACCAGACCATGGCGACAACGGAAACCCTGAACCCATGTTGCCTGTCGTCGCCCTGGTCGGCCGCCCCAATGTCGGCAAATCCACGCTCTTCAACGCGCTGACGCGTTCGCGCGACGCGCTGGTCGCCGATCTCCCCGGCGTCACCCGTGATCGTCATTACGGCGTGTGCCGCTTGGGTGCACGTCCGTTCGTGCTGGTCGACACCGGCGGCCTGTCCGGCGAGAACGTGGACATGGATGTGCTCACCGCGCGCCAGGTGCAGCTCGCCATCGCGGAAGCGCAAGCCTGCGTGCTGATGGTCGACGGGCGCGATGGCCTGTTGCCGCAGGATCGCGCGATCCTCGATGGGCTGCGGCGCGCCGGCAAACCTGTGGTGCTCGCGATCAACAAGACTGATGCGGTGGATCCGAATGCGGCGCTGGCGGAATTCGCGTCGTTCGGCATCGCGGCAACGTTGCCGATCGCGGCTTCGCACGCGCGTGGCGTGGACGATCTGATCGCGCAGGTGTTGCCGCTGCTGCCGGCGGACGAAGAACCCGAGGCCGATCTCGAAGACGAGAACACCGGCACGCGCGTGGCGATCATCGGCCGTCCCAACGTCGGCAAGTCCACGCTGGTGAATCGCCTGCTCGGCGAGGAGCGCCTGGTGGTGTCCGATATCGCCGGCACCACGCGCGATTCCATCCATGTTCCGCTGGAGCGCGACGGCAAACGCTACACGCTGATCGATACCGCCGGCGTGCGCCGCCGTGGTCGCGTCGAGGACGCGCTGGAGAAGTTCAGCATCATCAAGACGCTGCAATCCATCGCCGCGTGCCAGGTCGCGATCGTGCTGCTGGATGCGAGCGAAGGCGTGTCCGAGCAGGATTTGAACCTGATCGGCCAGGTCCTCGAAGCGGGTCGCGCGCTGGTGATCGCGGCCAACAAATGGGACGGTCTTTCCGCCTATGACCGCGAGCGCTGCCGCGAAGGGCTCGACCGCAAGCTCGAATTCGTTTCGTGGGCGAAACCGGTATTCATTTCCGCGAAACACGGTTCCGGCCTGCGCGAGCTGATGCGCAGCGTGGACCGCGCGCACGTGTCCGCCACGCGCGAACTCAGCACGTCGGATTTGACCCGCACGCTTGAAAAGGCACTGGCTTCACACCAGCCGCCGCTGGTGCGCGGGCATTCACCGAAGCTCCGCTTCGCGCATCCGGGCGGACACAATCCGCCGACCATCGTGATCCACGGCACCCGCACCAGGCACATCGCCGACAGCTACCGTCGCTATCTCGAGAACTTCTTCCGCAAGCGCTACAAGCTGGAAGGCACGCCGATCCGCATCGAATTCCGCGAAGGCGAAAATCCGTTCGCCGGCCGCCGCAACGTGCTCACCGAGAGCCAGCAGCGCAAGCGCCGCCGCATGATCCGGCACGTGCGGAAGTAACCCGGCCCTTGACCCGCTCACCCGGTCTGGCATGGTAGGCGGCTGTGAATGCGCCGCCGGTGCAACCGGCACTGCGACGGGTGGGGAACATGGAAGCCGTATCGCGCACCATCGGGGTCGTGCTGGCCGGCGGCGAGGGCCGGCGCGTCGGCGGACAGGACAAGGGCCTGCTGACATTGCATGGCACGCCGGTGGTCGAGCGCGTGCTCTCGGTGCTGCGCCCGCAATGCGGCGAAACGCTGATCGTCGCCAACCGCCATCACGACGACTACGCTCGCTTCGCGCGGGTGATCGGCGATGAGGCGCCCGGCCACGCGGGGCCGCTGGCAGGCATTGCCGCGGCCCTGGCGCTGACAGTCGAGAGCGAACCGTCGTCGTTTGCGGAATTCGACTGGCTGCTCACGGCGCCGGTGGACTGTCCCGACCCGCCGCAGGACTTGTTCGCACGCCTGAGCGCCGCGCTGATGGCCACGCCCGACGTGCCGTGCGCCTTCGCACGCGACCAGCACAAGCTGCAACCCCTGTTCGCGCTTTATTCGCTGAAGTTCCGCGAGATGCTGCTTGCTTCAGCGCGGGCGGCGCTGGGCATGCATGCCTCGCCGCTGCGCTGGCACATGGAGCTGGACGCCGCGGCGGTGGATTTTTCCGATTGCGCCGAGTGCTTCCGCAACCTCAACACGCTGGAGGACTTCCAGGAATACGAACGCGCGCACCCGCCGCGGCCGATGCATCCCACCCGCATCGGATTGGAGGAGGCGCTGGAAATCATCCGCACGCGTGCCCTCGACCACCGGATCGATAGCGAGCGCGTGGAACTCGAAGCGGCACATGATCGCGTGCTGGCGGAGGACGTCCGCGCGCCGCACGCATTGCCGCCGTTCGCCAATTCGGCGATGGATGGTTTCGCGTTGCGGGGCGCCGATCTGCCGGACGAGGGCGAGCGCGGATTCGAATTGATCGGACAGGTCTTCGCCGGCGCGACTTCGGCGCCGCAGGTCGCGAGCGAGCAGTGCGTGCGCATCACCACTGGCGCGCCATTGCCGGCTGGCGCCGACAGCGTGGTGATCAAGGAGAACGTGCGCATCGAAGGCAACCGCGTGGTCGTCAGGGCTGGCGAGAAAGCGGGCGCCAACGTGCGCGCGGCAGGCGAGGACATTGCACAGGGCGACATCGCGTTGCACTCCGGCGTGAGGCTGCGCGCCGCCGAACTCGGTCTGCTGTCCGCGCTCGGCGTGGACCAGGTGAGCGTGCGACGCAAGCCGCGCGTGGCGGTGATCGTCACCGGCGACGAACTGGTGCCGCCGGGCCAGCCGCTGGAGTTCGGGCAGATCCACGAATCCAACGGCATCCTGCTTTCGACCTTGCTGCGCGAAGCAGGCGCAGAGGTCGTCTCGCGCGTGCGCATCCGCGACGACAAGGACGTGCTGCGCTGGGCGCTGCTCGATGCCGCCGCACAGGCCGACCTGATCATCAGCAGCGGTGCGGTGTCCGCCGGCGAAGCCGATCACCTGCCCGGACTGCTGGAGAAGCTCGGCGAAATCCATTTCCACAAGGTGCGCGTCAAGCCCGGCATGCCGGTGCTGTTCGGCGCGATCGGTGCGTGCCTGTATCTCGGATTGCCGGGCAATCCGGTTTCCGCCGCGGTGACGTTCCAGGTGTTCGCGCGTTTCGCGCTGCAGGCGATGTTCGCGGAAGAGGGCGCGCAGGTGCGCCGCGCGCGGCTGGCCGAACCTGTGCACAAGAAGCATGCGCGCGCCGAACTGATGCGCTGCACGTTGGGTTGCGACGCGGAAGGCGTGCTGTGGGCCACGCCGCACGCGAAACAGGGCTCGGGCATGCTGCACGGGTTGGTGGAATCCGACGCGCTGGTGCTGTTGCCGGAAGATGCACACGCGCTGGAGCGTGGCGCCGTAGTGACGGTGTGGCCATAACCCGCACTCTGTAGGGCGGACATCGTCCGCCGATACGCGCATCGATAGGGTGACGCGGCGGCGGGCAATGCCCGCCCTACTGCATTCGATGGCTTGCGCCATAATGCCCCGATGACACTCCGCGAAATCTCCCCACGCGAAGCGCTGGAACGCCAGCGCGCGGGCGCGTTGCTGCTGGACGTGCGCGAACCTTTCGAACATGCCACCGGCATGGCCGCCGGCGCAATCCCGCTTCCGCGCGCACAGGTCGCGCAGCGCATCGCGCAGATCGCTTCGGACCGCAATGCGGAAATCCTCACGATCTGCGCGCACGGCCAGCGCTCGCTGATGGCCGCACAGGTGTTGCAACAGCTCGGCTACGGCAACGTCGCTTCGGTCACCGGCGGTACCGCGTTGTGGATCGAGCAGAACTTGCCGATGGAGGAGGCCGGGAACGAAGACGCGGATTTCTTCGAGCGTTACTCGCGCCACCTGCGCCTGCCCGAAGTGGGCGAAGCCGGGCAGCGCAAGCTGGAAGACGCGCGCGTGGTAATCGTCGGCGCGGGTGGGCTGGGTTCGCCGGCTGCGTTCTATCTCGCCGCCGCCGGCGTGGGCACGCTGGTGCTCGCCGACGACGACGCGGTCGACCGCAGCAACCTGCAGCGGCAGATCCTGCACACCGACGCGCGCATCGGCATGTCGAAGGTGCACTCGGCCGCGCACGCGTTGACGGCGCTGAACCCGCGCACGCGCATCGCCGGCCTGACAGATCGCGTGACTTCGGAGAACGTCGAAGACCTGCTCGACGGCGCAGACGTGGTGCTGGACGGTGCCGACAATTTCCCGGTGCGTTACCTGCTCAACGACGCCTGCGTGAAGTTGCATAAGCCGCTGGTGTACGGCGCGGTGCACCGCTTCGAAGGACAGGTGAGCGTGTTCGACGCCGGCCGCAAGCGCGGCGTCGCGCCGTGCTATCGCTGCCTGTTCCCGCAACCGCCACCGCCGGAAGCCGCGCCCAACTGTTCCGAAGCCGGCGTGCTCGGCGTGCTGCCTGGCGTGATCGGCATGTTGCAGTCGACCGAAGTGCTGAAACTGATTCTCGGAATCGGCGAGCCACTCGCCGGCCGGCTGCTGATGTTCGACGCCCTCGCGATGCGCTTCCGCGAAACCCGCCTCGCGCCCGATCCCGAATGTCCGGTCTGCGCGCCGGGCAAAGCGTTTCCGGGGTATGTGGATTACGAAGAATTTTGCGCAGGGTAAGGCGGGCATCCCGCCATGGCGGACGGGGTCCGCCCTACATTCGGGATTGCTTCTGACTTCGCTCGAACGCTGCCAATTGTTCCGGCGTGGCGTCCTTCTGATACTTCGCCTTCCATTCCGCGAACGGCATGCCGTAGATCGCTTCACGTGCCTGATCTTTGCTGAGTTCAATGCCTCGCTCGGCGGCGGCTTCGCGGTACCAGTCGGCGAGGCAGTTGCGGCAGAAGCCGGCCAGGATCATCAGGTCGATGTTTTGCACATCGTTCCGTTCGTGGTTGAGATGCTTCAGCAGGCGGCGAAACGCGGCGGCTTCGAGTTCGGTGCGGTCGCTTTGCATGTGAATTTCCGGTCCGTAGGGCGGGCACTGCCCGCCATGCTTGTGGCGACGAATGTCGGGCCCGCTTGCGGCGGACAATGTCCGTCCTGCGCGATTGAGCGGGCTTTCGGCGATAATGCGCGTCTTCGACTTTAGCGGGAGCCCGGATTGAGCGCACGCATCCTCGACGGCCGCCGCATCGCCGATGACGTGCTGGCGCGCGTGCGCGCGGGCGTGCAGGCGCGGGTCAAGCAGGGAAAGCGTTCACCGGGGCTGGCGGTGGTGCTGGTCGGCGCCGATCCGGCTTCCAGCGTGTACGTCAGGAACAAGCGCAAGGCCTGCAAGCAGGTCGGCTTCAAGTCGTTCGATTACGACCTGCCGGCGAGCACCTCGGAAGCCGAGCTGTACGCGCTGATAGACAAGCTCAACGCCGACCCGGCGGTGCACGGAATCCTGGTGCAGCTGCCATTGCCCGACCACGTCAACAGCAGCGCGCTGATTGACCGCATCGACGCGCGCAAGGACGTGGACGGCTTCAGCGCGGTGAACCTCGGCCACCTCGCATTGCGCCGCTTCGGCCTGCGTCCGTGCACGCCCAAGGGCGTGATGACCCTGCTCGGCAACACCGACCGGCCGGTGCGCGGCCGGCACGCGGTGGTCGTCGGCGTGTCCAATCACGTCGGACGACCGCTGGCGCTGGAACTGCTGATCGCCGGCTGCACTACGACCTGTTGCCACAAGTTCACGCAGGGGCTGGAGCAGTACGTGCGCGAAGGCGATATCGTGATCGCCGCGGTCGGCAAGCCCGGCCTGGTGAAGGGTGAATGGATCAAGCCCGGCGCGGTGGTGATCGACGTCGGCATCAATCGCATGGACGACGGCCGGCTGGTCGGCGACGTGGAATTCGAAGCCGCGGCACAGCGCGCTTCCTGGATCACGCCGGTGCCCGGCGGCGTCGGCCCGATGACGGTGGCCACGCTGATGGAGAACACGCTGGAAGCGGCGCAAGCAATGGATGCCGCGTAGTCGCGCTAGAGATCTTCCGGAGTAAGTCCGGTGTGCTTTGCGATGCGGGACAGCATCTTCGGACCAATTTCTTCGCCGTCATGGAAGGCGAATACGAAATCATTCCAGCCCTCGCGTGCCAATGTGGCGTGCGATCCCGATTGACGTTTGACGCTCCAGCCGATCCGGAGCAGTGCCGCGAACACGCGCTTGGCCTTGACTGAAGGCCAATGGCTCATGCCGCTGCGAGCAGGAACCGGATCGCTTGCGGCCGGGCTTCGCCATTCTCCAGCCGTTCCGCAAGCACCCTCAACGCAAGCGTTTCGGCCTTGGCCATCGCTTCATCGGCAGTGGCGCCATAGGCGAGCACGCCGGGAATTTCCGGCACTTCCGCCAGCCAGCGTCCGTCGGCTTCCTGTTCGGATTGGAGGGTGAAATCCATAAAATGAGGATAGCAGGGCCGCTGCACTTGGGCGACATGCAGCGTATAATCGCGCATTGCATTGACGAGTTGCCCCCATGCGCATCCTCGCCGAGGCCCTGACCTACGACGACGTTTACCTCGTTCCCGCCCATTCGAGTGTCCTGCCGCGCGACGTTGATACCAGCACGCGCCTCACTCGCGATATCCGCCTGAACATTCCCGTGGTGTCCTC
>DASSEW010000081.1:0-36793 GCA_035695065.1 Rhodanobacteraceae bacterium | reverse complement strand
TCGGACAGCCTGTCGATCATCGGCACCAGACCCGCGGTCGAGAGCGTGACGCGCTTGTTGGCCAGGCCGAAGCCGAGGTCGTCGCGCATCAGGTTCATCGCGCGCACGACGTTGTCGAAGTTCAGCAACGGCTCGCCCATTCCCATCATCACCACGTTGGTGATGCGGCGCTGCTGGTGGGTGACGTTGCCCAGGTGTTTGGCGGCAACCCATACCTGGCCGATGATTTCGGAGGTGGCCAGGTTGCGGTTGAACCCCTGCGTGCCGGTGGAACAGAACGTGCAGTTCAAGCCGCAGCCGATCTGGCTCGATACGCACAGCGTGCCGCGCGTGGGTTCCGGGATGTACACGGTCTCCACCGCGTTGCCGCCATCCATGCCCAGCAACCACTTGCGGGTGCCGTCGCTGGAGCCCTTGTCCAGCAATGATTTCGGCCGTCCCACATACGCGGCCTCGACCAGCTTGGCCCGCAGCGACTTGCCGAGATCGGTCATCGCCTCGAAGTTGTCTTCGAGGCGATGGTAGATCCACTTCATCACCTGATCGGCGCGATACGGCTTCTCGCCCAGTTGCGCGAAGAATTCGCGCAACTCGTTGCGATCCATGTCGAGCAGATTGGCTTTGACGACCTCGTTCACCGCATGCTCCGGCCGCGCGTCACCCGCGCGGGCACAACTCGATTTCGCTGAAGAAGTAACCGATCTCGAACTTCGCCGTTTCCGGCGCGTCCGAACCGTGCACCGCATTCGCATCGATGCTCTGCGCGAAATCCGCGCGGATCGTGCCGGGCGCCGCGTCCTTCGGATTGGTCGCGCCCATCAGCTCGCGGTTCTTCGCGATCGCACCCTCGCCTTCCAGCGCCTGGATCATCACAGGGCCGGACACCATGAAGTCCACCAGCGGCTTGAAGAACGGACGCTCGCGATGCACCGCGTAGAAGCCTTCGGCTTCCTTGCGCGAGAGCTGTTTCATTTTCGCCGCGACGATCTTCAGGCCGGCCTTCTCGAAACGGGAATAGATTTCACCGATGACGTTCTTGGCGACGGCATCGGGTTTGATGATGGACAAGGTGCGCTCGAGCGCCATGCAATCCTCGCGGGTTCGTGTGGTGGTGAACAACGGACGCAACGGCACGGATGCCTCACTTCGGCATCCGCGCCGCCGTCCCTGAACGCTGCTTTCCCCGCCGGCCTGAGGTTACGATCAAACTCGCGGCCAAATGCAGAGTTAGCTCACAAAATATTGGTTGATTCTAGAGCAATCGCGCGCTGATCGCACCCCCGGGCGAACCCGCCTTGCGGCCCTTTGCCGATTGACCGCGACTCCGTTCCGGGCATAGACTTCAAACGATCGTTTGAAGCGCGGAACGAGGTTTTCGTGGCCGAGCAAAGCCAGTTTTCAACCAAGCAACGCATCCTCGAAGCCGCCGAGGATCTGTTCGCAAGGCATGGATTCGCAGGCGCTTCGTTGCGGCAGGTCACGACGGCCGCCAATGTCAACCTGGCGGCGGTCAACTATCACTTCGGTTCCAAGGACCGGCTGATCGAGGAAGTGTTCCGGCGCAGGCTGGACGAGCTCAATGCCCGCCGGCTCGCCGCCCTGAAGCGGGCGCTGGCCAAGCCGAAGCCGACGCTGGAAGACGTGCTGGCGGCCTTCATCAAACCCGCGCTGGAACTCTCGCTGGACCGCAGCGGCGGCCAGGCCTTCGTGCGCGTGCTGGCGCGGGCCTACGCCGAGTACAACGAGCGCCTGCGCAAGTTCCTGTCCGACAACTACGGCCACGTCCTGAAGGAATTCGCCACCGCCTTCGCCGGGCAACTGCCGCAACTGGACAAGGAAGAACTTTACTGGCGGCTGGATATCGTGGCCGGCGCCCTCACCTACGCCATGGCCGACTTCGGCGTGATCAAGCGCCGCAGCGGCCAGTCCGAGCGCGATTTCCGCGAACGTGCCGCACAGCACCTGATCCGCTTCGCCGCGGCGGGACTGAAGGCGGAGACGGCGAACGAATGAGCGCGGGGATGTCGTGGCGTCGTTGTTTTTTGCGCCCCCGACCCGCCTCAGTCCCTTTTTTTCAAACTGACGCTTTTGAACTGGAGAACCCATGGCAGCCGAAAGTCTTCGCATCCGCAAAGCCGCCGTGCTCGGCGCCGGGGTGATGGGCGCGCAGATCGCCGCGCACCTCACCAATGCCGGCGTGGAAACCGTGCTGTTCGACCTGGCCGCAAAGGAAGGTCCCAGGAACGGCATCGCGCTCAAGGCCATCGCGAACTTAGGCGAGCTCTCGCCCGCGCCGCTGGCGCTGAAATCGCTGGCCTCGTCCATCGTGCCGGCCGACTACGACGAGAACCTGGACGAGCTGAAGACCTGCGACCTGGTGATCGAGGCGATCGCCGAGCGGATGGACTGGAAGCTCGATCTCTATCGCAAGATCGCGCCGCACCTGCCGGCCAACGCGATCGTCGCGTCCAACACGTCGGGGCTCTCGATCAACACGCTGGCCGATGCATTGCCGGAGCAACTGCGCCACCGCTTCTGTGGCGTGCACTTCTTCAATCCGCCGCGCTACATGCACCTGGTGGAAGTGATCCCCGGCAAGTCCACGGATCCTGCGGTGCTGCAGGGGCTGGAAGCGTTCCTGACCACTGCGCTCGGCAAGGGCGTGGTGGTGGCGAAGGACACGCCGAATTTCATCGGCAACCGCATCGGCGTGTTCTCGATGCTGGCCGCGATGCACCACACCGCGCAGTTCAAGCTCGGCTTCGATACCGTGGATGCGCTCACCGGACCTGCAATCGGCCGCCCCAAGTCGGCGACCTATCGCACGGCCGACGTGGTCGGGCTGGACACCATGGCGCACGTCATCAAGACCATGGCCGACACGCTGCCGGACGATCCCTGGCACGCGCATTTCAAGACTCCGGCGTGGCTCTCGGCGCTGATCGAAAAGGGCGCGCTGGGGCAGAAAACCGGCGCGGGCGTGTACCGCAAGGCCGGCAAGGACATCCTCGTGCTGGATGTGCAGAAGCAGGATTACCGGCCTGCCGAGCAAAAAGCCTCGGACGAGGTCAGCGCGATCCTTGCAATCAAGAACCCGGCCGAGCAGTTCGCCAAGCTGCGCGCGAGCGGCGACCCGCAGGCGCAATTCCTGTGGGCGAGCTTCCGCGATCTGTTCCATTACAGCGCCTATCACCTCGCCGACATCGCCGAGACCGCGCGCGACGTGGATTTCGCGATCCGCTGGGGCTACGGCTGGAAGCTCGGTCCGTTCGAGACCTGGCAAGCCGCCGGCTGGCAGCAGGTGGCGCAGTGGATCGAGGAAGACATCAAGGCCGGCAAGGCGATGAGCGATGCGCCGCTTCCGGCATGGGTCACGGATGGCCGTAAAGGCGTTTATACGCCCGAAGGCGCGTATTCGCCGCGCGCCAACAAGGCCCTGCCCCGCTCGTCCGCGCCGGTGTATCGCCGGCAACTGTTCCGCGATCCGCTGATCGGCGAGAAGTTCGACCAGGGCAAGACCGTCTGGGAGAACGACGGCGTGCGGCTGTGGGCGCTCGGCGATGACGATATCGGCATCGTCTCGTTCAAGACCAAGATGAACACGGTCAACGACGCGGTGCTGGATGGCCTGCAGCGCGCGATCGGGGAAAGCGAGAAGCAGCTCAAGGCGATGGTGATCTGGCAGGCCAGCGACAAGGCCTTTTCCGCCGGCGCCGACCTCAAGGGCGCGCTGGGCCTGCTGAAGGAAGGCAAGGCCGCGCAACTGGAAGCGATGATCGCCAACTTCCAGCGCACCAGCATGCGGATGAAACATTCGCTGGTTCCAGTGGTGGCCGCGATTCGCGGTCTGGCGCTGGGTGGCGGCTGCGAATTCCAGATGCACTCGGCGCGCACGGTCGCGGCACTGGAGAGCTACATCGGCCTGGTCGAGGCCGGCGTGGGCCTGCTGCCGGCCGGCGGCGGCCTGAAAGAAATCGCCGAGCGCTGCGCGGCGCATTCGCTGAGCGAGGATCCGTTCGATCAGGTGAGGAAGCATTTCGAAGTCGTGGCGATGGCGAAGACCTCCACCAGCGCGCTGGAAGCCAAGCAGATGGGCCTCCTGCGCGAATCGGACGTGGTGGTCTTCAACGCGCACGAGCTGCTGTACGTGGCGAAGAGCGTGGCAAATTCGTTGGCCGAATCGGGCTGGCGCCCGCCCCTGCCCGCGCGCGAGATCATTGTGGCCGGCGACGTCGGCACCGCCACGATCAAGGCGCAACTGGTCAACATGCTGGCCGGGCGCTTCATCTCCGAACACGACATGGAGATCGCCACGCGGATTGCCGACACCCTCTGCGGCGGCAATATCGAGCGCGGTTCGAAGGTGGATGCGGAATGGCTGCTGGACCTGGAGCGCCGCCACTTCATCGAGCTGGCGCAAAGCCCTAAGACCCAGGAGCGCATCGCGCACACCATGACGACCGGGAAACCGCTCAGGAATTGACGAGGACCAGGGACAAGGGACCGGGGACCAGAGAGGCGAAACCGCTTCTGTTCCACCGGTTCCCGGTCCCCGGCGCCCGGTCCCCGAAACAGAATCCGAGGAACTCCAATGACCAGACAAATCCAGGACGCCTACATCGTCGCCGCGGTGCGTACGCCGGTGGGCAAGGCGCCGCGCGGCGTGTTCCGCAATACTCGCCCGGACGACATGCTGGCTTTCGTATTGCGCGAAGCGCTCGAGCAATGCGCCGGCATCGATCCCGCGCGCATCGGCGACGTGGTGATCGGCTGCGCGATGCCTGAAGCCGAGCAAGGCATGAACGTCGCGCGCATCGGTTCGTTGCTGGCGGGCGTGCCGGACAGCGTGCCGGCGATGACGGTGAACCGTTTCTGCTCCTCCGGCGTGCAGGCCGTAGCGCTGGCCGCCGAGCGCATCCGCCTGGGCGAGGCCGACCTGATGCTGGCCGGCGGCACCGAGAGCATGAGCATGGTGCCGATGATGGGCCACAAGGTCGCGATGAATCCGGCGATCTTCACCGACGAGAACATCGGCATCGCCTATGGCATGGGCATCACCGCCGAGAACGTCGCGTCCGAATGGAAGATCAGCCGCGAGGAACAGGACGCCTTCGCGCTGCAGAGCCATCAGCGCGCGCTGGCCGCGCAGGATCGCGGCGAGTTCAAGGACGAGATCGCGCCCTACCCGCTGGACGACCGTTATCCGGATCTTGCCACCCACATGGTTCGCGAGGACAAGCGCGTGATCAGCATGGACGAAGGCCCGCGCCGTGATACCAGCCCGGAAGCCCTTGCGAAACTGAAGCCGGTGTTCAAGCTCGGCGGCAGCGTCACTGCCGGCAACTCGTCGCAGATGTCCGACGGCTCGGCGGCCGTGTTGCTTGCCAGCGAACAGGCCATCAAGGATTACGGCCTGACCCCATTGGCGCGCTTCGTCGGCTATTCCGTCGCCGGCGTGCCGCCGCGGATCATGGGCATCGGTCCGAAGGAAGCGATCCCGAAAGCGCTGAAGGCCAGCGGCATCAAACAGAATCAGCTCGACTGGATCGAATTGAACGAGGCCTTCGCCGCGCAATCACTCGCGGTGATCAAGGATCTCGGTCTCGACCCGGCCAAGGTCAATCCGCTGGGCGGCGCGATCGCGCTCGGCCATCCGCTCGGCGCGACCGGCGCGATCCGCGTGGCCACGCTTGTGCACGGCCTGCGCCGTCACAAGCAGAAGTACGGCATGGTGACGATGTGCATCGGCACGGGGATGGGTGCAGCCGGGATCTTCGAAGCGCTTTAGACGATCAGCATCAGCACGAAGATGCCAAGCATGGTGAACGAGATCGCCAGCTTGGCGATCGTGCCGAGCAACAGTCCGATCCAGGTCGCGATGCCGACGCGCGTGGAATGTTCAACGCCGCTGCCGCTGGTGAGCTGACCGATCACAGCGCCGATGAAGGGTCCAAGGATCAGGCCCGGGATGCCGAAGAAGATTCCGACCACCGCGCCGAGGAACGCGCCCCACTGCGCGCGTGCGCTTGCGCCCACGCGCTTGGCGCCGAGCGCGCCCGCGATGAAATCCAGCGCGATCGAGATCGCGGCAAGGATGCCGAGCAGGATCAGCGTGGCCAGGCCCACGCGTTCGTAATGCCCGGCCCAGGCGGCCAGCCACATGCCGCCGAACATGATCGGCACGCCCGGCAGGACCGGCAGCACCGTACCGACCAGACCGACGGCAATCAGGACGCCGGCGATGACGTACCACAGGATCGTGAGTTCCATGCCGGCAGCATAGTGGCAGGCGCGGCGGCTCTGTCGAATCCGGCCGCCCTCGTTCGTCGCCCATGCAGGAGCGCACGAACCATGCGCGCCAACAGGAGAACGACATGCGTTTCATGGTGATCGTCAAAGCCGACAAGAGTTCCGAAGCCGGCATCATGCCCGGTACCGAATTGCTCGCCGCGATGGGCAAGTACAACGAGGAACTGGTCAGGGCGGGCGTGATGCTGGCCGGCGAAGGCCTGGCGCCAAGCTCCAGGGGCGTGCGCGTGAAATTCGAGGGCAACAAGCGCACCGTCACCGACGGCCCGTTTGCCGAGACCAAGGAGTTGATCGCCGGCTTCTGGCTGTGGCAGTGCAAGTCGAAGGAGGAAGCCATCGAATGGCTGAAGCGCGCCCCCTTCGACGGCGGCACCGAAATCGAGATCCGGCAGGTGTTCGAGGTCGAGGACTTCGGCGAGGAACTCACGCCGGAGCTGCGCGAGCGGGAACTGCGCCTGCGCGAGCAGATTGCTCAGCAATGAAACGGCGTGGAACGCGGCGATGCGTCGCCGCGTTCCCGCCGTCGGATTACCCCTGCGGTTGAACCGGTGCTGCGGGTTTCGCTGCGTGCCTGGGCCGTGGCCACGGGCAGATCATCGGCACTTCGTGCTGGTAACGGCGGTAGTCCTCGCCGTGCGCCACGACCAGGTCGCGTTCCTCGAAGAACTTTACCGCGATCAGGATGTAGCCCGTGGTCGCGATCGCGAACAGCAGGTGGCTGGTGGTCATCCGCGGCGTCGCCCAGAACGCGATCACGAAGCCGAGCATCAGCGGGTGCCGGACCATCTGGTAGTAGAAGTGCTTCTTGAACACGAGAGGCGTATAGGTCTTGCCGCGGGCCCCCAACCAGACCTGGCGCAAGCCGAACAGGTCGAAATGGTTGATCACGAAGGTGCCGCTCAGCACCAGCAGCCACCCGAACGCCGACAATCCATACAGCAGGTACACGGCCCACTCCGCCTGCGCGTCCCAGATCACGCCCGGCAGCGGCCGCCACTGCCAGTACAGCAGGATCAGCGCCGCGCTGGACAGCAGCACGTAGGTGCTGCGTTCCGCCGGTTCCGGCAGCCATGAAGTGAGCCATCGCTTGAAGCCGCGCCGCGCCATGCCGCTGTGCTGGATCGCGAAGATGCCCAGCAGCACCGCGTCGATGATGACGGCCTTGGCCAGAGTCCCCGTCGCGTAGCCGCGATCCATCGTGTGCGGCACGCCGATATCCGCCACGAAGGCGATCGCGTACAGGAAGGTCAGGAAGAAAACCAGGTAACAGAGAACACCGTACAGAAACACCAGGGCACCGCGCATGACCGTTCCTCCTGCCCGGAACGTCGCACCCATTGTGCGCCTTGTCTCCGGAGGTGGGTAATGCGGGAAACACCGGATCGGACGGGATTGCGACAGTCCGCCCCGCCCGAGGTGGCCCGCCGTGCGGCGGGCCACCTCGCGCCGATCACTGGCTCTTCGTCTTCGGAGCCACCGTGGGGCCACTCGTCTGGCGTATGAACGTAGCCACCGGCGTGGCGTTGTTGTAATCGTCCGAGTAGACGATCATCTCGCTGCCATCCAGGTACAGGCCCGGTGCGAAGTACTCGGCGAGGTTGCGCGTGCCGGACGCGCAGCCGGTTCCGTTGGTGCAGATCGCACCCTGGTGCATCACCCCGGTCGCTGCACTCTGCGCGAAGGTCGGAATGGAAGCGAGCGCGTTCTGCGATTGCGTGAAATACACCTTCCATTGCGCCGTGGCGTCGTTGTTGCTCAGCGCCGGCGTGCCCCACCAGGTGATGTCCACCGCACCCGGCGCGCCTGCCGTCACCCACGGGCCGATCACGCTCTTGGTGCCCGAACCATTGGAAACGCGCACTGGCGTGCTCCAGCTCGCGCCGTAATCCTGCGACGAGGTGAGGTACGCGGCGTGGCTGTCGGAGTAGACGATGTACAGGTTGCCGGCCTGGTCGATCGCCAGCGACGGGAACACGTTCACCATCGAAACCGTGTTCGCGTAGACCAGCTTCACGTCGAAGTTGACGCCGCCGTTGGTCGAACGCGCGATGTAGAGGTTCTTGCCGCTGTCGTCGAAGAACACGGTATAGACGTAACCGTTGTTCGGATCCACCTCGATGTTGCCCTGATCGCCCGGCTGCACGCCGACCAGCGGTGTGGTCACCTGGGTGATCTGCGGGAAGGTGATGCCGCCGTCGGTGGACTTCGCCACGAACAGGCTGACGGTGCCGTTCAACGCTGCGCCGAGTTGTTTGGTGGTGAGATAGACGACGTTGTTGCCGTAGCTGGCGATCCACTGGCGATCCACGACCGGCTCGGTGGTCGAGATCGGGTTGACCACCCAGGTGCTGCCGCCGTTGAACGAGTTGCTCTGCGTGGCCGAACCCAGCCACAGCGATGTCACGTAGACGTTGCCGGATGTACCGATCGCAAGATCCTCGTCGCCGCCGCCGAGGCCCGCCCCGCGCAGCACTGCCGACGCGGCCTGCGCGCCGTCAGGCTGGCCGAGATAGGTGAAGGTCTTGCCGCCGTCCATGGATTTCCAGGTATCGGTGCCGGCGGGAATGCCCTGGATCGCCGCCGCATAGATGTTGCCGAGCGAGTCGGCCTTCACGCGCGGCTCGATGCCTTGCGTGCTCGCGATCAGGCTGGCGGGACCGGGCAGCGTCAGCGGCGCGCTGAAGCTGAACTTCCCGGATTTGTAGCGTGCGGTGCCGGTCGGCGAAATCGGCTCGGGCGCGACGGTTGCCGTGCCGGAATACGTCGAATTCGCGACCGCGAAGGCGACCACCTGCACCGTGTAGGTGCCCGCCGCGAGCTGTCCGCAGTCGGCGAGTTCGGAAGCCTGTCCGCTGGTCGTGTTGCTGTTGCCCGACGAGCAGACGGTATTGCCGTTGGCGTCGTTGACGTACAGATCGAAATCATTGGTGCTGCTGGCCCAGGTGATGCCGACCTTCACCGCATAGTTCGGATTCGCCGCATAGAACGTATCCGGAACGTTCACCGTGAGCGTGTAGGTATCGCACGTCAGCGTGGTGCACGCGGTCGGATCGGCGGTGGCGCCGGTGTAGGGACCGCCGCTCCAGCTGATGCTGGAAGTATGACCGGATGCGGGTGCGCCGAGCGTGCCGGCCGCGGGTGTGGCGGCGAGAAGCGCAGCGGGGAAACCCGCCAACAGTGCCAGTGCGACAACAAGCTTGCGAGCTTCCATGCGTGCAGCCTCCTTGTAGATGTCAGGCAAGGTAGCACGGCGATTTGTCGCGCCGAGGTGAAACCGGCGAGCACGATGGGTTCAATACGTGACCGCATTCACAGGTGGCTCATGCGAATCACCCCTCCATGATCTCCTTGACGCGATCCCTGCCCTGCGCCCACCAGTAGCTCGCCTGCGCGCCGAGATAACCGAACGGTCGGAAGCTGCGGCTCAAACCGTAACGCGAGAACTCGCGCCAACCTTCGTCGTTTTGCGCGATCGCGGAAGCCAACAGTTCGCCTGCGGCGGCGGTGGGCGCCGCACCGTGCCCGCCGAACGCCTGCATCCACCACAGGCCGTCGCCGCGCGTGCCGAGCTGCGGCATCTGGTGGCGCGCGTAGCTCATCAGCCCGGACCACGCGTAATCGATGCGCACGCCCTTCAATTGCGGGAATACCCGGAGCAGGTCGCGCATCAATACCTTCTGCACGGCTTTGGGCGTGCGGTCGCGAACGGAAATACGTCCGCCCCACAGCAGGCGCGTGTCCTTCAAGCCACGGTAATAATCGAAGGCAAAACGCGTGTCGTAGATCGCCGCCTGCGTACGCAGGCATTCGCGCAGGCGCTCGCCGAGCGGCTCGGTCGCCATCACGTAAGTCGCGATCGGCAACACCGCTCGATCGACCGTGCGTTCGAGGTGCGCCAGGTAGCCGCCGCAGGCCAGCACGACGGTCTGTGCATGCACTTCGCCGGTTCCCGTGCGGATGCACCAGCCCGCGCCCTCGCGCTCGATCCGCCGCACGCGGCTGTGTTCGTGGATCGAGACGCCCTGCTCGGCCGCCGCGCGCGCCAGCCCGGTGACGTAATTCAGCGGATGCAGGTGCAGCGCATTGCGTTCGAACAACGCGTCGCAATACCGGTCGCTCGCGATCGCTTCGCGCACGCGCTCGCGCGGCCACCACTCCCACTGGACACCATAATTGTCGGCCAGCAACTGCTGGCGTTCGCGCAGGACTTCCGGATCGCGGAACCAGTTGGCCCAGATCACGCCGGCATCCACGGCGTCGCATTCGATCGCGTAGCGCGTGATGCGCGAGCGGATCAGGTTCACCGCGTCCACGGTGTTCGCGTACAAGGCGCGCGCACGTTGCCTGCCGAGCTGGTCCAGCAGCGACTGTTCGCCCAGCGAATAGCCCGCGAACACGAAACCGCCGTTGCGGCCCGATGCGCCGTGGCCGACGGTTTCGCGCTCCAGCAGCACCACGTCGCGTACGCCGCGCTCTGCCAGTCCGAGCGCCAGGTTCAAGCCGGCATAGCCGCCGCCGATGATCGCCACGCGTGCATCGTGCCTGCCGCTCAGCGGCGCGAACGGTTCGCGCGGATTCGCGGTGGCGCGGTAATAGGTTTCGGCTGGCTCGGCCATGCTGACTCCCCGTCGCATTGCGCGCGCGAGCATAACCCAAGGCGCGCAGGCCAACCCATGCGAAAAGTCAGACCTTCTCCAGCGCCTGTTCCAGGTCTGCGATCAGTACGTCCGGATCTTCCAGCCCGATCGAGAGTCGGACCAGGTGCGGCGGCGGCATGCCTTCCGGCGTGGTGTCCACCTTGGTCGCGGGCGGATGGAATGCCGCGCTGGGACAAACCAGCGATTCGTAACCACCCCACGACACGCTGAGCAGGAACCGCTTCAGCGCATCGCAGAAACGCTCCACCGCACGGGTGTCTTCGCAACGCGGCGCGAACGACAGCAGGCCGCCGGACATGCACATCTGCCGCTTCGCCAACTCGTACTGCGGGTGCGACGGCAGATGCGGATACCAGACCCGCTCGACCTTGGGATGCGCATCCAGCCATTGCGCAATCTTCACCGCGCTGGTGCTGCTGCGCTCGACGCGCAGGCGCAGCGTGCGGAGGCCGCGCAGCATCAACCAGGCGTCATGCGGCGACGGCACCGCGCCGAAGGTCATGAACGGACCGTTGAAGACGTCTTTCAGGATCGCCTGCGGGCCGCACAGCGCACCGGCCACGACATCGCTGTGGCCGTTGAGGTATTTGGTCGCCGAATGCGCGACCAGATCGATGCCCAGCGCGACCGGCGACTGGTTCAGCGGACTGGCGTAGCTGTTGTCGCACAACGTGCGTATGCCGTGAGCGCGCGCGACTTGCGCGACTGCCGCGAGATCCTGCAATTCGAAGGTCAGCGAATTGGGCGACTCAAGCACGATCAGCCTGGTCGCAGGTTCCAACGCCGCCACGATGTTGGCGACATCGGTGCCATCCACGAAGGTGCAGCGTACGCCGAAGCGCGGCAGCAATTGGGTCAGCAGCTTGTGCGTCCAGCTGTACGGCTTGTGCACGCAGACGACGTGATCGCCGGCCCCGACGCTCGCCACCACGCCGGCGGCAATCGCCGCGGCGCCGGACGAAAACACCAGGCAGTCCTCGGCGCCTTCCAGCGCGGCGATCTTCTGCCGCAGGATCTCGACCGTCGGATTGTTGCCGCGCGTGTAGCAATGCTCGCCGTATTCATCGCGCATGCGCGCACGCATGTCGGCGACGTTGTCGAAGCAGAAGATCGAAGTCTGGATGACCGGCGGCGCGACCGCGTTGAAATATTGCGCGCGCTCCTCGCCGAGATGGGTCAGGATCCAGTCGATGTCCATGCGCGCTCAGGCCATGAACTCGCGCGCCACTTTCGCAAGCGCCGGATCGCGCAGCGCGAAATGGAACGTCGCGCGCACCAGCCCGGCCTTGCTGCCGCAGTCGAAGCGCCTGCCCTGGAAGCGGCAGGCCAGCACCGGCGATTCGGAAAGCAGTGCGGCGATCGCGTCGGTCAACTGGATTTCGCCGCCGGCACCCGGCTTGGTGCTCTCCAGTAACTGGAAAATGCGCGCGGGCAGCACGTAGCGACCGACGATGGCGAGATTGGACGGCGCGTTTTCGGGCTTCGGTTTCTCGACCACGTGGCGAATGCGCGCAGCCGGTTCGCCGGCGCCGCCCACGTCCACGATGCCGTACTTGTTGGTCTCGTCGCGCGGAACCTCTTCGACCGCCAGCACGCCGGCATTCTCGCGTGCCGCGAGTTCCGCCATCTGCTTGAGCGCGCTCGCGCCTTCGTTGACGATCAGGTCGTCCGGCAGGATCACGCCGAACGGTTCGTTCCCGATCACGGGCTTGGCGCAGAGCACCGCGTGGCCGAGTCCAAGCGCCTGCTCCTGGGTGACGTACACGCAACGCACGTGCGGCGGCAGCAGGCCCTGCACCAGCGAAAGCAGCTCGTGCTTGCCCGCGCGCTCCAGCGTTTCTTCCAGCTCGTAGGCCGAATCGAAGTAATCGGCGATCGCGTGTTTGTAGCGGTTGGTGACGAACACCAGCGTGTCGGCGCCGGCATCCACCGCCTCGTCCACCGCGTACTGGATCAGCGGGCGATCCAGCACGGGGAGCATTTCCTTGGCCACCACTTTCGTGGCGGGCAGGAAGCGCGTGCCCAATCCCGCGACCGGAAAAACCACCTTGCGCAAACGTTGCGTTCCCTGACTCATCGGCACTCCTTCAGTGCGCATCATGCGCTGCAAGCGACCGTCCCTGGCCGCAGTTCCTTCAATTCAGGCAATGTCCTTGTCGGCGCCGCGTAACGGCAGCACGTTGTCCTCGCCGCCGGCCTCACCCACCTGCCATCGATAGCCCGGCAGCAATGCGGCCACGCAATCCTGCAGGGCGTCCTCGTCGAATTGCGCGGTCGCCTGCACGCCGCGCTCGATCTGCGCCATGACCAGCGCGCTCGAGAACTCGCGCTGCGCCGCCTGGAAGATCTTCGGATGCGCGGTGCTGGAGTAATTCTCGAGCGCATGGAACAGCTCCTCGAACAGTTTTTCGCCAGGGCGCAGCCCGGTGTAGACGATCGCCACGTCGCGGCCGGGCTGCTTGCCGGCGAGGCGGATCATCTGCTCGGCAAGATCGCGGATGCGCACAGGTTCGCCCATGTCCAACGCATAGGTTCCCCCGCCCTCGCCCATCGCGGCGGCCTGCAGGATCAATTGGCAGGCTTCCGGGATGGTCATGAAGTAACGCGAGATCTCCGGATGGGTCACGGTCACCGGGCCGCCGTTGCGGATCTGCTCGCGGAAGAGCGGCACCACGGAGCCCGCCGAATCCAGCACGTTGCCGAACCGCACGGTGATGAAGCGCGTGCGCGCGTTGTTCGCCACCGCCTGGCAGACGATCTCGGCGATGCGCTTGCAGGCACCCATCACGCTGGTCGGGTTCACCGCCTTGTCGGTGGAGATCAGCACGAAGCTTTCCACGCCATGCCGCGCGGCGGTTTCCGCCACCATGCGCGTGGCGAGCACGTTGTTGCGGAAGGCTTCGCGCAACTGCTCCTGCAGCAGCGGCACGTGCTTGTAGGCCGCGGCATGGAACACCGCATTCGGCCGCGCCAATGCGAAGGCGTGCTCGCAAGTGGCCGGATCGCCGCAGTTGCCGATCAATCCGCGGAACAGCAGTTCCGGATACTGCGCGCGCAATTCCTGCTCGATGCGATAGAGGTTGTATTCGGACAGCTCGACCACGGTGAGCGAGGCCGCGCCCAGCCGCGCGACCTGCCGGCACAGTTCCGAACCGATCGAACCGCCGCCGCCGGTAACCAGCACGTGGCGTTCGGTCAGGCCCTGGCGGATCGCGCTCCAGTCGAGCTTCACCGGTTCGCGTCCGAGCAGGTCCTCGATCGCGACTTCCTTCAGCTCGTTGAACTGCGCGCGGCCGGCAACGACGTCTTCCAGCCGCGGCACGGTGCGGAACGGCAGGCCGGTTTCCTCGCACAGCTCGACCACGCGGCGCATCTGCGCCTTGTCGGCCGAGGGCATCGCGATCAGCAGCATCTCCGCGCCCGATTCACGCGCCAGCTCCGGAAGCCGGTCGATGTGCCCCAGTACCGGAATGCCGCGCACGCGCGCACCACGCAGCGCATCGCTGTCGTCGATGAAACCCACCGCGTAATGGTCGGTGTCGTGGCGCAAGTCACGGATCAGGGCTTCGCCGGCGCGGCCGGCGCCGATCACCAGCACGCGCTTGCTGCGCTTGCTCGCGAACAGGTCGATGCGGCTGTCCTTCCAGTAGCGATAGGCAAGCCGGGGCAAGCCCAGCAGCACGCAAAGCAGTGCCGGATAGATCAGCAGCACCGAACGCGGGACGCCCTGCAAGCGGCTGTAGAGGAACAGCGCGAGGCCGATCGCCAGCGCGCCCACCACGCTCGCGCGCAGGATGTTCCAGAGGTCCGGCAGGCTGGCGAACCGCCAGAGGCCCTTGTAGAGGCCGGTCCAGTAGAAGATCGCGCCCTGCACCGCCAGCACGATGACCAATTCCGGATCGAGGATATCGAGCGGCACCGGCTGCGGAAGCAACGCGTAGCGCAGCGTCCCGGCCAATATCCAGGCAATCGCGACCATCAGCAGGTCGTGGGCGACCACCGCCGCGCGCGGATGCACCTTGCTGATCAGCTTACGCAACACGCGGGTTGCTCCGGACGGCGGCGAAGCACATGCGCTTGCCGGAGAACCACGCCGCGCACGCGCACGCGTAAGCCGCCGCGCACAGCCACGGGCCGAAGTCAGGCCAACGCAGTGCCGCCCAGGCCGCGGGCGCGACGATGATCAGGTTCCAGAGCAGGTACATGGCGTCCGTTCGCGCGTGGCTTGATCCTGCGCGCACCAGCCACTGGTAGAGGTGCTCGCGGTGCGCAGTGTACCAACGCTTGCCGGCCAGTATGCGCGCAAGCAGCGTCAAGCCCGCATCCACGAGGAAAGCCGAGGACAGGATGGCGCAGGGCCACAGAAGATCGAATGCACGCAGCACCAGCAGGCCGGCGAATGCCGCGATCAGCAAGCCCAGTGTCCCGCTGCCCACGTCGCCCATGAAGATGCGCGCCGGCGGCCGGTTGAACAGCAGGAATCCGAAACATGCAGCCGCGGAAGCCGAGTTCGCGGCGACCAGTGCAGAGTCTCCGACCCACGCGGCGAGCAGCGCGTATCCGACCAGCACGAACAGCGCCTGCAAGCCGAGCAGTGCGTCGATCCCATCCATGAAGTTGTGCGCATTGATGCTGCCGGCGAACACGATCGCGATCGGGATGAGCCATCCCCAGATGCGCACATCGGCATGCGCGGCCGACGCGAGCAGGACCGCCGCAACGGCGAATGATGCGAGCAGGTGCACGCCGATGCGCGGCAACACCGGCAATGGCTCGTGATCGTCGCGCCAGCCCACCATTGCAACGGCGAGCAGCGCCAGCGCAAGCACGGCGACAGTGAGCGGCGGCCACGCGTGCGCCGACCACGCGAGCGCAGGCATGGCGCACACCAGCATCGAAGCAACGATGCCGATACCGCCACCGCGAGGCGTGGGCTGCGTGTGCGAACGCCGCTGGCCGGGTTGATCCAGCAAACCGCGTTTGCGTGCATAGGCGAGGCTGGCCGCGACGACGACCAGGGAAATGACGAAACCGCAAACGGCGCTGATGAGCAGTGACATGCAATGCGGACCGTAGGGCGGACACCGTCCGCCGTTGGAGCGCGGCCGCGAATGGCCGCTTTCATGCGCTTCGGATGCGCATCACGACGGCGGGCCATGCCCGCCCTACTTTTGCTACTCGTTCACTACGCCATGAATCGGACGCACGGTACCCCAGTTCTTGCAGCTGGGGCACTGCCAGTGGTGCGCCTTGGCACCGAAGCCGCAGCGGCTGCAGCGGTACATCGCCTGGCCTTCGACCAGCTTGCGCGTGAGGTCGCGCAGGATCAGGAAATTCTCGCGCGCCTCGCCGCTGGTGCGGTCCAGCGTCGCATCGATCAGCGCCATCAGGCCACGCACCGACGGGCGCTGGCGCAATTGCCGGGTCAGGAAATCGAGCGCGGTGCGCTCGCCCTCGCGGCCCTCGTACAGGTGCATCAGGGCGAGCACCGGCGAGATGCCGTGATAACGGCGGATCACGTCTTCAAGGAATCTCTCGGCGCGATCCATCTGCTGCGAGCGTGCGTAGTTGTCCAGCAGCGGCGGCAGGATCTCGGGCACGAAATCCACGTCCGCGCGCACCGCGCGCTCGAAGGCCTCCACGGCTCCGGTGCGATCACCCGCTTCCGCGAATAGATGGCCGGCGATCATGTGCGCACGCACGCAATTGGGTTCGCTCGCGAAAGCCTGGCCCAGGTATTCGCGTGCCTCGTCGCGGGCGCCGTGGGCGCGCGACTGTTCGGCCAGCTCGCAATAGAACTGCGCGATGGTAGAGGCCTGCGATTCGCCGGTCATGGCCTCCAGCCGGCGCGCGTGGTCGATCGCCTTGTGCCAGTCGCGTTCGTGCTGGTAGATCGCGATCAGGTGCCGCAGCGCCGAGGGCGCGTGCGCGTTCATCGCGACGAGGTCGTCGAACAGGGCCTCCGCACGGTCCAGCAGCCCCGCGCGCATGTAATCCTCGCCGAGTTCCAGCAACGCGACGGTTTTTTCGTCGTCGCTCAGGTTGGGCCGGCCGACCAAGTGCTGGTGCACGCGGATGGCCCGATCCACTTCTCCGCGACGGCGGAACAGGTTGCCGAGCGCGAGGTGCGTTTCCACCGTGTCGCGGTTGAACTCGGCGAGCTTCATGAACACTTCGATCGCCTTGTCCGGCTGCTCGTTGAGCAGGTAGTTCAGGCCGCGGAAGTAGCTCGACGACAGCTCGCGCGTGCGTGCGCCGGAACTGCGCGCGCTGGTGTGCCGGCCGATCAGCCAGCCCGTCCAGGCCGCGATCGGAAGCAGGAAGAACAGCAGGTAGAGCGGATGCACCAGGAATGCGTTCATGCGTTCTCGCCGCGCTTGCGACGGCTGGATGACAGTTTGTGTTGCCGCGCCAGGCCCGAGCCGGCCCAGCACAGCGCGCCGCCGAGCAGCCAGCCGACCAGCAGCGCGATCAGCAGTGCGCTGCCCTTGGAAACCTCAAGGTGCGCGAATCCGAAATCCAGGGCGACCACCTGCGGGTTCAGCGCGCCGAACAACGCGCCGAGTATCAGGAAGGCGACCACGAGGACAACGACGACGGCGCGCATCATTCAGGGATCCGCGGGAGCAATGACGCGCGCAATGTAACCGATGCGGCGCGGGCGCGAGTTCAGGCCGCGTTATCCGGGTTGGCCGGCAACGCGTTCACGCGTTCGCGCAATTCCTTGCCGGGCTTGAAATGCGGCACGTGCTTGCCGGGCAATGCGACCGCGGTGCCGGTCTTGGGATTGCGGCCGGTCCGGGGCGGACGGTAGTGCAGCGAGAAGCTGCCGAAGCCGCGCACCTCGATGCGCTCGCCGTTGGCCAGCGCGCCGCTCATCTGCTCGATCACGTTGCGCACCGCAAGCTCCACGTCGGCGAATGCGAGGTGGGTCTGGCGCAACGCAAGCGTTTCGATCAGTTCGGACTTGGTCATGGGCGCGGATTCAACGGTGCAGATGTTTGCGCTTCAACAGGGTGCAACAAGCGTGCGGGGCACGGTGCCCCGCACGCCTCGATCGGAAATCACTCCGACTTGTTCATCTGCTCTTTCAACAGAGCGCCGAGCTTGGTCGTGGCACTGCCGGTGTCCTGGTAATCCGACAGCGTCTCGGCCAGCTCGTCCTCGTCCTTGGCGCGGATGGACAGTTGCAGCATGCGACCCTTGCGATCCATGCCGACGAACTTGGCTTCGACGGTTTCGCCGACCTTGAGATGCTGGCTGGCGTCGTCGATGCGCTCCTTGGCGATGTCGCGCGCCGAGAGATAGCCCTCGATGCCTTCGCCCAGGTCCACCACCGCGCCGCGCGCGTCCACTTCCTTGACGGTGCCGGTCACGATCGTGCCGCGCGGATGCGTGCCCATGTACTGGCCGAACGGATCCTGCTCGAGCTGCTTGACGCCGAGGCTGATGCGCTCGCGTTCCGGATCCACCGCCAGCACCACGGCCTCGACCTCGTCGCCCTTCTTGAAGTTGCGCACCAGCTCCTCGCCCGGCGTCTGCCAGGAGATGTCGGACAGGTGCACCAGGCCGTCGATGCCGCCGTCCAGGCCGACGAAGATGCCGAAATCGGTGATCGACTTGATCGAACCCTTGACCTTGTCGCCCTTCTTGAAGGTGGCCGCGAAGGCCTCCCACGGATTGGCCTGGGTCTGCTTGATGCCGAGCGAGATGCGGCGACGCTCCTCGTCCACGTCGAGCACCATCACTTCCACTTCGTCGCCGACCTGCACCATCTTGGCCGGGTTGACGTTCTTGTTGGTCCAGTCCATCTCCGACACGTGCACCAGGCCTTCCACGCCAGGCTCCAGTTCCACGAAGCAGCCGTAGTCGGTGACGTTGCTGACCTTGCCGAACAGGCGCGTGCCGCTCGGATAACGGCGGGCGATGTTCACCCACGGATCGTCGCCCAGCTGCTTCAGGCCGAGCGAGACGCGGTTGCGCTCGCGGTCGAACTTCAGCACGCGCACGTCCAGCTCGTCGCCGACGTTGACCACTTCCGACGGATGGCGCACGCGCTTCCACGCCATGTCGGTGATGTGCAGCAGGCCGTCGATGCCGCCGAGGTCCACGAACGCGCCGTAGTCGGTGAGGTTCTTGACCACGCCCTTGATGATCGCGCCTTCCTGCAGGCGCTCGAGCAGCTGCTCGCGCTCTTCGGAATGCTCGCTCTCGACCACCGCGCGGCGCGAAACCACCACGTTGTTGCGCTTGCGGTCGAGCTTGATGATCTTGAATTCGAGATCCTTGCCTTCCAGGTAGCCCGGATCGCGCACCGGGCGCACATCCACCAGCGAACCCGGCAGGAACGCGCGGACATCCTTGATGTCCACGGTGAAGCCGCCCTTGACCTTGCCGGAGATCCGGCCGGTGATGGCTTCGCTCTTCTCGAACGCGCTTTCCAGCACGTCCCACACCAGCGCGCGCTTGGCCTTCTCGCGCGACAGCTTGGTCTCGCCGAAGCCGTCCTCGATCGCGTCGAGCGCGACCTTGACCTCGTCGCCGATATTGATTTCCAGGGTTCCGTCTTCGTCGCGGAACTGCTCGATCGGGACAATGCCCTCGGATTTCAGCCCCGCGTTGATCACGACTACGTCGGAACGGATGTCCACGACGATGCCGGAAACGATGGACCCGGGTTTCAGCTTGGCCAGCGACTGGCTCTGTTCAAACAGCTCGGCAAAACTCTCGCTCATAAAATTTCCAGTTTGGGAAAGGACCGCGTTGCCTGCGACATTCATTCGATTGGTTTCCAGGCAGAACGATCCGCCGGTTGGGGCACTCACGTGCCGTTGATGAAGTCCGGGGATTCCGGACGGTAGTTTTGAAACGCCGGCGCTCAGGCTTGCAGCAGCGCCAGCACCTTCGACACGACCTCGGGGATCGGCATTCCGCTCGTATCCACCAGCACCGCATCCGCGGCGGGCTTCAACGGCGAAACCGCACGCGTCGCGTCACGTGCGTCGCGCGCCTCGATCTCGTGCAAAAGGCTGGATAGTGTAACGTCCAGCCCCTTTTCCTTCAACTGCTTATAGCGCCTTTGCGCGCGTTCTTCGGCCGAGGCTGTGAGGAACACCTTGTGCCCGGCATCCGGGAAGATCACCGTGCCCATGTCGCGGCCGTCGGCGACCAGGCCCGGCGCTTGCCGGAACGCCAGCTGCCTCGCCACCAGCGCCTTGCGCACCGCCGGGATGGCCGCGATGGCCGAAGCCGCCGCACCGGCAGTTTCGGTGCGCAGCTCGTCCGTCGCATCCGCGCCGTTCACCAGCACGCGGGTCTCCCCGCCATCCCTGGGGTCGCGGAAGGCGATTTCCACCGCCTCGGCGCAACGGGTCAGCGCCGCAGCGTCGTTCAGGTCCAGGCCCGCCCGCGTGGCTGCGTAACCAACGGCCCGATAAAGCGCGCCGGAATCCAGCAGATGCCAGCCGAGGCGTTCGGCCACCGCGCGCGCGATCGTGCCCTTGCCCGAGCCGGAAGGACCGTCGATGGTGAGCACCGGGACGGCGCGGGTCGGAAGATCGGGATTGGACACGCGGCTCGCTCCATTCGGGAGCCGGCCATTGTAGTAGCGACCGACGATCCCACCTCGGAATCATCCAAGGGTTTGGCAGTGATCTGCTTTGAATCCGTTCGCCCTGAGCGTAGGCCCGCAGGGCCGGTCGAAGGGCGACCGGCGTTTCGACTCCGCTCGCTTCGCTCTCTACGCTCAACGCGAACGGTCGTTTTCGAACTGGGCCATTTACCTAGGTTTCGATTCGCAACCCGGCCTTGCGCGCGGTCTGTTCGAAGCCGGGGAACGAGGTCGCCACGTTGGCGCAGTCGCGGATCCGCACCGACTCGCGGGCGATCGCGCCAGCCACGGCAAAGGCCATGGCGCAGCGATGGTCGCCTTGCGCGTCCACTTCGCCGCCACCCAACGCACCGCCTTCGATCACCGCGCCGTCCGGGGTTTCCTCGACGGTCACCCCGAGCGCACGCAAGCCCGCCGCCATTACCGCGATGCGGTCGGATTCCTTCACCCGCAACTCCTGCGCGCCACGAATGATGGTGGTGCCCTCGGCCGCGGCCGCCGCCACGAACAGTGCCGGGAACTCGTCGATCATGTCCGGCACGGTCGCGACGGGCACCTCGATGCCGTGCAGCGGCGCGGGCCGGATCACCAGGTCGGCGATCGGCTCGCCGCCGGATTCGCGCAGGTTTTCCTCGACCACGTCCGCGCCCATCGCGCGCAGCACGTCCAGCAAACCGGTGCGGCGCGGGTTCAGGCCCACGCCGCGCAGGCACAGCACGCTTCCGGGAATCAGGGTGGCCGCAACGATGAAGAACGCGGCGGAAGAAAAGTCCGCCGGCACCACTACCTCGGTCGCGTGCAGCTTGTGTCCGCCTTCGAGCTCCGCCCTGCCCGGCTCGAATTCGATCGGCCAGCCGAACGCCGCCAGCATGCGTTCGGTGTAGTCGCGCGTGGGCTGGGCCTCGTGCACCTGCGTTGTGCCTTCGGCGTACAAGCCGGCCAGCAACACGGCCGACTTGACCTGCGCACTGGCGACCGGCGTGGTGTATTCCATGCCCCGCAAAGCGCTGCCACGAAGCCGAAGCGGCGGCAGATCGCCCGCATCCGCCTCGATGCGCGCGCCCATCCGTGAGAGCGGCTCGATCACGCGCCGCATCGGGCGACGAGAAAGCGAGGCGTCGCCGCTCAGCACGCAATCGAAGCGCTGTCCCGCGAGCAGGCCGGCGAGCAGCCGCATCGCCGTCCCTGCATTGCCGCAATCGAGTTCGCTTCGTGGCGCACGCAACCCACGCAGGCCAACGCCGTGCACGATGCGCTCGCCCGGCGCGGGCGCTTCGACTTGCACGCCAAGCCTCTGGAAAATCGCAGCAGTGGCGAGCGCATCGGCACCTTCGAGAAAACCTCTGATCCGTGAAGTGCCTTCAGCAATCGCCCCCAGCATGATGGCCCGGTGCGAAACGGACTTGTCGCCGGGAATCCCAAGTTCGCCGCGCAGCGCACCCGCGGGCCAACTGATCCAGTCCAGCGTTGCGCTCACGGCAGCTCCGCCAGCAACCGTTCGTTTTCAACGTGACTGCCGACGCTGATCCGCACCGTTTGCGGCAGGCCGTAGCCGCCCATCGGCCGCACGATCACCCCGCGCTCGAACAGATGCTTTTCGAAGCCGCTGGCGTCGCGCGCCAAGTCCAGCATCAGGAAATTGGTCTGCGAAGGCAGGCAGCGATAACCGCGCGATTCCAGTTCGCCACGCAGCCATTCGCGTTCGGCATTGTTGTATTCGCGCGAGCGCGCCAGATGTTCGCGATCCTTCAATGCAGCTTCGGCTCCCGCCAGGGCGATGCCGTTGACGTTGAACGATTCGCGCAGGCGCTCCAGCACCGCGATCACGCTCGCATGCCCGACCAGATAGCCGGCGCGTAGCCCCGCAAGTCCGTATGCCTTGGAAAACGTGCGCGTGACGATCAGATTTGGATAGTGATCCGCGAACTTCAATGCGGTGGTCAGGCCCGGCGCATCCACGTATTCGTGATAAGCCTCGTCCACCACGACCAGCACGTCGCGCGGAACGCGCGCGAGGAATTCGGCAAGCGCCGCATCGTCGAACCAGGTGCCGGTCGGATTATTGGGATTGGCGAGGAACACGATCCGGGTGTCCGTGCGAATCGCCTTTGCCATCGCGTCCAGATGATGGCCGAACGGCGCATGCGGATGTTCGCGTGGCAGCGCCGGCACGCACACCTGCTGCGCGCCGGCGGCAGCGGTCGCGATCGGGAACACCGCGAATCCGTACTTCGAGAACACAATCGAATGCGAAGGATCGGCAAAGCACTGCCCCAGCAGCATCAGCAGTTCGTGCGAGCCGTTGCCGAGTGCAATGCGCTCCGCGCCCACGCCGAGATGCGCCGCCAGCGCGGACTTCAATGCCGCGCCACGCGGATCGGGATAGCGGAAACTCTCCTTCAGCGCCTCGCGCATCGCTTCCAATGCATGCGGGCTCGGGCCCAGCGGATTCTCGTTGGACCCGAGTTCTGCGATCTGCGCACCGAAGCGTTTGCGCAGCGCCGGCAGGTCGTGGCCGGGGTCGTAATTGCGCAAACGCGCAGTCGCGGCATTGGCCAGCTTCGCGGCGTCGAACTCGCTCATCGCGGCACGACTCAACCGGCGGGAATCACGCGCATGGAGAGGATCCCTTCGATCGCCTTGATGTTCCCGGTGAGCGAATCCGGCACCGCCGCATCCACGTCGATCAGGTTGTAGGCCAGCTCGCCGCGGGAAGCGTTGTGCATCTGCGCGATGTTCAACCCGGCTTCGCCCAGCACGTGCGAAAGCTGGCCGATCATGTTCGGGCGGTTGGCGTTGGCGATGCACACGCGCGTGTTGCCGGTGCGCGGCATGCGCGTGTTCGGGAAATTCACCGCGTGCTGCACGTTGCCGTTCTCGAGGAATTCGCGCAACTGGTCCGCGACCATCACCGCGCAGTTTTCCTCGGCTTCTGCCGTGGAAGCACCGAGGTGCGGCAATGCGATCACGCGCGGGTGGCCGACGAGCACGGCGACCGGGAAATCGCTGACGTAGCGGCCGAGCTTGCCTTCGTCCAGCCCGGCTCGCACGGCTTGCGCATCCACCACGGCTTCGCGCGAGAAGTTCAGCAGCACCAGTCCGCGTTTCGCTGCGGCGACCGCATTCTTGCCGAACAGGCCGCGCGTGGCATCCATCAGTGGCACGTGGATCGAAACGTAATCGGACGCGGCGTACAGCTCGTCCAGCGATCCGGCACGCTGCACGCTGGAAGACAACTGCCAGGCGCCCTCCACGGTCATGTGCGGGTCGTGGCCGATCACGCGCATGCCGAGCGCGAATGCCGCGTTGGCGACGCGCACGCCGATCGCGCCGAGCCCCACCACGCCCAACGTCTTGCCGGCCAGTTCGGAACCGGCGAAGCGCTTCTTCTCCGCTTCCATGCGCGCGTGCGCGTCGGGCTCATTGGCGATGGAGGCCGCGAACGCGAGCGCATCGGGCAGGTTGCGCGCCGCCAGCAGCATGCCGGCGAGCACCAGCTCCTTCACCGCGTTGGCGTTGGCGCCGGGCGCGTTGAACACCGGCACGCCGCGCTTCGACATCTCCGCAACGGGAATGTTGTTGGTACCGGCGCCCGCGCGCGCGATTGCCAGCACGCTGGCCGGAATCGGCCGCGCGTGCAGATCGGCGCTGCGCAGCAGGATTGCATCAGGCTCCGCGACGTCGTTGCCGACCTGGTACTGCGGCTTCGGCAGCCGCGCCAGGCCGCTCGCCGCGATGTTGTTGAGCGTGAGGATGTTGAACATGCGCGTACTCACGTCAGTGCCTCTGCGCGAAATCGCGCATGAATGCGGTGAGCGCACGTACGCCTTCGATCGGCAACGCGTTGTAGAGCGATGCGCGCATGCCGCCGACCGCGCGATGGCCTTTGAGTGCCAGCAGGCCGGCGGCTTCCGATTCTTTCAGGAACACCGGATCCAGCGCCGCATCGTGCAGCACGAACGGCACGTTCATGTGCGAACGCGCGGAGGGTTCGACCGGATTGCGGTAGTAGCCGCCGGAGCCGTCGATCGCGGCGTACAGCGTCTCCGCCTTCTCGCGGTTGCGCCGCCCCATCGCTTCCAGTCCGCCCTGCTCCTTAAGCCACCGGAACGTGAGCCCGGCCAGATACCAGCCCCAGGTATTGGGCGTGTTGAGCATCGAGTTCGCGGCGGCGTGTTCGGCGTAGCGGAAGATTTTCGGCAGCGGTCGCGGATGACGCGCCAGCAGGTCCTCGCGCGCGATCATCACGACGAGACCGGACGGGCCGATGTTCTTCTGCGCACCGGCGTAGATCATCCCGAAGCGCGAGACGTCGATCGGCCTCGAAAGAATGTCGGACGACATGTCCGCAATCAGCGGCACCTCGCCCACGTCGGGGACGTCGTGGAATTCCACGCCGTGGATGGTTTCGTTCGGCGTGTAGTGCACGTACGCGGCATTCGGGTCGAGATCCCAGGAGGCGCGCGGCGGGATCGCGGTGAATTTGGAGTCGGCGGAACTCGCGGCCACATGCGGCTTCGAATAGATCGCCGCCTCCTTGCAGGCCTTCTCGCTCCAGTGCCCGGTCACCACGTAATCCGCGCGCTGGCCATCCGCACAAAGGTTCATCGGGATCTGTGCGAAATGCTGGGTCGCGCCGCCCTGCAGGAACAGCACCTTGTAATGGGCAGGGATCGCCAGCAGTTCGCGAAGATCGGCTTCGGCCTGCGCGGCCATCGCCTCGAAGGCCTTGCCGCGATGGCTGACTTCCATCACCGACGCCTGTGCGCCGTTCCATTCCAGCAATTCGTCCTGTGCGCGACGCAACACCGCTTCCGGCAGCGCCGCGGGACCGGCGCTGAAATTCCAACCTCGTGCCATGGGTTCTCCTGATCAGGCGAGCAGCGTCAATGTTTCCACCACAACAGCACCGCGATGACGGCGGCCAGCACCGCGGCCGTGCCCAGCAACCACCACAACTCCGCGCGCGAACTGCGCGGTTCGAAAGCGAGTATCGGCGGCAGCGGTTCGTGATCCGCTTCCTGCGCAGCCAGCACGGCCGCCTGCAGCCCCGGCGCTTCCAGCACGAAGCGGTGTTCGCCCATGGCGAGCTGGTCTCCCGCCTGCAGCACGGCGCGTTTGCGCGGCGAGCCATTGACGGTCACCTGCGCATCGGCGTCCAGGCGCACGCCGCCCTTGTCCAGCTTGAATTCGCATTGCGGCATGCCCGCCGGCGCGAAACCGCGTCCGCCCAGCATCAGCTTGCCTTCGATCGGCAGCAGCCGGCCCGACAACGCTCCGGACACTGCCCTCAGCGCCGCATAACCCGGACGCGCGCCATCGTGCTGCAGCGACCGTGACGCAGTGACGTCTTCGGATGCATCGTCCGGCAGCATGGCCAGTTTGCAGCCGCCGACGCTCAGCACGTCGCCGTAGCGCAGCAGCGCGCGCTCGCGCACCGGGCGCGCATTGACGTAAACGTGTTGCGCGCCCGGCAGCACTTCCAGCACCAGACCGCGGCGGTCTTCCGAGATCGCCAGATGGCGCTCCGCGATCCCCGTTCCGCCCAGCACCAGATCGTTCCCTTCCGCGCGGCCGACGCGCACGCGCGCACCGGCGCTGCGGAAGGGTTCGCGATTGCTGTTGGCGAAGCCGATGCGCATGAAAGGTCCGTCAAGTGCCGGTGCACTGTAACATGGCGGAACCGGCTTATCGGAACCGCAGATGGCGATTATCGATGTAACGAAACGGCATGACCTCGGCCGCGAACGCGCCCGCGAAATCGTTTCGGGAATCGGCGCGGATCTGGTCCGCCGCTATGGCGTGCAGACCGAGTGGCAAGGCGACACCCTGCTGGTTCGGCGCGCCGGGATCGAGGGCCGGATCGAAGTCGGGGAGGAGAACGTCCGCATGCACGCCCGCCTGGGCATGATGGTCGGCATGCTCAAGGGCACGATCGAGCAGGAAATCCAGAAGCAGTTCGAAAAACACTTCGGCTGAGCACGCTTTCCCGGAATCCCCGCGCATGGCAGAATGTGCGGCTTGCGCGGCCGTTGCCGCCCTCTGACTGCCGGAGCACATGGCCAAAGACGACGTCATCGAGATGGAAGGCACGGTGCTGGAAACCCTGCCCAACACCATGTTCCGCGTGCAATTGGAGAACGGGCACGTGGTGATCGCCCACATCTCCGGCCGCATGCGCAAGCATTACATCCGCATCCTGACCGGCGACAAGGTCAAGGTGGAGATGACGCCGTACGACCTGACCAAGGGGCGGATCACGTACCGGTCGAAATGATCGTAGGGCGGGTCTTGACGCGCCGAGAGTCATCGGCAGCGGGTTGAAACCCGCCCTGCAAAAAAACGGCGGCCACAGGCCGCCGTTTTCGTTTGCATCGTATCGAACCGGCTCAGTCCACGGTCACCGGAAGCTTTTCGGCTTCCTCGGTGTCCACCTTGAGCTCGCCATCCTGGACACTCAGGTTGACCTTGCCGCCTTCGGACAGCTTGCCGAACAGCAGTTCGTCGGCGAGCGCGCGCTTGATCTTGTCCTGGATCACCCGCGCCATCGGCCGAGCGCCCATATGCGGGTCGAAGCCGTGCTCGGCCAGCCAGCGCCGCGCCTCCGGGTCCACGTTCAGCACCACGCGCTTCTCCTGCAGTTGCGTTTCCAGCTCGATCAGGAACTTGTCCACCACGCGCAGGATGTGCTCGAAGTCCAGCGCCTTGAATTCCACGATCGCATCGAGGCGGTTGCGGAATTCCGGCGTGAACGCGCGGCGGATGGTTTCCATCGCATCGGTCGCATGGTTCTGCTCGACAAATCCGATCGTGCGCCGCGCCGCCTGCTGGGCACCGGCGTTGGTGGTCATCACCAGGATCGCATTCTTGAAGTTCGCCTCGCGGCCGTTGGTGTCGGTCAGCGCGCCATGGTCCATCACCTGCAGCAGCACGTTGAACACGTCCGGGTGCGCCTTCTCGATCTCGTCCAGCAGCAGCACGCAATGCGGATGCTTGACCACCGCATCGGTCAGCAGGCCGCCCTGGTCGAAACCCACATAACCCGGGGGCGCACCGATCAGGCGCGACACCGAATGCGCTTCCATGTACTCGGACATGTCGAAGCGGATCAGTTCGATGCCCAGCTGCAACGCAAGCTGCCGCGTGACCTCGGTCTTGCCGACGCCGGTGGGACCTGCGAACAGGAAGCTGCCGATCGGCTTGGCCGGATCGCCCAGGCCCGATCGCGCCATCTTGATCGCGCTGGACAGGCTGTCGATCGCGGCATCCTGGCCGAAGATCACCATCTTCAGGTTGCGGTCGATGTTGCGCAGCACGTCGCGGTCGGAAGCGGACACCTGCTTCTGCGGGATGCGCGCCATGCGGGCGACGATGAATTCGATTTCGTTGACGTCCACCTTGCCGCTGCGTTCCTCTTCCGGCAGCAGGCGCTGGCGGGCGCCGGCCTCGTCGATCACGTCGATCGCCTTGTCCGGCAGCAGCCGGTCGGGGATGTGCTTGACCGAAAGATCCACCGCGGCCTTCAACGCCGCATCGGTGTAATTGACGTGGTGGTGGTCCTCGAAGCGCGACTTCAGGCCTTCCAGGATCGCCACGCTGTCGGCCACCGACGGCTCGACCACGTCGATCTTCTGGAAGCGGCGCGCCAGCGCGCGATCCTTCTCGAATACGCCGCGGAACTCCTGGAACGTGGTCGAACCGATGCAGCGCAGTTCGCCCGAGGCCAGCATCGGCTTGATCAGGTTGCTTGCGTCCATGGTGCCGCCCGAGGCGGAACCGGCGCCGATGATGGTGTGGATCTCGTCGATGAACAGGATCGCGTGCGGATCCTTCTTCAATTGCGCGATCACCGCCTTCAGGCGCTTTTCGAAGTCGCCGCGGTACTTGGTACCGGCGACCAGCGCGCCGAGGTCGAGCGCCCACACGGTGCAGTCTTCCAGCACCTCGGGCACTTCACCTTCGACGATGCGCTTGGCCAAGCCCTCGGCCAGCGCGGTCTTGCCCACGCCGGCTTCGCCCACGTACAGCGGATTGTTCTTGCGGCGGCGGCACAGCACCTGGATCGTGCGCTCGATTTCCTCGGTGCGCCCGATCAGCGGGTCGATCTTGCCCTGCCGCGCCAGTTCATTGAGGTTGTTGGCGTACTCGGTGAGCGCATTGCCCTTGGGTTCGCCGCCCTCCTCGCCTTCGCGCTCGGTCGCCGCAGGCTCTGCCGCGTCGTGGCCGATCTTGGCGATGCCGTGCGAGACATAGTTGACGACGTCCAGCCGCGTCACTTCCTGCTGGTGCAGGAAGAACACCGCGTGCGAATCCTTCTCGCCGAAAATCGCCACCAGCACGTTGGCGCCGGTGACTTCCTTCCGCCCGGACGATTGCACGTGGTAGACCGCGCGCTGCAGCACGCGCTGGAAGCCCAGCGTCGGCTGCGTGTCGCGTTCGTCGCCGCTCGGCAGCACCGGCACGGTCTCGGCGATGATCGAACGCAGGTCCTTGCCCAGCTTGTCGACATCGGCGCCACAGCCGCGCAGCACCGCCGCAGCGGTCGGGTTTTCGAGGAGTGCCAGCAGCAGGTGTTCCACCGTCATGAATTCATGACGCTGCTCGCGCGCTTCCTTGTAGCACTGGCCGATGGTGAACTCGAGGTCTTTGCTGAACATCTTGGGTTCTCACTTCAAAGCATTTCGGGAAAATCCCGCTGGCTTCGATATGGGGTCGCTCAAAGTTTTTCCATAGTGCACAGCAAGGGATGTTGATGGCTGCGTGAGAATTCATTCACCTGCGTCACCTTGCTTTCTGCAACTTCGCGCGTGAAAACGCCGCACACGCCCTTGCCGCGCGTATGCACGTGCAACATGATCTGGGTGGCGCGTTCGCGATTCATGTTGAAGAAGGTCTCCAGCACCGCCACCACGAATTCCATCGGCGTGTAGTCATCGTTCAACAGCACCACCTGATACAGCGGCGGCCGTGCCGTCTCCGGCTTCGCCGTTTCCACGGCGAGACCATGCTCGTGGTCGGATTCGGGATCGTGTCGTTGGGTTGGAGCCATGCTTGGGAAGTGGGTTGCCCTGGGCCGAGTATACGCTGCGCATTCGGGCACGAAGCGTGATCCGCGACCGTGCCGGTGATGGCAGAATGTGGAAGTTTTTTCCATTCCCGGCGCTGAATTGCAGGGCCGCTTCAACACACCGATTCAGACTTCATGCCAGTTTCCGATTCCAGCGACATCTGGTGTCCGCACGTCACCGTCGCCTGCGTGGTGCACCGGCAGGACCGCTTCCTGATGGTCGAGGAAGATGTGCGCGGCGCGCTGCTTTTCAACCAGCCGGCCGGCCATCTCGAACCCGGCGAGAGCCTGTTGCAGGCAGCCTGTCGCGAAACGCTCGAGGAAACCGGCTGGGAAATCGAGCTGGAATCCTTCATCGGCGTTCGCCAGTACGAAAGCCCGGAGCACGCGGCCCACATCGTGCGCTTCGCCGTCGCCGCGAAACCGCTGCGGCATGATCCACGGCGCCCGCTGGACGAAGGCATCGTGCGCGCGCACTGGCTGGGCTATCCAGAAATCGCGGCACTGGGCGCACGTCTGCGCAGCCCGCTGGTGCTGCATACGCTGGAGGACTGGCTGGCGGGACAGCGCCTGCCGCTGTCCGCGATTTCCGGCGCGCATGCGGGAGCTTCGGCGTGCACGTGATGGTCGGCATGTCCGGCGGCGTGGATTCCTCGGTTGCGGCACTGCTGTTGCAGCGCGAGGGCCACCAACTCGCGGGCATGTTCATGCAGAACTGGGAAGACGACGAGCCCGATTCGGCGTGCCGCGCCGACGAGGATCGCAAGGACGCACTGGCCGTGTGCGCCAGGCTCGGCATTCCGTTCCACCCGCGCAACTTTGCGCGCGAATACCGCGAACGCGTGTTCGCGCATTTCCTTTCCGAATACCGCGCGGGCCGCACGCCCAACCCGGACGTGCTATGCAACCGCGAGATCAAGTTCCGCACTTTCCTGGACGCCGCGCGCGAGCTCGGCGCGGAGAAGATCGCCACCGGCCATTACGCGCGCGTGGCGCACGCGGATGGCCGCTGGAAACTGCTGCGCGCGTCCGACGGCAACAAGGATCAGACCTATTTCCTGCACGCGCTGGATCAGGAACAGCTTGGCGCCGCGCTGTTTCCGCTCGGCGGCCTGCACAAGGACGAGGTCCGGAAATTTGCGCGGGAAGCTGGTTTCGCGGTGCATGCAAAAAAGGACTCCACCGGCATTTGTTTCATCGGCGAGCGCGACTTCCGCGAGTTCCTCTCGAAATACCTGCCCGCGCAACCGGGCGAGCTGCGCACGCCGGAAGGCGAAATCCTGGGCGAGCACCATGGCGCGATGTTCTACACCCCCGGCCAGCGCACCGGGCTTGCGATCGGCGGACGCGCAGGTGCAACGCCGGAACCGTGGTACGTGGTCGGCAAGGACGTGCAGGCGAATCTCGTCCATGTGGCGCAAGGCGCGCAGAACCGCTGGCTGATGTCGCATAGTTTGCGCGCGGAACAGGTCCACTGGATCGCAGGCCATGAGCCCTCCGTGCCCCTGACCTGTACCGCGATGACGCGTTATCGTCAGCCGCTGCAAGCCTGTACGGTCAACAGGATGGATGGGCAAATCGAAGTGCGTTTCGAGCAGCCGCAACGCGCGGTGGCGCCCGGCCAGTCGGTGGTGTTCTACGCCGGCGAGGAGTGCCTCGGCGGCGGCGTGATCGCCGCAACGGATGCACCGAAGGTGGCGGCATGAACGAGGCGCGCGTCATCGCGCTGGCCGGGCTGTTCCAGGCCGTGAGCCTGGTGCGCTCGCTGGCGACCGAGGGCGACTGCGATCCGCTCGAACTCGAAACCTGCATGGCTTCGATCTTCAAGCTGGAGAGCGAGAGCGCCGCCGACATTTATGGCGGCGTCGGCAACGTGCGCGAAGGCCTGCGCGTATTGATCACGCAGATCGACGGCAGCCCGCGAGACCCGGTGCTGCTGCGGATCGTGTTCGCGATCCTGCGGCTGGAGCGTTCGCTGCATCGTCACCGCGCCGTGGTGGACGCATTGCAGGCCGACCTGCAGGGGATGCAGCGCCAGCTCGTGCACTTCGGGCCCACGCATCCCACGGTCCTGGCGCGCGCGGCGGACCTGTACGCGGAAAATCTTTCCAACCTGCGGCCGCGCGTGATGGTGATCGGCAATCCGCTCTACCTGCACCAGCCCGCGCAGGTGCAGCGCATCCGCGCGCTGCTGCTGGCGGCGGTGCGCGCGGCGGTGCTGTGGCGCCAGCTCGGCGGCCGTCGCTGGCACCTGCTGTTGCGCCCGCGCCGCGAAGCCATGCTTGCGCGCGGCATGCTCACGCGCACGATGCTTGGCGACGGCTAATGCCGCGTTTCATTCAATTGAATCGTCCTCTGCCTTCACCATGGTGGCGTGTACTGCCAGTCCAGCCAGAAGGATAATCACGCCACCGGCGCCGGCGAGGCCGATGATCTTGTACCCGAGACAGACGAACATTGCCAATGCAGCCAATGCAACGACGATCGACACTATCGCGGCTGGCCATCTACGAAGTTTCATCAGGCGCATGGTGGCTTTCTAACCGGAGTTGCGGAAACTGCGCTCGCGCACTTTTTCTTCGTCGTGGTAATGCGTGTACGGTTTCAGCAGGTCGTAGCGGCTGACGATGCCGAGCAGCGTGCGTTTGTCCGCGTCCACCACCGGGATGCGCTCGAGTTTCTCCACCGCCGCGCGGATCGCCACGCTCTGGCAGCTTTCGTTCGGGAAGGCCACCACCGGCTCCTTGTGCATCGCTTCGGCGAGCGTCTTTGCGCCGGCAGGATCTTCTTCGCGCAGCCGCTGCACGTCCTGGCGGGTGATCACGTTCACCAGCGCGCCTTGCGCATCCACTACCGGATAGGCGCGGTATTTCTGGTCGGGGCCGAACCAGCGCTCGGCGGCTTCGCGCACCGTCGTGTCGCCGCGGATGGTCACCAGTTGCGTGCTCATCACGTCCCGCACCGGCGTCAACTCCAGCCGGTTGACCGAATACTCGCGGAAGATCTGGAACCCGCGCCGCGCGACCTTTTCGGTCAGGATCGAGCGTTTCATCAGGAACACGCTGACGCAATAGGCGGTGATGCAGGCGACCAGCAGCGCCGGCAGGGCACTGGCATTGCGGGTGAGTTCGAGCGCGAACAGGATCGCGGTGAATGGCATGCGCATCATGCCGGCCAGGATCGCGCACATGCCCAGCAGCGGCCACAACAGCGGGTCGTTGCCGGGAAAGAACATCGCTTCCAGTCCGCCCAGGCCCGCTCCCAGCGCAAGCAAGGGCGCCAGCACGCCACCCGAGGTGCCCGAGCCCAGGTAGATGATCCACATCAGCGACTTCACGACCATGAAGACCAAAATTGCGATGCCGACGAGTTGTCCGGTCAGCAGCTTGTCGATCACGTCGTAACCCACGCCCAGCGCCTGCGGCTCGAACACGCCGCCAACGCCCACCGCCAGCGCACCGATGGCCGGCCACCACATCCAGTGGATCGGCAGCTTGTGGAAGCTGTCCTCGACGAAATACACCGCCGAAGTGATCACCGTGGCGAACACGCCGGCAAAGATGCCGCAGACCGCCGCAAGCCCCAGTATCACCGGATGGATGTGGAACTGTACGTGCAGCGGGAACAGCGGACCGGGGCCGATCAGGTAGGGGCGCAGCGCGTCCGCGACGAAACACGCGACCGCGACCGGGATGGTGCTGCGCGGGCGCCATTCGAACAGCAGCAACTCGACCGCCACCAGCGTCGCCGCGATCGGGGTGGCGAAGGTCGCCGCCATGCCTGCGCAGGCGCCGGCCACCAGCAAGGTGCGACGTTCCATCGAGGTGAGATAGAACGCCTGTCCGATCAGCGAACCGACCGCACCGCCGGTCATGATGATCGGACCTTCCGCGCCGAACGGCCCGCCCGTGCCGATCGCGATCGCCGCCGAGATCGGCTTCAGGATCGCCACCTTGAACAGCATCTTGCTCTGCCGGAAGAGGATCGCCTCCAGCGCTTCCGGGATGCCATGCCCGCGGATGCGCTCGGTGCCGAAGCGCGCCATCAGCCCTATGACCAGGCCGCCCGCGATCGGCGCGACCACGATCGCCCAGACCGGCGGGTGCAGCAGCGCCGGCTGGATGAAATCGAAGGCCCAACGCCCGGCGAAGGCAATGTTTGTCACCAGGCCAATCGCCCGGTACAGCAACCAGGCGATCACCGCCGCAGCCGCGCCGATGAAGATCGCGACGAAGGACAGCTTGAGGATGCTGACGCTCGGACGGAAGTCGCTCTCGGTGAGGGACTCCGCCTTCCACTGCTCGTAACGACGGCGGAAGAAAGGCGCGACGGCTGCCATGGATTGAATGTAGCAGGCGCCACGGAAAACGCCATCCGGCAGCTTTGAGCGCAATTGCAGGCCGCCTGCAAAGGCTTTCAATTCGCGGAACCGCTTGGTTTGCGCGATAATTGCGGGCTGACTCGCCGCGTCAGGCGCGGCGCGCGTCCACAAGGAGAACCTGCGTGAAAGACACTTTCGGCGTGCGCGATACCCTCACCGTCGGCGGCAAGCAGTACCAGATCGCCAGCCTCGCCAAGCTCGGCAAGCAATTCGACCTGGCCCGCCTGCCCTACTCGATCAAGGTGCTGCTCGAGAATCTGCTGCGCCACGAGGACGGCTCCGAAGTCACCGAAAAGCAGATCGAGGCGGTGGCGAAATGGGATCCCAGGGCCGAGTCGGACACGGAAATCTCCTTCCTGCCCGCGCGCGTGGTGCTGCAGGACTTCACCGGCGTGCCCTGCGTGGTGGACCTGGCCGCGATGCGCGACGCCATGGTCGCGCTGGGCGGCGACCCGAAGAAGATCAACCCGCTCTCGCCCGCCGAACTGGTGATCGACCATTCGGTGCAGGTCGACGTGTATGGTGAAGCCGACGCGCTGGAAGAGAACGCGCGCATCGAGTTCGAGCGCAACAAGGAGCGCTATGCGTTCCTGCGCTGGGGCCAGAAGGCGCTGGACAATTTCGCCGTGGTGCCGCCGCGCACCGGCATCGTGCACCAGGTGAACCTCGAATACCTCGCCCGCGTCGTGATGGCCGCGGAGCGCGACGGCAAGCAGTGGGCGTACCCGGATACCGTGCTCGGCACCGACCCGCACACCACGATGGTGAACGGCCTGGGCGTGCTGGGCTGGGGCGTGGGCGGCATCGAGGCGGAAGCCGCGATGCTCGGCCAGCCTTCCTCGATGCTGATCCCGCAGGTGGTCGGTTTCAAGCTCAGCGGCAAGCTGCCGGAAGGCGCCACCGCGACCGACCTCGTGCTCACCGTCACCCAGATGCTGCGCAAGCTCGGCGTGGTCGGCAAGTTCGTGGAATTCTTCGGCGACGGCCTGCAGCATCTGCCGCTGGCCGACCGCGCCACCATCGGCAACATGGCGCCCGAGTACGGCGCGACCTGCGGCATCTTCCCGATCGACAAGGAAGTGCTGGAATACCTCAAGCTCACCGGCCGCAGCAGTGATCAGATCGCACTGATCGAGGCGTACGCAAAACACCAGGGCATGTGGCACGAGCCGGGCCAGAAGCACTCCGAATACAGCGCGGTGCTGGAACTGGACCTGGCCGGGGTCAAGCCGTCCATGGCCGGCCCCAAGCGCCCGCAGGACCGCGTGCTGCTTGCCAACATGCAGAAGAATTATCGCGACAACGTCGCCCCGCTCACGGCCAATCGGAAGACTGGCAACGGCGACGTCGCGCGCTTCACCAATGAAGGTGGCGACACTGCGGTCGGCCGCGACCAGAGCGCATACGGCGTGGACACGCACGTCTCGCTGAACGGCCAGCGCTTCGAAATGAAGGACGGCGCCGTGGTGATCGCGGCGATCACGTCCTGCACCAACACTTCCAATCCGGCGGTGATGCTCGGCGCCGGCCTGCTTGCGCGCAACGCGGTGAAGAAAGGCCTGAAGGCCAAGCCCTGGGTGAAGACCTCGCTCGCGCCCGGCTCGCAGGTGGTCACCGAGTATCTGAAGAAGGCCGACCTGCTGGACGACCTGGAGAAAGTCGGCTTCTACCTGGTCGGCTATGGCTGCACCACCTGCATCGGCAATTCCGGTCCGCTCGCCGAACCGATCAGCAAGGCGATCAACGACCGCGACCTGGCCGCCGCGGCGGTGCTCTCGGGCAACCGCAACTTCGAGGGCCGCATCCATCCGGACGTGAAGATGAACTACCTGGCCTCGCCGCCGCTGGTGGTCGCCTACGCGCTGGCCGGCACGCTGGACATCGACCTTGCAAAGGATCCGATCGGCAAGGGCGAAGGCGGTGAAGACGTCTACCTGAAGGACATCTGGCCGAGCAACAAGGACATCAGCGACCTGATCGCGAAGGCAGTGGACGCGCAGATGTTCAAATCCAGCTACGCCGACGTGTTCAAGGGCGATGCCCGCTGGAATACCGTGCAGGCGCCGGGCGGCGACCAGTACGCGTGGGACGAGGCGTCCACCTACATCAAGAATCCGCCCTACTTCGAAGGCATGCCGCGCGAGCCGCAGCCGACTTCGGACATTTCCGGTGCGCGCTGTCTCGCGCTGTTCGGCGATTCGATCACCACCGACCACATCTCGCCGGCCGGTTCGATCAAGAAGGATTCGCCGGCTGGAAAGTATCTGATCGCGCGAGGTGTGCAGCCGAAGGATTTCAACTCCTACGGTTCGCGCCGCGGCAACGACGACGTCATGGTGCGCGGCACGTTCGCCAATATCCGCATCAAGAACAGGATGCTGGACGGCGTGGAAGGCGGCTACACCATGCACGTGCCCAGTGGCGAGCAGATGGCGATCTATGATGCCGCGATGACGTACAAGGCCGAGGGCACGCCGTTGGTGGTCCTGGCCGGCAAGGAATACGGCACCGGCTCGTCACGCGACTGGGCCGCCAAGGGCACGCTGCTCCTGGGCGTGAAGGCCGTGATCGCCGAGAGCTTCGAGCGCATCCACCGTTCCAACCTCGTCGGCATGGGCGTGCTGCCGCTGATGTTCATGCATGGCGAGAGCACGCAGACGCTGGGCCTGACCGGCAAGGAGACTTTCTCCATCACCGGGCTGGACGGCGGCAACGCGCGCACCGCGCAGGTCACCGCCCGCGACGCGAACGGGGGCGAGAAGACCTTC
>DASSEW010000080.1:0-52832 GCA_035695065.1 Rhodanobacteraceae bacterium | reverse complement strand
TCGGCAGTTCCAGCGCGATCACGCGGTGGCCTTCGATCACTTCGCCGTCCAGCGCGCGCACGGCCTGCCATGAAGGGTTGACCGCCTCGCCCGCGAAGGGCGCGAAGCCGGTGAGAAGGATATTGTCCTGCAGCTGAGTGCGCTTCATGTTCAAGCAGAATGAGCAGTCGCCCTGAGCGTAGCTTGCAGAGCAAGCAAAGTCGAAGCGCGCCGCCGATGTCCTTCGACTTTCGGCGCTTCGCGCCTACCTCAGGACGAACGGAGTCCTAGCGAAATACCAGCAGGTACATCAACACCAGATTCACCACCAGCAGCATCGCGCCGGTTTTCCATTGCGCGCGGATCACGTCGCCCTGGTTCGGAAGCTCCAGCAACGCCACCGGCACGATATTGAAATTCGCTGCCATCGGCGTGAACAGCGTGCCGCAATAGCCGGTCAGCATCCCGAGCGCGCCAAGGATCGCGGGATTCGCGCCGTGCAGCTGGATCAGCAGCGGCAGGCCGATGCCCGCGGTGAGCACCGGGAATGCGGCGAAGGCGTTGCCCATGATCACGGTGAACAACACCATGCCGATGCCGTAGGCGACGATGCAGGCGAGCGCGCTTTGCACCGGGATGGCCATGCGCACCAGTTGCGCGATCGCGTCGCCCACGCCGGTCGCGGCGAACACGCCGCCCAGGGCCGCGAGCGTCAGCGGCAGCAGCGCGGCCCAGCCGAGCGTGTCGAGGAGGCGCCGGCCTTCGGTCAACCCCGCGGACGGCTTCGCGCGCGTGACGGACAGGGCTGCGACCAGCGCGACCACGCACGCGAGCGCGAGCCCGGTCAGCGTCATCCGCTGCTGCGCGAACAGGTGCGTGCCGAAGACCGCGTAGCCGCCGAACAGTGCGACCAGCATCGTGACCAGCGGAATCAACACCGCGGGTGCGAACAGCTTGTGGCGCAGCCGCAGCGCATCCGCTTCGCGCAACGCCTCGGCGCGCTCGCGCAATTCGCCGCGATGCATGCGCGGCGCCAGCATCGCCAGCGCGAGTACGCCGACGCCCGCGATCTGGGCGGGCAATTCCTGATGTGCCTTGGCCGCGCCGAGCACGAACTCTCCGCTCGCGAACAGCGCGGCGAGTACGGCCCAGAATGCCGCGTGCCACCAGCGTCGCCCGCGCAGGTTCAGCCATGCCGCGCCGGCGAGGAACAGCGCGAGCAGCCAATAGGCATGCTCAATGCGCAGCATCGCGTTCCACCGTTTCGGTATGCGGCATGGGCGGGCGTGGTGCAAGCCGGCGCGCGAACAGCACGCTGCGCAGGCCGTGGATCACGAAAGCGGAGATCGCGGTGGGTAGTGCCCACAACGCGATCTGCAGCGGTTCCAGTTCGATCCCGTGCTGCGCGTAGAAGCCCTGGATCAGCAGTACCGCGCCGAGCGCGATGAACACGTCCTCGCCGAAGAAGCGGCCAACGTTGTCGGTCGCCGCGCAGAAAGAGCGGACGTCGTTGCGTTCTTGCTGTTCCAGCGGTGTGCCGCGCTTCTCCGCCGCGGCTTCGGCCATCGGCGCCAGCAGCGGGCGCACGGTCTGCGCATGGCCCTCGATGTCGGTCAGGCCCATCATGCACAGGATTTGGCGAATCGCGAGGTAACTGATCAACAGGCGCGCAAGGGTGAAGCCCTGCAATCGTGAAATCCAGTTGCGCGCGTGTTCCCGCAGCCCCGCGCGCTCCAGCACGCCGATGGCCGGCAGCGTGAGGACGTACAGCAGCAGGGCGCGCTCGGAAACGAAGCTGGTGCCGAGCAGGGCGAGCACTTCGCCGACGCTCTTGCCGGCAGCGAGTCCCGACACCACGCCGGCCGCGATCACCACCGGCACCGGGTTGAAGCGCAGCGCGAAGCCGATCACGACCACGGCCACGCCGAGCAGGGGGAGCCAGTGCATCACGCGCGCTCCGGCATGGCGATGCGCAAACCTGCATGCTCCAGCGCTTCGCGCAATCGCCGCGCGAATTCGCCGGCATTGGCGCGATCGCCGTGCACGCACAGCGTGTCGGCTTCGATGCGGACGCGCGAACCGTCGTCCGCGACGGCTTCGCCTCGCGCGGCGATGGAAACGGCCTGATCGATCGCCTGGTCGATGTCTTCGATCACGGAACCTGATTGCGAACGCGGGGTCAGCGAACCATCCGCGCGATAGCGGCGGTCGCAGAAGGCTTCCTGCGCGCAGGCGAGCCCCGCTTCGAGTGCGGCATCGATGGACACGCTGCCCGCAAGTCCGACCAGGATCAAATCCGGATCAGAATCGCGCACCGCGCGCGCGATCGCGTCGGCGAGTGCGCGGTCCCGCGCGGCCATGTTGTAGAGCGCGCCGTGAGGTTTGACGTGATGCAATTTCGTGCCGGCCGCATTTGCGAACGCAGCCAGCGCGCCGATCTGCTGGCGAGTTTGCGCATAAACCTCGTCGGGCTGGATGTCCATCTCGCGCCGACCGAAGCCTGCGCGGTCAGGCAGGGAAGGATGTGCGCCGATCGCCACGCGGTGACGAACGCACAGTTCGACCGTGCGGCGCATGGTTTCCGCGTCGCCGGCATGAAAGCCGCAGGCGATGTTGGCGGAAGAGATGTGCGGCATCACCGCCGCATCGTCGTAGCCTTCGCCGAGGTCGGCGTTGAGATCGATCTTTTTCACGCGCCCTGTTTCAAACGATTGGCGATGAGCATTTCCATTTCGCGCAATTGTTGATCGCGTTCGCGCAGCGCCTGCCGCGCTTCTTCCAAAGTGCATGGCGCGAAGCGTAGCGCATCGCCGGGGCGGCATTGTGCGAGCCGCGGCAAATCTGCGGCGATGATCTGGCCGATGCGCGGATAGCCGCCGCTGACCGGATGCTCCACGCCGAGCGCGATCGGTTGGCCCGATGGTGGCAGTTGCAGCGTGCCGGCGACGGACGCCTCGCTGACCATCTCGATCGACCCGGAGAGTTCGAGCGTGTGGCCCTCCAATCGGCAACCGACACGATTGGAATCCGCGGCAATGCGGAAGCTGCGCGAGTACAGTGCGGTCCGCGACTTCGAATCGAGCAGGCGTGCGTGCGTGCCAGGCATCAGCCGCAGCGGGCGATCCTGGTTGTCGTCGAACCACGGACGCGGGTTGATGCTCCATTTGAAAGTCGCCGGGACGCCGCGATGGCTTTGGTCGGCTTTCAAGACGTCTCCGCGGCGCAGCGATCGTTCGAGTGGGCCCAGCGCGGCATTGACGTCGAGGCTGCGGCTGCCCAGCACCGGCTTGAAATCGAAACCGCCGTGCACGGCGAGGTACGCGCGACAGCCTAGACTCATCGCGCCAAACGCGAGCATGGAATCCTTGCGCACGAAGAGCGGGGCCCACATCGGTACCGGCTGTTCGTCCACGTGCGCGGCGACAGGCGCGCCGGCCAGCGCGATCCACGCATCGGCATGGAATCTCAACGTCGGCCCGAGCAGGGTGATTTCCAGCGCGCACGCATCAGGCGGATTGCCGGCCAGCGCATTGGCAAGGCGGAACGCGGGCAGGTCGAACGCACCGGCGCAGCCCACGCCCAGATGCGCGAAGCCACGACGCCCGGCATCCTGCGGCGTGGTCAGCAGACCGGGCTTCAGCACTTCAATGGTCATTTTGCGATCATCCCTGATCGCGAGAATCAAAAAACGGACTTCCATGTCCGCGCTTCTCAAAGCGCGCGATGAACTCGCCGGCATCCATTGCGCGAAAGCGCACGCGATCGCCGGGCGCGAGCAGGCAGGGTGGATCGCGTTCCGGATCGAACAGGAGCAGGGGTGTGCGACCGATCAGCATCCAGCCGCCCGGCAATTCGCGGGGGTAGATGCCGGTCTGTGCGCCGCCGATCGCGACCGAACCGGCCGGCACGCGCGTGCGCGGCGTGACGCGGCGCGGCGTGTGCAGCGCGCGATCCATGCCGAGCAGATAGGGAAAGCCGGGCGCGAAGCCGAGCATCGCGACCGTGTATTCGCGCGCGGTGTGGCGCTCGATCGCCTGTTGCGGATCGAGCCCCGCGTGTTCGGCGACTTCTTCCAGGTCGGGTCCGTGCGCGCCGCCGTAGCAGACGGGGATCTCGACTTCACGGCCGGCGGTTTCGACGTGCGAGAGATCACGCAACGTTTCGCGCACGCGCGCGAGCAGATGCGCGTGCGGATCTTGCCCGTCGTGCCAGGCGCACGGATCGAAGCGCAGCAGCAGGCTCGCATAGGCCGGCGCAATCTCGGCGACACCGGGAAGCGCGCTCGCGCGCAGGCGCGCAGCCGCGGCGTGCACGCGCGCGTTGAGCTGCGCGTCAATCACGTCGCCGAAACGCAGCAACAGTGCGTCTTCAGACAGCGGCTCGGCGGTGAACTCGCTCATGTTCAGCCGCGCAGAGTGGCGACCAAGGCTTCGCGCGCGGTGGGTTGATGACGCACAGCCGCGCCCGATCCCCAAACCGGTCCCGGCCATGCGGCGTCATTCTCGCGCCGCGCGACCACGTGCACGTGCAGTTGCCGCACGACGTTGCCGAGCGCGCCGACATTGATCTTGTCGCAGGGCGCCACGTCGCGCAGCAGCGCCATCGCACGGTTGATCTCGGCCAGCAATTGCGCCTGTTCGTCCGGCGCGAGGTCGTCCAGTTCCGCCAATCCGGCGCGGCGCGGCACCAGGATCAACCAGGGAAAACGAATATCGTCCATCAGCAGCACGCGCGACAATTTCCAATCCGCGACGAATGCGGTATCCGCGGCGAGCCGCGGATCGAGGATGAAGGCGTCCGGTCCGCTCACTTGCCGCCGGCGAGATGCTTGTCGAAGAACGCCAGCGTGCGTTCCAGCGCAAGCTGCGCGGCGACCGCGTTGTAGACCTTCGGGTCCACGTCGCGATTGAAGGCGTGGCCGGTGCCGGGGTACACGTAGACCGACGTGTCCGGCCAGGCTTCGCGGTGCTGCTGGATCACGTCGGCGGTGATCGAGGAATCGTTCTCGCCGAAGTGGAAGATCACCGGCGCTTTCAGTGGCTGGTCGAAGAAACTCTTGTTGCGCGCCCCGTAGTAACTCACCGCGGGCATGCCGAGCCGTTGCGCCGCGAGCAGGGCGACGGTGCCGCCCCAGCAATAGCCGACCACGCCGATCTTCCCCGATGATGCGATCGCCTCCGCGGCGCTGGCGACATCCTCGATCGCACGATCCAGACCCACTTCGCCGGCGAACTTGAAACCCTGCTGGTAGCCGCTCTCGTCGTAACCGAGTTCCACGCCGCTCTCGACGTGATCGAAGAACGCCGGCGCGATCGCTGTGTAGCCGTGCCGCGCGAACGAATCCGCCACGCTGCGGATGTGCGCATTGATGCCGAAGATCTCCTGCACCACCACGATGCCGCCCTTGGGCTCGCCTTCCGGCTTGGCGAGGTACGCGCCGATGCAATGCATGCCGGCGGTGTTGAGATTGATGTTCTGTCCCATCGGTGCGCTCCCTGGCTGTGATCCCGTCCAGCGTATGCCCCTGCGCGCGTATGTTCAATCGGGAGGTTGCGGGGGTGCGCATCCCGTTTGCGCCCTGGTTCCCGGCTTCGGGCCTGCGGCTCCCGTACAATGGCCGGCTCGCTTTTCACGTTGCCCGTCCTTCATGTCCGCATCCGCTCCCAAGATCGGTTTCGTCAGCCTCGGCTGCCCCAAGGCGCTGGTGGATTCCGAACGCATCCTCACCCAGCTGAAGGTGGAAGGTTACGAAATTGTGCCGCGTTACGACGCGGCCGACGCCGTGGTCGTCAACACCTGCGGTTTCATCGATGCGGCGGTGCAGGAATCGCTGGACGCGATCGGCGAAGCGCTGCACGAGAACGGAAAGGTGATCGTCACCGGTTGCCTTGGCAAGCGCGCGGAACTGATCCGCGAGGCGTACCCGGAAGTGCTCGCGATCAGCGGTCCGCAGGATTACGCGAGCGTGATGGGCGCGGTGCACGAGGCGCTGCCGCCGGCGCACGATCCGTTCGTCAATCTCGTTCCCCAGCGTCGCCTTGGCGACGCTGAAAATAACGACGTCGGCATCAAGCTGACGCCGAAGCATTACGCGTATCTCAAGATTTCCGAAGGCTGCAACCACCGCTGCACGTTCTGCATCATTCCGTCCATGCGCGGCGACCTGGTGTCGCGGCCGATCGACGAGGTGCTGGTCGAGGCCGAGAAACTGGTGAAGGGCGGGGTCAAGGAATTGCTGGTGATTTCGCAGGACACCAGCGCCTACGGCGTGGACCTGCGCTACGCCGAACGCGAATGGCGCGGGAACTCATACCGTACGCGCATGACCGATCTTTGCAATGGGCTGGCCGAGCTGGGCGCCTGGGTGAGGCTGCACTACGTCTATCCGTATCCGCACGTGGACGAAGTGATCCCGTTGATGGCGGAAGGGAAGATCCTTCCGTATCTGGATATTCCGTTCCAGCACGCATCGCCGCGGATTTTGAAATTGATGAAGCGGCCCGCGCATGCGGAGAAGACGCTGGAGCGCATCCACGCCTGGCGCAAGGTCTGCTCGGACCTCACGATCCGCAGCACCTTTATCGTCGGTTTCCCCGGCGAGACGGACGAAGAATTCGAGGCGTTGCTCGACTTCCTGCGCGAGGCGCAACTCGATCGCGTCGGTGCCTTCGCCTATTCGCCGGTGGACGGTGCGCGCGCGAATGAACTGCCCGATCCGGTGCCGGAAGAATTGAAGGAAGACCGGCTGGAGCGCTTCATGGAAGTGCAGGCGGAGATATCCGCGGCGAAATTGCAGCAGAAAATCGGCCGCGCGCTGACCGTGCTGGTGGATGAAGCGAACGCGGAAGGTGCCATCGCGCGTTCGGCTGCCGACGCGCCGGAGATCGACGGTGTGGTGCGCATCAATGATGGCCAATCGCTGAAGCCGGGCCAGTTCGCGCAAGTGCGCGTGACCGGCGCTGATGCACACGACCTGGAAGCGACGCTGGCGTAGGGCGGGCAATGCCCGTCGCACGACGATGGCGGACAATGTCCGCCCTAGGATTCGTAGCTCACCGCCAGCACCACGAACCGCGTCCTGCCGCCCGGCAGTTCCGCTTCGAATTCCTCGTCCACGCGTTTCTTCAGCGCGGCGCGCGCGAGCGGCGAGTCCACGCTGATCCAGCCCTGCTTCGCATCGGTTTCGTCCGGCCCGACGATGCGATAGCGCGCGCTGTCGCCGCTCTCCAGATTCTTGATTTCGAAGGTTGCGCCGAAGAAGATCGCCTGCGCATCGCCGGGCATCCCTTCGGCGATCTTCAACGAAGGAATGCGCTTGGACAGGTAGCGCACGCGGCGATCGATCTCGCCGAGCTGCTTCTTGCGATAGGTGTATTCGGCATTCTCCGAACGATCGCCTTCCGCCGCGGCCGCGGCCAGCGCACGCACCACATCCGGGCGCAATTCGCGCCAGAGGTGATCCAGTTCCGCCTTCAGCTTTTCGAATCCCGCGCGCGTGATGATCGCGGTCGAGCGGGGCGGTGGCGGGCGCCAGCGTGACATCGGGAATGTTCGTCCTGTCCGGATCGCCGCGTCGGTGCGGCACGACGACGGACATTGTGCACCAGCTCTCTTGAGTCGCACGCCCGCACCCGGTAGGGTTCGGATTGCGCCGTGTTCCTGCTGTCGGGGTTTGTTGAAGATGTCCGTTCTGCCGCGCGTCCCGCGCCTGCTTCCGCCTGTCGTCACCCTGCTGATCGCCGTGCTGGCCGGATGTTCCGGCGCTCCGACGCGTGCGAATTCCGTCGGCAACTCCGCGCTGGATTCCCTGTACGCCAAACTCGACCAGGCCGGGCGTGATTACGACCACGCGCTGGAGCTGGCGCGCCAGGACGACAACGCGCAATCCGAGCACGCGATCAGCGTGGCGCTGGACACCATGCGCAACGCGGCCGCGCAATGCGTGAATACCGCGGGTTGCGATGTCCAGCGCTTCATCAGCACCTACGATCGCGCACTGCGACTGAAGGACGGCAGTTTCCTCGGCGGCGACGAGGGCGACGAGCTTTCCGACCAGCCGGCCGATCAGTCCGACAACGGTTCCTCGCCGGTCCTGAACGCCGTGCCGGAAACCCAGCGCACCGCCAGCCTGCTGCGCGGCCGCAAGCTTTCCGACCTGATCGCGATGAACGGCCCGGTGAAGGCTGCGCTGGAAACCTGGCTGACGCAGATGCGGCCGAACCTGATGACCGCGTACGTCGATTACGAATACCTGCGCTTCGAGATGTGGCCGGAATACCAGAAGGCCGACCTGCCAGAAGCGATCCTGTTCGGATTCATTGCCAAGGAATCCGGCGGCAAGGTGCACGCGGTGTCGCGCTCGGGCGCTGCCGGCCCGTTGCAGTTCATGCCGGCCACGGGCGCGCGTTTCGGCCTGACCACGGTGGACGGTTTCGACGAGCGCTTCGATCCCACCTTGTCCGCGCGCGCCAACGCCGCGTATCTGAATGAACAGCTCGCCAAGTTCAACGACAATCTCGAACTGGTGCTGGCCGCCTACAACGGCGGCGAAGGCCGGGTCGGCCGGCTGGCGGCGAGCCAGCCGGATGCGAGCTTCTGGGATCCGAAGATTTATTTCGCGCTGTCACCCGAGACACGCGACTACGTGCCGATGGTGCTCGCGGCGGCGTGGCTGTTCATGCATCCGGAACGCTACAACCTGCATTTCCCGAAAATCGATGGCGCGCCCGGCCACGTGATCCTGCAGCGGCAGGCGTCGCTGTCGGAGCTGGCGATCTGCCTCGGCCAGACCGGCGACATGCGCAACGGCTGGTTCCGCACGCTGCGCAACCTCAATCCGCAGATGGATCCGCAGGCCGAGCAACCGATGGGCACGCGCGTGGAACTTCCGCAGGAATTGCAGGACGTCTACGCAAAATCCTGCACGCAGGGACCGTGGGTGGATCTGGCGGCCGACCTGCATTCGGCGACGCTGCCGAGTCCGCCGGCACAGATCGCGCGGGCGGCCGATCCGCCGCGCCGTTACACCGTGCGCCACGGCGACACGTTGTCGTCGATCGCGCGCAAATACAGCTGCGACGACGTGCGCTCGCTGGCGAAGGCCAACCACCTGCACGCGCCGCGCTATGAACTGAAGCCCGGCCAGGAATTGAAACTGAGCGGCTGCGGAAGGGATTGAAGCAGGCGGGCACCGCCCGCCATCGCGCGCGCGGCGGACGATGTCTGCCCTACGCCGCTGCTTCACTCTTCGCGTGCATCCAGACATCGGAGCGATCGGCCTGCGGCGCCGCGTTTTCCTTGACCTGGCGCATCAGCCGCAGCACTTCGCGGTGCAGGCCTTCGAATTCCGGGAAGCTCGCTTCGCGGGTTTCGTGATAGGCGACCGCCAGCCACAGCGCGATGCCGCGCAGGCGCACCTGCGCGTTGTCCGAACGCGCGCGCTCGTAACCCAGGTCCATGCCCGTGCCCCAGCTGCCGGGCTTCAGGTCCGGCGGGGAACCGTACAGATGCGGAACTTCGCTGCGGCCGGCGGCGGTGCATTCGCGACCGATCAATTCCGCGAGCAGGGTGCAGGTCGGCGCGGGCAGTCCGCGCGTGCGCTGTTCGATTTCGCGGAACTGGCGTTGCAGCCGCGCGGCGCGGCTCAGGGCGAGAATGCGTGTGACCAGGCGCATGACATGTTCCCCAACATTGCTGACGAGCTTAGCGTTTGTTGCATCATCGAACCCGCCACGAAGTTCACATTCTGCGCCGATTGATGCGCGCGGTATACATCCGAAGCTGAACAGCTCTCAATCCAGGAAATGGCCGAGGCGCTGGCCCACCCGTACCGGCATTTCCGGCAGCAGGCCGGCGCGCAGGGCGCAGCTTTGCGGCAGCAGCAGGATCACGGTGGAGCCCATTTCGAAGCGGCCCATCTCCGCGAAGCGTTCCATTTTCACGTTCCTTCCACGCCAGTCCCCGCGCACCACGTGCGCCGCGTAGGGCGGGACTTCGGTTCCATTCCATACCGTACTGATGCCCGACACCAGCATCGCGCCGACCAGTGCCACCACGAACGGGCCGTGCTCGCTTTCGAAATGGCAGACCAGCCGCTCGTTGCGCGCGAACAGGCGCGGGATCGATTCAACGGGACCGGGTGCGACGCTGAACAGGCGGCCCGGCACGTGCACCGTTTCGATCAGTTCCCCGGCCAGCGGCATGTGCACGCGGTGATAGTCGCGCGGCGAAAGATAGATCGTGACGAAATGCCCGTCGCGATAGGTCTCCGCCGCCTGTTCGTCGGCGAGCAGCTCGGCGACGCTGTAGGTACGACCTTTCGCCTGCAGGATGCGGCCGTCATCGATGCGACCGGCCTGGCTGATGCGTCCTTCGGCGGGCGAAGAAAGGGTGGCGTCGTTGCCGGGTGCGCTGCGCGCCCCGGGTTTCAATGCGCGGGTGAAGAACGCATTGAAATGCGGATACGCGAATGGATCGTGCTGCGCGGCCTCGCTCATGTCCACGCGATAGCGGCGCACGACCTGGCCGATCAGGAAGTTCTTCCATGGCCGCCAGGTCCAGCGCGTGGCGGCGCGGACGATCCGCGAGAGCGTGCGTTGCGGCAGCAGGTATTGGAGGAGGGTGGCCGGCGACATGGCGCGGAGTGTAGCGAGTCACGCTGCTCTATACTCCGCAGCTCTTTACATTGCATGCGTTCGTCCGTGAACGCGAAAATCGAAAAACAGCTATCCATGGCTGCACTTTCAAATGGCGCGCATGACTTCCGAACTCGCCACCATCGTCGACCATATCCGTTACGCAGCCAGCCGCTTCAACGCGGCCGGGCTGACCTTCGGCCACAGCCACGACAACGCGATCGACGAGGCCACGCACCTGGTGCTCTCGTCCCTGCACTTGCCGCCGGACCTGCCGCCGGCCTACGGGCAGGCACGGCTGACTGCGCAGGAAAAATCACGCGTGCTGGAACTGATCGAACGGCGCATCGCCAGCCGCGAGCCGGTGGCGTACCTGGTGGGCGAGGTCTGGTTTGCGGGGATGCGTTTCAAATCCGATCCGCGCGCGCTGGTGCCGCGCTCGCCGATCGCGGAGTTGATCGAGTCCGGATTCACGCCCTGGCTGGACGGTCGCGAAGTCGAACGCGCGCTGGACCTGTGCACGGGTTCCGGCTGCATCGGCATTGCGATGGCCGCGCACAATCCGGCGTGGCGGGTTGATCTCGTGGACATCGATGAAGGCGCCTTGAGCCTCGCGCGCGAGAACATCGCGCTGCATCAGATCGGCGATCGGGTGCGTGCGATCCGGTCGGATTTGTTCGCGGCGGTGGGCGAACGTTACGACCTGATCGTCTCGAATCCGCCTTACGTCACCGAGCAGGAATTCGCAGCATTGCCGCCCGAATATCGCCACGAGCCGCGATTAGGCTTGACGGCAGGCGAGGACGGGTTGGATTTCGCGTTGCGGATTTTGAACGAAGCCCCCGATCATCTGACCGAGGACGGCCTCTTGATCGTGGAAGTCGGGGAATCCGAGCGCGCATTGAACCGGCTGTTGCCGGAAATCCCATTCGTGTGGATCGAGTTCAAGGTGGGACCGATGGGCGTGTTCGCATTGGAGCGGCGGGATCTGGTTGAACACGCGGATGCAATCCGCGAAGCGGTGCATGGACGATAATCCGGCGATGGCCGGGTAGGGCGGGCATTGCCCGCCGACGCGGCGGACGGTGTCCGCCCTACGATTTTCCGATTGCATGTCCAACACGTTCGGCAAATTATTCGCAATCACCACCTTCGGCGAATCGCACGGGCCGGCGATCGGCTGCGTGATCGACGGCTGCCCGCCGGGCATTGCGATTGCGACGGAAGACTTCGTGCGCGACCTCGCGCGCCGTGCCACAGGCACCTCGCCCTACACCTCGCAGCGGCACGAGGCGGACGAAGTGGAAATCCTGTCCGGCGTGTACGAGGGCAGGACCACGGGCACGCCGATCGCGCTGCTGATCCGCAACACCGACGCCCGCTCGAAGGATTACGACGAGCTGGCGCAAACGTTCCGGCCCGGCCATGCCGACTACACCTACTGGCAGAAGTACGGGATCCGTGATCCGCGCGGCGGCGGCCGTGCTTCCGCGCGCGAGACGACCATGCGCGTGGCGGCGGCGGTGATCGCGAAGAAGTGGCTCGCGGAAAAATGCGGCGTCGAGGTGCGCGGTTGGCTCGCGCAGGTTGGCGACATCGTGCCGGAGTTGCCGGAAGACGCAGCGATTGATTTCGGAGCGGTCGAGGGCAATCCGTTCTTCTGGCCGGTCGCGGCGCAGGTGCCGCAACTGGAAAAGTACATCGACGCCTTGCGCAAGGACGGCGATTCGGTCGGCGCACGCGTCAACGTGATCGCGACCGGCGTGCCGCCCGGCTGGGGCGAACCGGTGTACGGCAAGCTGGATGCGGAGCTGGCGTCGGCCCTGATGTCCATCAATGCGGTGAAAGGCGTGGAGATCGGCGCGGGTTTCGCGAGCGTCGCCCAGCGCGGCAGCGAACACCGCGACGAAATCACCGCGCGCGGATTCCTCTCCAACCATGCAGGCGGCATCCTCGGCGGCATTTCCAGCGGCCAGGACGTGCGCGTTTCGATCGCGCTGAAACCGACCTCCAGCATCCTCAAGCCCGGACGCAGCGTGAGCCTCGCCGGCGAGGAGATCACGATGCGCAGCAAGGGTCGTCACGATCCCTGCGTAGGCATTCGTGCTACACCCATTGCCGAGGCGATGGTCGCGCTGGTGCTGATGGACCAAGCGTTGCGCCATCGCGCGCAATGCGCGGACGTGGGGGAAGTCCTGCCGCGCATCGGCAAGGAGAAGTGATGATGACGCACACCCAGACACAGATTTCGTTCCGCGATGCGCTGAGCGACGCAGTCCATTACTGGGAGTTGCGGCGCATCGTCTACAACCTCGCGTTGTTGGCGGTCGTCGTCGCGCTCGCGATCGTGTTCTGGTCGCGGATCGAGACCCGGCTCAGTTTCGAGCTGCTGCTCGGACTGGTCGTTCTCGCCGTGCTGGCGAACGTCTGCTACTGCGCAGCTTACGTCGTGGATCTGCCCATGCAGTTGTCATCACACGTCGGGACATGGAAACGCTGGCGCTGGCTGCTGTGCGCCTTCGGCGTGCTGTTCGGGATGGCGCTGGCCTGGTATTGGGCTGGCGACGAAATCCTGCCGGCGCTCCTCATGGGCAAATGAGAAAACATCATCTCGCCATCCTGGCGAAAGCCGCGACCTACCGCGTTGAGAGAACATAAAATCAAAGGCTCTGGGTTCCGGGTTCTGTCGCGGACTGCGTCCGCGCCAGCCCCGAAATGACGAGAAAATCCAAACCCAGTAGGGCGGCATTGCCCGCCGATTGTGGCGGACGGTGTCCGCCCTACGATTTTCCCGATTCCCGATTCCCGATTCCCGATTCCCGATTCCCGATTCCCGATTCCCAATTCCCGATTCCCAATTCCCGATTCCCAATTCCCAATTCCCGATCCCGATTCCGACTCCCGACTCCCGACTCCCGATTCAAGGCCCATGAGCAAGAAACCCCGCTACAACGTCGCCATCGCCGGTGCCACCGGCGCCGTGGGTGAAACGCTGCTGTCCATCCTCGCCGAACGCGATTTCCCGATCGGCGAACTGGTGCCGCTGGCGAGCGAGCGCTCGGCGGGCGGCAAGGTCGAGTTCGCCAACAAGTCGCTGACCGTGCGCAATCTCGCCGATTTCGATTTCAAGGATATCGACATCGCGTTCTTCTCCGCCGGCGGCAAGGTCAGTCGCGAACACGCGCCGCGCGCGGCGGCCGCGGGCGCGGTGGTGATCGACAACACTTCCGAGTTCCGTTACCAGGACGACATCCCGCTGGTGGTGAGCGAAGCGAATCCGCACGCCATCGCGCAGTACGTCAACCGCGGCATCATCGCCAATCCCAATTGCTCGACCATGCAGATGCTGGTCGCGTTGGCGCCGCTGCACCGCGCGGCCGGCATCGAACGCATCAACGTGGCGACGTATCAGTCGGTGTCCGGGGCAGGGCGCTCGGGCATGGAAGAACTGGGCCGGCAGACCGCCGCGCTGCTGAGCTTCCAGGATGCGAGCCCGAGCAAATTCCCCGCGCAGATCGCGTTCAACCTGATCCCGCAGATCGACGACTTTCAGGACAACGGCTACACCAAAGAAGAAATGAAAATGGTCTGGGAAACGCGCAAGATCCTGGAAGATGAATCCATTGCCGTGAACCCGACCTGCGTGCGCGTGCCGGTGTTCTACGGGCATTCGGAAGCCGTGCACATCGAGACGCGCGCGAAACTGGGCGTGGCCGAGGCCACGGAACTGCTGGCCGGAGCGCCTGGCGTGGTGGTGGTGGACGAGCGCAAGCCGGGTGGGTATCCGACGCCGGCGGGACATGCCTCCGGCAAGGACGAGGTATTCGTCGGCCGCATCCGCGAGGACATCTCCCATCCGCGCGGGCTGGACCTTTGGGTCGTGTCGGATAACATCCGCAAGGGCGCCGCGCTCAATGCGGTGCAGATCGCGGAACTGCTGATCGAGAACTATCTATAGTGTGCGCATGAACAACGGAACCGCCCGCGCGATCGGCTTGCTCTCGGCACTGGTGCTGCCGATGGGCTGTTTCGCCGCACAGAGCGGCGGCGCGCCAGCGGCCAGTTCCGGCGCGTTGCAGAAACAGTTGCAGCACACCCAGGCGGAACTGCAAGGCCAGCGCGCGCAGACCGATCAGTTGCGTGCCAAGGTCGCGGACCTGGAGAAGAGCAGCGCGGCCAATCGCGCCGCGCTCGACCAGCGCGATCGCGAGATCCAGGAACTGCGGCGCAAGCTGGCCGCGTTGCCGGCCGCCGCGCACTCCGCCCCGGTTCGACCGGCCGGCCACTGAGGCCGGATTCCCGGAGGCGTGTCGCAGGCCGCGTTTTTGCCGGTCCGGAGCCTGTTCACAGGCCTAATTGTGGAATACTCTTGCGGCGCCGACTTCGCGCGGTTTCTAGCTCCGCGCCGGTCGCACACAGGTCAATATGCGCTCGTCGCAGGGGAAGCAATCATGAAGTCCACCTTCAAGCTCACGCTCGCCATTGCCTTGTGTCTGGGCAGCTCGCAGGCGTTGGCCTTGCAACTTGGCCAGATCCGGGTCAAGTCCGCCCTCGACGAACGGCTGGTCGCGGAGATTCCGATCCAGCTCGACAATCTCACCGAGGCCAAGCACCTGAGCGTGGGGCTGGCGTCGGAAGCGGATTTCCAGCGCGCCGGCCTGTCGCGCGCGGGGCTCGAACACCTGCGTTTCAGCATCGTCACCGACACGACCGGACACAAGGTCGTGCTGGTCACCAGCGAGCAGCCGGTCACCGCGCCGTACCTGGATTTCCTGGTGCAGGTGGATACCGCCAGGGGCAAGCAGCTGCGCGAATACACCGTACTGCTGGATCCGGTGATCGCCGGTCCGGCGCCGCAGATGACGCCCGCGCCGACGGCCGCGCCCGCACCCGCGCCCGTGGCGCAACCGGCCGCGGCACCCGTTGCACCGCCCGCGGCGCCGCAGCCCGCACCTGCCGCGTCGCCCTCGAGCATGTTCTCCGCGCCGGTTCAGCAACCGAATTCCACGCCGGCTCCAGCGGCCGCGCCGCGACCGGCTCCCGCGGCGGCTGCGCAGGCACCACAGCGCAGCGGCGACTATCAGGTCAGGAAGGGCGACACGCTGTATCACATCGCCAACGAAACGCGTCCGGATGCCGAGATCAGCGTGGACCAGATGATGCTGGCCCTGCAGCGGACCAATCCCGATGCGTTCTATCGCGACAACATCAACACGCTGAAGAGCGGCGCGATCCTGCGCATCCCGACCCGGGATGCGGTGAACGCCACCAGCCTGGCCGAAGCGCGCGCCAAGGTGCACCGGCAGATGGAGGACTGGCGCGGCACCGCGGCGCGCAAGGCCACCACGGTCGTGCAGAACAATGCCGCGCCTGCGGCTCCCGCGCCCACCGCCAAGGCCTCGTCGAACGCATCCGATCGCCTGGCCCTGGTGCCGCCCGCGCAGGGCGGCGGCAATGCGGCCAGCCGTCCCGGCGAGAAGGGCGGAACCGGTACCGCCGAAGTCGCGAATCTGAAACAGCAACTCGCGACCGCGAAGGAATCGCTGACCAGCCTCAAGCAGGACAACGCCGACCTGCAATCGCGGGTGAAGGATCTGGAAGACATCGGCAGCAAGAACCAGAAGCTGCTCGGCATGAAGGACGCCGAGATCGCCGAGTTGCAACGCAAGCTCGCCGAAGCGCAGCAGCAGGCGGCGAAATCGTCTGCCACGCCGTCGGCCAACGCCGCGCCGCTTGCGAGCGCGAGCAACGTGGCGAATGCGCCGAAATCCGCGGCGAGCACAACGGCGCCTGCGGTGGCCGGCAGTGCCGCGGCGCATGCGCCAGTCACCGCGAATGCGGCCGCGACGACTGCGGCCGGCGCAACGCCGGCAGCGGCCAAACCGGCTCCGGCAGCCAAGCCGGAAGCCAAGGCTGCGCCGCAGAACGTGCAGGACCAGGGCATCGCCGAACCGTGGTACCGGCAGCCGCTGGCCTGGATCATCGCCGGCGTGGTCATCCTCGGCCTGATCCTGCTTGGCCTTGTGCGGCGTCGTCCCAAGCCGCTGCCGGAACCGGAAGACGAAGCGCCGTCGCCGGCCGATCATTTCGGCGCGGCGGCGGTGCCGGCCGTGGCGGCGGAAGCCCATGAGGAACCCGCGCACGAGGAGCCGTCGTACACGGAGGAGCATCCAGTGCACGACAGTATCGGCGCGTCGGACGAAACCGTGGTGGCGGTTCCCGACGATCATGTGCAGCAGCCCGCGGAAAGCGAATACGATTTCAGCTTCGACGAACTGCCACCGGAAGAGCCGGTGGCCGCGCCAGGCATGCCCGCGCCGCAGCCGCCCGTGGCCGGGTCCGATGACATCACGCACGTTCAGAGCATGGCCGAATTCGAGGATCACGCCGCGACCGGCCATTCCGCGTCGCCCATCGACCATGATGATGAGGACACCCGCGAACATCCGGTGCCGTCCTTCAGCGACGATCCGGTGGACACCAAGCTCGACCTCGCCCGCGCGTATCTCGACATGGGCGATCCGGAAGGCGCGCGCGCGATGCTGGAGGAAGTGCTGAACGAAGGTTCGCAGATGCAGAAGGACGAAGCGAAGCGGTTGCTGGAAGGAGTGGCTTGAGTCGCATCGCCCTCGGCATCGAATACGACGGCACCGGGTTCTTCGGCTGGCAGCGGCTGGCCCACGGACCCAACATCCAGGCGGAAGTCGAGGCGGCGCTTTCGTTCGTCGCCGACCATGAAGTCGCGGTGACCTGCGCCGGGCGCACCGACGCAGGCGTGCACGCGCGTTGCCAGGTCGTCCACTTCGACAGCGAATCGCAACGCGACGAGCGTGCCTGGACACTCGGCGCGAACACGAAGCTTCCGGTCGGTGTCTCGGTGCTGTGGGCGAAACCGACGCCCGATGATTTCCACGCACGCTTTTCCGCGCGTGCAAGGCGCTATCGCTACACACTGTTGAACCGTGCGATCCGGCCGGCGCTGCACGCGCGCTACGTTTCATGGGAGCGGCGGCCGCTGGATGCGGAAGCGATGCATCGCGCCGCCCAGGCGCTCATCGGCGAACACGACTTCTCGGCCTTCCGCGCGATTTCCTGCCAGGCCGCGCACGCGCGCCGAGCTGTTCATCACATCGGCGTGAGCCGCGAAGACGAGCGCGTGCACGTGGACATCCAGGCGAACGCCTTCCTGCACCACATGGTCCGCAACATCGTCGGTTCGCTGCTGGAAGTCGGAATGGGCGAGCGTCCGGTCGAATGGATGGCCGAAGTGCTGGCCACACGCGATCGCTCGCAGGCGGGCGCCACTGCACCCGCGCAAGGGTTGACCTTCATCGGTCCGCGTTATCCGGCAGAATGGGCGCTTCCATCCGAAGTGACCCTGTAGGAGCGCGCCTGCGCGCGACCGACCCGCGACGATGTCCCGCACCCGCATCAAAATCTGCGGCATCACCCGTCTCGAAGACGCGCTGCTCGCATGCGAGCTCGGCGCCGATGCGATCGGGCTGGTGATGACGCCAAGCAGCCCGCGTTGCGTGCCGCTCGATCGCGCCCGCGCGATCCGTCATGCCCTGCCGTCATTTGTTTCCGCGGTGGTGCTGACGCACGATCTGCCGGCCGGGCGCGTGGCGGAGATCGTGGAAAGCGTGCGCCCGGACCTGATCCAGTTCCACGGCAGCGAGGATGCGGCGTTTTGCGAGTCGTTCGGCCTGCGCTACACCAAGGCGGTCGGCATGGCCGGCGACGTGGACGTGCGCGAACTCGTCGCGGCGCATCCGCGCGCGCGCGGTTTCGTGCTGGACGGCCATCCGCCGGGTGCACAGGGCGGACAGGGCAGGACGTTCGACTGGTCGCGCATCCCGCGCGATCTCGGGCGCCCCGTGATCCTCGCCGGCGGCCTGAAGGCGGAGAATGTCGCAGATGCCATTCGCACCGTGCGGCCGTGGTCGGTGGACCTCGCCAGCGGTGTCGAATCGTCGCCCGGCATCAAGGATGCGACGAAGCTGCGCGCCTTCTTCGCCGCGGTGCACGCCGCCGATGCGGAGTTGTCATGAGCGTTGCCAGTGCGCCCGCCTCGGTGGCCACTCCGGTCGAGGAGTGCGATGCGCGCGCGTTCGATTTCGATGCCGTGATCGCGCGCGGCAGACCGCTGGTGATCCGCGGGCTGGTGCGCGACTGGCCGATCGTGAAACTGGCGCTGCAATCGGACACCGCGTTCGCGCAGCGATTGGCGGAACTCGACAACGGCACCGACGTGACCACCCTGGCGCTCGCGCCGGAGGCCGAGGGCATCATCGGCTACACGCCGGACCTTTCCGGATTCAACTACGAACATTTCAAGGTGCCGGTGACGCTCGGCTTGCAGCGCCTGGCGAAGTACAGCCAGCGCGAGCACGCGCCGGGGCTGGTGATCCAGAGCGTGCCCCTGCGCGAGTGCCTGCCGGGCCTGCTCGAAGACCACGCGCTGCCGTTCCTCGATCGCAGCATCGAACCGCGCCTCTGGATGGGCAACCGTACCGTCACGCCGACGCATTTCGATTCGCAGCACAACATCGCCTGCGTGGTGTGCGGCACGCGCCGCTTCACGCTGTTTCCGCCCGAGCAGCTGCCGAACCTGTACGTCGGGCCGCTGGACTTCGCGCCCACCGGCGCCGCAATCAGCCTGGCACGGTTGGACCGTCCGGACGATCCGCACTATCCACGCCTGAAGCTCGCGTTGGCCGCGGCACAGGTAGCCGAACTGGACGAAGGCGACGCGATCTACATTCCGCCGCTGTGGTGGCATCACGTCGAGTCGCTGGAGCAGCTGAACGCGCTGGTGAACTACTGGTGGAACGCGGTGGACGTTCCCGGCTACGTGAGCGGCCATGCGCGTGCGGCGCTGTTCCATTGCCTGTTGGCTTTCCGCGCCTTGCCGCCCGCCGAACGTGAAGCCTGGCGCAACCTGCTGGATCACTACGCGTTCGCCGAAGAAGATCCGGCCGCGCACATTCCCGAACGGCGTCGCGGCGTGCTCGGGCCGCTCACGGCCGAAGTGGTGGAGGAATTGAAAACGCGCGCACGCCAGAATCTGTGAAGCGGATGGTCCGCAAATAAACGTGAATGAAAGCTCTATATTTGCGTTCTTTGCGTTCATTCGCGGACTGTCTTGAACAAACTTTCAAATTGATTGACCCATGCAGATTGCCGACTACCACGTCTATCCCGACGAACACGGCCGCTTCGGTGATTACGGCGGCGTGTTCGTGGCGGAAACCCTGATCGCGCCGCTCGAGGAACTGACCGCGGCGTACACGCGCCTGTGCACGGATCCCGCGTTCATCACCGAACTCGACCGCGACCTGAAACACTACGTCGGCCGGCCTTCGCCGATCTACCACGCGCAGCGCCTGTCGGAGCAGACCGGCGGCGCGCAGATCCTGCTGAAGCGCGAGGATCTGAACCACACCGGCGCGCACAAGATCAACAACACCATCGGCCAGGCGCTGGTCGCGCGTGCGATGGGCAAGCGACGCATCATCGCCGAGACCGGCGCCGGACAGCACGGCGTCGCGACCGCGACCGTGTGCGCGCGCTTCGGTATGCAATGCGTCGTTTACATGGGCGCGACCGACATCGAACGCCAGAAGATCAACGTCTACCGCATGAAGCTGCTCGGCGCGGAAGTGGTGCCGGTGACCTCCGGATCGAAAACGCTGAAGGATGCGCTGAACGAGGCGCTGCGCGACTGGGTCACCAACGTGCGCGACACCTTCTACATCATCGGCACGGTGGCCGGGCCGCATCCCTATCCGATGATGGTGCGAGATTTCAACGCGGTGGTCGGCCGCGAGGCGCGCGCGCAGATGCTGGAGCAATACGGCAAACTGCCGGACGTGATCACCGCCTGCGTCGGTGGCGGTTCCAACGCGATCGGCCTGTTCCACGCATTCCTCAATGATCGCGGCGTGCGCATCGTCGGCGCGGAAGCGGCTGGCGAGGGTGTCGCGAGCGGGCACCATGCCGCTTCGCTCGCGGCGGGGCGGCCCGGCGTGCTGCACGGCAACCGCACCTACGTGCTGTGCGACGACGACGGCCAGATCACCGAGACCCATTCGGTTTCCGCAGGTCTCGATTATCCGGGCGTCGGTCCCGAGCACGCCTTCCTGAAGGACACCGGCCGCGCCGAATATGTCGGTGTCACCGATGACGAGGCGCTGGAAGCATTCCACCTGCTCGCACGCACCGAAGGCATCCTGGCCGCGCTCGAATCCAGCCATGCGGTCGCGCAGGCGATCAAGCTCGCGCGCGAATTGCCGAAAGACAAGATCGTGCTCTGCAACCTGTCCGGGCGAGGCGACAAGGATGTGCATACCATCGCGGAGCGGGAAGGGATCTCACTGTGAGCCGTGAGCGGTCAGCGGTCAGCGGAAGCTCTCGCTCGTCGTCCGCAACGGCCGATTTTGCTTTTTCCGCTCACCGCTCACCATTCACCGCTCACATTCAATGAACCGCATCCCCACACGCTTCCACGAACTCCGCGCAAACCAACGCACCGCGCTGATTCCCTTCATCACCGCGGGCGATCCGCTGCCGGATGCCACGGTCGCGATCATGCACGCGCTGGTCGAAGCCGGCGCCGACCTGATCGAGCTGGGCGTGCCGTTCTCCGATCCGATGGCGGACGGCCCGGTGATCCAGCACGCCAGCGAGCGTGCGTTGGCGAATCACGTAGGCATTGCGCAGATCCTGCAGTGGGTGCGCGCATTCCGCGAGCGCGATGAAAATACCCCGATCGTGCTGATGGGCTATTTGAATCCGATCGAAATTCACGGGATAAAAAAATTCGCGAGTGAGGCCTCGGAAGCCGGCGTGGACGGCGTGCTGATCGTGGATTGCCCGATCGAGGAAGACGCGACCCTGCAGCCGCTGCGCGATGCCGGCCTGCAGCGCGTCCTGCTGACCGCGCCGACGACTTCGGATTCGCGCATGGCGCGCGCCATCAGCGCCGCCGAAGGCTATCTCTACTACGTGTCGTTCGCCGGCATCACCGGCGCTTCGCATCTGGACGCAGGTGAAGTCGAACGTCGCGTGCGTTCGCTGCGCGAGCAGGCCGGGGTGCCGGTTGCGGTGGGCTTCGGGATCAAGGATGCGGATGGCGCGAAACGGATAGGGGCCTTCGCCGACGCGGTGGTGATCGGCTCGGCGCTGGTGTCGCATCTGGAAGGCAGCGCGAGCACCGACGAGGCTTGTTCGCGGGCACGCGAATTCCTGTCGCCGATACGCAAGGCGCTGGGGTAGGGCGGGCACTGCCCGCCGCGGCGGACGGTGTCCGCCCTACAAGTGCTATCCTTTCCGTCCCCCAAGCCGCGCCACGCCCATGACCTGGTTGCAGAAACTGATGACCCCGCGCATCCGCACCGAAGGCCAGACGGCCAAGGGCAAGGTGCCGGAAGGGGTGTGGGAAAAGTGCGGCGGCTGCGGCGCGGTGCTGTACCGGCCCGAGCTGGAGCGCAACCTGATGGTGTGCCCCAAGTGCGGCCACCACCATTCGATCGGCGCCCGCGCGCGGCTCGCGGCATTCCTCGACGAGGACAGCGTCACCGAGCTGGACGAAGCCTTGCAGCCTGCCGATGCGCTGAAGTTCAAGGATTCGAAGAAATATCGCGACCGCATTACCGCCGCGCAGAAAAAGACCGGCGAGAAGGACGCGCTGATCTCCGTGCGCGGCACTTTGAAAGGCGTGCCGCTGGCGGCATGCGCGTTCGAGTTCGCCTATATGGGCGGCTCGATGGGCTCGGTGGTGGGCGAGAAGTTCACCCGTGCGGCGGAACTCGCGCTTGCCGAAAAAATGCCGCTGGTGTGTTTCTCCGCGACCGGCGGCGCGCGCATGCAAGAAGGCTTGCTCTCGCTGATGCAAATGGCCAAGACCTCCGCCGCGCTCGCGCGCCTGCGCGATGCCGGCCTGCCGTACATCAGCGTGCTCACCAATCCGACCACCGGCGGCGTATCGGCCAGCCTCGGCCTGCTCGGCGACATCAACATCGGCGAGCCCAAGGCGCTGATCGGTTTCGCCGGCCCGCGCGTGATCGAACAGACCGTGCGTGAAACCCTGCCGGAAGGCTTCCAGCGTTCCGAATTCCTGCTCGAGCACGGCGCCATCGACATGATCGTCGACCGCCGCGAAATGCGCGACACGGTGGCCGATGTGCTGGCCCTGCTGATGCGACGCGCCAAGGCAGCCTGACGCACTGTAGGAGCGCGCCAGCGCGCGGTACATGCAGCGAACTCTTTCGGACTGGCTGGATTACCAGCAGCGCACCCACGCGCGCGGGATCGATCTCGGCCTTGATCGCGTGCGCGATGTCTGGCGACGGGTGGGTGCGCCGCCGATCGCACGCACGGTGATCACGATCGGCGGCACCAACGGCAAGGGTTCGACCGTCGCGTTCCTGGAAGCGATGCTGCGCGCGGGCGGAATGCGTGTCGGCGCTTACACCTCGCCGCACATCCTGCGCTACAACGAGCGCATCCGGATCAACGGCATCGATGCCGAAGACGAAGCGCTGGTCGCCGCGTTCGAGCGCATCGAAACCGCGCGCTCGGCCGGTCCTGGCGAACCCGTTCCGCTGACTTATTTCGAATTCGGCACGTTGGCGGCGTTCGACCTGTTCGCGCGAGCGGGGCTGGATGTCGCGTTGCTGGAGGTGGGACTCGGCGGCCGGCTCGATGCGGTCAACCTCGTGGATGCCGATGCGGCGATCGTGACCACGGTGGACCTCGACCACATGGAATGGCTGGGCGATGACCGCGAGAGCATCGGCCGCGAGAAGGCGGGCATCTTCCGTTTCGACCGACCGGCAATCATTGGTGAAAGCGATCCGCCGCAGAGTCTCGTGAGTGAGGCACATCGCATCGGCGCGCGCGCATTGCGCGCCGGGCGCGACTTCGTTGTGCACATTCAACACGACCATTGGAACTGGCGCAGCGGCGATACGGCGCTCGACCTGCCGATGCCCGAGCTGTCGGCACCGAGCCAGTTTGCCAATGCGGCCGCCGCAGTCGCGGCTTTGCATGCCTTGCGCGACCGCCTCCCATGGAATCCGCAGGCGCTCGCGCGAGGCGTGCGCGAGGCGCGGGTTGCCGGGCGCCTGCAGCGGATCGCCGAATCGCCGCAGGTGATCGTGGACGTCGCGCACAATCCGCAGGCGGCGCGCGAACTGGCGCGCTGGCTCCAGGCGAATCCGATTTCCGGAAATAACGTCGCGGTATTCGGCGCGCTCGGCGACAAGGATGTCGAAAGCGTGGTGCGCGCGTTGCATGGCCGTTTCGCGCATTGGTTCCTGGCAGGGCTGGAACACGATTCACCGCGCGGCTTGCCGGTTGCGGAACTCGCGCGGCGCGTGCGCGGAGCCTTGCCGGAAACGTCGTTCAGCGAACACGCCGACGTAGATGCTGCGTTGCAGGCCGCCCGCACGCGGGCGAAACCGCAGGATCGCATCCTCGTGTTCGGATCGTTCTTCATGGTCGCGGCGGCGATGCGCTGAACGCGGCCCTGCACGAGCGTGCAGCATGGCTATAATCCGCTCGACTTCGCTGCATCGAGACGCGCCATGGAGCCCGCCCTGAAAACCCGCCTTTTGGGCGCCGCCGTGTTGATCGCGCTGGCGATCATCTTCGTGCCGATGTTCTTTTCCGGCGCGCCTCGCAAGGATGCCAACGATCAGAGCGTCAGCCTGAAGATTCCCGATCAACCGGACGCGCAAGTGAAGACGACCACGCTGAGCGTGGGGCCGGACAGCGCCAGCGCGAACGCGGGCGGCAATGATCCGGACCATGTCGCCACGGTGGACCTGGATGCGAAGAGGCCGCAACCCGCGTCTAGCGCGCCTGCGCAGCAAAATGCCGCGGTGGCGCCGGCGCAACCGGTTCCGGCCGCTCCGGAATCGAAGCCGGCGACACCGACGCCGGCACCGTCGGGCAATGTCGCCCAGGCGACACCGCCCAAAGCCGCACCCGCGCCGGAACCGCAACCGGTTTCCGCCAATCCCGGCGCAGCCGCGAACGCGGTGTACGCCATCAACCTCGGTACCTATGCCGAGCGCGGCAATGCCGACAAGCTGATCGCCAAGCTGGTGAAGCAGGGCTTCGCTGCGCACAGCGAAAACGCCGCCATCAACGGCAAGCCCGCGACCCGCGTGGAGGTCGGCCCGTATCCGGATCGCGCCGCCGCCGAAGCCGCGCGCCTGAAGTTGAAGAACGCCGCGCCCGGCGTGCCGCTGGCGTTGATCGCGGGCAACACCAGTCAGGCTGCGGATGCGCCGGTCAGTGCCTTGCCGGCCAATCGCGCCGGTGGCTGGGCCGTGCAGCTCGGCGCGTTCGGCAGCGAGGCCGACGCCAACAAGCTGCGCGACCAATTGCGCACGCTCGGCTTCGACGGCTACGTGGATGACGTGCCGTCGGGCAAGGGCGGCAAACTGTGGCGCGTGCGCGCGGGTCCGGTCAACGAACGCGTGACCGCCGAACAGTTGAAGACGCAGATCGCGCAGAAGATGAAAATATCCGGCATCGTCGTAACGCAGTCGTGAGGCGCGCGACAGGCCAGGGCATGCAATGAGTCCTGCCGATATCGCCATTCTTGCGGTACTCGGAGTGTCCGTGCTGTTCGGCTTGTGGCGCGGGTTCGTTGCGGAAGTGCTGTCGCTGGCGTGCTGGATCGCGGCGTTCTGGGTGGCATGGATGTTCGGCGACGCGGTCGCGGCGTGGTACGGCCAGTGGTTGCAGCACCCGGCTGCGCGGATCATTGCCGGCTATCTGACCTGTTTCCTCGGCGTGCTGATCGTCGGCGCACTGGTCGGCTGGATCCTGCGCAAGCTGATCCAGGGCAGCGGGCTTTCCGGCATGGATCGCCTGCTCGGCATGTTGTTCGGGTTCGCGCGCGGCGTGTTGCTGGTGATCGCGGTCGTGCTGGTGCTGGAATTCACGCCGGCGCCGGGCGCTGCGTGGTGGCGACACTCGCAACTGCTGCCGGGTTTTGCGCAGGGCGCGGGCTGGGTTTCCGCGCAACTGCCGCCGCAAGCCAGCCGTTACGTGCAAAGCGGCGAACAGGCTCTCGAAGCCGGCCGGCAGGCCTTGCCGAAACTCCCGGACGTACCCATATCCGTCCCGCATCTGGCATTGCCGGATGCGGTCGCGCCCGCGCGCAAAACTGCGCCGAATGCGAAGCAGACACCGCATCAACAGGATGGGGATGTGGGACAATAACGACCCTCAAGCGGCACCCTCCGAGAGTTGACCACGCATGTGCGGCATTATCGGCATCGTCGGCAGAAACGAAGTCGCCACCGCGCTGTATGACGGCCTGACCGTCCTGCAGCATCGCGGGCAGGATGCGGCCGGCATCGCCACCGTGGACGGCAACCGCCTGCGCCTGCACCGCGGCGCGGGCCTGGTGCGCGACGTGTTCAGCTCGCGCGACATGCAGGACCTGCGCGGTCATGCCGGCATCGGCCACTGCCGCTATCCGACCGCGGGTGCGGAGGGTTCCGAGGAAGCGCAGCCGTTCTACGTGAACTCGCCCTACGGCATCGCGTTCGCGCACAACGGCAACCTGATCAACACCGATGAACTGCGGCGCGAGATGTTCGAGGACGACCGCCGCCACATCAACACCGACTCCGATTCCGAAATCCTGCTGAACGTGCTCGCGCACGAATTGCAGATCCAGGAACGCCACGAGCTGACGCCCGATCATCTGTTCAAGGCGGTGGCCGGCGTGCACGCGCGCGCCAAGGGCGGCTATGCCTGCATCGCGCTGATCCTCGACTACGGCCTGCTCGCATTCCGCGATCCGCACGGCATCCGTCCGCTGGTGCTGGGCGAGCGCGACACTCCCACGGGCAAGGAAGTCGCGGTCGCGTCCGAATCGGTCGCCTTCGACATCCTCGGCTTCAAGCGCATCCGCGACATCGAGCCGGGCGAGGCGGTGTTCATCGATTTCGATGGCAACATCAGCGCGCGCCGCTGCGCCGAAGGCGCCGTGCACGCGCCGTGCATTTTCGAATACGTGTACCTGGCGCGACCCGATTCGATGATCGAGGACGTGTCGGTGTACAAGGCGCGCCTGCGCATGGGCGAGAAGCTCGCCGCCAAGATCCTGCGCGAACGCCCGGACCACGACATCGACGCGGTGATCCCGATCCCGGACACCTCGCGCACCGCGGGTTCCACGCTGGCCGCTGCGCTGGGCGTGCCGTTCCGCGAGGGCTTCGTCAAGAACCGCTACATCGGCCGCACCTTTATCATGCCGGGGCAGGGCGAGCGCGTGCGCTCGGTGCGCCGCAAGTTGAATCCGATCCCGCTTGAATTCCGCGGCAAGAACGTGCTGCTGGTGGACGACTCGATCGTGCGCGGCACGACTTCCAAGCAGATCGTGCAGATGGCGCGCGACGCCGGCGCCAACAAGGTCTACTTCGCTTCCGCCGCGCCGCCGGTGCGCTATCCGAACGTGTACGGCATCGACATGCCGGCCGCGACCGAGCTGGTGGCGAATGGCCGCAGCGTCGAGGAAATCCGGCAACTGATCGGCGCCGACTGGCTGATCTACCAGGATCTGGAAGACCTGCGCGACGCCGTCGCCGAAGGCAACGAGAAGCTCAAGCACTTCGATGATTCGTGTTTCTCCGGCCAGTACGTCACCGGCATCGAGCCCGGCTACTTCGAGCAGATCGAACTGGTGCGGTCGGATCATGCGAAGGCGCAGCGCCGGGCGTGAACATGCGTAGGGCGGGCATTGCCCGCCGGCTTTGATGCGCGCTCGTACGCAAATCGTGGCGGGCGGTGCCCGCCCTACTACATTGACGTTGGGGGGAACGCCGATGCCACGCCGCCTGATCGTGCTGTTCGATGGCACCTGGAACAAGGCGCGGACGCACACCAATGTCGAGCGCCTGTGGAAGATGATCGCGCCGGCTGATCCCTCCGGCGTCGAACAGACGTGCCTCTACATTCCCGGCGTGGGGGTCAAGCCCGGCATCACCCATCTGCTCGGCGGTGCGTTCGGGCTGGGACTCTCCGCCAATATCGAGGACGGTTACCGCTGGCTGGCGCAGAACTGGAGCGATGGCGACGAGATCTGGCTGTTCGGTTTCAGTCGCGGCGCCTACACCGCGCGCAGCGCGGGCGGCATGATCCGCAAGTGCGGCCTGCTGAAACCCGACGTCACCGGCGACGTGTCGAAGCACGCGGTGGACGACGCCTATGATTTCTACCGCAACGACGTCCATCCCGACGATCCGCAGGCCGTCGCGTATCGCGCGCAACATTCGCGCGAAGTTCCGATCCATTTCATCGGCGTGTGGGACACGGTCGGCGCGCTCGGCATTCCCGACGTGGCTTCATGGTTCCCGTTCTCGCGCAAGCGTTACAGCTTCCACGACACCGAACTGAGCCGGATCGTGCGCTTCGCCTATCACGCGCTGGCGCTGGACGAGCATCGCGCGGACTTCAAGCCGACCAAGTGGACGCGGCTGCCCGAGAGTCTGGCGCCGGGCGAGAGCGCCACTGCGAAGAAGCCGGAGCAGATCGAAGTCGAGCAGCGCTGGTTCGTCGGCGCGCACGCGGATGTCGGCGGCGGCGAGAGGACCGATGGCGCAGGCCATCCGCCCGATCCTTTGCCGGACCTGCCGCTCGCCTGGTTGCAGGCCAAGGCTGCGGGTGCGGGTCTCGCGTTCGTGGGAGCATTCGTTCCACAGCCGGATGCGGAATTGGGAACGCCGAACAACTCCTACGCGCAATTCATGTACGGCATCTACAAGTTGTTCAAGCCGCCGTTCGTGCGCACGATCGGCGGTGGCGTGAACGAAACCGTGGACGCGTCCGTCTGGCAGCGCTGGAGCAGGGTCGCCGACTACCGCCCGCCCACGCTCACCGATGCGATCGCCAGCGGCGTGGTCACGCCGCCGCCCGCCGTGGCGCACATGGTGTGAGTGCGTGATGCCACGCGAGAGCAACGATCTGCGCGAAGCGGCGCGCGAGTGCTTCACCTGCACCGATCCGCCGCGCAAGTGCGAGCTGACGGCGCAAGTCTTCGCGGCAATGAGCGAGGGGCGCTTGGCCGTACCGGATGCCGACGCACCGGCGATCGCCATCGAAACGCCCGGCCGTCCCGACAAACCCAAGCTCGTTCCGCCGCGCGATGTGCCGCAACGCGGGCTGGGCAGCATGGAGGGTCGTGCCGCACTGGTGCACGCTGTCGCGCACATCGAATTCAACGCGATCAATCTTGCCTGGGACGCGGTGCTGCGCTTCGCCGGCATGCCTGCGGACTATTACCGCGACTGGGCGCGCGTGGCGGCGGACGAAGCGCGACATTTCGGGATGCTGTCGCAGCGCCTGTCGGAACTCGGCCACGATTACGGAGATTTCGATGCGCACAACGGTCTGTGGGAAATGGCCGTGAAGACGTCCGATTCGTGCCTCGCGCGCATGGCGCTGGTGCCGCGCGTGCTGGAAGCGCGCGGGCTGGATGTGACGCCCGGCATGATCGAGCGGCTGCGCAGCGTGGGCGACGACACGACGGCCGGCATCCTCGAAATCATCCTGCGCGAGGAAGTCGCGCACGTCGCTGCCGGTACGCGCTGGTTCCGTTTCCGCTGCGAACGCGAAGGGCTCGATCCCGCACCAACGTTCCAGCAACTGCTGCGCGAACGCCTCGCAGGCGGCCTGCGCGGCCCGTTCAACCTGGACGCGCGCCGCAATGCAGGCTTCCGTGAAGACGAGCTGGATTTCCTGCAAGCCCAGCCGTGAACGCGGTCAGTGCCACGGCACCCACGCGACCGCGATGCCGGCAATGATCGACATCACCAGCCAGTACACGAACCGGCGCCGTGTCCAGGGATTGATCAGCATCGCGACGCCGAGCACCGCGGTGCCGATGCCGACGTAGGTGGACCACTTCAACACCTGCGTCCCCGTCGCGGCGTTCCACCAGCCCATGTGCACGCCGGGCCCGGCGACCAGCAGCAGCACGATCGCGATCACGGCGAGCAGCGGAACGATCCAGGCGATTTTCATGGGCGACTTCCTTGTCGACGATTCCTGAAATGCTACGCGCGGCGCGTGAACCGCAAGTCGGCGCACAAGCTCCGACGGCGCGGGCGATTCAATGCGCAAGCGGCGGCGGACCGGCAGGCACCACCAGCTTCAGATACGGCGCCGGCGCGTCCTGCCCCGGTGGCACGTAGTCGTGCGCGGGCTTGCCGGCGGGGCCGAGCGCATGGATGTAGGCGTACATGTCCGCCAGATCCTTGTCGCTGAGATACCGGAATGTCCAGTACGGCATCGCCGGGCGCGCCTGCATGGTGCGTGCGTGCTTGATCCATTCCTTCAGCGTCATGTGTTCGAAATGCAGCCGCAGGTTCGGCGCGTAGGTCGTGCCCCACGGCCCCTGGAAGTTCATGCCGCCGCCGGTCAGCAGCATGTCCTTGGGCGCGTGGCCGCCGTTCTGCGCCCAGCCGGGCGTGTGGCAGTCGTTGCAGCCGCCATAGCCGACCAGGAACTCGCCATGCTTGATCGCTTTCTGGTTCGCCGATGCCGCGCCCGCGGTGAAGGCGGTCCCGGCAAGCAACGCGACGGCCGCGGTGACACACAACATCTTCTTCATGGCTCGTACCCCCTCGTGGACGATGATGAAAGATGCAGCGCTGGCGGGAGTATCCGACCAAAGAGTTGCCGGGGCAACTCTTGAACTTTGCCCTCCGGGCGCGGAAGGCGAGCTGCGGTGCTCTGGCATTCAAGCTTCCCCGAGTGTGTAATGCAGCAATCCGTTCGGGGGACTCGCCATGACGTTGCGCAAACTGCTGGTCGCATCCTGTGCCTTGTTGATGGCGCTCGCCGCCAGCGCGGCCGACAAGCCCGCCGCGCCGACCACGACGTACCTGCTGAAAGCCGACCGCGTGTTCGATGCGCGCAGCGAAGCCACGCACGCAGGCTGGGCGGTGCTGGTGCAGGGCGACAAGATCGCCGCGGTCGGTCCGGCCGACCAGATCCACGCGCCCGCCGATGCGCAGGTCATCGACATGCCGGGCACCACGCTGCTGCCGGGCTTGATTGATGCGCACTCGCACATCTTCCTGCATCCGTACAACGAGACGCTGTGGAACGACCAGGTGCTGAAGGAGCCGCTGCCTTATCGCACCATCGAGGCGGTCAACCACGTGCGCGACACGCTGATGGCGGGCTTCACCGCGCTGCGCGACCTCGGCACCGAGGGGGCGGGCTACGCCGACGTGCAGGTGCAGAAGGCGATCAACGAAGGGTTGATTCCCGGCCCGCATCTGTTCGTCGCCACGCGCGCGACGGTCGCCAAGGATTGCTACGGCCCCGGTCCGATGGGCTTCCGCACCGACATGACGCTGCCGCAGGGCGGCATCCCGGTGGCGGGCGTGCCGGAGATGATCGCGGCGGTGCGCGACCAGGCCGGCCACGGCGCGGACTGGATCAAGATCTACGCCGACTACCACTGCGGCAAATCGCATGGCTCGGTGCCGACCTTCACCCAGGAGGAATTGAACGCGGGCGTGGAAGCCGCGCACTCATTGGGTTTGCCGGTGTCGGTGCACTCGACGACGCCTGAGGGTATGCGCCGCTCCATCCTCGCCGGCGTCAACACCATCGAGCACGGCTTCTACGGCACGCCCGAAGTGTTCGCGATGATGAAAAAGCACAACGTCGCCTACCTGCCGACGCTGGAGGCGGTGGCCGCGTATGCGGAATATTTCCAGCACTGGAAGCCGGGCGATCCGCCGACCGACGAGATGCGCGCCTCTCAGAACGCGTTCAAATATGCGATGCAGGCCGGCGTCACGATCGGCTGCGGCAGCGACGTCGGCGTGTTCAAGCACGGCACCAATTACAAGGAAATCGAATGGATGGTGCGCGACGGCATGCGCCCTGCGCAGGCGCTTCTCGCCGCGACGGCCGTGGACGCGAAGATCTTGCGCCAGCAGGACCAGTTCGGCCAACTGAAACCCGGCCTCGACGCCGACATCATCGCCGTGCAGGGCGATCCGACGCAGGACATCAGCGCAATCGAACACGTGCCGTTCGTGATGAAGGGCGGGGTGGTTTACAAGCACCCGTAGGGCGGGTGACAACCCGCCTTTGGCGATCCAATGGACTCCGATTGTGGCGGGATTCGCTGCGCTTCTCCCGCATTACGCCTTCTGATCAGATCGCGCGGATGTATTCGCACAGTAATGCTTCGCTGCGCGCGACCGATCGTTCCACAGATCTCTTCGCATGGCGCATCGCCAGGTCGAGTTGCCGATCGCGAGCATGGTCGTTCCCAGCAAGGGCTTCATCAAGGGCGAGGCACCGGGGCCGCAAGTACGGAACCAGCCAAGCCGTGGCGCGGGGCAGCAAATCGTCGCTCAAGTGGCCGCGGTCCCGGTCGCACATGGCCTTGGAGAACGCAAGTTCGGTGCGGATAATGGCCAGAAGGTCCGAGGATGCATTGACCACAGCCTTGGGCATCCCTGACACGAGGCGTTCGATATCCCCTTCCAGTGCGGAAGCTGCAGTCCAGTTTGCGGAATTCTGGTGCGCTGCCAACCGGACGTAGAGGGCGAAAAGCGATAGCGGTGCAGGCATCGCGCCCACAGCCTCGATCACTTCTACTGGCATCTCGTCGGGCCTTGTTCCCCGGATCGAAAGCGCCACCAGGCGTTGGTACGGACTGAGCTTGCACTCCTTTGCTTTCAGGTATTCCAGAAGTTGCTTTCCATCCGAACCGATGGCGCGTTTGATAGGAACGAGGTTTCCGATCGCCATCATCAGGTTGAGCCATGCGACAGCGAAGCCCATGAAAGCGATGGGACGCGGCAGCAATGCATATCCAATGAGCGCCGCAAGCATGGCGACTGCCAGGTTGGCCAACGGCCCACCCATTGCGTAACACGCTTGTTGCCTGCGCAGCGAGCGGGCCGGATCGGGGATTGCGAACACAAAGCCGCCCAGCCGTGCACGCTTCATTTCCAGATACCCGTTCCAACGGATTCTCGCGCCATGCCGCCGTATCGCGCATTGGATGGGTCCGGCCCTCAGTTGCAGGACGGTCATCCCCGAAAGAGTGGCCGCCACGGCGTGTCCCACTTCGTGAGCTACCACGCTGGCGAAAAGTATTAGTGGGAAAAGCACAAGCAACGGAATGAAGCCGTTGCTGCTGATGGCGAATAAGGGACCGATCATCAGCAGGATCATGCCCCCGCCGCCTGCTGCCATAATGAAAACTTGCACGAATCTCAGGGTGGATTCGATAAACGCGTGGCGTGGCGGAGCTGCGATACTTTCGCTGGTGGAAGACATGTAGATGGTGTTAGCCGCAAATGGAACGGCTCAAGAAATAAATGCTGTTTCCGGCCCGGGTTGAAGTAGTCGAGAACTTCCCGCCACGATCTTCCCACCCGTCCCGGACTCCGGCAAGTCAGCCCGCCAGCGCTGCGCGCACCCTCTGCAGCAGCGCCGGAAAATCCACCGGCCCGTTCGTGTCCACTTCGATCACGGCGCCGAGGCCCATCGATTGGTCGTGGCGTGCGATCAGTTCCGGCGTGAGGTATTTCAGCGCGTGCGCGGGGTGGCGGCTGTCCGCGCGTTGCGCGTAGCGACGGATCAATTCATCGGTGTCGCAGCGGCAGTGCACTTCCACGATTGCGCCGCCGAGCGCGGCGAGGCGTTCGCACTGATGCGAATCGTCCGGTTTGAAATTCGCATCCAGCACGACGTGCGGATGTTGCGCCGCAAGCTCGAAGAGCAGCTCCATCGCGACCGCGCTCAGCGTGCCGGAGGGAACTTCTTCGGACGGTTCGAAGACGAGCCGGTCGTATAGCGCCTCCTTGATGATGTCCTTGGAATACAGCGCAAAGCCGAGCGCTTCCGCCAGCGGCGTGGCCAGCGTGCTCTTGCCCGCGCCGGGCGGGCCGGAGATCAGCAGGGTCTGGCGCATCGGCGAAGTCTACGCCCGCGCGTTCATGCCGGGCGGCGTCCATCCCGCACCAGCCACCACGCCGCGCGCCACAGCCACAGCAGCACCAGCCCGATCACCACTTTTTCGCCGAGTCCGCGCGGGATCGGCTTCGCCAGCGCGTAGATCCAGAAATAGATCGCGGTGATGATCGCGAGCGTGAGCGCGCCGGGGAAGCGGCCGCGCCAGTGCCGGTCGAGGTGCAGCCGCACCGATTGCACCAGCATCGCGGTGGTCACGCACACGAAGGTGCCGAACGCCGCCCACTCGTGGATCTGGCCGTGCACCGTGACCGGATGCTCGCCCTTGTCGGTGACGAAGGCCGCGGTGATGCACAGCGCGGCGGCGGCAATCACGAACAGGGCCAGCGGCGCGATGTTGTGGGCGTGCCGGTCGAGCGCGCGATACCAGCCGATCCCCAGCGCCGCGATGCCTGGCGCGGGCGCGAAGAATGCGGCCTGCACCCACGTGCCGTACGGTCCGATGACATAGAGGCTCATTGCCGTGGCGATCCAGTCGAGGTCGGTGCGCAGGAATTGCACGGTGATGCAGATCACCGTGATCACGGCGACGCCGACCAGCGTGACCACGGCGAGCGCGCGCGTGAGCACGTCGGTGCGGCCGGGAGTTCGATCAGGCGCGACGGCGCTGTCGGGGTGCGGGTTGGCGATCATCCATCGAAACCACGATTCGGGAGCCGCGCGGCATCACTGCGAACGCGCTCGGCGTCGCGCTACATCTCCAGCGCCAGCGATTGGCCGACCGGCAGGGCGTCCCACTGTGCGCTCAACTGCGTGAAGCGCGCGCGGATGGCACCGATATCGGCTGCAGCCACAGGCAGCATCGGGCATTTGCGTTCGATGCAGGTCACCCGATACAGATCCAGCACGTCGGCTGCATCGCTGTTGCCGCCGGACCACGCATCGCCCTGGATCACTTCCACCAGCCGTTCCACGCCATCGCTTTCGGCTTCCGGCGCCATGCGGAAATCCGCGCGCGCACCGTCGCGCACGCGCGTGAGGAAGCCGCGCTTCGCAAGCGTGCTCTCGACCGCGTAATGCACCATGTCGTGCGGGATGATCCGCTGCTTGGGGCAGTCGATCGCCTCGACCGCGCCGTCGCCGCGCACGACTTCCATGCGGTCGTACTTGCCGGAACCTTTGGTGAAGACGAGTTGCATGCGCGGATGATAATGCGGCTGGCCACGATCCGTTCGTCTGTTGCCCGCGCCGCGCGTGACTTCCAGCACGCGTTCGAGGTGGATGCGTCGCCTAGATTCGCGGCTCCCGGAAAAGGAGCCGCATGATGCGAACCCGCCACACCCGCCTGTTCGTCCTGATCGCGGCGCTCGCCGCAAGCGGCAGCGCTTTCGCCGCGGGCGACGCCGCCGCCATGCTCACGCACCTGTCGCAGGCGTTTTCGGATGCGTCGGCCAGCGGCGATGCGAAGACGCTGGACAAGTTGCTGGACGAACGTGTGGTGTTCATGGGCGAGGACGGATCGATCTTCAGCAAGCACGACATCGTCGCCGGCGCGAGCCCGCCGCCGAAGGGCATCAGCAACAAGCTGGTGCAGTCCGATTTCGCGGTGGAGCTGCACGACGACGTCGCGGTCACCCGCTTCACCGACAACGCCACGTTCAATGTCTATGGCCAGGTCGCGCACGAGCGGTTCCGTTCGACGGAAGTGTGGCTGCGCGAAAAGGACGGCTGGAAGATGATCTCCAGCCAGACGCTGGCGATGCCGGAAGATCCGCCGCACGTGATCCTGCCTGCGGGCGACCTCGATCAATACGCGGGCAGCTACGCGATGGCGCCCGGCCACGCGATCCGCGTCGAGCATCGCGGCGATGGCCTGTTCCTGATCGGCCGCGACGGCAAGCCGCAGCCGCTGCTCGCCGAAGTGCGCGACGTGCTGTTCGTGCCCGGCCAGCCGCGCGTGCGCTGGATCGCCGAACGCGATCACGCCGGCAAGGTGATCGCGCTGGACCGCCGCCGCGAAGGCATCGACATGCAACGCTACCGGCGCGGTTGAGCGGCTGGTCGCCCGCGCAAAAAAGAGGGCCGCCAAAGCGGCGGCCCGAAGAGGTTGATGAGCAAGGTTTCGAATCGGTTGTTCCGGATCACGCAGCCTTCGAGATCGGGATGCGATGTCCGCTGGGCTGCACTTGCGCCGCCTTCGGCAGCGTCACAGTCAGCACGCCGTTGCGCAGCACCGCTTTCGCCTTTTCCGGTTCGACCTCCACGCTGAGCGGGATGCGGCGTTCGAAGCGGCCGTAATGGCGCTCGCTGTAATGATGGCCGGCCTGGTCGGCGCTGCGCTCTTCGCGGCGTTCGCCGCGCAGGATCACGCATTGATCGGCGAACTGCACGTCGATGTCCTTCTCGTCCATGCCCGGCACCTCCACGGTGAGCAGGAACTCCTTGTCCTGTTCGACCAGGTCGATCTGCGGCCAGCCGTGGTCGAGCATGCCGGTGTTTGCGCCCGCGCGGAGCAGCGGCAGGTCGAATCCGTTCCACATGTCGTCGAACAGCCGGTTGACTTCCCTCTGGAGGGCGAAGAACGGGTCTCGATTGCCGGTGCGGATCAGGGCAGTGCGATTGCGGTTCCAGGGAATGAGTTGAGTCACGCTCATTGCTTTCCACCTCCAAGTCTTGCGTTGTTGCATGTTGCCGGTGCAGCCACTCTGGACCGCACCGATCGCGCAGATAGGGTTTCCCAGCCTCCTCTCAAGAGGGCGCGGCGCGGCAAGTTCAGAAAAGATTTGGTGATGTGGGAAATTCGTGGAGGGCGCCCGCACGGCGTTTGCGCCGGGCGGGGTGGAGCCGAATCCGGTGCGCCGAGGCCACGTCAGGTCGTCGCGACGAGCATTTCCTCGGAATTGTCCGGCGGGCGCAGGCCATCCGTCCGGTTCGCGAAGTAGCGTTCGGCCAGCATCGCCGCCGACACGTGCCGCGCATCCTTGAAGCCCGCTTCGCGGGCCAGGGCCAGCATGTCGTCCGGCGTGAAGAAACTCAGGAACGGTGTGCCGCCTGCGCGCGCGCCTTCCGCCGCGCGCTCGACCGCGAAACGGATGTCGGGTTCCAGCATTTCGATGGGCAGCATGAACGACATCGCGAGCGTGGAGCCCGGCGCGAGCGATGCGACGCGGCGCAGCGTCGCCATGATCGCCTCGCGCGTGAGATACATGCTGACACCGGCGGAGGCCACGACCGCAGGCCGCGCGGCATCGAATCCCGCGTGCGCCAGCCGCGCCCACCAGTCGTCGCCCGCTTCGAAGTCCACGGGGACGAGCCGCAGGAACGGCGGGATGCCGAGGCCCAGTTCCGCGAGCCGCCGGCGCTTCCACTCCTGCGGTCCGGGCTGGTCGATCTCAAACACGCGCATGCGGGAGGCGAGTTCCGGCCGGCGTTGCGCGAACGTATCCAGGCCCGCGCCGAGAATCACGTATTGCGCGACGCCACGCGCGGCCTGTTCGGAAACGAGGTCTTCGATGAAGCGGGCGCGTGCGAGGATGGATGCGCGGAATGGCCGCGTGAACGGACTCATGTCCGGACGCTCGCGCCATCCGTCATCGGGAGCGGCGAGCTTAAGGCCGATTTCGTCCTCGAACACGTGCGGCGGCGGATCGGCCTGCACGTGCAGCGCCCTCCACAGCGCAGTTCGTATGGCGGTGTTGTCGGGCGCTATCGATTGTTTGTCCGGCATGTCGTGTTCTCTCGTCATGAATTCGCCCTGATCATGACGTAGTAAGCGTCCGGATCGCGCATCCATGTAGCCCGGATGGAGCGCAACGGAATCCGGGAATGTCGTGCGAGAAAGCCCCCGGATTCCACTTCGTTCCATCCGGGCTACGACGCCAGCCGACGCAGTAGGGCGGACATTGTCCGCCGGTCATGCCTCGCGGCGGGCGGTGCCCGCCCTACGCGGCGCTGACCATCACGTAATACCCGTCCGGATCGCGGAGTGCGAATTCCATCGTGCCGGTGTTCGGGTTCAGGTGTGGTTCTTCCGCGAAGCGGTCAACGAGTGCACGCGCACGTTCCAGCGCAGCGTCGAAATCATCCACGCGGAAGAACAGCAGCAAGCCGTGGCCGGGTGTCGCGGTGTCAGGGCTCGCGAGCGGAGGGTGGTCGTGCTCACCCCACGCGTGCAGGCACAGCAGCACCGTGCCGTCCGCATCTAGGATCTGCCCGAAGTAGTCGTGCGCCGGCGCGGTCGCAGGCCGCCCGAGCAGCCGCTGGTACCAGGCGAAACTCCGCGCCACGTCGCGAACACCGATGATGGTCCAGAGGCGGATCATAAGCAGCCGTAGGTTGGGGTGAGCGCTGTTGGCGAACCCCAACATTTTTATGCACCCAAGGAAAAGCTGTTGGGGTTCGCAGAAAACACTCACCCCAACCTACCCCAAGCATGTAGGGCGGGACCGGCGGAGCCGTTTCCGCCGCATGTCATTCTTCGACGGAAGCCGCTGCGCGGATTCCTCCCTACGCGGGCTCTTCAAATGTCCAGCTTGCGCTCGCTCATCCATTTGACGATGGCAGGATCGCGGTGCGAGAAGAAGCTGCTCGCACCCGTATCCAGCGTGGCGATTTTTGCCATGTCGTCCGTATCCAGCTCGAAATCAAAAATGGCCAGATTCTCAACCATGCGCTCTTTACACACAGACTTGGCAAGCACCACAACGCCGAGTTGCACCACCCAGCGCAAGACGACTTGCCCAATAGTCTTCGCGTGTTTGTCGGCAACGGCCTGCAGCGATTCGTTTTGAAATAAGTTGTTACGCCCTTCTGCAAACGGAGCCCAAGCCTCGGCCTGCACGCCAAGTCCATGCATGAAATCAATGCTTTCACTTTGTTGCAGGAATGGGTTTATTTCAATTTGGTTCACGGCAGGCTTGATCTCATTGAATGCGGCGATGTCCATCAACCGATCTGGTTGAAAATTGCTGACACCAATGGCACGAAGCTTTCCGCTCCGGTAGGCGTCCTGCATCGCGCGCCAGGAGCCGTGCACGTCCCCATATGGCTGGTGAATCAGATACAGGTCGAGATAGTCCAATTGCAGACGCCGAAGAGAGTCGTCGATAGAGCGTTGTGTGCGTTCATAGCCAGTGTCCTGCACCCACAATTTTGAAGTAACAAATAACCGTTCGCGGGCCACGCCGCTGTTCTTTATGCCGTCTCCGACGGCCGCTTCATTCATGTAAGAAGCAGCGGTATCGATCAGAAGATAACCGGACTGGATCGCATCGATGACGCAGCGTCGGCATTCCTGCGCATCCGCGATTTGAAAGACACCGTATCCCGCCATGGGCATTGTCATTCCGTTGTTCAAGGTCACGGTTTGCATGGGACGTTCCCGAATGTTGGAGTAATGGCTTCGAGTGCAAGAAGAGCCGCCTCGCACCCGGTTAGCCCACCGTCGGATCGTAAGCAATCGCCTGTCGTGCAAACGTGGCCAAGTCTATATTTGCCCCGCACACGATTACGCCGACGCGCTTGCCCTGGAGTTTTTCGCGCAGCGGGCCGCAGAGCGCGGCCGTGGCGGAGGCGCCGGCCGGTTCCACCGCGAGTTTCATGTCGGCGAACAGCAGGCCCATCGCGCGCTGCATCGCCTCGTCGTTGATCAGCACCAGTTCGTCCACGAAGCGGCGGGCAAGGCCGAAGCTGTAGGGCAGGGCGTAGGGCGCGCCGAGGCTGTCGGCAATCGTGTTGACCTTCTCGATGGATTGCGGCGAGCCGGCTTCGAAGCTGCGGCGCATGCTGTCGGCGCCTTCCGGTTCCACGCCATACACCTTGCAGTCCGGCTGCATCTGCTTCACCGCGCAACTGATGCCGGCGATCAGGCCGCCGCCGCCGATCGGCACGATCACCGCATCAAGGTTGGGCACCTGCCGGCACAGTTCGTAGCCGACGGTGGCGGTGCCGAGCGCGGTGAGTTCGCCTTCGAAGGGATGGATGAAGGTGCGGCCTTCTTCCGATTCGATGCGCTTGACGGTGTCGAAGGCGTGGTGGACGTCGTCCACCAGCACGACCTCGGCGCCCCAGGTGCGGCACAGCGCCACGCGCGCGGGGTTGGCGGTCTTCGGCATCACGACTTTTGCGGTGGTGCCGACGCTGCGCGCGGCGAACGCTACCGCGATCGCGTGGTTGCCGGCGCTGACCGCGGTGACGCCGCGCTGCTTCTGTTCGGCCGACAGCGCCATCGCATTGAGCAGCGCGCCGCGCGCCTTGAATGTGCCGGTGTACTGGAACAGCTCCAGTTTCAGGAACACCTGCGTGTTCGCACCTGCGGCGCGTGCGATCGCGTCGCCGCGCCAGTTCCACACGGGGGTTTCGCGCACGCGATCGCCCAAGCGTTGATGCGCGGAGCGGATGTCGTCGAGGGAAGGGAAGTCCGCCATCGCGCCAATGTAATGCGCGACTGGCGAGGAAGGAAGGATGGCCTGAAGTATTCGGGAGGAGCCCCTCTCCCTCCGGGAGAGGGTGCCCGAAGGGCGGGTGAGGGTTCGGCAATACCGCGATACCTCATCCATCTCCGAACCCTCACCCCTACCCCTCTCCCGAAGGGAGAGGGGAGAAAAGCTAGTGCGGCGTCGAAACGCGATTGGCGACTTCTTCCTTCAGCGAGCGCGCGTCGGTGGCTTGCAGGTCGGCTTGCGCGACGATGCCGCACAGGCTGCCGCGGCTGTCCACGATCGGCATGCGGCGGATGCGGTGCGACGCCATCATGCGCGCGCATTCCTCGACCGATGCATTTTCGCCGCAGGAAATCGCCGGCGAGGTCATGCAGTCCTCGGCGGTGATCCGCGACGGGTTCTCGCCTTCGGCCACCGCGCGCACCACGATGTCGCGGTCGGTGACCACGCCCACCAGTTTGCGCTGACCGTCCGCTTCAACGATCGGCACTTCGCCGATGTCCTCGTCTCGCATCAGCTGCGCGATCTGCGAAAGCGACGCGTTGCGCGGGCAGGCCTTGGGATTCGGGGTCATGATGCTCTGGATGTCCATGGAATGCTCCTGCGAGTGGCGAACGTGAGCGCGCCCGCTCTGGTTGCAGGCGCGTCGAGCAGGCATGGGAACACTTCGCGCGTGCGCGCGGGATGAAGCGTGTGTTAGGTAAGCCGCTCGTCCGCCGCGGATCAGAACCGCAGGAAGTACGGCGCCGCCATGAGCGCGATGCCGATCAGCAGGATCAGCAGGGTGCCGGCGACGAAGTACGGATAGACCATCAGCGCCAGCCCGCAGACCAGCGGCACGATCATTTGCTGGCGCTTGCCGTAGATGAAGAAGCCGACTCCGATCGAGCCGAACAGCAATCCCCAGAGCAGCGAGGCGGTATTCACGCCGCTATCGTAGCGCCTTTCCGAACCGATCCATGCGCGGCAGGTAGTGGTTGCCGGGATCGAGCGAGAGCACCACGCGGTCGGTGCGGCCGATGATTTCGCGGCGCGGGAAGAAACCAAGGTAACGCGAGTCCTCGCTGTTGTCGCGGTTGTCGCCGAGCATCAGGTATTCGTCCGCGGGAATCTCCACCGGACCGAAGTCGCGCTTGTCGCTTGGCCGCCACAGCGAGAGGCGGATTGCGTGGCGCATGTTTCCGTAATCTTCGATTTCGTAGCGCGCCGGATCCTGCGCGTCGTCGCGGATGCCGCTCACCGATGCGAACGGCGCGTATCGTGCCTTGCGGCCGTCGATGTAGAGCACGTTGTCGCGCAGCGCGACTTCATCGCCCGGTACGCCGATCACGCGTTTCACCAGCACCTCGCCGGCGGCGTGCGAGTCGATCAGCACGATGTCGCCACGTTTCGGGTCGGCCAGATGCAGCAGCGAAACGTCGGTGAACGGAACCCGCACGTCGTAGGCCAGCTTGTCCACAAGGATGCGGTCGCCGATGCGGATGGTCGGCTGCATCGAGCCCGTCGGCACCCTGTCCCAGTCCGCGATCGCGCTGCGGAAGATCACCATGCAGAACAGGAACGCGAGGAAACCCTTGTTACGGGACAGCAGCTGCGTGAGCGTGCGCATGGCCGGCTCCCTGGTTTCCAGCAAAGACCGTCGCCAAGCGGGAAAGTTCTTGCAGGTAGGGCGGACACCGTCCGCCGCGCGACGTGGCGGGCGATTCCCGCGAGGCGATGCAGGCGGGCGATGCCCGCCCTACGTTCTCAGGCCGCTTTCTTCTTCGCCAGCCGCAGCCAGGTGTCCACCACCGTGTCGGGGTTCAGCGACACGGATTCGATGCCCTGGTCCATCAGCCATTCGGCGAGATCCGGGTGGTCGCTCGGTCCCTGTCCGCAGATGCCGACGTACTTGCCCTTCGCGCGCGCGGTCTTGATCGCCATCGCGAGCAGCTTCTTGACGGCCGCGTTGCGCTCGTCGAACAGGTGCGCGATCACGCCCGAGTCGCGGTCGAGGCCGAGCGTCAACTGGGTGAGATCGTTGGAGCCGATCGAGAAGCCGTCGAAGATTTCCAGGAACTCATCCGCCAGCAGCGCGTTGGACGGCAGCTCGCACATCATGATGATCTTCAGCGGATGCTCGCCGTTGCTGCTCTGGCCTTGCTCAAGGCCATTGGCGCGCAGCACCTCGACCACCTTGCGGCCTTCCTCCAGCGTGCGCACGAACGGGATCATCACCCAGACGTTGTCCAGGCCCATCACCTCGCGCACTTTTTTCACCGCCTTGCATTCGAGGCCGAACGCCGCGGCGAAGCTCTTGTCCACGTAGCGCGATGCGCCGCGGAACCCGAGCATCGGGTTCTCTTCGTGCGGCTCGTATTTGCTGCCGCCGAGGAGGTTGGCGTATTCGTTGGACTTGAAATCCGACAGGCGCACGATTACCGGCTTGGGATTCACCGAGGCTGCGATGGTGGCGATGCCTTCGGCCAGGCGATCCACGTAGAAACTCACGGGATCGGCGTAGCCTGCGATGCGCTCGTCAATCTTCTTCTTGGTCTCGGCGTCCTGCTTGTCGTATTCGAGCAACGCGTTCGGATGCACGCCGATGTGGCTGGCGATGATCATCTCCAGACGCGCCAGGCCGATGCCGGCGTTCGGCAACTGGCCGAAGTCGAACGCGCGCTCGGGGTTGGCGACGTTCATCATGATCTTCAGCGGGGCAGGTGGCATGTCGCCGAGATCCGCGCTGGTCTTCTCGAATTTCAGTCGGCCTTCGTAGATGTAGCCGGTATCGCCTTCGGCGCAGGACACGGTGACACCAACGCCATCCGGGATGTCGGTGAGCGCGCAGCCGGTGCCGACCACGGCGGGAACGCCGAGCTCGCGCGCGATGATCGCGGCATGGCAGGTGCGGCCGCCGCGATTGGTGACGATCGCCGCGGCGCGTTTCATGATCGGCTCCCAGTCGGGATCGGTCATGTCCGCGACCAGCACGTCGCCTTCCTTGAAGGTGTTCATCTGGTCGAGCGAGCGGATCACGCGCGCGCGGCCCGCACCGATCTTCTGGCCGATCGCGCGGCCTTCGCACAGCACTTCGCCGCGTTCCTGCAGCGCGTAACGTTCGAGCGTCGTGGCCTTGCTGCGCGACTTCACCGTTTCCGGACGCGCCTGCACAATGTAGAGCTTGCCGGTCTTGCCGTCCTTCGCCCATTCGATGTCCATCGGGCGCTTGTAATGCTCCTCGATGGTCAGCGCCTGCTTCGCCAGCGACTGCACGTCCTCGTCGCTGATGCAGAAGGTGTTGCGCAGCTGCGCCGGTGTTTCCTCGATGCGCACGCGCTCGCCCGGCTTGTCGGAATACACCATGCGCTGTTGTTTGGCGCCGAGCGCGCGGCGCAGGATCGCGGGCTTGCCCGCGCGCAGCGTCGGCTTGTAGACGTAGAACTCGTCCGGATTCACCGCGCCCTGCACGACCATTTCGCCCAGGCCGTAGGAGCCGGTGATGAACACCACGTCGCGGAAACCGGATTCGGTGTCCAGCGTGAACAGCACGCCGGACGCGCCGATATCCGAGCGCACCATCAGCTGCACGCCGGCGGAGAGGAATACGTCCTCGTGCGCGAAACCGTGGTGCACGCGGTAGGCGATCGCGCGATCGTTGTAGAGCGAGGCGAAAACCTCTTTCACCTTGTGCAGAACGTCCTCGATGCCGCAGACGTTCAAGAAGGTTTCCTGCTGGCCGGCAAAGCTGGCGTCGGGCAGGTCTTCGGCGGTGGCGGAGGAACGCACGGCGACGGCGATATTGTCGGCGCCGGCTTTCGCACAAAGCTGCTTGTAGGCGTCGCGAATGGCTTGCTCGAGATCCTTCGGCAGCGGCTCGTCGGCGATCCAGCCGCGGATTTCCTTGCCGGCCGCGGCGAGCGCGTCCACGTTCTCGACGTCGAGGCCGTTCATGCGTTCGGCGATGCGCTTGTCGAGTCCGGTGTCGTGCAGGTGTTGCTTGTAGGCATCGGCCGTGGTGGCGAAACCGCCGGGCACCGACACGCCGAGTTCGGCGAGGTTGCCGATCATCTCGCCCAGGGACGCGTTCTTGCCGCCGACCTGTGCGAGGTCTTTCATGCCCAGCTTGTCCAGCCACAGGACGAGTTCGCTCACGGCCATCTCCATCGCCAGCCCAATTCAGAGTTCCCTATTGTCGCGGGGCGAAGGTGAGTCGGACAAGCACAAAGCTGAATCGTCGCCGAGCGGCTTTGGAAGGTGGGCGTCGGCTCTCCGGCCTCGCGCAGGGTCAGTGGACAGTGCAGGTCTGCGTAGGGCGGGCATCGCCCGCCGTCCAAGATACGAACGCGGCGGACAGTGTTCGCCCTACGGCGGTGACATGCTTGCTTCGTATAGACTTCGTGCATGAGCGAACGCAAGACGGTCTTCTTCGTCTCCGACTCCACCGGCATCACCGCCGAGACCATCGGCAACTCGATCCTGGCGCAGTTCGAGGGCGTCAAGTTCGACGGCCACCGCATCGCCTTCGTGGACAATCGCGAGAAGGCCGAGGCTGCCGCGCTGCGGATCAAGACCGCCTACGCGCAGAACGGCGCGCGGCCGATCGTGGTCAACACGCTGGTGGATTCGGCGCTGTGCGAGATCATCGCCCAGTCCGGCGCGCTGATGATCGACGTGATGGCGCCTTTCATCGGCACGCTGGAACAGGAGCTCGGCACGCACCGTTCCGGCCAGTTGAACCGCGCGCACGGCATGGTGGATTTCGCGCAGTACGAATCGCGCATCAATGCGACCAATTACGCGCTGGCGCACGACGACGGCATCAACGTGGACTACTCGCAGGCCGACGTGGTGCTGGTCGGGGTGTCGCGCGTGGGCAAGACGCCGACCTGCCTGTACATGGCGTTGCACTACGGCATCAAGGCGGCGAATTATCCGCTGACCGAGGAAGACCTGGAACGCGACAGCTTGCCCGCGCGGCTGAAGCCGTGCCGCGATCGCCTGTACGGATTGATGATCGAGGCCAACCGGCTGGCGCAGGTGCGCGAGGCGCGCCGGCCCGGCAGCAAATACGCCACGCTCGAACAGTGCAAGCGCGAACTGGCGCAGGCGGAACAACTGTTTCGCCACGAACACTTGCCTTCGCTCAACACGACCTCCACATCCATCGAGGAGATCGCCAGCAAGATCCTTGCGCATCTGGGGATCGAGCGGCACATGTTCTGATTTTTCCCCTCTCCCGCTTGCGGGAGAGGGAAGCCAAGTGCGACAGCACTTGGCAGGGTGAGGGGAGTATTTCCCAACCGCTCTCACTTGACGTCATCCCGCCACGGAGCTCCTGGGCATGGATGGCGGCTGTTTGCTGGGCCCAGTGAGCTTGTTGTTCGACACCCCTGTCTTTTTCCGCGCCGTCCAGCGGCGCGGGTTACTTTCCTTTCGGTGTAGGAGCGAGCTTGCTCGCGACCGAGAGCACCAAGTCGCAAGCAGCCATCCATGGAGCGCTTTCCGGCCCGTACATCCATGTGCGTGCGTTCGTCAGCGCAGCCGATGCCATTCAAGGCATCGGCTAAGCGCGCTGCCTCACCCTGCGCTTCTCGCCGGGCGCGCCGGCGCGAACTCGCACATCCCTGTGCTCGGACATCGCGCCTTTCCCGCGCGCCCGGCTGCGATGCTCGGCGTCATGTGACGACGCCGGAAGCTCACTTCGACGCGGCCATCCATGGCCTGCGTCGCGCGTGACTGAGACTTCACGCACAAAAAAACGCGCGGGAAAGATCCCGCGCATGAGACCCATACCGTGAACTTTTTTTGCGGAAAATACAAGACGTGCGCGGGTGAATTCCTGCGCTAAGATCGGATCATGTCAACGATGTATGTCAGCACGAAATTCCAGCATCACGCCTCGCGCGTGAGCGCGCTGCTGCCGGGCCGCTTCGCCTGGCTGATGGGCTTGTACACCGAGAACCACCAGCGCCTCACGCGCATGTTCGCGCCGCAGCGTTTGCGGGTCGGCGAATATGTTTCCAGTGTCGACGACGGCCTGGACCTGCAGCTCTCGATCCAGGAGCGCCATCCGTACACCATCGAGATCGGCCTGAGCTATGCGGTGCTGGACGATGCCACCGGGCAACCCGCGCCATCCGCGCAGCTCCGCATGTATCTGGATGCGCACACCACCGAGGCGCTGCATTGCCAGCCCGGCCGCGAGTTGTGGCAGGTGTTGGGTCCGTTCGCACCGGCGCGCAACGTGCTGCAGCATCGGTTGCGCATGAATTCCTTCCTCAACCGCTGGCTGGAATATTTGGCCGAGCAGGGCCATTCGATCGGCTCGCTGGAGCGCGTGGAAAGCGAAGCGGCTTGATCTCCTGAGCAAGGCGGGAGCGGCCGACCAGCGGCGCATCCCGCCTCTGGCAGAACTCGCGATCCTACACCTGCAGGCGATCGTTCGGCCGCGCCACCAGCGCATACAGCGCCGGCATCACGAAGATGCCGATCACCAGTCGCGAAAGCATGCCGCACACGATCACCAGCGCGAACGGGCGCTGCGAGTCCGTTCCCACGCCCGTGGCGATCGCGGCCGGCAGCAGGCCCAGGGCGGCGACCAGCGCGGTCATCATGATCGGACGCAGGCGCAGGATCGCGCCCTCGCGGATCGCGGCGTCCGTGCTCATGCCGTCGCGGCGCAGTTCGTTCACATAGGACACGTACACCACGCCAGTCAGCACCGACACGCCGAACAGCACGATGAAGCCGATGCCCGAAGACACGGAAAACGGCGTGCCGGTCAGCCAGAGCGCAAGCAGCCCGCCGAACGGCGCGGACAGCACCACGCCCAGCACGGTGATGAACGGGAACTTGAAGTTGCCGTAGAGCACGAACAGCAGCGCGAAGATCAGCAGCACCGTCAGCGGCAGGATCACGTTCATCTGCGCGCGCGAGGCGGTGTATTCCTTGTACTCGCCGCCCCAGTCGAGGCGATAGCCTTGCGGCAGCTTCACTGACTTCGCGACCTGCTGCATCGCGTCCTGCACCGCGCCGGCGAGGTCGCGCCCCTGCACCGAGAACTGCACGCCGATGTAGCGCGAGTCGTTCTCGCGATAGATGAAGGAGGCGCCGTTGGTTTCTTGGATGTCGGCGAGTTCCTTCAGCGGGATTTGCGCGCCGTTCGGCGTCGCGACCGGTATGTTGCCGATCTCCTGCGGGTTGTCGCGGTAACGTTGCGCGAGGCGCACCACAAGATCGAATTCGCGCTCGCCTTGCACCACTTGCGTGGCGACATCGCCGCCGATCGCGGTCTCGATCAGGCCGTTGATATCGGACACGTTCAGGCCGTAGCGCGCGATCTTGGCGCGATCGATCTTGATGGTGAGCGCCGGCTGGCCGAGTTCGTGCACCAGGGTGACGTCGCTGATGCCGCTCACATGCGCCAGCACCTGCTTGATCGCCTTGCCCTTGTCCTGCAAGGTTTGCAGGTCGGGGCCGAACACCTTCACCGCGAGCGCGCTCTTGAGCCCCGTTTCGGCTTCGTCCACCGCGTCTTCCGCAGGCTGCGTGTAGTTGAACTGGATGCCGGGAAAGGCCTGCAGCTTCTTGTCCATCGCCGCGATCAGTTCGGCTTTGTCGCGGTACTTGCCTTTCCACTGCGAGTACGGTTTGAGTCCGACGAAGAATTCGGCATTGAAGAAGCCGGTCGCGTCGGTGCCGTCGTCCGGGCGGCCGAGTTCGGTGGTAACCGTCGTGACCACCGGGAACGAGCGCAGGATGGTGCGGATCTGCGGCGTGATCTTCGCCGCTTCGTCGAAGGAGATCGTGTACGGCATCGTTGCGCGCACCCACAGCGCGCCTTCGTCGAGGTGCGGCATGAACTCCGCGCCGATGCTTGGAATCAGCAACAGCGACAGACCGAGCAGGATCGCCGGAATGATGGACGTGCGCCACGGGCGCGCCAGGCTCTCGTCCAGCCAGCGCGTGTAGAACGCCCTGGTCTTCTCGAAGATCGCATTGCGCCGCTCGCGCACGCCGTGCCGCATCAGCAGCGCGCACAAGACCGGCAACAAGGTCAGCGTGACGACCAGCGAGCCGACCAGCGCGTAGATCATGGTGTCGGCCATCGGCTTGAACAGCGTGCCGGAAGGCCCGGTCAGCACGTAGATCGGCAGGAAGCTCGCGACGATCACCGCGACCGCGTACACCAGCGGGCGATCCACCTCGGATGCGGCGTCGATCACGATGTCCCGGATGTGCAGCGGCATGTCGCTGTCGTGCCGCAACGCGATCTGGCGGTAGATGTTCTCCACCATGAAGATCGCGCCGTCCACCAGGATGCCGAAATCCACCGCGCCGATCGAGAGCAGGTTGGCCGATGCACCCTGCAGGTGCAGGCACAGGAATGCGAACAGCAGCGCGAGCGGGATCGTGATCGCCACGATCAGTCCTGCGCGCAAGTCGTAGAGGAAGAACACCAGCACCGCGATCACCAGCAGCACGCCGAGCAGCAGGTTGTGCACGACGACGTGCGTGGTTTCGGCGATCAGGTCGCTCAGGTCGTAGAACGGGTGGATGCGGATGTCCTTGGGCAGGACTTGCGAATTCAGTTCCCGCGTTTTTGCCTCGATGCCCTTCAGCACCTGCTGCGTCTTCTCGCCGGTGCGCATCAGGATCACGCCTTCCACGGCGTCGTCCTGGCCCATGTACCCGAATTCGCCCAGCCGCGGCGCAATGCCGAGCGTCACCTTGCCGACATCCTTCACCAGGATCGGCGTGCCGTTGTGCACGGCCACGACGACGTTGCCGATGTCCTGCAGCGTCTGCAGGCGACCGAGCCCGCGCACGTAATAGAACTGTCCGCCCTGCGAATAGAATCCGCCGCCGGCATTGCCGTTGTTCGCCGAAAGCGAGGCCTCCACCTGCGGCACGGACAACCCGACCGCCGCGATCCTGGCCGGGTCGAGCAGCACCTGGTATTGCATGTCACCGCCACCGAACGCGGAATCGTCGGCGACGCCGGGCACCGCGCGGTATTGCGGCGCGATCACCCAGTCCTCCCAGGTCTTCAACTCCGTCGGTGAGCGATCGGAACTTTGCAGCACGTAGCGATAAATCAAACCCGACGGCGAAGACAGCGGCGAGATCGAAGGCGACACGCCGCTTGGAAGGCCGATCCCGGAGAGGCGATTGAACACGCGCTGGCGCGCGAAATAGTTGTCGGTGCCGTCGCTGAAAGTGAGCGTGACATCGGACAGGCCGTACAGCGACACCGAGCGCTTCATCACCACGTCCGGGACGTCGCTCATCGCGCGCTCGACCGGCACGCTGATCAGGCGCTCGACTTCTTCCGCCGAATGGCCCGGCCACTGCGTGACGATGTCCACCATTGGCGGCGACAGGTCGGGGTAGGCATCCATCGGCAGGCGCTTCAGCGCCCACCAGCCGGCGCCGACCAGCGCGCAGGCGAGCAGGATGATCAGCAGCCGTTGCGCCAGCGCGAAGCCGACGATGCGATTGATCAGCGACGCCTTTTCGGACGCCGTGGTTTCGTGCGGCAATGCGCTCATTGGCTTTGCATGAAGCGCAGGAACAGCGCGCCGTCGCTGACGATGCGCTCGCCGGTTTTCAGGCCGGCGGGAATCAGATAGCGATCGCCGCTGCGTTCGCCGAGCGTGACGTGTCGGCGCGCGAAGCTGCCGTCCTTGTCTTCCACGTACACGAAGGGCAGGTTGTCATCGTCGCGCAGCACCGCCGCGACCGGCACCAGCAAGCCTCGCGTGGCCTGCTGCGCGGTGATCTCGACGCGCACGTACATCTGTTTCTTCAACGCCCCCTGCGGATTCGACACGCTGACGCGCGCGGTCACCGCGCGGGTATCGGGATCCACTTCCGCGCCAACATTGGTGACGGTTCCCGTCATCGGTTTCGCGTTGTCATCGGCGAAGACCTGCGCGGAGTCACCCACGCGCACGGTTGCCGGATCATTGCCGAACAGCTGCGCCATCACCCAGACCTTGGACAGGTCGGCGATGGTGAAGCAGGGCGTGCTGCCGGCCTGCAGCAACTGGCCGGGCGTGATGTTCTTCTCGACGACGGTGCCGGCGATCGGCGCGCGGATCGTGCCTTCGATCTTCCCGGCCGGCTTGCCGGCCTGCACGTCCTTGATCACCTGCGGATCCACATCCAGCGACTGCAACGCTTGCAACGCCGCGTCGCGATCGGCTTCCGCATTCACGGCGTCCGTCTGCGCCTGCTCGGCTTCGCGCGGCGCGATCGCGCGATGCTTCAGCATGTCCGCATCCAGATCGGCGAGGCGGCGATCGGTGTTCGCGGTGGCGATCGCCTTGCGGTACGTCGCGACGGCCGCTGCGAAATCCGGCGAAGCCACGGTCGCCAGTGGCTGGCCTTTCTTCACCACGTCGCCCGGCGCGACCAGCAGTCGCGACACCGGGCCGGAGAAGGGCGCCAGCACGGCGGTCGCCTGGTCCTGGTCGAAATCCACGACGCCCGTGGTGTCCACCGACTGGTGGAAGCTCGAAGGCGCGATGGTGTAGAGGCTGATGTGCCGGAGTTGCGCCTGCGTCAGCGTGACGTTGCTGGCGGTGTCTGCGGCTTCGCCGGAGTTGGTGGCGTGCGAAGAGCAGCCGGCGAGACCGAACAGCGCGACCAAGATAACGACTGCCCACGGGGATAGGCGCGGTTGCGCGAAGGCTCGCCAACGCGTCGTTCGTGGTGAGGTATCGAACCACGAACGATTGCGAATTTGCGCGAGTTGGCCCTTCGATACCTCAGGGCGAACGGCATTTCCACGAAGCCGGTTACTTTGCATCTTTGTCCCCATCCAAATCCGCGCGATGCCACCAGCCGCCGCCCAGTGCCTGGAACAGCGCGGCTGTATCCGCGTAGCGTTCGGCCTGCGCCGAAATCAGCGCGATGTGCGCCTGCTGGTAGTTCTGCTCGGCGGTCAGCAGAGCAAGATCGCTGGTGTAACCATCGCGCGCCTGTTGCTGCGCGAGGTCGAGCGTCGTCTTCGCCGCGCGTTCGGCGCTCGCCGCGGCGTCCAATGCATTGGCGTCCTGCTGCAACGCGGTGAGCGTGTCGGCGACGTTCTGGAACGCGGTCAGCACCGTGCCCTTGTACTGTTCGGAAGCTTCGATGTACGCGGCCTTCGCCGCGCTTTCCTGATGCTTCAACGTTCCACCCTGGAAGATCGGCGCGGCGAGGTCGGCGGCCAATCCCCAGAAGCCGGTGCCTGCCTTGAACAGCTCGCCGATCGCCAGCGCGGTGCTGCCTGCGTTGGCGCTCAAGGTGATGTTGGGAAAACGATTGGCGATCGCCACGCCGACCTGCGCGCTGGCCGCGTGCAGGTTCGCCTGCGCCTGTCGCACGTCCGGACGTTGTTGGACGAGTTTCGAAGGCAGGCTGACCGGCAGGTCCTGGGGCAATTGCAGGTCGGCCAGATCGAAGCGCTGCTGCGGCATTTCGCTCGGGAAGTGCCCGGTGAGCACCGCGAGCTGATGCTGCAGTTGCGCTTCCTGCTTGACCAGTGGCGGCAGCGCCGCCTGCGCCTGCGCGAGCTGCGACTGTTGCGCTGCGAGATCGAGTCCGCTCGCATAACCCTTGTCGGACTGATACTGCAGAATTTGCAGCATCTTGCCGTCATCGGAAATCAGCTCGCGCGTGGCCTCGATCTGCGCGCGCGTCGCGGCGTCCTGGATCGCGGTGACCACCACGTTGGAAGTGAGCGTGGTCCAGGTCGCCAGCATCTGGAATCGCGAGGCCTGTTCCTGCGCGCGCAGCGATTCGACCGTGCGCCGATTCAGTCCGAACACGTCGGGCGTGTAGGAGATGCTGAGTTGCGGCGTGTACAGGTTGTACAGGAGTTCATTGTTGCTCGGGACCGGCGCAAGCGAACCGGGCTGTTTCTGGCGGCTGGCGGACAAGCCGGCAGAGACGCTCGGGAAATAACTGCCGCGTTGCGCCAGCGTGTTCTCGTGCGCGGCCTTCAGCGCGGCCTGCGCGGCCTTCAAGTCGTGGTTGTTGGCCAGCGCCTGCGCGATCAGCGCATCGAGTTGTTTCGAGTGGAACAGCTTCCACCAGTCGCCGGAGAGATCGGCACCGATGTCGAAGCGCTGCGCTTCACCACCCGTGACGTTCGGGGTGGCGGCGGTCGCTGCGAGCGGCTGCGCCACGTAGCCGCTCACTTTCGGTGCGGCGGGTTTCTCGAAGTTCGGCCCGACGGCGCAACCGGTGAGCAGGCACAGCGCCGCGCAGGGCAGCGCACGCAGGGGAATTCGAAATGCAGCGGCCCGGAGGATGTTCATGCGAGCCGTGATCGTGGGCGGCCTGTGAAGCGCGTAACGATATAACGTATCAATTCGACTGGGAAGGGCTGCCGGAAGTCATGGCCAGAATGGATGCGCGACCTGTCCGGAAGCTTTCGATGATCGCCAAGGTCTTGCCGCTGCGCGCACAAAAAAGCCCGCACATGGCGGGCTCTTTCTCCGATTCGATCTGCGAACTGGCGGAGCGGACGGGACTCGAACCCGCGACCTCCGGCGTGACAGGCCAGCATTCTAACCAGCTGAACTACCGCTCCGTTGTTCCGCAAATCAAAATCGTGAAACGCAATTGTGCAACATTCCAGCGTGCTTCAAAAGATGCGCAACCACCCGACATCACGGTTGCGCAACCCTGGCGTCCCCACGGGGATTCGAACCCCGGTCGCCACCGTGAAAGGGTGGTGTCCTAGGCCTCTAGACGATGGGGACAGCGGGGAGTGGTGGAGCCAGCCGGGATCGAACCGGCGACCTCTACAATGCCATTGTAGCGCTCT
>DASSEW010000079.1:0-36202 GCA_035695065.1 Rhodanobacteraceae bacterium | reverse complement strand
CCCGCGCGCGCGCGGCGGATCGCATCGCTGACCGCGCGCACGGCTTCGTCCTGGCCGATGACGTTCCTGTGCAGCGCCTCTTCCATGTGCAGCAGTTTTTCGCGCTCGCCTTCCAGCATTTTTGAAACCGGGATGCCGGTCCAGCGCGAGACGACCTGCGCGATCTCCTCCGCGGTCACCTTGTCCTGTAGCAGCTTGAAACCGGTCTTCTCCGCTTCCTGCGCGGCCTTCAACTGCTTCTCCAGTTCCGGCAGGCGGCCATACTGGATCTCGCTCATCTTCGCGTAGTCCTGCCGACGCTGTGCGGCTTCCAGTTCCAGGCGCGCCTGCTCGATCTGCTCCTTGACCTTCGTCGTACCCGATACGGCGGCCTTCTCCGACTTCCACACCTCGTTCAGGTCGGAGAACTCGCGTTCCAGCTTTTCGATGTCGGTTTCCAGATCGGCGAGCCGCTTCTGCGATTCGGGGTCGTGCTCCTTCTTCAGCGCCTCGCGCTGGATCTTGAGTTGGATCAGGCGGCGTTCCATCCGGTCGAGTTCTTCCGGCTTCGAATCGATTTCCATCCGGATGCGCGACGCGGCTTCATCCATCAGATCGATGGCCTTGTCCGGCAACTGGCGGTCGGTGATGTAGCGATTGGAAAGCGTGGCCGCCGCGACGATCGCCGGATCGGTGATCTCCACGCCATGGTGTACGGCGTACTTCTCCTTCAAGCCGCGCAGGATCGCGATCGTGTCCTCGACGCTCGGCTCGCCCACGAACACCTTCTGGAAGCGGCGCTCGAGCGCGGCGTCCTTCTCGATGTACTTGCGATATTCGTCCAGCGTGGTCGCGCCGATGCAATGCAGCTCGCCGCGCGCGAGCGCGGGCTTCAGCATGTTGCCGGCATCCATTGCGCCTTCGGCCTTGCCTGCGCCGACCATCGTATGCAGCTCGTCTATGAACAGGATGATGCGGCCTTCCTGCTTGGCGAGATCGTTGAGCACGCCTTTCAGGCGTTCCTCGAATTCGCCGCGGAACTTGGCGCCGGCGATCAGCGCGCCCATGTCCAGCGCCAGCACGCGCTTGTCGCGCAGGCCTTCGGGCACCTCGTTGTTGACGATGCGCTGGGCAAGCCCTTCCACGATCGCGGTCTTGCCCACGCCCGGCTCGCCGATCAGCACCGGGTTGTTCTTGGTGCGCCGCGAGAGCACCTGGATCACGCGGCGGATTTCCTCGTCGCGCCCGATCACGGGATCGAGCTTGCCGCTTTCGGCGCGGCCGGTGAGATCAATGGTGAATTTCTCCAGCGCCTGCCGCTGGTCTTCCGCGTTTTCCGACTGCACGCGTTCGCCGCCACGCATCTTCTCGACCGCGGCTTCGACGTTCTGCCGGTTGGCGCCGGCCGCCTTCAGCGCCGCACCGACCTCGCTCCTGTCCTCCAGGCACGCCAGCACGAACAACTCGCTCGCGATGAACTGGTCGCCGCGCTGCTGCGCCAGCTTGTCGGTGAGGTTGAGCAATCGCGTCAGTTCATTGCTGACGTTGATGTTGCCCTCCTGCCCGCGCACCTTCGGCAGCCGTTGCAGGATTTCGCCCACGCGCTCGCGCAGCAGCGGCACGTTCACGCCGGCTTGCGCGAGCATCGGCGCGGTCGAACCGCCCTGCTGGTCCAGCAGCGCGGCCAGCACGTGCGCCGGTTCCAGCATGTTGTGGTCGCGGCCGACAGCCAGCGACTGCGCATCGCTGAGCGCCTGCTGGAAACGGGAGGTGAGTTTGTCGGGGCGCATGGCGATCCCTTGACGATTGAATGTTGAACGGGAGAAATGCGGTCGGCGCGCACGCGGTTCAAGCCGTGAACACGTTCGTCCTGAGCGTAGGCCCATCTTCGGGACGGGCCGGAGTCGAAGGACATTGCGCTTCGACTCCGCTCGCTTGCGCTCGCTACGCTCAGCGCGAACGGTAAATTAGTTCACCACCACCAGCCTCTCGATGAGCGCGCCGATCCGCTCGGCGTCCACCGCGATGGTGATGCATGTAAATACCCCGGCGCCGGGTATCATTTCCGGGGGGATTTCGAGAAGCGCACAATGAGTGTCGTCAGGCTGGAACCGCATTCGTCCGCCGCCGCGAGGGCGGCCTGGGCGGTCTTCAACGCGCTGCAATTGGTCTTCACGATCGGCTGGAGCGCCGGTTGCATCACGCTGGCATTGGTCGTGCGCGCGCTGGGCGGCGGGCGCACCCACCTGCCGCTGCGGATGGCATCAAGGCTCTGGGCGCCGGGCCTGCTGCACGGCGCGCTGGCGCGGCTGCGCGTGGAAGGGCTGGAACGGGTGGACTGGTCGCGGCCGCACGTGTTCGTGGCCAACCACCAGTCCATCATCGATGTCTGCGCGCTGTTCCGCGCGCTGCCGGTGCCGCTGCGATTCGTGCTGAAGCAGGAACTCGCCTCGGTGCCGTTCATCGGCTGGTACGCGCGCGCGATGGGGATGGTGTTCATCGAACGCGGCAAGGCGCACAGCGCCGCCCGCAGCCTGGAAGCCGCGGCGCAACTGCTGGAGCACGGCGCCAACCTGTGCGCATTCCCGGAAGGCACGCGCGGCCGCGGCGGCGAACTGCGCGCGTTCAAGGGCGGCGTGTTCCAGGCCGCGATCACGGCGCAGGTGCCGGTCGTGCCGATCGCTATCGAAGGCAGCGGCGCGGTGCTGCCGCCCTCCGGTTTCCGCGTGCGGCCCGGCACGATCCGCGTGCGCATCGGCCCGCCGATCTCCACGCTGGGCCTGCAGGCACACGATCGCCAGCAACTCGCACGGCGCGCGCACGCGGCGGTGGCGGAGCTGCTGCACTGATCGCGAAGGGACGTGGTCGAAACGGATTCCTCCCCGGCGGCGCGTTTGGCCATTCACGCCCGATGGTTCACAATGAAGGGCTGAACCCACTTTGATGGATCGAGGTGTCCGCGCCCAACCGCGATCATTTCGCAGCACTTCCCGCCCCGCCCGCGCCCGGCGCGGACGACGAGTGGGCTCTGTTCCTGGACGTGGACGGTACGCTGCTGGATTTCGCGTCGCACCCCGAAGGCGTGCACGTTGACCCGCAACTGCACGATGACCTGGCCTGCCTGCGCGAACGCCTGCACGGGGCCGTCGCGCTGCTGAGCGGGCGCACGCTGGAGCAGCTCGACGAACTGTTCGACTGGCGACGGTACGCTGCCGCCGGCCTGCACGGCGCGCAGTTGCGCTTCGCAGATGGACGCGGCTTCGAGGACGACGGCGGCGCACGGATTGCTTCGCTGCGCACGCTTGCCGAATCGCGCATCTCGCAAATGCCCGGCGTGCTGCTGGAAGACAAGCAGCAGGCCCTGGCCCTGCACTATCGCGGCGCACCGAATCAGCGCGGGCGCGTCGAACGGCTCGCACGGGAGCTGCTGCAACGCGCGGGCGACGATTACACCCTGCAACACGGCAATCACGTGGTCGAGCTGAAGTCGGCGGGCGCCGACAAGGGCCGCGCCCTGGCGGCGCTGCTGGCGAGCGGACCGTTCGCCGGCCGCCAACCGTGGATGCTCGGCGATGATCTCACCGACGAGCATGCATTCGAGGAGGTCAACGGTTGCGGCGGCGTCAGCGTGGTCATCGGTGCACGCCGGCCGACGCGGGCGAATTTCGCGATCGACGACCCGCCCGCGGTCCGGGCATGGCTGGGTGCGCTGGCCGGACGCGGGCTGTCGACGTAAGCGGTGAGGCATCGAGCCACCAAGCAAACATGAGTTCGCCCGGCTTGGGGCGAACGGAAAGAATTTCCATCCACGAGAAGGAGTCCGCCGTGGCCAAGGCAGCGAAGTCCTCCAGCAAATCGAAGCAGGTCAAATCCGGAGCAACGAAGGCATCATCGAAATCGGCATCGCCGGGAAAGGCGAAATCGAAGCCGTCCGGCCGGGACAGGCTGAAAGCCAAACCGGCCAAACCGATGCCTGCCAAACAGATCGCATCCGAACGGGACGCGCACAGGAAAGCCGAGCGGATGCGCTCGCGGCCGCAGCAGTCGAATCTCGACCTCGGCATCATCGGCAACGGCACCATCAACGCGCTGATCGACGGCCGCGGCCGCATCGCCTGGCATTGCGTGCCGGCCTTCGACGGCGACCCGGTGTTCTGCTCGCTGTTGTCGCCGAAGCTCCGCGAGCACGGCTTCTTCGACGTCGCGCTGGAAAACGAAGTCAAGCACGAGCAGTACTACGTGGACAACAGCGCGGTGCTGACCACCCGGCTCACCGCCAGGGACGGCGCGGTGCTGGAGATCACCGACTTCGCGCCGCGCTACAAGCAGCACGGCCGCATCTTCCACCCGATGCAGATCCTGCGGCGGATCCGGCCGATCTTGGGCTCGCCGCGCATCCGCATGCGCCTGCGCCCACTGACCGGTTACGGCGCGCGCGTCCCCGAGCACACCTTCGGTTCCAACCACCTGCGCTTCATGCTCGATCCGTTGGTGCTGCGCGTCACCACCGACGCGCAACTGCCGATGCTGCGCGACGAGCTGTCGTTCCTGCTGGACGGCGAACTGCACATAGTGATGGGCACGGACGAAACCCTGCACGAATCGCCCGGCCATTATTTCCGCGAAGCGCTGGACGCGACGCTCGACTACTGGCATGAGTGGTCGCGCTATCTCTCGATTCCGGCCGAATGGCAGGACGCCGTGATCCGCGCCGCGATCACGCTGAAGCTGTGCCAGTACGAGGGTACCGGCGCGATCATCGCTGCGATGACCACTTCCATCCCGGAGGCGCCCGACACCGTGCGGACCTGGGATTACCGCTATTGCTGGCCGCGCGACGCGGCGCTGTCGGTGCGCGCGCTCAATCGCCTGAGCGCGACCAAGAGCATGGAAGAGTACATGCGCTACATCTTCAATCTGGCGGTCAAGGACGACCAGATGTCGCCGGTGTACGGCATCCATTTCCAGGACGAGCTGCCCGAGCGCAAGGAGCACGACCTGCAAGGCTACCGCGGCATGGGCCCGGTGCGGGTCGGCAACGAAGCATGGAAGCAGCAGCAGAACGACATCTATGGCAGCGTGGTGCTGGCGGCGACGCAGATGTTCCATGACCAGCGGCTGGTCGCGCCCGGCGACGAGACCGCGTTCAAGCGCCTGGAGCGCTGCGGCGAGATGGCCTACAAGGTGTTCGACCAGCCCGACGCCGGCTTGTGGGAACTGCGCGGGCGCAAATCGGTGCACACCTACTCGGCGGTGATGTGCTGGGTCGCATGCGACCGGCTCGCACGCATCGCCGGCTGGCTGACGCTGGAGGACCGCGCGCGCTTCTGGCATCGCCGCGCCGACCGCATCCGCAGCACCGTGCTGAAGCACGCGGTGCATCCGGACGGCTACTTCGTGGAGTCGTTCGGCAGCGACGATCTGGATGCAAGTCTTTTGCTGCTGGAAGGCCTGCGCTTCATCGCCGCCGATGATCCGCGCTTCATCAGGACGGTGGAGATGGTCGGCGAGAAACTGATGCGCGACGGCTTCCTGCTGCGTTACGCGAAGCCCGACGACTTCGGCGCGCCGAAGACCAGCTTCACCATCTGCAATTTCTGGTACGTCGAAGCGCTGGTGGCGATCGGCCGCACGGACGACGCGCGCAAGCTGTTCGAGAAGCTGCTGGCGATGCGCAATCCGCTCGGGCTGCTGTCGGAAGACGTCGATCCGGCGACCGGCGAGTTGTGGGGCAATTTCCCGCAGACCTATTCGATGGTCGGGCTGATCAACGCCGCGCGTTCGCTCTCGACCAAGTGGAGCGACATTCTGTGAGTCGCCTGGTGGTCGTTTCCAACCGCGTGGCGCTACCGAAAGAGGCGCGCGCGGGCGGACTGGCGGCGGCGATGGAGGCGGCGCTTTCCGAAACCGGCGGCCTGTGGTTCGGCTGGAGCGGGCGGATCGTGCAGGCCGGCGCGCGCGAACTGCGCCAGCAACGCGAGGGCGCGATCGATTACGCGCTGCTGGACCTCACCCGCGCCGAATACGACGACTACTACCTCGGCTTCTCCAACCGCACGCTGTGGCCGTTGCTGCACTTCCAGCCCAACCTGATCGACTACAGCCGCGAACAGCACGCGATGTATGCGAGCGTCAACCGCATGTTCGCGCAGAAGCTCGCGCCGCTGCTGCGCGCCGACGACCGCGTCTGGGTGCACGACTACCACCTGATCCCGCTCGGTGCGGAGTTGCGCAAGCTCGGCGTGGCCGCCCGCATCGGCTTCTTCCTGCACGTGCCGCTGCCGCCGGCGCAGTTGCTGGCGACCCTGCCCGGCCACGAGGAATTGTTCTCGGCGTTCGGCGCCTACGACCTGGTCGGACTGCAGACGCGCGACGACGTGCGCGCGCTGCACGACTACCTGCGCGAGGAACTGCGCGCAGCGATCGGCGCGAAAGGGCGCGTGACCATGCGCGACGGCCGCAGCTTCCGCACCGCCGCGTTTCCGATCAGCGTGGATGCCGACCGTATTTCAAAGCAGGCCGCCACCGCGATTCGCAGTGCCGCCAGCGAGCGCCTGCACGGCAGCCTGGAGGGCCGCGCGATGGCGATCGGCATCGATCGACTCGATTACTCCAAGGGCCTGCCGAAGCGCTTCGAAGCATTCGGCCGCTTCCTGCAGACGCACCCGCACTGGCGCGCGAAAGTCTCCTTCCTGCAGATCGCGCCGCCTTCGCGCCAGGAAGTGCCCGAATACCGCGAACTGCGCACGCGCCTGGAACGGCTCGCCGGCGCGATCAACGGCCGCTACGCGGAACCGGACTGGGTGCCGATCCGCTACGTCAATCGCAGTTTCCGCCATGCGACGCTCGCGGGCTTCTGCCGCATGGCGAAACTCGCGCTGGTGACGCCGCTGCGCGACGGCATGAACCTCGTCGCCAAGGAGTACGTCGCGGCGCAGTCGCCGCAGGATCCGGGCGTGCTGGTGCTGTCGCATTTCGCCGGCGCCGCGCGCGAACTCGACGCCGCGCTGTGCATCAACCCCTACGATGCGGACGAACTGGTCGGCGCGATCGCGCTGGGCCTCACCATGCCGCTGCACGAGCGGCGCGAGCGCTGGCACGCCATGTTCGAATACCTGCAGAAGCACGACATCACCGCGTGGCGCAGGAACTTCCTCGCCGCGCTGGAACAGGCCTGACGCTACATCCAGTGCGACAGGTCGCGCCCGATCAGGGCCGACAGGCGTTGCACCTCCGGCCGGAATGCCGCGCGCAATTCCAGGTCGCGTGGATCGGGCTTCGCGCGCGCGTTGTCCATTTTGCGCACGCCCGAAATCAATCGCCTGCGCACCGGGTATGGAAACATCGAACTCGCCACCCGCTTCAGCGCCGGCTGCTGGTAGGCCGCCGTGATGAAACGTTCCAGCACGCCGCGCGGCGGGGCCTCGTTGTGCACGCGGAATTCCGGAACGAAATCCGGGTCCACGCCGAGGAAGTCCAGCACCTCGCGATAAGTCTGCGCCGGCTTCTTGACCAGATCCTCCAGCAGCAGCACCTTGACGCGATCACCGCCGAAGACGTCGAGCCAACGCTGCACGTGCGGCGCGTACCTCGCGTTGCCCGAATAATCCAGCCAGGCGCGGATGCCGCGCGGCGGCATGCGGCGGCCGTTGCGGCGGTCGTCGCTCGCCGAAACCGCGGCGTGGAAATCGGCGATGTCTTCGCGGTCCGAGCGCACCAGCATGCTGTGGTTGGAACGCATCTGCTCCAGCGGCGGGCGCAGCAGGATCAGGATCCGCGCCTGCGGCGAAAACGCCTTGATGCGGTCCGGCGCGACTTGCGAATAGATGTAATAGGTGGACGCCTCGCCGCGCCAGGGATAATCCTCGCTGCCGGCGTAGAGCGCGAGATAGTCCTGCTCATCCGTGATGGAAAGCTCCGGCGGAAGCAGGTCGGGGCAGAAGAACGCCGGTTCCTTGAACCTCCAGTTCACCTTCATGTCGCTGGAGGAAGGAAAGAAAATCTGCGGGTGCTGCCGCAGGTATTCGTACAGCGAGGTGGTGCCGCACTTTGCCGCGCCGACCAGGAACAGGTTGGGCCTTGCGCGTGTGTTCGCTTCCATCAGTCCTTCCTTGGATTGGGTCGGCCGCATCCGTGCAGGCCACGTACATGATAAGCAGAGCTCCCTTTTTCGGCCCGTCTTTTCAGCTTGGCGTTCAGCCACGGTTGTTCAGACTGGATCGGGATGCATCCAGAGTACCGAAGCGAAGCGCCCGCTGCACGCCGTGACGCCGACACGACCCAGGTCGCGGATTCGTGAAAGTCTCCCGCCCGTGCCGGCCGACTTGCGGATGCCAAGCCCGCGCGGCATATCCCCTGCGCCCTGCCGCCATGCGCGTGCTACTGTCTGCGCTTCGAATTTTCGCAGCCGCCATGTCCTCCGATCCGCAGTTCACCATCGCCGCCTCGCCCCGCGAGCTGGAACATGCCCATCGCCTCATCCGTGAAGGTCGCCTGGCGGAAGCCGAACAGGCCTTCCGGCGCGTGCTGGAAGCGCAGCCCGAGCAGACCGAAGCATTGCGCTTCCTGGCCAACGCCGCGTTGTCTCGCGGCGCCGCGGGCGAGGCGATCGACCTGCTGAACCGCGCGGCCGTGGTGGACCGCAACGACATCGGCGTGCTGATGGAACTGGGCGTGGCCTACCGCGCCGCGGACCGCCGCGACGAATCGCGTTACGTGCTGGAGCGCGCCTTGCAGGTGAGCAACGGCCGCAGCACCACCGCACGTTTGCTCCTGGCGAACGTGCTGGAATTCGACCAGCGCCCCGAGTTGGCGTTGGCCCATTATTTCCGCTCGATCCTCGATGCCCAGGCCGCGGGCCAGTGGCTGAACGAGCAAAGCACCGAGCCGGGCTTGCGGCAATTGGTGCCGCACGCCATGCGCTACGTGGCCGCCGGCCGACGTGCGCTGTTCGATGCGGCGCTGCAGCCGGTGCGTCAGCGCGGCGGCGCGGTCGATCGCGTGGAGCGCGCGCTCGCGGATTATCTCCGGGAAACCCCCGAGCCGCGGGCGGATCTGCGGCAACGGCCGAGCTTCCTGTATGTGCCGGGGCTTGGCTCAACGCCGTTCCTCGATGTTTCGCGTAGCGGCTGGCTGGAGTCATTCCTGCAGCGCGTTGCCACTGCGGGGGATGAAGCGATCGCCTGCTTCGCCGCGTCGGGGCCCACGCCGACGGGTGGCGCTTCGCCTTTCAGCCTCGGCAACCTGCTTGCCACGCAAACCCCCGAGGCGCCGCAATCCGAACGCCGCGTTCCGGTTTACCAGCGCGGGTTGCTGCACGAAGGCCCGCGCCGGCATGCGCCGCAGCTCCTGGCTGCGCTCGCCGAAGCGCCGATGGTGCACATCGCGCGGCACGGGCCGGATGCGGAGTTGATCGAGCTTGCCGCACAGGCTCGCTCCAGCTTGCGTTACGGTCGCACCAACTCGCGCTGCGGCGTGGCGGTCGCCCTGCCCGGCAGCGCCCCGGCCCGCGTGCTGGTCGGCGGCGAGGCGCGCGCACTCGACGCGGGCCACGCGGTCGTGTTCGATCCAAGCTTCGGCTTCGAATACGCCAATGACGGCGATGCGCCCGCGCGCGTGCTGGGATTGGAAATCTGGCATCCGGATCTGAGCGCGGATGAACGCGAAGCCCTGGGCGCCTTGACCGCGGCCGTAGTCGATTTTGATGCGCGCGTGCAGGACCTCGGCTGAAACCGCATGAGCATCGCCGAACGAGAGATTGCCGCGACGCGTGACCTCGCTCGCTACGTGCAATGGTTCGACGGCGCGCTGGAGCCGGAATTCTGCCGGCGGATGATCGAATCCTTCGACCAGCTCGCGCAGTTCCAGATGCGCAACGCACGCGGAGCCATTAACGCGCTGCCCGCGAGCGGCTGGACGGAACTCAACGTCAGCAAGGTGGCCGATTCGTCGTTCGAGGACCTGTTCCGCGGCCAGGTTTTCCAGTACCTGGAACGCTACAACGAGAAGGTCGGACTGACACTGCCGATCCCGCCGCGCAACCGGCTCGAGAACCTGCGCATCAAGCGTTACCTCGCGACCGAAGGCGACCAGTTCCAGCCGCACTTCGATGCGCTGGACTACTGCTGCAATCGTTACATGGTCTTCCTGTGGTATCTCAACGACGTTGCCGAAGGCGGCGAAACCGAGTTCTGCGATCTCGGCTTGCGCGTGGAAGCCCGTGCCGGGCGACTGCTGATGTTCCCGCCCTACTGGATGTACCAGCACGCGGGCCTGCCGCCGCGCTCGAACGACAAGTACATCATCTCGACCTACCTGCTGTTCTGATTTGCAGGGCGGATGTCGGCCGCGGCGGCGCCCGTCCTACGACCGGCTGTCCAGCCAGACCAGCGTGGCGAAGCGCCCGCTGCGAACACCTTCACGCCGATACGAATAAAGTCGCGGATCGGTGAAGGTGTCGAAGCCGCCGCCGTGGATCTGCATCACTCCGGCTGCATGCAAACGCCGGCGCGCCAGCGCGTAGAGATCGCAATGCCAGTGGCCGGCGCGCGTCGGCGCGAATGCCTCGGCGGCGTCGCGGTCACCCGCAACGAACGCTTCGCGCACTTCCCCGCCGACTTCATACGATCGCGGGCCGATCGCCGGGCCGAGCCAGGCGAGAATGTTCTCGCGCGGCGTGCGCATCGCGGCCAGCGTGTTTTCGAGGATGCCCGAGGCCAGCCCGCGCCAGCCAGTGTGCGCCGCGGCGACTTCGCTTCCATCCCCGGCGCAGAACAGTACCGGCAGGCAATCGGCGGTGAGGATCGCCAATGCGACACCGGGCGTGCCGGTGACGGCGGCATCCGCCTGCGGTTCCTCCGCGACGATGCGCGCGTGCAGGGCATGATCCCGACCGCGATACGGCACCGCTCGCGCAGGTTCGTCGAAGCGCAGCACGGTGCTGCCGTGGACCTGCTGCAGCCAATGCGGTGTCGGAAGTTGCAGGTGAAACTCCAGGCTGTCGCGGTTCCACAGCACGACAGGCAGGTCATCGCCGCTGCGCAGGCCGAGATTGAGATGCTCGAACGGCGGCTGCGAGCTGCCGGCGGGGCCACGCGTGGTGCTGAATGCATGCACGTTGGGCGGAGCCGGCCAGTCCGGAACAATCCGGCTGGCGACGAACTCCTGGCGCTCGTGTTCGCGCAGGGCAAGGCTGACGCATCGATAGGCGGGGTTGTGGCCGTGATCCACCGTGGCTCCTTCAGGATCCGGCCTGCGCACGATCGTCGCGCAGCGCGTCAAGCAATCCCAGGAAATCCGCCGGCGGCTCCGCCTCGAAACTCATCGGCTCGCCGCTCGCCGGATGTTCGAAGGCGAGCTTCTCGGCATGCAACGCCTGGCGTTTGAACCCGCGCAACGCGGCAACCAGTTCTTCGTTCGCGCCGCGCGGCAGTTTCAAACCGCCGCCGTAGAGCGGATCGCCGACCAGCGGAAACCCGGCGTGCGCCATGTGCACGCGGATCTGGTGGGTGCGCCCGCTTTCCAGTTCGCATTGCAACAGCGCGTGGGCGCGGAAGCGTTCGCGCACGCGGTAATGCGTGCGCGCCGGCCGACCGCCTTCGCGCACGGCGCGACGCAGCCGATCGTTCGGATGGCGATCGAGCGGTGCATCCACGGTGCCGCCGGCGACGGGCACGCCATTCACGATCGCGGCGTATCGACGGTGGATGTCGCGGCGGCCCAGCATGGCTACCAGCGCCGTGTGGGTGGGCAGCGTGCGTGCCACCACCAGCAGGCCGGAAGTGTCCTTGTCCAGACGGTGCACGATCCCGGCACGCGGCAGGTTCACCAGTCGAGGATCATGGTGCAGCAGCGCGTTCTGCAAGGTACCGCGCGGATTGCCGGCGCCCGGATGCACGACCAGGCCGGCGGGCTTGTCCAGCACCAGCAGTTCGGAATCCTCGTGCACGATCGTGAGCGCGATGTCCTCCGGCGCGGCCTCCACCGCGGGCTCCTCCACGATCCGCAACTCCACGGATTCCCCACCGCGCACGAGCTGGCGAGGTGCGACGGCTGCCCCGTCCAGCATGGCCGCGCCGGATCGGATCCAGCCGGCCAGCCGCGAGCGCGAGTAGTCGGGGAACAATTCCGCGAGCACCTGGTCGAAACGCCGGCCTGCCGCCTCGGCCGGCACGCGGGCGTCAAGCGTGTTCATGGCAGGCTCTTCCCCGTTTTCCGCTATCATCGCCGCTTGCTTATGCACCCAGGTTCCTCATGCGCAGCCCAATCTTGCGTCCGTCGCTGAAAATCGCCCTGCTCGCGCCGCTGTTGCTGGCGCTGGCGGCGTGCTCGCTCTTCCATCGCGGCGAGAACCGCAAGAATCCGGGCGACACCCTGCCGGTGGATCAACTCTACAACCTCGCGACCAAGCGGCTGAAGAACGGCAACTACGACAACGCCGAGAAGCTCTACGGGCGCCTCATCGCGCGTTTTCCGTACGGCCCCTACAACGAGCAGGCGCAGATCGACCTGGCTTATGCGTATTACAAGGACGACAAGCCGGACGAGGCCTACTCGGCCATCAATCGCTTCATCAAGACCTACCCTGCGCAAAAACATATCGACTATGCGTACTACCTGCGCGGGCTGATCAACTTCGACCGCACCGGCACCATGCTGGAACGGCTGAGCCAGCGCAATGCCTCGCGCCGGGACCAGGGCTATGCCCTGCAATCGTTCGACGACTTCTCGCAACTGGTGCAGCGCTTTCCGACCTCGCGTTACGCGAACGACGCACGGGAACGCATGATCTGGCTGCGCAACGGCCTCGCGGAGTCCGAGCTGAACGTCGCCGAGTATTATCTTCGCCAGAAGGCTTACGTGGCTTCGGCCAATCGCGCCGAGTACATCATCGAGCACTACCAGCGCAGCCCGCAGGTCGCCGATGCACTGGCGGTGCTGGCCAAGAGCTACAAGCTGCTGGGCCGGCCGCAACTGGCCGGGCAGGCGGAGAGCGTGCTCAAGCTCAATTACCCGGACCACCCGTACCTGAAGGATCCCAAGGGCTGGCCGAAGACGCCTTCGACCTTGCGGCGTGCGATTCCGCTGACAGGGCATTACTAGTTGGTTGCCGGTCGTCGGAAGAGCTGCTCCGGCAACCGGCGATCCGCTACAAACCCAGCGCCTCGATGACCCGCTTCGCCGATTCGGCGGCCGGTTCGCTGCCCGAGCGCAGGTGCACTTCCGGATTTTCCGGCGGCTCGTACGGTGAGCCGATGCCGGTGAAGTTGGCGATCTGGCCCGCGCGCGCCTTGGCGTAGAGTCCCTTCACGTCACGCTGTTCGCACACGTCCAGCGGCGCGTCCACGAACACCTCCATGAACTCGCCCTCGTTGAACAGCCCGCGCGCCATCTCGCGTTCGGCGCGGAATGGCGAGATGAAACTGACCAGCACGATCAGGCCGGCGTCCAGCATCAGCTTGGCGACTTCGGCGACGCGGCGGATGTTCTCGACGCGGTCGGCATCGGTGAACCCGAGGTCGCGATTCAGGCCATGGCGGATGTTGTCGCCATCCAGGATGATCGTGTGGAAGCCGTCCGCGTGCAGCCGGCGTTCGACCAGATTGGCGATCGTGGACTTGCCCGCGCCGGACAGGCCGGTGAACCACAGACAGCGCGGCTGCTGGCCCTTGATCCGCGCGCGCGCCATGCGGTCGACGTCGAGGTGCTGCCAATGCACGTTCTTGTCGCGACGCAGGCCGAAGTCGAGCGTTCCGCAACCGACGGTGGCATTGCTGTCGCGATCCACCAGGATGAAACCGCCCAGCGTGCGGCTGCGCGCGTAGGGCTCGTACGCAATCTCCGAATCCAGCGAGAGATTGCACACGCCGATCTCGTTGGCGTGCAGGCGGGTCGCGGCCAGGTGCGCCTGGGTGTCCGGATCGATGCGGTGCTTGATCTCGGTGACCTGCGCTCCCAGCGTGCGCGTCGCGGATTTCAGCAGGTAGCGCCGGCCCGGCAGCAGCGCGGCATCGTCCAGCCAGAGCAGATGGCAGGCGAACTGCGCGGCCACCTGCGGCGGCTGCGCGACATCGGCGATCACGTCGCCGCGTGCGACGTCGATCTGGTCGGCGAGCGTGAGCGTGACCGCCTGGTCGGCCTGCGCGGACTCCAGGTCGCTGTCGCCGCCGATGACCCGCATCACGCGCGAACGCTGACCGGACGGCAGCACGATGATTTCGTCGCCCGGCGCAACGCGGCCGCCGGCGATGCTGCCGACGTAACCGCGGAAGGTGTGGTCCGGCCGGTTCACCCACTGCACCGGCAGCGCGAACGCGGCCTGGGCGCGGCGTTCCACCGGAACGGTCTCCAGGTATTCGAGCAGTGACGGGCCGGCGTACCACGGAGTGCGCGGCGACGAGGCGACCAGGTTGTCGGCATTCAACGCCGAGACCGGGATCGTGTCGCCGTGGGCGATGCCCAGTGTGCGCGCCAGCTGTGCGCACTCGCTTTCGATCTCGGCGTAGCGCGCCGGGTCGTACTCGATCAGGTCCAGCTTGTTGACCGCGAACAGCACGCGCCTGACGCCGAACATGGACAGGATCGCCACGTGCCGGCGCGTCTGCGTCTGCACGCCGGCGCGCGCGTCCACCAGCACGACGCCGAGTTCGGCGTTCGAGGCGCCGCTCGCCATGTTGCGCGTGTACTGCGCGTGCCCGGGGCAGTCGGCGACGATGAAGGCACGCTTGTCGGTGCCGAAATAGCGCCACGCCACGTCGATGGTGATGCCCTGCTCGCGCTCGGCTTCCAGGCCATCCAGCAGCAGCGCGTAATCGGGCGCGCCGCCCTGCGTGCCGTGCTTGCGGCTGTCGCGGATCATCTGTGCCAGGCGATCTTCCGGGATCATCCCGGCTTCGGCCAGCAGGCGGCCGAGCAGCGTGCTCTTGCCGTCGTCCACGCTGCCGCAGATCGCGATGCGCAGCGTGTCGCGGTTGACCAGCGCTTCCAGGCGCTCGGCGATCATCGTGGTTTCGGGTTCGGTGACGGCGGCCATCAGCAAAGCACCTTGGCGTCAGACAGGGTGCGCGCGGGCCAAGGACGGCCCGCACGCGAGGCAAGCAGCTTCTCGCTTGCCGAGGCGAAGCCGAGTCCGGGCATGTACCGGACTCGGCGTTTCGAAAAACTGGCTGGATGGAAGTTTTTCGAATTCATCAGAAATACCCTTCGCGTTTCTTCCGCTCCATGGAATCGGAAGGATCATGGTCGATGATCCGCCCGGCGCGTTCGGACACGCGCGTCTCCAGCATTTCGTCGATGATTTCGTCCAGGTTGGACGCGGTCGATTCCACCGCCGCGGTCAATGGCCAGCAACCCAGCGTGCGGAAGCGCACGCGGCGCGGCACCGGCTGCTCGCCTTCGTCCAGTGGCACGCGGTCGTCGTCGTAGACGAGCAGCGCACCCTTGCGCTCGATCACCGGCCGCTCGGCGGCGAAATACAGCGGCACCACGGGAATGTTCTCGCGGCGGATGTACAGCCACACGTCGAGTTCCGTCCAGTCCGAGAGCGGGAACACGCGCAGCGTCTCGTCCTTCGCCAGCCGCGTGTTGAACAGGCCCCACGGTTCCGGCCGCTGCTTGCGCGGCTCCCAGCGCTGGCCGGCGCCGCGCAGCGAGATCACGCGTTCCTTGGCGCGCGCGGGATCCTCGTCGCGGCGCGCGCCGCCGATCGCCGCGTCGAAGCCGTGGTCGGCCAGCGCCTGCCGCAGCGCCTGCGTCTTCATCACGTAGGTGTGCCTGGAGGGGTCGTTGACCGGGTCGGTCTTGCCGACGCCCTCGCGGTTAATGTACTCGATCAGTTCGACCCCGCTTTCGCGCGCGATCCGGTCGCGGAACTCGATCATCTCGCGGAACTTCCAGGTCGTATTGACGTGCAGTAGCGGCAGTGGCGGCTTGGCGGGGTAAAAGGCTTTCAGCAGCAGGTGCAGCAGGACCGACGAGTCCTTGCCGATCGAGTAAAGCAGCACCGGCTTGCGGCACTCGGCCACGGTCTCGCGCAGGATGCGGATGGATTCCGCCTCCAGCCGATCGAGATGGGTGTGAAAAGCCGCCGTGTCCGCCATGATTTTTCGACCGCCCGCAAATCCGCGAGCATAGCCCAAAGCGACTGCGCTTTGGTGCGGACCGGTCCTGCAGAATCGTGATAAGGACATACAATGCCGTGCGCCGCCTTGAGCGCCGCGCTCCGTGATTCAGAGACACTCATCTTTCCGATGCCCCCGGCAACATCGCGTGAAAACATGAACGACCTCGCTTCGCCACCCGTCACCGATCGCGCCGCCGAGCGCCTCGCCTTCGCGCGTACCGCGTTGGGTGACGCGATCACGCTGGAGCGCGCCTCCGAAGACGCGAGCTTCCGCAGCTACTGGCGTGCGGGCGGCGGTGCGCGCAGCGCGATCGTGATGGACGCGCCGCCTGCGGAAACCGAGAAGTTCGACGCCTGGCTGGACGTGAACGCGCGCCTGCGCGCGGCCGGCCTGCACGCGCCGGAAGTGCTCGCCGCGGATCGTGCGCGCGGTTTGATGCTGCTTGAGGATCTCGGCACGCGCACTTATCTGCCCGAACTGGACGATTCCACAGTGGATGCGCTGTACGGCGACGCGCTCGCAACCCTGGTCACGATGCAGGTGCGCGTGGACGCGCGCGGTCTGCCGCCGTACGACGAGCCGCGGCTGATGACCGAGCTGGAGCTGATGCCGACGTGGTTCCTGCAGAAGCACCTCGGCATCGGCATCGAGTGCGACGAGTGGGACGTGATCGAGGCGGCGTTCCGGCTGCTGATCAACTCCGCCTTGATGCAGCCGCGTGCCTACCTGCATCGCGACTACCACAGCCGCAACCTGATGATCGTGCCCGAGAACGGTCCGGGCATCATAGATATCCAGGACGCGCTGCTCGGCCCGCTCACCTACGACCTGGTTTCGCTGCTGCGCGACTGCTACATCGTCTGGGACGAGGTGCGCGTGCGGACCTGGGCCGAAAGCCATCGCATCGCACTTCGCGAGGCCGACCTGCTGGACGAACGCGTGGACGCAGCGTTGTGGCAGCGCTGGTTCGACCTGATGGGCCTGCAACGCCACATCAAGGTGCTCGGCCTGTTCTGCCGGCTGTGGTACCGCGACGGCAAGCGCGGTTATCTGAACGATCTGCCGCGCGTATGGAACTACGTGCGCAGCGTCGGCCAGCAGCATCCCGAGCTCGCCGACTTCGTCGCGCTGATCGAGCGCAAGATCAGTGATCGCGATCTGACGCAAGCAGCGCCATGATGAGTGACTCGAAAAGCGTAGCGAGCGAAGGCAGGTTGCGCGTCGCCGGAGCGCAGGAACCGGAGTGTATATGTCAATACATGAGGATTCCGAGCACCGCCAGCGCGCAAGATGCCGAGCGCAGTAGCTTTGCGAGCCACTCATGAAAGCGCTGATCTTTGCCGCCGGCCTGGGTGAGCGCATGCGCCCGCTCTCGGACCTCACGCCGAAGCCCTTGTTGAGCGCCGGTGGCAAGCGGCTGGTGGAATGGCACCTGGAAAATCTCGCGCGTGCGGGCGTGCGCGAGGTGGTGATCAACACCTCGCACCTGGCTTTGCAGTTTCCGGAAACGCTGGGCGACGGTTCGCGTTACGGTGTGCACATCGAGTACAGCTACGAAGGCGCAACGCCGCTGGAAACCGGCGGCGGCATGTTGAACGCCTTGCCGCTGCTCGGCAGCGAGCCCTTCATCGCGGTGAACGGCGACATCTGGAGCGACTTCGATTTCGCATCCTTGCCGCGCGAACCGGAAGGGCCCGCGCACCTGGTGCTGGTGGACAATCCGCCGCAGCATCCACGCGGAGACTTCGGCATCGGCGCGGACGAAAAGCTGTTGCTGTTTGCCGATGCACAGGCCGCGCAACGCGCACTGACCTTCGCCGGCATCGGCGTGTACCGGCCGGAATTTCTCGCCAACTGGCGCGAGGTGATCGGCGATGTGCCTGGGGCCACGGAAAACCCCCCGCGTTTTTCGATCACCCCGCTGCTGCGCGACGCGATTTCGCAAGGCTGGATCAGCTGGCAGCACCATCGCGGCGCGTGGAACGACATCGGCACGCCGCAACGTCTGCGGGAGTTGGACACCGCGCTTTCGTAGGGCGGGCATTGCCCGCCGGTGACGCCCGGCGGACGGTGTCCGCCCTACGATTTATTTCCCAGCATCTCCCGCAAAAATGGAATCGTGATCCTGCGCTGCGCTGCCAGCGCGGCGTGGTCCAGTCGTTCGAACAGGTCCATCAGCGCGGCGAGGTCGCGCGGCTGGCGGGCGAACAGCCAGTCAAGCACGGCCTCGTCGATTTCCAGCCCACGCTGTTGAGCGCGCGAACGCAGCACTTCGCGACGGCCGGCTTCGTCCAGCATCTGCAATGCCATCTGCGTGCACGCGGACAATCGCGACACCAGATCCGGCAATCGCACGCCGAGTTGATTGGGCGGCGAGCCCGCGGCGAACAACAAGGTCGCGCGCGATTCGCGCGCACGATTGTAGAGATCGAACAGCGCACGCTCGGCGTCGTGATCGCCCGCGATCGCCTGCACGTCATCAATGGCGAGCAGCTCGCCCTGCTCCGCACCAGAGCTGGCGATGGCTTCCGCGCGCGATCCGGTGAGCGAAGCCAATGGCAGGTAACGCGCACTGCGCCCCTTCTCCAACATGAGCCGGCACGCGCCGATCAGCAGGTGTGTCTTGCCGCCGCCGCGTGCGCCTTGCAGGTAAAGCCATGCGCCGCTTTCACCCGATGCCACGGCGCGCACGCCCTCCAGCGCGGCGGCATTGCCGCCTGCGAGATACGTGTCGAGGCGCTGGTGCGAAGGCCAGCGCAATCCGAGTGGCAACTGTCGAGCATTCATGCAAGGGCTTTCAATCAGACCCCGTTCACCCTGAGCGTAGCGCCGCAGGCGCGGAGTCGAAGGGCGTTTCGACTCCGCTCGCTCCGCGAGCGTAGCCTGTCCTGAGCTTCGTCGAAGGGCTCAACGCGAGCGGATCCTATCCAGTGGAATCATCGTCGCCGCGCGTTTCATCGCCTGCGACCGGCGGCTCGATTTCAAGCGCCACCGGCGCGTGCTCGGCCGCCGCCGCGGCGCGCGTGTCGTACAGGGCGCTTGCGGTGTAACGCTCGTGCGCGTAGCGCAGCAGCACCATCAGTACCGATGAAACCGGAAGTGCCAGCAGCACGCCGAGAAAGCCGAACAACTGGCCGAAGGCGAGCACGGCGAAAATCACCGCCACCGGATGCAGGCCGATCTTGTCGCCGACCAGCTTCGGCACCAGCACGTAGCCTTCCAGCACCTGGCCGATGCCGAACACGATCAGCACGAGTGCCAGATGCTGCCAGTCATGGTACTGCACCAGCGCGGCGATCAGGCTGGCGAACAGGCCGGTGATGAAGCCGAGGTACGGCACGAAACTCACCAGCCCCGCGATCATGCCGATCAGCGGACCGACGTCCAGCCCGATCGCCCACAGCGCCACGCCGTAGAACAGGCCCAGCGCGACCATCACCAGCAACTGCCCGCGCACGAACGCGCCGAGCACCGCATCCGACTCGCGCGCCAGGCGCAGGATGGTCGGACGGTTCGCGCGCGGCAGCAAGTCGTCGATCTTCGCCACCATCACGTCCCAGTCGCGCAGCAGGTAGAACGTGACGACCGGAATCAGCACCAGCGATGTGATCCAGCCGATGATGGTGAGGCTGGAACGCGTGGCGTAGCCGAGCACCACCGCCGCGAGATTGCCGACCGTGCCGATGTGCGCGCGGATGTTGGCGAGGATGCTGTCGATGTTGAAGAAGTCTTGCGGCAGATTCAGGTGCTGCTGCAGCCACGGCAACAGGCCGGTGCGGATCCACTCGCCGTAGGCCGGTATTGCCGCGATCAACCGCACCACCTGGCGCTGGATCAGCGGCACCAGCAGCACCATCGCGCCGACCAGCACCAGCACCATCACCAGGAACACGATGCTGGTCGCGAGCGTGCGGTTGCAGCGCAGGCGCTCCAGGCGATCGGCCAGCGGATCGCCGAGGTACGCCAGCATCGCGGCGATCGCGAACGGCGTGAGCACCGGGCGCAGGATCCACAGCAACCCGCCGATCACCAGCAGGATTGCGAGCCATTGCCAGCGGCGTGCAATGTCGGGATTCATCGCGACATTCTCCCTGCGCGCAGCGCGTTGCGCGCGCGCAAACCCCAGCGCACGATGTAATCCACGCCGCTGATCACGGTGAGCGCGGCGACGATCCACCCGTAACCATGCTGCTGCCAAGGGAAGGCGAATGCATTGGACGCCAGCACCAGCAGCACGAACAGGATCTGGCCAAGGGTGTTCGCCTTCGACCAGAGGCTCGGCTGCAGCACGAACTCGCCAACGACGTGGTGGTACGCCAGCGCGCCCAGCACGATCACCACGTCGCGCGCCAGCACCAGCAGTGCAAGCGCCCATGCGACCTGCCCGATCTGCGCCAGCGTCAGGAACGCCGCGACCAGCATCAGCTTGTCGGCGGCGGGATCGAGCAGCGAACCCAGGCGACTGCGCCAGTTGAAATGCCTGGCGAGGAAACCGTCCAGCGCATCGGAAGCGCCGGCCGCGACCGCGATCCACAACGCAGCCTCGAAATCCCGCTGCAACAGCAACGCGACCAGCGGCGCGACCAGCGCGATGCGCAGGCAGGAGATCAGGTTCGGCAGTTGGCGCAACATGCCTGTGTCCGGTGCCTGAGGATTCATCAGCGCGAGGCTGCTCACGCGGGCACTCAATGTACCCAGTGCAGGGAGGCATCCGCACCGGGATGCGCGGGCGCGGTTTGCAGGTGGCCACCCGCGATCAGGGCGTTTAACACTTCCGGCAATGGCGCGTCGTAATCCAGTTGCAGCAGCACGCCGTCGTTCTGCGCGGCCACCGGCACCACGTTGTGCAGTTGCGGCGATGCGCGCAGGCTCGAGAGCATCGTCGCGAAATCGGAGGCGCTGCTCAATCCGTCCACCCAGACGGTGCCGCTGCCGCCGGCGGCGACCGCAACCGGCGCAGCCGACGTGCTTCCCGAAGCCGGCGCAGAAGTCGCGGCAGCAGCGCTGGTATCGAGCTGCTGCAGCAGATGCTGGATCGAACCCGGATCGAAATCCACTTCGAGCTGCAGGCCATTGCCCGCGGCGCGCTGATACTTGTAATTGCGCACCAGGCCGGGGGCCTGCCCGAGCACGTCGGCGCCCGGGGTGAGCTGCGGTTGCAGCCGTTGCAGCACTTGCGTGAGCGCCGTGGCGAGCGCGGCATCGCGCGCGGCATCGGTGGTGTCGGCCACCGGCACCACGGCGGAGTAGGTGCCGCCCGCAGCCGCCGTATCCTGGGCGTGCGCGCCTGCGGCGAACAAGAGTGAGAGCGCCAGCAGCGCAGCCATCAGGGATCGCATGTCATTGCTCCGGCGGCCTTCCGATCAACCGCAAGTCTGCCCAATCGGCCTCGCGCCGTCTATCATTGATGCCCTTTTCCGCGCCCGGCCACTCCCATGCCCGAGAACAAGCCGCTCACCTATCGCGCCGCGGGCGTGGACATCGACGCCGGCAACGCCGTGGTGGAAGGCATCAAGCCGCTGGTGAAGCGCACATTCCGGCCCGAGGTCATGGGCGGGCTGGGCGGCTTCGGCGCGCTGTTCGATCTCTCGAACAAGTACCGCGAACCGGTGCTGGTGTCCGGCACCGACGGCGTGGGCACCAAGTTGAAGCTGGCGCAGCAGCTCAACCGGCACGACACGATTGGCATCGACCTGGTCGGCATGTGCGTCAACGACGTGCTGGTGCAGGGCGCGGAATCCCTGTTCTTCCTCGACTACTTCGCGACCGGCAAGCTGGACGTCGCGACCACGGTGAGCGTTGTCGGCGGCATCGCCAAGGGATGCGAGCTGGCCGGTTGCGCGCTGATCGGCGGCGAGACCGCCGAGATGCCGGACATGTATCCGCCGGGCGAATACGACCTCGCCGGCTTCTGCGTCGGCGCGGTGGAGAAGTCGAAGCTGATCGACGGCTCGGCGGTGCGCGCGGGCGACGTGATCCTGGGCGTGGCATCCAGCGGTCCGCATTCCAACGGCTACTCGCTGATTCGCAAGATCGTCGAACGCGCGGGTTCGCCGTTCGATCTGGACGTTGGCGGCGTGACACTGGCCGACGCGCTGATGGCACCGACGACCATTTACGTCAAGCCTGTCCTGGAGCTGCTGCGCAGCGTGCGCGTGCACGGCATGGCCCACATCACCGGCGGCGGCCTGACCGAAAACATCATCCGCGTGGTGCCGGACGGCCTCGGACTGGCGCTCGACAGCAGCACGTGGAAACTGCCGCCGGTGTTCGACTGGCTGCAGCGCGAAGGCAACGTGCCGCGCGAGGAAATGTGGCGCACATTCAATTGCGGCATCGGCTTCACCGTGATCCTGTCGCACGACGACGTTGACGCGGCAAGCGCGCTTCTGGCGAAGCATGGGCTCGCGTCGCAGGTGATCGGGGAAGTAGTGACGGCGCGCGAAGATGCGCGCGTGCGCATCGCATGACGCTGCCCATCGCCGTCCTCGCTTCGGGCCGCGGCAGCAATCTCGGCGCGCTGATGGCTGCGCGCGAAGCCGGCAAGTTGCCCGTTGAATTCGTACTGGTGGCCAGCGACAAGGCGGATGCGGCAGCGCTGCGCAATGCCGAGGCGCACGGAATCCCCACGCTGGCACTGGACCCGAAGAGTTATCCTGATCGGCTCGCATTCGACGAAGCGCTGTTCGCGCGCGTGGCCGAGAGCGGCGCGCAACTGGTGGTGCTGGCCGGCTTCATGCGCGTGATCGATAGCGCGGTGGTGGATGCCTGGCGCGGACGGATGATCAACATCCACCCTTCCCTGCTGCCGAAATACCGCGGCCTGCATACGCACCGCCGCGCCATAGCGGCGCGCGATGCCGAACACGGCGCCAGCGTGCATTTCGTCACCGCGGAACTGGATGGCGGGCCGGTGATCGCGCAGGCGCGCATCCCCATCCACGCCGGCGACGACGAGGAGACACTCGCTTCGCGATTGCTGTCGCAGGAGCATCGGTTGATCGTGGCCTGCGTGGATGCGATCGCGCGCGGACACGTGGTACTGCGGGAAGGTGCGGTGCATTGCGATGGCGAAGCGATCGCCGAGCCGCTTGTCCTGACATCCGCGGGCACCTTGACGCATTCGTAGGGCGGGCATCGCCCGCCGAACCCGTTGGGGGCGGACGATGTCCGCCCTGCAGCTCGTATAGCCCGGATGGAGCCTTCGCCTCGCGTGAGGCGAGCGTTCAGCGGCGCCGCGCCACAGTCACGCTGGTCGACCTTTCCCTGCAAGGTGCTGCAATGATCCGGAATCCATTGCGCGCGTTCATCGCCGCCTCGGTGCTGTTGTTCGCCGCCAGCGCATTCGCCGCGCCCCTGCCCGCCTTCACCGCGCACTACCAGTTACTGAAGGACGGCTCGCCGATCGGCGAGGCCACGATGACCTTGTCGTCTTCCGGCGACAACACCTGGACGTTCGTCACCGACAGCAAAGGCACCTCGGGTCTTGCCGCGATGCTGGGCGCGAACGCACGCGAGACCTCCACCTTCCGCTGGAAGGGCGACCTGCCGGAAGGCCTGAGCTACGACTATTCGATGGATGCGGCGTTCAAGCACAAGCAGCGCAACGTCAAGTTCGACTGGTCCGGCGGCACGATCGTGGTGAACGACAAGGGCGAACATCGTTTCGCGGCGCAACCGGGCACGATCGAGCGGCACACGGTCGTGCTCGCCATCGCTGCCGGACTCAAGGACGGCAAGCGCGATTTCGCGCTGCCGGTGGCGGTGCGCGATCGCATCCAAAGCCAGCAGTTCGCGGTGAAAGGTTCCGGCGCGATCAGCGTGCCGGCGGGAAACTATCCGGATGCGGTGCACGTGGTGCGCACCGACAGCAGCGGCTTCGATGGCTGGTTCGTGCCTGGCAAGCTGCCGGTGCCCGTGGAAGTGTCGCAACACGACAACGGCGACTTCACGATGAAGCTGGAGAGCTACAAGGAACGAGGGGTGAGGGATCAGTAGCGAGGGCGCAAAAATCAGCTCGCCAGAGCGGGAAGTCGCTATGGGGATTGGGGATGGGTAGTGGGGGCGCGAAAATCGGAACGATTGCGTCAGCGTGAGAGGTTTCGACAGCATCTTCGCCGATTGCGACCTCGCGAAAATGTCAGGGCGGCGCGCTCCCGCTCCCCGTCCCCCATCCCGCTTTGCAATCAGAGCACCCCCGCTACCCGTCCCCAATCCCCTCTTTTCAGGTTGATGCGGGATTCGAAGCTCAACCCGGAAGGCGTCGGATATGCGCCCCTAGCATCCCCAGCTTTTCCTCGATGCACTCGTAGCCGCGGTCGATGTGGTAGATGCGGTCCACCACGGTGTCGCCGTGCGCGACGAGGCCCGCCAGGACAAGTGATGCGGACGCGCGCAGGTCGGTCGCCATCAGCGGCGCGCCGGACATGCCGTCAACGCCGCGGATCACCGCGGTATTGCCTTCCAGTTTGATGTCGGCGCCGAGCCGGTGCAGCTCGTGCACGTGCATGAAGCGGTTCTCGAACACCGTCTCGGTGATCACGCCGGTGCCTTCGGCCACGCAATTCAGCGCGGTGAATTGCGCCTGCATGTCGGTGGGGAATGCAGGATATGGCGCGGTGGTGATGTCCACCGCCTTCGGGCGGTTGCCGCGCATGTCCAGTTCGATGGATTCGCCGTTGGTGTTGATGTGCGCGCCGGCATCTTCCAGTTTCGCCAGCACCGCTTCCAGCGTGTCGGGGCGCGCACGCTTGGCGAGAACCCGCCCGCCGGTGATCGCGCCGGCCACGAGGAACGTGCCGGTCTCGATGCGGTCCGGCAGCACTTCGTAATGCGCGCCGTGCAGGCGCTCCACGCCTTCGATCACCAGCGTCGCGGTACCGGCGCCTTCGATCTTCGCGCCCATCGCGATCAGGCAGTTGGCCAGGTCCAGCACTTCCGGCTCCTGCGCGGCGTTCTCGATGATGGTGGTGCCATCGGCCAGCGCCGCCGCCATCATGATGTTCTCGGTGCCGGTGACGGTGACCACGTCCATCGCGATGTGCGCGCCTTTCAGCCGCTTGGCGCGCGCCTTGATGTAGCCGTTCTCGACGGTGATGTCGGCGCCCAGCGCCTGCAACCCCTTGATGTGCTGGTCCACCGGACGCGATCCGATCGCGCAACCGCCCGGCAGCGAAACCTCGGCCTGGCCGTGCCGCGCCACCAGCGGGCCCAGCACCACGATGGACGCGCGCATGGTCTTGACCAGGTCGTAAGGCGCGAAGAAGCGCTCGGTCGAACGCGGATCCACGTGGATCTTCATGCGCTCGTCGACCGTGATCTGCGCGCCCATCTGGCCGAGCAGTTCCATGGTGGTGGTGACATCGTGCAGATGCGGCACGTTGCCGATGGTCACCGGCTCGTCGGCCAGCAGGCAGGCGGCGAGGATGGGCAGGACCGCGTTCTTGGCGCCGGAAATCCACACTTCGCCGTTGAGGGGCTGCCCGCCGCTTATGACGATCTTCGCCATCAGGCTTTCCCCGCCTCTTCCGGCGTCATCGTACGCAGTGCCAGCGCGTGGATCTCGTTGCCCATGAGCTCGCCGAGCGTGGCATACACCATGCGGTGGCGCGCCAGCGTGGGCTTGCCGGCAAACGCTTCGGCCACCACCCGCGCCTCGAAGTGCACGCCGTCCGCACCCAGCACCAGCACGCTCGCGCCGGGCAGGCCCTGTTCGATCAATTGCTTGATTGCGCTCGGGTTCATGGTCGGAACTGGATTCTTCGACGCGGTTCGCGTCAACAAAGGCGCGAGGCCAGCGTTGAACACGATAGAATAGGAACCGGGCATCTTAACGGAAATACCCGGGCACAGAAATGACTGTGGCCGGCATTTTCGAGCCCTGCCGCCATCCGCGGCGATCTTGCAGCCATGGAATGACCTCATGAACGCCGCCTTGAGCACTGAAGCCAGCCCGGACGTGCATCCGCATCCCGCCAGCGACGCACTTGCGCGCAGCGCGCATACGGTGATCGCCACCGAAGCCAACGCGATCCGCGCGCTGGAATCGCGCGTGGACGGCGAGTTCGTGCGCGCGTGCCGACTGATCCTGGCCTCCTGCACCGGCCGCGTCGTGGTGACCGGCATGGGCAAGTCCGGCCATATCGCGCGCAAGATCGCGGCTACGCTGGCTTCCACCGGCACGCCTGCATTCTTCGTGCATCCCGGTGAAGCCAGCCACGGCGACATGGGCATGATCACCGCCGACGACGTGGTGCTGGCGATTTCCTATTCCGGCGAAACCGACGAACTGCTGACCATCCTTCCGCTGATCAAGCGCCAGGGCAATCCGCTGATCGCGATGACCGGTCGGGCGAATTCCTCGCTGGCGCGCGCGGCGAATGCCCACCTGGACGTGGGCGTGTCGGCGGAAGCCTGCCCGCTGGGCCTCGCGCCCACGGCCAGCACCACCGCCGCGCTGGTGATGGGCGATGCGCTGGCGATCGCATTGCTGGAAGCGCACGGCTTCACCGCCGAGGATTTCGCGATGTCGCACCCGGCCGGCTCGCTCGGCCGCAAGTTGCTGCTGAAGATCGAAGACCTGATGCACACCGGCGAAACGATTCCGCAGGTGCCGGAAAACGCCACGCTGACCCAGGCGCTGATGGAAATGTCGCGCAAGGGCCTGGGCATGACCGCGATCGTGGACGCAGAGCATCGCCTGCTGGGCGTGTTCACCGACGGCGACCTGCGCCGCGCGCTGGACGACATCGGCGTGGACATGCGCGGCGCGCCGGTCGCGCAACTGATGACGCACACGCCCAAGACCATCGGCCCCGACAAGCTCGCAGCGGAAGCCGCGCAACTGATGGACGCGCACAAGATCCACGCGCTGATCGTGGTGGATGCCGACAACCGCGTGGTCGGCGCGTTGAATATCCATGATTTGATGCGCGCGCGAGTCGTATAGAGTTCGGGACTCGGGACTCGGGACTCGGGACTCTAGACTCGGGACTCGGACTCGGGACTCGGACTCGGGACTCGGGACTCGGGACTCGGGACTCGGGACTCGGGACTCGGGAACCAGCATAATCCCTGACGTCATTCCGGGGCCGCCGCAGCTTCTCGCGGCGGAACCCGGAATCCATTTTGATCTTGCCCCTCCAAAGGCAAAATGGATTCCGGCTTGCGCCGGAATGACGGAATCCCATTTTCATCGCCGCGTTCATGACCTACATCTCCGCCATCCCTCAAGACGTGCTCGCCCGCGCGGCGAAGATCAGGCTGCTCGCGCTGGACGTGGACGGCACGCTGACCGATGGCCGGCTGCTGTACGGCGAAGACGGCCATGAGTGGAAGGCTTTCAACGTGCAGGACGGCCACGGCCTGAAGCGCCTGATGGCGCACGGCGTGGACGTGGCGCTGGTCACCGCCCGCGTCAGTCACGTGGTCGCGCTGCGTGCCGAGGAACTCGGCATCGACCACGTGTACCAGGGCCAGGCCGACAAGCGCGCCTGCCTCGCCGACCTGATGCACGGCGCGAACCTCTCGACGGAACAGGTCGCCTTCGCCGGCGACGACCTCGCCGACCTGCGCGCGATGGCCACGGCCGGTTTCGCGGTCGCACCCGCGAACGCGCATCCGTGGGTGATCGAGCGCGCGCACTGGTGCACGCAACTCGAAGGCGGGCATGGCGCGGTGCGCGAGCTGTGCGACCTGATCCTGCTGGCGCAAGGCAGGCTGCAGGCCGAGCTGGAGCACTGGCTGTCGCCCCGTTGAGTCAAGGGGGCCATCAAATCCGCAGGATTTGATGGGGGTTGTGGAAAAAACGAAGCTTTGAACAGAACTTAATGCAAACACGCTTGCGAAGAGTTTCCTGATGGATCGCCGCAGTCTCGGTCTGATGCTCGTGCTGGCGCTGGCCGCGATCGGCAGCTGGCTGCTGATCCAGTGGCTGAGGCCGCCGCCGAAGCCGAACGAAATGGTCGGCCCGCCGCGCTCCAGCTACACGCTCAACGATTTCACGCTGGACGCGCTGGGCGAAGACGGCGCGCCCGCATTCCGCCTTGTCGCGCCCTATCTCGCGCGTCGCGGAGGCGACGACTCGCTGTACGTCAACGCTCCGATCTACATGATCTACGGCACCGATGGCGCCGACTGGCACGGCACATCCCAATATGCCTGGGTGAGCGCGGACAACACGCTGGTGAAACTGATCGGCAAGGTGGACATGCGCCGGCCCGCCGTCGGCAACGTGAAAGCAGCCGAAGTGCACACCGCCGATGCCACGGTCTGGACCAAGGACAAGCGCATGGCCTCCGCGGCGCCCAGCGTGATTCAGCAGACCGGCTCTATACTGCGCGGCGTCGGCATGAAGGCCGACATGAATACCCACTCGCTGGAGTTGCTCTCCGATGTCCACGCCACGCTCACCCCGCAAGGGCGGAAGCACTGAGATGCGCGCGATCGCATTCGCCGTCGCGGTCGCAGCGTGCTTCGCCTGCGCCGCCGCACACGCCACCCAGGCCGATCGCGACCAGCCGGTCAACGTGAATGCCAATTCGTTTTCCGGCAGTCAGGACAGCGGCAAGGCCACCTTCGTCGGCAACGTGCGGATCGACCAGGGCACGCTGCACGCGGACGGCGCCACCGGCGTCGGCTATTTCGACCAGAACAACCAGGTGCAGCGCGTGGTGCTGACAGGCTCGCCGGCGCACATGCAGCAGAAACTGGACGACGGCGCGATGGTGCACGGTTCCGCCAACACCATCGACTACACGGTTTCGCAGAACACGGTCGTGCTGACCGGCGATGCCACGGTGGTGCAGGACGGCCGCGGTTCGTTCCACGGCGCCAAGCTGGTCTACAACACGGATACCGGTCAGATCAATGGCGAAGGCGGCAGCGGCGGGCAGGTGCACATGACCTTGCAACCGCGCCCGAAGACCTCGCCGGCCGCGAAGCCCGCGCCCGCGACCAGCGCCGGCACTGCACCGGCGACATCCGCATCTTCCGCGCAACCATCGATGCCGGCTGCAACCGTGCCGCAGGCACCTGCGCCCGCATCCACCACGCACGACTGATCCATGCTCGTCGCACGAGGTCTCCAGAAGCGCTTCCGCGCGCGTCAGGTGGTGCACGATTTCGCCTTCGAGATCAAACAGGGCGAAGTCGTCGGCCTGCTCGGTCCCAATGGTGCGGGCAAGACGACGTGCTTCTACATGGTCGTCGGGCTGATCGAACCCGATGGCGGGCGCATCACGCTGGACGGCCAGGACATCACTGCGCTGCCGATGCACGCGCGCGCGCGGCTGGGCATCGGCTACCTGCCGCAGGAAGCGTCGGTGTTCCGCCGCCTGACCGTTGCGGAAAACGTGCTGGCGGTGCTGGAACTGCGCGGCGACCTCAACGCGGCGCAGCGCGAGCGCGAGCTGGAATCGTTGCTGGATGAATTGAAAGTCGCGCACATCGCGGGACAGAAAGGCATCAGCCTCTCCGGCGGCGAACGTCGTCGCGTCGAGATTGCGCGCGCGCTGGCGGCCAATCCGCGCTTCATGCTGCTGGACGAGCCCTTCGCCGGCGTGGATCCGATTTCGGTCGGCGAGATCCAGCGCATCGTGCGGCATCTGCGCGATCGCGGCATCGGCGTGCTGCTGACCGACCACAACGTGCGCGAGGCGCTCGGCATCTGCGAGCACGCCTACATCCTCAACGAAGGCAAGGTGCTGGCGCGCGGCACGCCGGCGGAAATCCTCGCGCACGAACAAGTCCGCGAGGTCTACCTGGGCCGCGAATTCAGGATGTGAGCGGCTGCACTCGGCAGCTCACGCGTTCAGCAGCTGCACCCCGAAAAACTATCCGTTCACACCGTACGGGGTTAGGATGCAAAATCCGCACCGACCCGTTCCGCGCGCCCACGCATGAAGCCAGGCATCCAGCTCCGCCTCCACCAACAGCTTGCGCTGACCCCGCAATTGCAGCAGGCGATCCGCCTGTTGCAGTTGTCGCAGGTGGAACTGGAAACCGAGTTGCGCGAACTGGCGGAAACCAATCCCCTGCTGGAACTCGATGCACCCGAGGAAGGCGGCGAAAGCGCGGAGGGCGAGGGTGAGGCGGAAACCGCGACGGCCGAGGCCGAGGCGGAATCCGCCAGCGAATACGAATCCGAACCCTGGGACGAGCGCGAACTCGGCGGCGAAGCGCCCCTGCCCAGTTACTCCGACGACGACGACGCGCCCGAACACCAGGACGCCGCGCAGGAAGGCCTGCGCGAACACCTGATGTGGCAGCTGAACCTCGCGCGCTTCTCCGATCGCGACCAGGTGATCGCGGCAGCGATCATCGATGCGCTGAATGAGGACGGCTACCTGCACGAGGGCCTGGAACCGGTGCTCGCGGCGGTGAACACGTTGGCGCCGGCGCCGTCACCGGAGGAAATCGAGGCGGTGCGCCACCGCGTGCAGCGTTTCGATCCGACCGGCGTCGCCAGCCTCGACCTGCGCGACTGCCTGGACGTGCAGTTGCAACAGCTTCCCGGGAACACCTGCGGCCGCGAGCTGGCGTTGCGCATCGTCGCGTCCGAACTGGAGTTGCTTGCCAAGCGCGATTTCCCGCGCCTCGCGCGCAAGCTCGACGCCTCGCCGGACGAAGTGATCGCCGCGGCCACGCTGATACGCGGGCTGGATCCGCGTCCCGGCGCGGCGTTCGATCCGGCGCCCACCGAATACATCGCGCCGGATGCCTATGCGATCAAGAGCGAAGGCCGCTGGCGCGTGGCGCTGTCGCCCAACTGCCAGCCGCGGCTCGCGATCAACCGGCATTACTGCGATCTGATCTCTCGCGCGCGCCGCAACGATGCCGCATACCTGCGCGGCCAGCTGCAGGAAGCGCGCTGGTTGATGAAGAGCCTGAAGGCCCGCGCCGACACGCTGTTCCGGGTGGCGCAGGCGATCGTGCGCACGCAGAGCGCGTTCCTGGATTACGGCCCGGAAGCGATGAAGCCGCTGGTGCTGCGTGAAGTGGCCGACGAGCTCGGCATGCACGAGTCCACCATCTCGCGCGTCACCACGCGCAAGTACCTCCACACGCCGCGTGGCACGTTCGAGTTCAAGCACTTCTTCTCCAGCGGCGTCGCCACCGACGACGGCGGCGCGGCTTCCGCCACCGCGATCCAGGCGATGATCCGCAAGCTGGTTTCGGAGGAAGACCCGCGCAAGCCGCTGTCCGACCAGGGCCTCACCACCGAGCTGAACAAGCGCGGCATCCAGGTGGCGCGCCGCACCGTCGCCAAATACCGCGAGGCGCTGCGGATTCCAAGCTCCGGCGAGCGGCAGCGCGCGGGCTGAGCCGGCGTCTCCCAAGGGTCGTTGGCCCACTCGATGCTTTCCACCCGGCAACGGAACTTTCTTTCACTTCGCCGCTCCAAATTTTTGCGATCATCCGTGATCGCGGGCATCAAAAAGCAGACATCGTCTTTGCGATCATCCATGATCGCGAAGATCAAAAAGCAGACATCCGTGTCTGCACTTCCCAACAGAGCAGGAGGTGTGCTCACCAGCCATCGCGCGTTCCCGTCCGTCGTTTTCCAATCGAGGAATCAGCCATGCAAGTCCAGATCAGCGGTCACCAAGTCGAAGTCACCCCGGCGCTGCGCGATTACGTGGATACCAAGCGCGAACGCCTGGCCCGGCATTTCGACAACCTGACATCGCTCAGCGTCGTACTGGAAGTGGAAAAGAACCGGCTGGCGCACAAGGCGGAAGGGACCCTGGCGGCCGCGCCCGGCAAGATGCTGCATGCCGACGCGGTGGAAGGCGACATGTACGCGGCGATCGACGCGCTGTTCGACAAGCTGGACGCGCAGGTGCGCCGGCACAAGGAACGGCTGAAGGAAGGCCGGCGCGACGGGGCGGCCGAATACGGAACATAGCAACCGACCTGAAAAGGGGAAAAGGGGGACGGAGGCAATTAAGGTGTGCCTTAATTGCCTCCGTCCCCTTCCGAGCCCTTCCGAGCCGGCGCTGGCACAATAAGGCTCCCGGGGCCGCCTTCGAATTCCGTGAACCGACTCAGCGCGCGCGAGCTGTACGACAGCGTCCACGAGCGTCTGGCCTTGCGCTGGATCGCCGGCCGCAAGGGTGAGTCGCGCGCGCTGGAGCCGGGCAAGGTCGGTGCGCGCCGGCCTTCGGAAGTCGGGTACCTCAACATCATCTATCCCAACAAGCTGCAGATCATCGGCAGCGAGGAATTGAAATACCTCGACGGGCTCGACTCGCGGCAACGCTGGGAAACGGTGCAGAAGATCGTCGCGCAGCAGCCGATCGCGCTGATCGTCAGCAAGGACCAGGCGGTGCCTGCCGACCTGCGCGAAGCCGCCGAGGAAACCGCAACGCCGTTGTGGGTCTCCGCCAAGCGCGGACACGAATTGCTGACCTTCCTGCAATACCATCTTGCGCGCGCGCTGGCGCGCCAGGTCACCCTGCACGGCGTGTTCCTGGAGGTGTACTCGATCGGCGTGCTGATCACCGGCGCTTCCGGTACCGGCAAGAGCGAACTGGCGCTGGAGCTGGTGACGCGCGGCCACCGGCTGGTCGCCGACGACGCGCCGGAATTCACCCTGATCGCGCCGGACGTGATCGACGGCACCTGCCCCGACCTGCTCCGCGACCTGCTGGAAGTGCGCGGACTGGGCGTGCTGAACGTGCGCGAGATGTTCGGCCATACGGCCGTAAAGCCGTCCAAATACCTGCGGCTGATCGTGCACCTGCAGCCGGTCGGCGCCAACGAGGACAACCCCGACGCGATGGCCCGCCTTACCGGCGACACCGGCTGGCGCGAAGTCATGGAAGTGAAGGTGCCGCAGATCACCGTGCCGGTCGCCCCCGGCCGCAACCTCGCCGTGCTGGTGGAGGCCGCGGTGCGCAGCCACATGCTGAAATCCAAGGGGCTGGATCCGGCGCAGGTGTTCATCGACAGGCAGGCGCACCAGTTGCAACGGATGCAATGGTGATGACGTCGCATGTTTCGAAATCCGTTCGCCCTGAGCGTAGGCGCGAAGCGCCGGAGTCGAAGGGGTGCTTCGACTCCGCTTGCCGCGCAAGCTACGCTCAGCACGAACGGAACAAACCGCGCCACGCCTCCCCATGACGACTGACGATTCGGCTGACCAGGCGCGCCCGCGCGTGATCGTGCTGTCCGGCCTTTCCGGCGCGGGCAAGACGGTCGCGCTGCGCGCGTTCGAGGACCTCGGCTTCTACTGCGTGGACAACCTGCCGACCACGCTGCTGCCGGCGCTGGTCGCGGCGCTGACCGCAGGCGAACGCGCACCGATCGCCCACATCGCGGTCGGCGTGGACGTGCGCAGCCGTGGCGACCTGGAGCGCCTGCCGGATGCGATCTCCGCGCTCACCGGCTCGGGCATCCAGACCGAATTGCTGTTCCTCGACAGCAACGAGGAAGTGCTGCTGAAGCGCTATTCGGAAACCCGCCGCAAGCATCCGCTCAGCGACGGCAAGCGTTCGCTGCCCGACGCGATCGCCGAGGAGCGCCGCCGTCTGCGCCCGCTGGCCGCGATCGCCGATCGCGTGGTCGATTCCAGCGAGATGAACGTGCACCAGTTGCGGCGTGCGATCGCCACCGGCTTCGGCGCCAGCGACGGCGAAAGCACGCTGCTGTTCGAATCCTTCGCTTACCGGCGCGGGCTGCCGCCGGATTCGGATTTCGTGTTCGATGCGCGCTGCCTGCCCAATCCGCACTGGGATCCGCGCCTGCGCCCGTTCTCCGGCAAGGATGCGGCGGTGCGCGAATTCCTGGCCGCGCAGCCGCTGGTCGGGCATTTCCTGGACGACATCATCCGGTTGCTGGAAGAATGGCTGCCGCGCTTCGAGGGCGAGGACAAGCGCTATCTGACCGTGGCCATCGGCTGCACCGGCGGCCGGCATCGTTCGGTGTACCTGGCCGAGCGGCTGGCGGAGCATTTCCGCGGCAAGCGCGAGCAGGTGTTGACCTTCCATCGCGAGCTGGATTGATTCTTGCAGAACCTTCCCAGGCACCCCATGTCCTTCGTGTCCCACCGCCCATGAATCCCGCGACGCCCCTGCCGGTCTCGCACGACGCCCCGAGCGTCGGCCTGCTGCTGATCACCCATCACGCGATCGGCAGTGCGCTGGTTGAGGCCGCGCGCCACGTGATGCCGCACCTGCCGCTGAAGGTGGACGTCGTGGAGATCGGCGACTGCGCCGATCCCGCCGACACGCTTTCCAACACCGCGCACGCGGCGCGCGCACTGGACGGCGGCGGCGGCGTGCTGGTGCTGTCCGACCTGTACGGCGCCACGCCCTGCAACATCGCGCACAAGCTCGGCGGCCTCGGCGTGTACGCGCGCTGCGTGTCCGGGCTGAACCTGCCGATGCTGCTGCGCGTGCTGAATTACGCCGAAAAACCGCTGGACGAGCTGGCCGAAGTCGCCGCCAGCGGCGGCCGCGGCGGGATTTTCATAGATAAAGCGTGAAGCGGGAGGAGTGAGGCGGGAGGGGAAAGAGCCGTGCGTTTCTCGCAGGCCTCTTCCTACTGTCGCGGCCTTGCTGGTTTTGCTTTTTTCGCCTCCCGTCTCCCGCCTCCCGCCTCCCTGCTGGTAACGTAGCGTTCCAGCCGCCACGGAAATCACGCATGCAGGAACGCCCGATCACCGTCAGCAACAAGCTCGGCCTGCACGCGCGCGCGTCCGCCAAGCTGGTGCAACGGGTGCAGGCGTTCCGCTCGCAGGTCTGGCTGGTGCACGGCACGCGCGAGGTCAACGCCAAGAGCATCATGGGCGTGATGATGCTGGCGGCCGGCATCGGCACCGAGCTCGTCATCCGCGCCGACGGCCCGGACGAAGCCGAGGCAGTGCAAGCCGTGGCGGAACTGTTCGAACGCAAATTCGACGAGGGCGCATGAGGCGCGTGCTCGCCGGCACCATCGCGGCTTCCGGCATGGCGCTCGGGCGCGCGCGGCTGGAACAGCCGGCGCGCTTCACGATCGACACTTCCCTGCTTTCCGAAAGCGAGATCGAAGCCGAGGTCTCGCGTCTGGAGCGCGCGATCGAAGCCGCGCAGGCGGAACTCACCGAGCTGCGCGGCAAGCTGCGCGGCGCGCTGGCGCGCGAGGTCGGCGAATTCATCGACGCGCACTCGCTGCTTCTGCACGACGCCGAACTGATCAGCGGCCTGCGCGGCATGATCCGCAAGGGCCGCTATCGCGCCGGCGCCGCATTGAAGGCACAACGTGACAAGCTGGTCGCGGTGTTCGATGCGATGGACGATCCGTACCTGCGCAGCCGCCGCGAGGACGTGGACCACGTGATCGCGCGCGTGCAGTCCGCGCTCGCGCGCCAGGCCAGCAGCGAGGAGAGGAAACTCGCATCGCGGGTGGGCGAAATCCTGGTCGCCGACAGCGTGGCACCGGGCGAACTCGCGCACCTTTCCGACCACGGCATCCTCGGCGTGGTGTCCGGTTCCGGCAGCACCTATTCGCACAGCGCGATCCTCGCGCGCAGCATGCGCCTGCCGATGCTGGTCGGCGTGCACAACGCGCTCGCGGATCTGCGCGACGGCGACCTGGTGCTGGTGGACGGCGAGCGCGGCGAAGCAGTGGTGCATCCCACCGCGCAGGATCTCACGCGCTATCGCAACTGGCAGCGCGAAGCCGCGCGCGAAGGGCGGCGCCTCGCGCAACTCGCGCAGGCGCCCACGCTCACCTCCGACGGACGCGAGCTGCGACTGTTCGTGAATGCGGAATTGCCGGCGGAAATCGCGCAGGCGCGCGCGCTCGGCGCGAGCGGCATCGGTCTGTACCGCAGCGAATTCCTGTTCCTGAAGCGCGACCGCCTGCCGAGCGAAGAGGAACAATTCGAAGCCTATCGCGATGCGGTGCTCGGCATGGGCGGCCTGCCGGTGACCTTCCGCACGCTGGATCTCGGCGCAGACAAGGCCGACGGCACCGGCTTGAGCCTGAGCGCCGAACCCAATCCCGCGCTCGGCGTGCGCGGCGTGCGATTGTCTTTGCGCAGGCCGGCGGTGTTCGCGATGCAGTTGCGCGCGATCCTGCGCGCGGCCTGCTACGGACCGGTGCGCATCCTGGTGCCG
>DASSEW010000078.1:0-9900 GCA_035695065.1 Rhodanobacteraceae bacterium | reverse complement strand
TCAGGTTGTCGCGGATCGTGCGGGCGTCGTAGTGGATGCGCTCGGACAACTGCTCGGTGGTGAGGTAGGTGGCTTGCATGTGCACTCCTTCGCGTTGGTGGCCCGGGTGACTCCCGGTTCACGATCACGAAAACACGAAGTGCAATTGACGCAAGGGCCTGCCCACGCCGGCGCCACGCAGTTGCTCTCGCGCGATCAGCATTCAAGCCATTTGCAGGCGTTCCGAAGCGCTCGTCCGTGCCGGACATGGAAGTCGCAATGTGGAGAGGCTTGGCTCACAAGGCCTTCAATCGGGTTCGTTGCGCAACGGAAAGCCGCGTTGCGCCGCGGATTTCGTGGCCGCTCGCCTGTGAACAGGTGGCTCTGGTTGAGCCTGGGACGCGCGCGATCGGCGTTGAGCAGTCGTCCGAACATGCATCTCCAGACCGTGATCCTTGGAAATCGGGGTCCGGTCTGGACATGGCGGTACGGCCAAGCCTTGCTCTGGAGCGTCAGCGAGACCGCTGGCGCGTTCCGCCGTGTAGTTCTTCAGCGGCTCATTCAGAACAGCCGATCAAGCAACGCTCGCGTCGCTTGATAGATGCCCGGCCGCTTGCTTTCGCGCGGTCCGGCGATGTTGAGCTTCTCTACTTGCAAGCCGTCGAGCCACGCGCGCAGGCTTTCAGTGACGGAATCATCGGGCGCTGTGTCCATCTGGATCACCCTAACCGGCTTTCCAATGCGCTCGGCGAACCGGAGGGTTTGCAGGCTCCCGCCCCCCAGTTCGCCCAGGTTGACGATCAAGGTTGCATCGCTATCGCGCACGTTGCGCGAAGTGCGCGCGCGGTAGTTCGCCGACTCGGTTTCATGCAGTTGGTACACGGCCGCGATCTCGCCGTCCTCGGCCTTGCGGCCACGCGGGCACCATCCGCTGTGCGGGATTCCACGGGCGATCGCCCAGTCGAGCGCCGCACGGTCCGCACCCGCCTGTCCTCCGGAACAGATTGTCAGCCGGTCCTTGTTGGATGCCATCGCCTACCTCCAACTCCTGGTCGGGGCGACAGGATTTGAACCTGCGACCTCCCGCTCCCAAAGCGGGCGCTCTACCAGACTGAGCTACGCCCCGTTGCGATTGCAGCGAATCTCATCCCTTCACGCACAGCACCTGATTCAGCGTGTGCACGACCTCGGTGAGGTCGCGCTGGTTGGCCATTACTTCATCAATGTCCTTGTAGGCGCCGGGAATCTCGTCCACCACGCCCTTGTCCTTGCGGCAGATCACGCCGGCCGTTTGCGCGGCGAGATCGGATTCGCTGAACTCGTGGCGCGCCTGGGTGCGGCTCATGCGCCGTCCTGCGCCGTGCGCGCTGGATTCGAAGCTCTCCGGATTGCCCAGTCCGCGCACGATGTAACTGCGCGTGCCCATGCTGCCCGGCACGATGCCCAGCTCGCCGCGGCCGGCGCGGATGGCGCCCTTGCGCGTCACCCACACGTCGGCGTCGTAGTGGTGCTCGCGCGCCACGTAGTTGTGATGGCAGTTCACCACTTCGTCGGTGACGCTGAATGCCGGCAGGTGCCGGCGCAGCGCCGCCAGTACCAGTGCGAGCATCTCCTCGCGGTTGCGCGCGGCATAACCCTGCGCCCACGAGACCGCCTCGACATAGTCGTCGAAGTACCGGGTGCCTTCATCGAAGTAGGCCAGGTCGCGATCGGGAAGCTGCGCATCCAGACGCAGCATGTCGTCGCGCGCGAGCGCGATGAAGTAGCTGCCGATCGCGTTGCCGATGCCACGGCTGCCCGAGTGCAGCATCACCCATACGCGATCGTCCTCGTCCAGGCAAACCTCGATGAAGTGGTTTCCGCTGCCCAGCGTGCCGATCTGGAAGACCCAGTTGGAGAACTTGCCGAACGCCTTCAGCAACTGCGGATGCTTCTCGGTGAGCATGTTCAATCCCGGCTCGAACGCGCGCGCCGCTTCCACGCGTGCGCGGTCCTCGCGATGCTGCGCGCGGCCCACCGGGACGTCCCGGCCGATCTGGTCGAATAAGCGGCGCAGGCTCGCCTCGTCCAGGTCGTTCGCGGTCAGCGACAGGCGCGCGGCGATCATGCCGCAACCGATGTCCACGCCGACCGCGGCCGGGATGATCGCGTTTCGGGTGGCCAGCACCGAACCCACCGTCGCGCCGATGCCGCAGTGCGCGTCGGGCATCGCGGCGACGTGGTGGTGGATGATCGGCAATTGCGCGACGTTGCGCAGTTGCCGCTCGGCCTGCGGCTCGATCTGGCTGGCCCAGATCTTCAGCGGGCGGAGCTGGTCGTGGATTTCCTGTTGCACGGGCATTTCGATCTCCTTGAAGCAAAGCGCGCGCGGATGCGACGCGGATCGCGCACTGGCGGAGTCGAAGCAGGGATGGGTTCCGTCAGGCGCGGCCTGACGGTGAACGCGTCAGGCGATAAAGGTGTTGCGCAGGTATGGGCGATTCGTGCCCATCGCGGGTAGCCGCGACCCGGCCGCGCGCGCAAGCGCACCCGTCGCGACGATACGCGGCGAGCGGTTGGATCTGGTGGCGGCGGAGAGAAGAAGGGTCATGGCACTCGTTCCAATGCTCAAATGTACGACGACTCCGCCCGCGAGTAAATCCGTGCAGCCAGCCATCGGGGCCTTTCAAACGGGTGACGATCGTTCCGCGCAAAGGTCAATGCACAACACCGGCCCCACGGGGCCTTACCTCTCCGGATCAATGATGGCCTGCATCAGTGCAATTTCACCAGCGGGCGCGCCCAGTGCGCGGGCGCGTTTTTCCCAACCGCGCACCGCCGCGCGCACTTCCTCGGCCAGGGTGCCGACAGCCCTCCTGGAGAGTCGGTAGTAATCGGCGGTGGCGAGCAGCAGCCTCGAATCGGGCGAGGGGTCGCGGTCGTCTATCGCGAGCACGTGGTGATCCTTGTCGGGGTTCGGATTGACGTCGAACGCCGGCGACAATTGCCAGCCGTCGCCGGCCCGCAGGAAGCCGTGATTGCGCAGGTGATCGTCGCGGTTGCCGACCAGGATGTTGAACAGGACGCGCCGGAAGAGCTGTTCGAGGTTGCGCGCGATCTGCGTGGAGGTGCCGTGGGTTTCGATGACCTGCACTAGATCGAGATAGCTATGCCCCTCGCTCTCGCTCACGTCCAGTCGGGTCATCGCTGAGGAGAACATCCGGCGCGAGGTCGGGGTGCGGTCGAAGCGCTGCACCGCGTAAGTGTGGCCGCGATCCGAGAACCGCATCAGTCGTGCCTCGGGCATGTCTATACCCGCGTCGAGGGAAAGCTGGTAACTCAGGAATTCCCACAAGCCCACGTCCACGCGATCATCGTTGGACGGAAACTTGGCGAACCACAGTTGCCCACCCTTGTCGCGGAAACTGGCTTTCGGACGCGCACCGCCGAGTGAAGCGCCGGGGGCCACGATCTGCTTGATCCAGCGAACCATTTCGTCGGACAGGTCGGCATCCCCGCGTTCCACTTGCGCGGCGATGCCCTCGAGCCGGGGCAGTTCGGTCACCGGCGGCGCGCTGAGCTCGCGATCGTCCACATGACGACCGGATTCCGGATCCGCCAGGCGCAGCGCGCCCATGCGGGATTCGTCATGGACGCCGACCAGGTAATCCCAGGCGCGAAGACTGCGCGCCTTGCGTCCCTCTTCGCGCGCTTCGATCGCCTCGCGGCGGTCCATCAGTCGCTTGCCCCAGCGATCGGGGGAACAGTCCTGAAATGCGGCCGACAGTGCGCTCGCGCCCGCGCTCGCATACTGCTGACCCGGGCCCAGGTACAGCTCGTGATCGAGCGGGAACGCCGCGACCGGGCCGGTACCCGCCAGCCAGTCGGGGTCGTACTCGAAGCTGATCGTCTCCCCGGTCCTGCTGGTTGCCCTCGACAGGTGGCCGACCAGCGCCGAGCCGCCGAGGGACTCGTCCTCGATCCAGACTTCCAGGCGGTTCACGGCTTGGGCTTCCGCGTGGTGGTCGGCGTTCGGGGCCGGGCATTGGTACGCCGCAGGGCGTTGTCCTGCAGCTCGCGTCCGAGAGTGTCCTGGTCCGCAAGCAGATCAATGTCGCCGGCCAGGCCCAGCACGGTCAGGACCCGCAGTACGGTCGCCAGACTGGTCGAGGGATCGCCATTCTCGAGCTTGGCGACCGTCGGGACGCTGACCCCCACCCGTTCCGCCATTACGCCTTGGGTCATTGACCGGCGCATCCGCGCCGCGCGCAGCCGCCTGCCCAGCGCCTCGATCTGGCGCTGCGCGCGGGGGTGGGTAGGTGGAATCCGCTTTGCCATACCAAAATAAAATTACAGTTCCTGCGAGGAAATGCAAGTTAATTTTGGATATGACTGTCGTTCGATATTGTAATCAGCTGTGCCCGCGGCCGATCTAAAGCCGCTGTGTGGCATTCAAATCACCACTCTTCAGCAGCTAACGGAAGTTCATTCAACTCCGCCTGCGCCTCGCGCCAACGCGGATAGTGCTTTTCGAGCAAGGCGAAGAAGCGATCGTTATGCCGAGGCTCCAGCACGTGAATCATTTCGTGGACGATCACGTACTCCAACAGATCCTTCGGCTTTTTGACCAGCTCGGTATTCAGGCGAATATGGCGCGTGCGGCGGTTGCAGCTCCCCCACTTGGTCTTCATCCGTTGCAGGTAGTAACCGGTAACCCTCACGCCCAGTCGCGACTCCCAAGTCCGGATAAGAGGCGGAATGGCCTTGTGCAGCACCTCCTTGTGCCACTCGTGCATGATTTCGGCGCGTTTCTCGGTGCTACTTCCGGGGCGCACGTTCATCGTGACGCGCCGATGATCGGCGACAACTCCCGGCTTGGCGTCTTCGAAGCGAATATGCAGAAGATGCGGTCGCCCCCAGAGCATGTGGGTTTCGCGTTCGACATACCTGCGTGGAGCTTCGCGAGCCTGCGCGCGAAATCTGGATTGCTGCTCTCGGATCCAGCCCAGCTTGCTGATGGCAAACGCGCGCGCAACCTCGAAACGGGTTCCGATCGGCGCAACCATGGTCACCCGGCCGAGAGGTGGACGTACAGACAAATGCGTATGCCGGACAGCCTTGCGCGTCAGCTTGATGGAAATCTCACCCAACCGGATATTCGTGCTCATGGATATCCCGGCTGCTGCTTGATGATCTCGAAGACCGCTCGCGTGGCTTCCCGGTTGCGCCCCATGATCGGATACAACGCATTGAGCACCTGCGCCTCGCGTGCGCCGTCGCCTTTCCAGCCAGCCGGCGCTTCTTCCCGCATGGCGCGATCAATTTCCAATGCGAGCTCGGCGCGATTTTGGTCGTCATCCACTTTGACGTCGAAAACGGCGGAAGCCGCACACGCCAGGACCGACTCCAGGTTGTTGTAGATCACGATCGCTTCGGGCCTGCCGTGCAGGATCGCCGGAACACCTGCAACCTCATCCTTCTTCGCGATCTTGCGGACCAGTTGCTCGGCGTTCTGCAGGAAAAGTTCATAGCTGGCCGCGTCATTGCGGCTCTGCTTGATAAGATCCTGCAGCAATTTGGACATTTGCTCGTAGAACCGCGGATCGGTGAGCTGCTCGCGGATGATCGTCTTTCGCACATTGTTGATGATCGTCTCGGCGATCGCATTGCGCGTCATGCCCTTGGCGTTGAGCTTGCGCGCAATCGCATCGTGGATGCCGGTTTCGATGATGAGGTCGGTTAGTGGCAGCGAATCGAGATTACCCAAGCCGACGGCCGAATCGGCCTGCACGTAAGTGTTGAGCAGGTGCCGCATGTCGCGTTCGAACGGCTTGATGTCGAGCTCTTCGCCGGAATGCTTCTTGATGGCCGAGCGCATTTCGCCGTAAAAGTCCACCTCGCGTTTCAGGGCGGCCGCTTCATCGGCGGCATATCCGGCCCTGTCCAGATCCTGTGCGATGTCGGCGAAGGCGCGTACCAAAGTGGCGACAGCCTTGTAGAACGAGATGCGCAGCGCCTCGGTCTTGCCCAGGGCGGTCGGATCGGCAGCGTCGCCGCAGAAGTAACGCAGGAATTGCTCGACCTCGCGCGGGGCAGGCACCGGCGCGCAGAGGTAGTGCATGGCTTCGCGCGCGGCTTCGAGTTGCCTGCGTCCTTCCTTCAGCCAGTCCTTCACTTCGACGTTGTTGCTGCCGCCATCGCCCTGGTCTATGTCCAGTTCGTCGGAGCTGTACACCGCGATGGCTTCCTGCACGTCCTGGAACAGCGACTTGAAATCCACGATGTAACCGTAGTCCTTGTCCTCGCCGTCCAGACGGTTGGTCCGGCAAATCGCCTGGAACAGGTTGTGGTCGTGCAGTTCGTTGTCCAGATAGATGTACGTGCAACTGGGGGCGTCGAATCCGGTCAGCAGCTTGCTCACGACCACCAGCAGCTTCATGTTGGCCGGTTCTTCGATGAACCGGCGCTTGGCCTCGTCCTCGTACGCCTTCGCGATCTGGCCATCCTTCAATACGTACTGGGTGTAGGTATCGAACTTGTAGCGCTCGTCGCCGTTGTCGGGTTCCCGCGAAATCAGGTTGTGGTTCGGCTCGTACGAGGTGACGATGCCACAGTAGGGTCCAAGGCTGGTGTTCTGCAGCAACCGGAAGTAGTGGCAGGCGTCGTAGATGTCCTGGGCCACCAGAATGGCGGTGCCGCGGTTGTTGTTGAGCCGCGGCTTCAGGTCGAAATCTTCCAGGATGCTGTGGATGATGCGCTGCTTGCGTTCCTGCGCGCTCATCAGCTTTTCCATGGTTGCCCAGCGCTTGCGCAGCACGGCTTTCTGGAAATTGTTCAGCGCGCTCGTCCGTTTCTCGAAGTAAGCCTCGATCGCGGCTGGCGAAGTGATGCGCTGGGGCACGTCACGTGCTTCGTATTTCAGGTCCAGTACCACTTTGTCCGCGACCGCCTGCTGGAACTTGTAGGTATGGATGTAGGTGCCGAAGATTTCGCGCGTCCGCAGGCGCCCGGCATCCTTTTTCAGCAATGGTGTGCCGGTGAAGCCGATGAAGATTGCGTGCGGCAGCCAGCGTTTCATCTGCCGGTTCATGTCACCGCCTTGTGTGCGGTGGCATTCGTCCACGAACACGTAGAACCGTCCGTGCACCGGCGGGGGCGGCCCGTCCAGGTCGGACGGATCGAACTTGTGGATTAGCGCGCACAGCAGACGCGGCAACGTCGCGCCGAGCTTGGCCACGAACTCCGCGCGCGAAGTCACGCGGGGCGAGGCGCCATCCGCCGCCACCACACCCGCATTCTTCATCACGCCTTCGATCTGCTTGTCGAGCTCGTCGCGGTCCGTGACAACCAGAATGCGGGCCTGCGGATCGTGCTCCAGCAACCATTTGGCCAGCAGCACCATCAGGATGCTCTTGCCGCTGCCCTGCGTATGCCAGATCACGCCGCCTTCCTGCTGGCGCACGCGTTCCTGCGCCGCTTTGACCGCCTCGAACTGGTGCTGGCGCGGCACCTTCTTGATGCCGTCGTCGAAAATCACGAAGTTGCGGATCAGGTCCAACAGATTCGATTTCGCGCAGAGCTCGGCCAACGGGCGATCCAGCAACGCGCCCGGGACGTCGTCGGCTTCCGGCGATGCAGCCGCCTTCCACTGGACGAAGAACTCCTCGCGCGACGTGACAGTGCCGTAGCGCAGCCCCTGCGAATCGCTGCCTGCCAGCAGCAACTGCGCCGTGGTGAAGAATGGCAGGTTGAAAATCGGTTCCTGGTTGGTGATCAGTTGCCGCACGCCATCGGCAATCTCGATCGAACTGCGTTTCAGCTCGATCACCGCCACCGCGATCCCGTTGATGTAGAGCACGATGTCCGGCCGGCGCTCGTGGCCGCCTTTCAGCGTCACCTCTTCGGCCAGCGCGAAGTCGTTGCGTTCGGGGTGCTCCCAGTCAATCAGGTGCACCGTGTCGTGGGGCTTGCCGACGGCCACCTGCACAGGCACGCCGTAGCGCAGCAACATGTAGGTGCGCATGTTGGCCTGATACAGCGTCGTGCCCGTCGCATCGGCAGCGGTTTGAAGCTTCTGCAACGCCCCGGAGATGTGCGCATCGGAATAGCCGCGCTCGCGCAAATTGTCGCGCAGCAGCTCAACTTCGATGCAGCGGTTGTTCTCGCGCTGGTGCCAGTCGCCGAGATACCGATAGCCCAGGCAATCGGACCGCTCCGCGTCGGTGAAGAGCGCGACGACACGGTTCTGTGTCTTGCGTTCGGAGCGGACGGATTCTCTCATCCCCGCACCTTACTCAACCGCCGCCGGTGCGTCTTGGACCGCCTGATTTTCAGTCGGCAGCGACTCCAATGGATTGTTGGCCGGCAGCAGCCGAACCTGTTGCGCTTGCAGCCATTGCGCGAATCGCGCGGGCTCGCGAAACAGCGGTGGATTGGCGCTGCGCTGTATCCAGCCATCGTTGACGGTAAGCCCGCCCCACTGCTCCAACAACTCCCGCCTGACCCGATAGCTCCCGTCCCGGAGTTCACCAATATCCATGTATCGGTCGAATCGTCCCGACAGTCCGGGCTTCCCGGTCACCACGATGTCGGTATCAGTCTTGTGCAGCAATCGTGTGTGGGCGTTCCGGTCGTATTCCGGCGCGGGGATATCCGCCACGCGCCGAACGGAATCAATCACGAACAGCCCGATCAACCCGTAACAGAGCCTTGTGCCCCCGCTCACCGGGCGCATACCGGAATAGAAGACCACCCAGTCGTTCTCATTGAACTTCAGCAACTCTCGCCCGCGCCTTTCAGCGTCGCCATAGGTCAGAAAATCGAAATCGGGATCCAGGTGCATGCGCCGGTCGTGCAATTGTCCCGGCAGCGCGACAGCAGCCGAATTGCGCGCAGCGAACGCCTGTATGGCCGGCCCAATCACCGGAAGATATCCACGAGCCATGCCCGGCACATTCGCTTCGTCCTGCGGGATCGGCACGTAAACGAAATCGCCCGTATCGGGGTTGCACGGGGCATTCCACTGGCCGTACTTTTGATCCACCGCGACGCGGACCAGGATGGCGCGCTCGGGCGTAGGCAGACGGATCATCGGGAGCACTTCGGAATCGTGACGATTTCATCCTCACTGCTATGGCATTTCATCGAACTATCGCCATGTGTCGGTTTGCCATGGACGCCGGGCCCGAACTGCTCGAACGCAGAAACGATGAAAGCCTCCAGGCGTTCCCGGGCTTGCGGTGGATGGTGTTTGGCAAAATTGCGCGGCAGGCCTTCATAGATGTCCCTCACCCCGTCCAAGGCAGGTCCCGGGTTGTCACCGAAATAGGCGAAGGTGTCGCTCAGCAGGACTCTTGCGCGTTCGAAATGCGGCGGGGAGCCCAGGTCGTGCGCGAGATCATCCTTGTCGTGGAACCGGCTGCGCGGGATGTATTCGTATCCCGGATTGGTGAAGCGGTAGATGCGGTCCGGCCGGCCGCGATATCGCGCATCCTTGTAGTAGGCGCCGTCTTCTTCCACCGACGTGACTTTGGCGATGTAGATCAGCCTGTCTTTCAGGTCAGGCACGCTCTTGCCGCCGAAACCGATGATCCAGTCGCCCATGTTTGCGGCCTTGCGGATATCCGGCTTGCAGATCGCCAGGGACAGCAGGGCATGATGGACACACGGCGCTCCGCCATTGTCGCAGGTGAGCTTGTAGAGGTAGATGTCCCCCTCACGAACGTCGCGGGCGCTATCGGTCATATCAGTCGTGTCCTGCCGGTCAGCAGTTCCTGCATCATCGCTTGCTTCAGGTCGCGGTGAAGCGTCCTCGTTAATTCGAGCCAGTTGGAAGTAGAGTTCCAGCCCAAGGAGCTCTGCATGAAGAAGTCGAAGTTTTCCGAGGAACAGATCGTCCGGATCCTGAAAGAGGTCGAGGCTGGCGCAAAAGTCGCCGAGACC
>DASSEW010000077.1:0-64482 GCA_035695065.1 Rhodanobacteraceae bacterium | reverse complement strand
TGGAATTGGGCGATGCCCTTTCTGCGTTACTCCTGAGTCGAACGGCCTTCTCTGGTGGCCGGCACCGGCTGGAAGCGATCCGCGAGGTTGTGAGCAAGGCCGACCGCAAGAGCGCTCGCCTGAATTCGGGTCCGCGCCAGTCCGGACTGGACGCGCAGGCATGCGAGGCAGCCTCGTAGCTGCGGCTCAAACTCGCAGCTCTTGAGACGACATCCCGATGTAATGGATCAGGCACCGGTCGGTCATGCCGACCGGCACAGGAGGAACAAGCGATGCGTGCACAGCAAACCCCGCTCTACATTTTCATTGGCATTCGCGGCTGGATGCGCATTGGGCTCGGACTGCCGATCCTTGTTGGAGGAATCTTGGCATTGGCGCTTCTGGGCTGGCTGTTCAGCGGCTTGGACGCCACGCTTGCACCCGCACACTGGCTGCATCAGCCGTCGATGATCGCCTTCCTCTTGATGCGAGGCGCGTTGTGCGGCGTGTTCGCCGCATGCGTCCTCTACGTCTTTGCGCTCTTGGCCTTCGTGATTGGCGACATCGTCATGACCAAGTCCGTCGGCGAATCATCTGACAAGATTACTCCATGAGATCCGCCTGCAACCCTCCTTCGATGAGATCGTAATCGACATCGGCATCGACGTGCCATTTCCCTCCATCTTTGCGGATGCCCCCGATAAACACGTGGCGCGTGGCTACGCACTTCCTGATCGTCGCCTCGTCGAAATCGACTTCGACTTCCAGTCCGTCCAGCAACAAAACGTGCTTGAATCCCACCTTGAGCTTGCAGCCGGTGATTTCGCTCTTCACCGTGCGTGTCTGCGGCATCGGGGGTGTGGCGAAGTGTTCGCCCGGCGGAGGCGTAATCAGCAGAGTCCTGCCTCTCTCATCGCTGACGGCGAGCTGTGCATCTTGCGTTGCGAGTTGCGTCATCGCACGCAGAAAAGGAGCCTCTCCCTTCTGCAGAATCGCCTCGACTGGGAGAGGCCTTTGGCGCTTAGCGTTGTCTTCCAGCTTGCGACTCCGGTCCGCAACCAAGCCTCGAATACTTGCCACGCTCGCCCGGCAGGCGGGAATGTCCCTCTGATCATCGTCGGAACGCAGGAATGGGAGCAGGGCCCGGCCGTGCTCGAAGACTGGTTCGCTTGTTAACTCCATTCCCGGCAGCCGGAGTGACCGTGCCGTCTCGTGAAGTTCGCGAACGGAGGCGTCAAGTTCACGCCCGATCCGAAATCTTCCGTTCACCAGGCGAATGTCGTCGTTGGCAATGACAATCATCAGCGCTGCCTGGATCGCTCGCTCAAGTCGCCGCTCGTAATCTCCGCTCTCGACGATGGACATGCCGGTCTCCTGTGTAGTGGCCGGCACTCATTCTCATACTAGGATTTTGTCAGGGGGTGGCCGTCCGGTGCGTCTCAAGCGCCCGAATGGAGGGGACGCAAATGCTCGCGCACCCAGACCACACTGAGCACCCATGCGAGTACCGGCCACAGGGTAAGGCCGGTGCGCGCATTCCCAGTGCGTAACGGGACCAGCACCTCGATGTCTTGGTACTGCCCGCGCTGGCATTCGACACCAATTGACCGGAGAAGCGCTCTTGCCTCCTCGCGATCCTCCTTGGCGAGCAGCGGAAGGCCTGCAGAAAGTGGCGCCGACCGAGCCGAATGCATCCAGTGCTGTGCGATTCTCCCCCACGCCGGATTCAGTTCTTTGGCTTCAAGCACCCCGAACAAAGGCTCTGCCGCGGCGAAGCGCCGGGGTCGCTTTATCGACCCGCGAGGACCTTCGCCAAACAAAATGCCGTAGCCCGTGCGTCTCTGCCAATCTTCCGCGACCTCGACGATGCGATTGGCCTGGTACTCGGTACACCCAGAAGCCGTAACCGCAGGGCCAAGCTGCTGAGTCCGCTGTGTGGCCGAAAGAAAGGTCGCGATATCCCGAGGTAGCAATTCACTCGGTTTGACCTGCATGGCTGGTGCAGCCCTGAGGATAAGGCGAGGTGGATATTCAAAGGCAAAGCCGGCGCTCCCGAGGATTGCAGCCTCGCGCTCCTGGTTGCTCAATTCGCGAGCGGAACGTTCGCCGCTCTTGCGCTGCCACGCGCTCTCGATGGTGCTCCGACCGAGCCCCGAGAGTGAAATGGCGTTCGACGCAGTCAGGTTTATCTTGGAGTGGAGATAACGTCCGAACACCGCGTCGGGGTCATGCAGGTAACTGCCGAGGGCCGTAAGAATATGCGCGTGCCCTGAGCGCTTGAGTACTCGGTAGGTGTCCAGCGCGCGAGGCGGGCGGTCGCCTTTCCAAATCGCCTCATGCAGTGAGATGACCGTGCTTTTGCGAAACCAGTACGCGTGTGCGCCAGGGTGGCCCGTGGCCCATCTGAGGAGCTCGTTCAAGCGATTTCCGAGCATCCCGATCGAATGGCGGGTGCTGGGGTCATGGAATTGTCCGAATACGGGATAGTCCAGTGCCGCCTCGCCCAGTCTGTCCCGCTCTGTTTTGAGCCATGCCTGGCAGCGGACGCGGTGCTGGCGCCAAAGGACGCCCTCGACAGGGTGAAATCCCAAGGAGGTTTTCGTCTTGACCCTCCCGTAGCGGCCTTTCCTGAGATGTACCCAATCGCCCTCGTCACTGAGCACAACATCAGCATGCGTAAGGCCGTGGATGGAGCCCGGTCGGCAGTCGGTTGACGCCAGCAGCAAGGCGAACAGCTCGCGCTGACGAACCAGCTGACGTGTAGCGGGATCGCAGTTGGGATTCGACTCCGCTTCGTTCGTATCGGCCATTAACTGCCCGATCACCGAAGACACCTCGTGTTCCCAGAGCAGGCCGGGATCCACTCCGTCGTTTCGTCCTCCAGCAATCGCCGCCAAGTCCGCCCATTGAATTGCTTCCACCCCATGAGCCTCTCTCAGCCAGCGATGGAACGCCTGCAACTCCTCATAGACCCTTGCGCGGTGATTGCTTTCACCAGAACGCCCACCTTTGGTGTTCTTGCCAAGGAGAACGGCCGAATAAGCAAACTCAAAATCCTGGGCAATAAGCGATGCAAGTGGGGCGTTCTCCATGCACTCCACGAGAGGTTTGGCAAAGCGCGTCAGCCGGGTGTGTACGGTGCTCAACTCCCGAGGCTTTCGTGCCGGCGCGGAGACCAAGAGATGAAGGGCATAACCCGTAACCGCGGCCACCATGTCCGTACCGGTCCCGTGCTGTTGCAACATCAGTTCGAGTTCTTCACGGACGGCACCTTTGCGATTCATCATGCCATCCGACAGTCGCTTCAGGCTGAGAGGTAAGACTTCCTCTCGCGCGGACTTCTCATTGCAATATCGGATGACGCGTTGTACCCGCATGCGTCCTGATGATCGAGGTACTTGTTTCTCGCTCTTCGCCGGACAAGATGGTGAAGCGGCTCCCAAGCTCGGCGGTTGGATCAGGCTGCTCCTATCGGACTGCTGCGAGGGCCAGTTTTCATGCCGGCCTAGGGCTCTCTTCGCATCCACCGTATTCAGTCGAAATGCTCCCAACAGATGCAGGCGTTCGGGACCGGACAGCTCAACCCTGCCGGCTGTCCTGGCCACGCCTTCAATGCGCTCGCAAATGTTTTCTGCAGTGACATCGGCGTCCACAAGTTCCCGGAAATGTTCCAGCAACCACTTTGACAAAGCGGGCTGGTTGGGAACGGAATGGCGCGCTTGACGTCTCCATCGGCTGACCAGCAAGGCGACCTCGCCATCGAGTACGACATGTCCTCCCCCGGTGGGGATTCTTACAACGTCACCTTGGCCCCTGCCGCGCAAGCCGTCCGGTGCGCCTTGAAGGATGGCCGATGCCTCATCAAAGGTGCGGTATGGGGTAAGAAAAACAATCCCGAGCATTGCTCGGCATGCAATCGCGCGCGGGCTTGGATTCTTTTCCCACAGAGGCGCAGAACGAATGAATCGGCGAATCCATTCGGCGTGGCGGACAGCTTCTCCGGTGTTTCTGAGGAAAGGGCTCGGCTGGCTGCTGAAGTTCAGCTTGTGGTAGCTGGGAATGAATCCACTGACCAGCTTCTGCCGTTGCGCCGCTTTCAGAATCCTCGCCAGTTCGGCGCGTGCCACCAAGCTGGTCACCGGATCTTCCGCCTTGCCCAAGATCTCGTCCAGGAGCACCACGACGACTTCTTTGCCGATCTCTACGGGCTTGGCAGCTTGATTAGTTTGCTCCAGGCTCCAGTGCCTCGAGTCCAACCGCACATCAGGGATCAGGCGACTGATGGCGTTCTTCATTGCGGGGCGAATTTCTTCGAGGATCTCCCGCTTCCGTTGGATGAACTTCGCCCGGAGCGCTTCCGTAGCTGCTTGCTGCGATAGGCGGTGTCGATCCTCGTCGACTTTCCAATCCCGAAGGGCCGGCATTGGAATTCCCTCCCAAAAATGCTCCTTGTCGCCGGCGGGCAACGACCACCCGTCGTCGCGCATGTGTTTGTCCAAAGCGGACTCGATCCTGCCGGCGAAGGTGGCTGCCGAAACCGGAGACAAATCTGCGAGCGCATATGCAGGGATCACTAACCAACCCAGTTGTTGGTGCCGCAATTCAGGGTCAATGCCTGCTTCAATGAGCTTCTGATTGAGACGGTGCCTCAGCAGGTTGGGTCTATCCGAGTGAAGCGGCGAGATCTTGGATATCAATGCATCCAAGTCGAATTGGCCCTCGCCCTCCGGGGTGGAGAAGAGGGGTCGGGCATTGCGTAAGATCGATCCGGCCGTCTTGCCGAACTGGTCATTGCGCGTGTGGCATTGCACCAGAAACCTGAGATAGCGTTGAAGAGCTCCGAGGCAGATGCTGCCCATAGCCGCAGGCCGGACTTGATGAGCAGGGTCGACATTCTTGTCAGAGAACATGGCCAACCCGTGCTCTGGACACACGTCGTACAAGTGCAGCTGATGCAACGAAGCAGTCGGGCGAACGCCAGTTCCGTGGAGCAGTGCGGCAACCGCCGACTCGACATAGGTGAGCCACGTTTCCCGAATGCGATATCGAGCTTCCCTTGCTCGACGCTTTGCCTCGCTTTCCAATGAAGCGATTCCGGAGCGGATACTCTCGTCATCCACTGCGGTGCGGGATCCTATGCAATGTGTCGGAACCTCCACCGGAAGCGATGCGGGATTTTCGCCGAAGATCGACGCGGTGCTCCGCCAAGCGGCCAATGCGATGGATTCTGCAGAGAAGCGAGAGTAGTACGCCGCCGTCGCCACGAGCCCCAGCCCATCTCCCATCGCAATTTGAGCCCCCTCCGGCCCCAGGCTTTCGGTGAGGGCAGCAATGAGTCTAGATCGTACGTTGGAGGCTCCCACTCCGATGCCGGGCATCAAGGATTCGAGCCACGAGGAGAAATCTATACGCTCCTTCTCATGCCGCTTCGCAATTTCTTGGAAGAGGATCGGGGAGTCCGTAGCGGGGCGCGTGCACAGCAGTACACGTACTTGCTCCTGCAAGGTCCTCGGCAACACCAACGCCACGGGACCACCGGTGTCGCGCCAGCGGCGGTCCTCTTTCCTCGGGGTGTAGGCTTTGGGCGGACGAAGCTCACTTCTTAGGAAGAGGCCAGCATCGGGGTCAACCGAACAACAGCTTTCGGAAGGCTCTTTGCCAGAAAGGATCCGCGGCAACTCTCGGACTCGGCAACCGCTGACCACTAGGAGCTGCGAAGCAATTGCGCACTCGGCATTGTAAAAATCGCCCTGATCAATTGCCGCCTTTGCGCGCGTGGACGCCTCACTGACGAGTCTGGCAAGCAGCGGACAGGGGGCCAGATGGTTGGGCTCTGCGCAGGCCAAGACGGTTCCGCGGCGGGTAAGCCACTGCGCTTTGGCTATCCCGTTCTCCGCCTCTGCAGAGATTCTGCGATCGCCCTTATGGCGTTCGGCATGGGGTTCGGTTCCAATCTGACCTTCGCAATCCTCCGGGTCCTTTGCAGGATCCAAGTCAGCTCCGACCTCAAGCTGCTCGAATCTGAACCCGGTCCAAGGGTTGGTATCAGCTTCCTCTAGCAGCGACTGGCGCAGTGCTCCTTCTCGCACCAGCGACGCAATCAGCTTCCCAACCACCGGCCAGAGCAGATGGAAGCCCCTATGCGGCGGATCGGATCCAAACCCCTGAGCCAGATCGCAATAACGTTTGGCGAGGGCGTCCAAGGAATCGACCCTCCCGATCTTGCTGAGGAGGGCAGTCCCTGCTCGATTCTCAAGCAACATTCCAGAGACGATCGGAAAAAGGGGCTCGCCTCGCCTGTCACCCCGCAACCGAAGTTCCAAAGCCACTCCCGCGAGCCGCATGCAAAGCCCCGGCAGGTGGTCAGACCTCGCCATATTGTTGAGCAACACTCCTACGGGTTGGTCCGTAGCCAAGCCGGGGGTTCGCAAGCTGGATGAGTACAGGGCGGCCAAAGCCTGCAATCGCGATCGCTCTTCCTCTACACGGCCAAATAGCACATTCAGCGCGTGGCGATCCGCTCGAGATCTGTCGTACAGTTCCAAAAGCGCCTTGGCCGATGCCGGATACCAGGCACGCTCTGGAACAAGGTCTTGGAGGAGCGAGCGGAGCTGCATGGTCGCAGCGAGGCCTGTACTCAGTTGAGGATTGCCCCCTGTGACGCCATGCGGGCGGCGTCATCCTACACTATGCACCTCTGCTGCTGGTACGTGAGGACGCGCCAACGTTCGTCGATGCCCATGCGCAGTTTTCTTGCGTATGTAAGCTGCTGTATATTTTATGTATTTTCTCAATGCACATGTAACAAAGCACAGCGATCGTCATTTGAAACATTCAGAGCGATAGATTCGTCACCGCTCTCCGAAGGCGAATCCTCTCGAGCGCGCCACTTCCTGGAAACGCCTGCCCTTCGTTCAAAACGAGGATGTAGTGGTGGCAAAACGACGGGGGTCGAGCGGAGGTCCTCTTGCTCGAATTGCGTTTTACAAGGCGAAGCCAGTCAATCGAGACGCGCTGAGAGGCTTGGGCTTCAAATCTGAAAAAGGCAAGGATAAGACTGCATCGGGCGTTACGATCAAGAAAGCCGTTCGACCGAACTCGCCCACCAGCAAGCCGAAAAAACTCCTGGTCACGGCAGCCGAGGAAGCAGAGCGCAAGGCCAAGGCTCGCCGCATGTTCGGCCTCGGGGCCAAGGTGCGCGCAGTGGCGCCCAAGCGCTCTTCGGAAAGGCCAGGGAAGCCGGCGCGCCCCGCTTCGGGTGTCCGGCACACCGCCAGATCTGCACATTCACCCTGTCCGCGATGCGGCTCCAGCAAGTCGCAATACTATGCGTGCTTCAAGTGCGGGTTTTCATTTCTGACCGCTGAAAATCAAGGCGAAAAGAAGCCTTCACTGGCGCGTGCCGAGCGGGGTGCGGGGAACCCAGTGGAGAAGCCCGGCAAGCCGGCCAAGACATCGCTCATGGCGGAACGGCTGAAAGAAGTTCTACCCGAGTTGCAGACGCTTCGACCCAAGAGCGAGAAGTTGAATGGTCGAGTCCTCGTGGGCACGCGCGCGGGCAGTCGAAAGAAGACATAGCGCCCACTTCCGCGAGAATCTTGAAGAGAGGCCGGACTCTACCGACCAAAGGGACCGGTCGGACTTTCCAAATCCGCCAAGAACTCTGAAACCGGCTCTACGCCGGAAACGAGCAGCCTGTCGCGTGCGCGCGTGCAAGCGACATAGAGCAAATGGCGCTCGGAGTTGTAGACCTCTTCCAGATCCGCGTCGTCAGTGACCGTTTCGATGCGTGCTTGCGAGGGAATCACCTCGTCGTCGCAGGCCATCACCGCAACCGCCCGGTACTCGAGGCCCTTGGCACGATGCATGGTGCTGACGCAGATCCGATTGGGCGTTGTCGAGACGCTGTCGTCCAGAATCTGGAACGGTAAACCGGCCGCCTCCAACGCAGCTCGTGCGCGCTCCAGTTCGACGGAAGAACGCACGAACACGCCGATTTCATGCGCCGCGACTCGTTCGGTGATGCGATCGCGCAGCCACGCTCCGACGACCGCGCATTCGTCCTGAGCGGATGATGCGAAGTGGATCTCCGGTGGAGGGCCGTTGAACACGGAAACGGTCCCGCGCCGGTCCTCCACGTTTCCGTCCACGTCGGCGACTTCCGGCGCAAGCAGCCGATCCGCCTGACTGCGGATCTGATGCGAAGTCCGATAGTTGATATGCAGCGTTCGCGCGCGCCCCCGAATGTCCACACCCAGCGATTTCCAGGAGAACGGCTGCTGGAAAATCCGCTGCCCCTGATCGCCGGCGAAGAACAGCACGTCCGGACGATCGCCGCCCAATGCGGCGAGGAATTTCAGTTGCGCCACACTGATGTCCTGCGCCTCGTCAATCACAGCGAAATCGAACGGCGGGTGTTTGCGCGTCGGCAGTTCGGTGGCCAGGCGCCCGAACATGGCCGCGCGGGTCATCCTGCCGCGCCGTTTCAGTTCCGCACGGACATCCTCGTAGATCGCCCAGAGCGCCGCCCGCCTCGACTCCGGCAATCGCGTCTTCCGGCCCAGCCGCTGCACATCCCGGTACTGCTCCCATGTCGTCAACTGCCAGCCATCCACGACGTCGTTCCACTCCGATGCCAGGAAGCCGGGGCTGAACTTGTGGCCGGGATGGGCTTCTGCTGCGGCGGCCAGGAGCGCGTGGATCTCCGCGGAACCGGCCAGACGCAGCTTTCCGAAACTTGCCTCATAGAGGCGCCTGCCGATTTCGTCCATCGCATGCACGTCAATGCGCTCGCCAAGCCGGGGCTCGTTGCTGATCAATCGCCGCAGCTTGGAACGAAGCGCGTTCGCGAGCGTGTCGGAAAACGTCGCGAGCAACACACGCGTTTCGGGGCGCGCGCGCGCCAGGTGCACGGCGCGATGCAGCGCCACGATCGTCTTGCCGGTGCCGGCCGAGCCAGAGACCCGCGCGGGGCCGCTGTAATGCTTCTCCACCCATTCGCGTTGCGCCGGATGGAGAAAGATCGTCCACTTGTCCCACGGAAAATCCAGCGCGCGCTCGAGTTCCTCGACGTTGAGGATCGTCCGGAAACGCCGCTGCGCATCGGGATGTTCGAAGGGCTTTACTGGTGCGGACGGTGCTGCCTTGTCGAAGGCCCAGGTTGTGGGTTCAGCTGCATGATCGCTTGCCACCGTGGCGATCCGCGGCTTGGGCGTTCCGCCCGTCGCAAGCTCCAGCAGCGCTTCTGCGGCCTCGGCGGGAAGATGGTCCGCCAGGTCGAGCAGACTGTCTTCATTCGCTGCCTTGACGTCCGCCAGCCACTCCGGCGGTACGCCGTAACCGAGCAATTCGTCATCGGTAATGCGCGGGAACAGCGCCGCCTTCGCCGGTGAGGGCCGTGGCTGCTCCACCTGTATGTAGGTGGGGAACGGGATTTCTTCGACGCGCTCGCGGATTTCCACAAGCTGCGCGGCGCCGGTCTTCGGGTGTGTTTCGAGCTTGCGCCGCTCGGCCCAGTCGTAGGCCTTGTCGTGGTGATCCACATAGCACAGCAACATGCTCTGCGGCGTCTTGTGGACAATCAGGCGAATGTCGTCGTTGACGCGCACCGACCAGAAGTTTTTGTCGCGCGCACGGTCGAGCTTGTGGAAGCTCATGCCCGGGTTCGCCGGGTTCATCTGCAAGTCGAAAGCAGTGGTCTTCACCGCCTTCTGCTCGTCACCAGTCAGCCGCGCAAGGCTGTCGGTGAAAGTGTCGGCGATGCGGAAGTCCATGGCCAGCTTTGCATTCAGGCATCGCGCCAATCGGCGTCAGGCATGATGCGTTTCATGAACTCATCGAACAGCGGGACAGTAAATGCGGTATCCCCGTGGCTGGGACTCCAGACCATGCCTTTGGCTATCAATTGATTCCGTGTCGGCCCCAATGAAGTCACTTTGCGACCGAGTTCCTCGGCAACGTCACCCGAGCGATGGGGGCCGGGCCCAAGCTCGGCCATCGCCCGCAGATACTTTTTTTCGGCCGGAGTGAGGCGATCGAACCGCACGCGGAAAAAGCTCTCGTCTAGGCCGGCCAAGGCCTCGCTCGAAGCCGCTTTCACGTCGACCAATCGTATGGGGGATTCGGGAGCGATGTCCCACACCTGCTTTCCCCATTCCTGCAGAAAATACGGATAGCGGTGAGTCTCCTGAAGAACTCGCTTCAATGCCTGTTCTTCAATTCGGACCTTCAGATCCGCAAGCGGCTTTTTTATCGCGAGTGCGGCAGCATCGGGGGTGAGCTCTCCCACTTCGGGAAAATCGAACAGCCTTTCGGCATAGGATTTCGCATCGCCCATGCGCCCCCGCAGTTGCGGCAAGCCTGCGCCGACAAGCATCACCGGCAACTTGCGCTGGGCGGCGCGATGCATGGCCACGATCAGAGCCGCCAGCTGCTCTTCTTCGACATACTGGAGTTCATCAACGAACATGACCAGGGCCGTGCCTGCCTTCTGCGCCGCCTGACCCGCCGCCTCCAGCAATGCCTGCAGGTCGTGTTCCAGATCGCCGTTGTCGGCAAGCCCGGGCTCCGGGTCGAAATCAAGGCCGACTTCGATATCCTGATACTTGAACTTCAAAGCCTGGGCGAAACCCGCCAAGGCACGCAACGCCCGATGCCCGAGTTCGCGCGCTTGCTTGTTTCTCGACAAACGCAACAGAGCTTGCCGAAGTTGGGGAGCCAGCAGCGCCGGCAATGATCGGTTCTCGGGTGCCTCGATCCGGATGGTCTGAATGCCCGACGCCTCTGCGTCGTCGCGCATGCGATCCAGCAACACGGTCTTGCCGACGCCGCGAAGGCCCACCATCAACAGGCTTTTCGCCGGCAGCCCGCGGCGGACCCTTTCGGCAGCGATCCGTACGGCATTGCGCAGCTCGTCTCGACCGGCGAGTTCCGGCGGCGGCGTGCCGGCGCCGGGGGCAAACGGGTTTGTGATCGGATCCATGGTCCGGATTGTAGCGATATTTGCTAGTTTATGGATAACACATAAATTCTCTAATTTCACTCAAATTGTTCAGGCGGAGCAAAGAGCCGGGTGGGATGCCTCAGCTCACCTTGAACACCTTCATCACCTCGTCCCCGAGGTGGTTAATCACTTTAACCGCGATGCGGTGGTCTTTGGGTTTGGGGAACGGGCGGGAGGTGTCGCTGTGCAGGGTTTCCCAGGCCTCACTGTTGATTTCGGCTTTCAACGTGGTCTTGAGTGACTTGTAGGGGTCGTTGGCGCCGAGGAAGTAGGCTTGGCGGACGAAGAAGGATTCGCCGTTGTAGTCGGTGTCCACGAACCAGCAGGCGATGCCGTCGGGGCCGTCGCTGACGACTTCGCCGGTCTGCGGCTTGAACACGTCCACGCCGTTGACCTTGACCTGAATCATTTCGGGACCCGAACCCTCACCCCCAGCCCCTCTCCCGGCGGGAGAGGGGAGCACAGGCAGCACGTCAATGTCGGGTTCGCCGAAGATCACGAACAGGTTGCCCTTGCCGGTGTTCTTCAGGTCGTCGGCCATGTGCAGGTCGGCGTTCATGCGCGCCTTCAGCACCGGGATGCGGCCGAGTTTCTCGAATTCGGCGGAATGGGCGTCGTAGCCGAAGGCGCAGGCGATCAGCACGTCGAAGCCAGCGTCGCCGGCTTCGCGCGCGGCTTCCACCAGGTCGGGCCGCGAGACGGTGCCGAACTCGGGGCCGATGAAGATGCCGGCGCGCTTTTCCTTGGTGCCTTCCAGGTAGCGGCCTTCGCCGCAGATCAGTTCGCCGGGCCAGGGCGCGAGCGAGGTGAAGGTGATGCGGTCGTCCTTGTGGGCCTGCTGCACGCCGGCGGTGCGCAGGTTTTCCAGCACCATCCGCGCGAAGTCGCGCTCGTCGCCGACCGATTCCTTGACGCCATCAACCAGCTCGTCGTCCTCGTCCACGGACAGCATGCGGTGCGGGATCAGGCTTTCCACCGTGAACGGGCCGGCCACGCGGACCTTCTTGTTGTCTTCGTAGGGCTTGTCGTAGAGGTATTCGGAGTCGGCCTTGGCGGCGATGGAAGCGTCCATTTCCTTCTGCCGCGCGATGCGCAGTTTCCAGAACTCCGCGACCAGCGCCTTGGCCTCTTTCGACCAGTCGGCGGGCGGCTCCCGCGGCACTTCCCATTCCTGGATCTCGGGCGGCACCTCGGCGGTGTAGTTCTGCTTGCTGCGGTACTGCTTCAGCCAATCCTTCGGCAGCGCGGCGGTGAGTGTTTCGCGCAGTGGTGCAAGCTGGGCTTCGTACTTGTCCCAGATGACGTCGATCTCGGCGTTGTTGGCAATGGACTTGAGTGTGATGTGCGGCACGCGCTCATATACGAAACCCATGCCGATGTTGCCCCAGGTCGGCGTGGCCTTGGGCACGCTGCGGGTGACTTCGGCTTCCTTGAGCTGGCCTTCCTTCGAATCGGTCAACAGGTAATACGGATAGCGCGCGCCCATGATGCGGGCGCGGGCCAGCGCGAGCGCCACGCGCGAGGTGTCGATGGTGATCCAGCGCCGGCCTCATTGCTCGGCGACGTAGGCCGTGGTGCCGGAGCCGCAGGTCGGGTCCAGCACCAGGTCGCCGGGGTCGGTGGTCATCAGAACGCAACGTTGGATAACCTCGGTCGCGGTTTGCACGATGTACGTCTTACCGGTAGCAGTGCCGAACGCTACATCGCCCCAATAACTAGGAATCGAAGCGTATTGCCCGTCCTCCGCGTATCTGCGATAGCAAAGAACCGACGTAAGGCCGATCAGTTTATTCGCGTGAGATAGTCGCGTTAGACCGCCTTCAGAGGTCGACCATCCTCGCGTCGTCGAGGGGACAAAAGACCGGCCTTCAAACGAGAAGGGAAATCTGCTTGTTTCGGATCCGGTTTGCGAGGTGATGTTGTCGGTGCGGAAGCTGCGGGAATGGGCCAACTCCTTAGCGGTCAGCGACGAAGCCTTCGATCCGCTCAGTGCTCGTCCATCGGTGAGCTCGACATACGTGTAGTTGCGTTCCTCTACATAATCTGGTCGCAATTGGAGTATGCGCCTGAATTTTGTTGCACCTTTTGATCTTGAGTACCACAACGCGTAGTCAAACGTCGAAGGAACAAACTCTGATGTTTGTCCAACAGTCTTCTGGAACGCGATATCGCAAATGTGGTTCTCATCCCCAAACACCTCATCCATCACCGCCCTCACGCGGTGGACGTTCTCATCACCTATCTGCACGAAGATCGAGCCGGATTCGGTCAACAGGTCGCGCGCCACGGTCAGCCGGTCGCGGAGGTACGTGAGGTAGGAATGGATGCCGTCGCGCCAAGTGTCGCGGAAAGCCTTGACCTGCTCGGGCTCGCGGGTGATGTGCTCGGCGTTGCCGTCCTTGACGTCGCGGCTGGTGGTGGACCACTGGAAGTTGGAATTGAATTTGATGCCGTAAGGCGGATCGAAGTAGATGCACTGCACCTTGCCGCGCAGGCCCTCGCGCTCGGCCAGGCTGGCCATCACCTGCAGTGAATCGCCGAGGATCATGCGGTTCTGCCAGTTGCCCTCGTAGTGGTAGAAGTCGGTCTTGTCCGCGCCTTCGGGCAGGCCGTTGAAGTCGGAGAACAGGTCGGCCATGCCGCCTGACTGCTGCGCTTCGCCGCGACTGGATTCCTTGAGTAGGTCGTCAATCAGGACCTTGGGCTTGACCTTTTCCTGGATGTAGAGCGGCGGCGCGTTGACCACGAGGTCGGACCAGTCCTGCTGGTCCTTGCCGCGCCAGACCAGTTGCGGATCGAGATCGCGGTTGCGCGTTTCCTTTTCCTGCACCAGACCCTTCGCACCGCGCGGGTAGTGCACCTTCACCGGCGCCTTGTCCTCGGCCTCCATCACCGACTGGTATTCCGCGGTCGGGATGTTGGTGCGTTTCGCCTCCTTGTGCTTCAAGGTGGCGATGGTCTTGGGTTGGGGCGGTCTGCGGGGCATGGTTGGCAACCTGTTGAATCCGGGTGTGTTTCGTGGAACTTTTCTCTACACGGCCAGCTATGTAACGAAAGTCCGTTTTCGTTACATTAGAAACAGTCTTAGGTAAGGCCCGAAGGCAAACAAGCGGTCGCGCATCTGGCCCGTGGTTTCCGAGAGGATCCCCAGCCGCTCCATGTCCCGCAGCAACTTTTGCGCCGTGGGGTTGGAGACACCCATGGCCTGCTCCAGCTCGGCCGCGGCAATCAGCGGCTTGCGGTACAGCACATTGAGCGCGGCGCGCGCATTCGGCACGCGCTTGCCGAGGGTGAGGATGCGCTGCTCGACATCCGTGCGCAGCGCAAGAATCTGCCGAAACACTTCCCTGCCCTTGGTGGCGGTTTCGGCCACGCCCTGCAGGAAGAATCGCACCCAATGGATCAGGTCGTTGGCAAGGCGCACGCGCATCAGCGCGTCGTAATAGCTGGCGCGGTTGCGCTCGAAAAAATCCGAGAGATATAACGAGGGTTTGGCGAGCAGGCCGTTGCTGACGAGGTACAGCGGAATGAACAGGCGGCCGATACGCCCATTGCCGTCGAGAAACGGATGGATGGTCTCGAACTGGTAATGGCTGATGGCGGCACGAATCAGGTGGGGCACCGCAACGGCTTCGTTGTGCCAGAAGCGTTCCAGGTCACTCATCAATTCTGGAACGCCTTCATGGTGCGGCGGGATGAAGGCCGCGTCTGCCAAGCCTGATCCGCCAATCCAGTTCTGGCTGGTACGGAATTCACCCGGCAGCTTGTGCTCGCCGCGTGCACCACCCAACAGCGTCGCGTGCGCCTGCCGGAGCAGCCGGTTCGAAAGTGGCAGCTTGTCCAGGCTGGCGAGCGCACCGTTTATGGCGTCGATGTAGTTGCGGACTTCGCGCCAGTCGTCGCGGGCTTCTGGGCGGATATGGTCTTCGGGTAAAAGCGCTTCGTTGACGTCGGTTTGCGTGCCCTCGATACGGCTCGATTTCTGCGCCTCCTTGACCACGTGCATTTGGATGAACAGGTCGATGTCCGGCACGATCAGCGAGAAGGCATTTAGCTCACCCAGGGCGCGGTTGGCCGATTCCAGCAGCACGTTGATGCCGGAGTCTTCCCACGTCCAATCGTGATCGACCGGCGTCGGCTCGAAACTCTTGTACTGGATGCGTTGGTGCCAGCGACCGGCCTTGAACGTCTCGAATTTCATGGCCGTACGGCGCCTGTGATCGAAGCAGGCGGTTGCGACGGGACATGTATAGAAAGCGGCTGGCTTCGATACAGGTCACCGGGAATGCGTATAGGAAGTCCCCACAACTGGACATGGTTGCTCATGCGCTCACCTCGCTCACCGCGTCGAGCATTTCTTCGAACGCTGCCTCAATCACCTTGGCAAAGTCCTCCTGCATGGCCCATACGTCGGTGAACTCGGCGAATGCCCAGCGGCCGTGATCTCTGAGATTATTGACACCGGGCACCCAGTAGGTGCGCATCGTTGCTGCCTTCTCCTTGGCGTCCTCGCCGCGATAGCCCTTGATTTCAACGATGAGGTTCAGTGGATCCTCTGCGCCGTGGCCGTCGTCCACCTGGACGATGTAGTCCGGGATGTAGGTGCGGCTTTCCGAGGCGAACCGGTAAGGCACTTCGAGCCCGAGGTTGCGGTTCTTGACGTAGGCGATCACGCGCGGGTGCGCTTCGGCGACACGACAGAACTCGCCTTCCCAGTCACTGTCGAGGATGACCCAGTTCACGTGGCAGCGGCGCGCGTCGGTTTCCCAGCGATCGGTGCGCGTGGTGGTGAAATTGACGTGCGCGGTGGAGCCGACCGGGTTGTACGGATCAAGCATCGCCAGCACCGGCCGCTCGTGCATGTGCGAACGGGTGATGGCCGCGGTGATCTTGTCGCAGGCCGCATCCGCGAGCTGCCGATAAATCAGTTGCGCCGGGTAGGTGCCGCCCTTGCAAACGAGGCAGGTATCCAGCCACTGCTTGGCGATGCGCTTCAACTGGCCGAACAGATTGAGCTGCGGCGGCTGGTCGTTGTCGCGCCACCTGGTTTCGAGCAGATGGCGCGTCAGGTGGAACAGCAACGTGGACTGGCGCGTGTCGCCCAGGTGCTTCAGGTTCAGATCCACGCCTTCGCCGATGATGCCGGAAACGTGGACGACGGCCGGACCGACGAGATCCGGCGTCAGCGTGAGGACGGAGTCCTCGTCGAATTTCGCGCTGAGGCGCGTTTCGGGCAATGCCACGCGATAGCCGGCGACACGCGGAAAGCGGATTTCCAGCGCATCGCGTTCCGGCCGCACGGCCTTCACCTGCACGGTTTCGCGAGGCGGTTGCGGCGGCGCGACCACAGGTTTGGCGGTGAAATCGAACGGCACGCCGAGCACATCTGCATATTCGACGGGAAGCAGCCCATCGGCATTCAGTCCATAGGATTGCCGACGCAGCGCACGGCCGACGACCTGCTCGCACAAGAGCTGCGTACCGAAGGCGCGCACGCCGAGTACGTGGGTGACGGTGTTGGCATCCCAGCCTTCGGTGAGCATGGAAACCGATACGACGCAGCGCACCGACTCGCCCAGTTGCCCGGCCTTGCCGACGGTGTTCATCACTTCGCGCAGGAGATCCTGGTCGGTCAGGTTGTCCGCGGCGCGCGGATCGTTCTTGCGCGCAATGATTTCGCGCTTGAATCGCTCGATTTCATCGCTGGCCGCGTCCCGGAAATCCGTGTCCAGCGCCTCGCCCGACTCGAGCTGTTCGCTGTCAATCAACAAGGTGTGGGGGCGCGGGAACGGATTGCCGTATTCGTCGAAATTGCGGAACAGTTCGAACCGGCCCGGCACCGCCGTTGTCGTGCCGTCTTCGTTCTGGCGGTCGAAGCCGGAGATGAAGTCGTAAACCAGCTTCGATACCGCGGTGTTCTGGCACACGATGATGAAGCAGGGCGGAACCTTGACCTTGTCCCGCCAGGTCTCGAAGACCTTTTCGTAATGTCCGTAGAGCGCTTCCAGCGCGGTCTGCAGCTTGACCGGCAGCTTGAGCGGATCCAGTGACGCGGCCTTGCCGCGCCCCTTCCTGGGCATGTCCTTGCGGATGTGATCCCAGAGGTTGCGGTACATCGGGACTTCGTTGCCGGGGATGTTGTCCGATACCGGCACGCGCGGGAGCTTCACGATGCCACACTCGATGGCATCCATCAGCGAGAAATCGCTCATGGTCCATGGAAACAGGGTGCCTTCCGCGTAACCTGATCCGCGCAGGAAGAATGGCGTGGCCGACAGGTCCATCACCCGGCTGACGCCCAGTTTGCGATTGACCGCTTCGAGGCCGGAAATCCAGACGCGCGCGGCTTCGTTTTCCTTGGCAGCGGCTTTCTTCGCTTCGGTGAGGTCCGCGCCCGTGAGAGGCTTGCCGTGATCGTCGGTGAAGTCGGCATCGTCGGCCGGCTTCTCGCGATAGCAGTGGTGAGCTTCGTCGTTGATGACCAGGATGTTCTTCATGCCCATGAGCTCGGGCATGACGCGCTGGATCATCTGGCCTTCGGTTTCCAGCGTCTGCAATTCCGTATCACCATGGCGGCCTTGCAGTAGCCGACGACCGCCCGCTGAAAGCTGCACGCGTTCGCGCAGCATGAAGGCGTGATAGTTGGTGATGACTATCTTGGCTTTCTCGATGTCGCCAAGCATGTCGGGCGGAACCAGCTCGCGGCTGCGGTAGTAGCTGTTCGAATCATTGGGCAGCAGCACCTGCAGACGATCGCGGATAGTGATGCCGGGCGTCACAACCAGAAACCCGCGGCTGAAGCGCTTGCTGGCCGGACGCCTCAGCGCATTGACGGTCTGCCATGCAATCAACATGGCCATGACGGTGGTCTTGCCGGCACCGGTCGCGAGCTTGAGCGCCAAGCGCATGAGATCCGGGTTGGCATCACGGTTGGCATTGGCCATGTGATCCAGGATGGCCTTTCCGTCCTTGCCGATCTCGGGCGCGACCTCGCTCAGCCAGATCGCGGTCTCGGCAGCCTCGACCTGACAGAAAAAGGGGCGAAGATCGTTGAACCGGTGATGGCGCCAATGGCGCAGAAGGCGCGCGGTTTCCGGCGTGACGCGCCATTGCGCTTCGGGAAGAAGGCGCCAGCGGTCCACCTGCTCGCGGACCTGACGAATGATCGCCGCCTGCGCGTATTGCTGGGCCTCGGTTGAAAGACCGGCATCGTTTCCGAGCGCGAGATCACCCTGCTGCCCCTGACCACTTTGTCGGCGCGGCTTCGGGATCGGAGTGACGAAATCGGCCGGCCGTCGGCTCTCGACGATCTTTTGAGTGGGTTGGCCCGTCGCATCGAGTTCCCAGTGGCGCGCAGGGTACGCGTACGGCGAATTGAGAATTGGCCGTTCGAAGAAAATGTTTTCCATCGCCCCTGTTCCCCTGCTGCCGCCTTTGGTGTTCGCGCCCGGTATCGCTCCCGCGGTGCCGTTTTGCCGCAAGATTAACGCATCGAGCGACGAGCTTCATAACTCTCCTCGCAGCGAACGAGGGTTATGCGCGTTCTGATCGAGAGCCCACGACGCGGCTTGCTGCAACCGGACAAACGGCTCGGAAGTGACTGCGAGTACGGGAACTCCGGTGCTCGTCCGGTGCAATGGCAAAATGGGGCGCCAAGCCGGTCGCAACACCTGAGACGCACCCATGCATACTTGCGCGGTCGATTGCGCAGGGGCGCTGGCTTGTTCCATGTCCACACCGGCAATGATGCGGCGGTGCTTGCCGACGGGCTCGGCGAGCGCTTGCGCGCGTGTGGCCGCGGCAATCCGCTGGCGCCGGCGCTGGTGCTGGTGCCGCACGCGGGGTTGCGGCGCTGGCTGCAGGTGCATCTGGCCGAACGGCTCGGCGCGATCGCGAATGTCGAGTTCGTGGAGCCCGCGCGCTTTGCCTGGCGATTGCTGCGGGCGGCGCAGCCGGACCTGCCGCCGCATTCTCCCTTCGATCCGGACGTGTTGCGCTGGCATCTGCACGCGCTGCTCGGCGAATCGCTGGACGGCGCGGCGCTCGCGCCGCTGCGCGAATATCTGCAATCCGAAGGCGATCCGCTGCGCCGTTATGCATTGAGCGGCGAACTGGCGCATGCGTTCGAACGGGTGCAGGGCTATCGCCGCGAGAAATTGCTGCGCTGGGAGCAAGGCGGCGATCGCGACGACTGGCAGGCAGAACTGTGGCGCCGGCTGGTCGCGCGCGTGGGCGGCATGTCGCGCGCCGCGCGCGTGGAAGCGTGGCTGCAACGCTTCGAATCGGGAGACGAGCCGCCGCCGGGCCTGCCCTTACACTTCAATGCGTTCGCCTGCGCCAACGTCTCGCCCGACGTGCTGCACATGCTCGGCATCGCCGCACGCCATTGCGACATGGATTTCTTCCTGCCGCTGCCCTCGCGCGAATACCTGGGCGACGCGCCGCGCTCGCGCCGCGAAGTGCGCGCGCGATTGATGGAGAAGGATGGCGGCAACCCGCTGATCACCTCCCTGGGCGGCGCGGCGGCGGAGTTCGTGGAGCTGCTCTACGGCTACGAGCACGTGCAGCCGGACACGGAATCCGACCTGTTTGACAAGAATGGAATCAAACGCGCCACCCTGCTCGGCCGGGTGCGCGACGACATCCTGAACCATCAAGCCGCGCGCGAAGACGAGCGGGTCGCGCTGCCGGACGATTCGTTGCAATTCCACGCCTGCCATACCGAACTGCGCGAGGTGCAGACCCTGCACGACCGCCTGCTCGCCATGTTCGCGGCGGATCCGAAACTCAGCCCGCGCGAAATCGCGGTGATGATGCCGGACGTGGCGGCGTACCGTCCCGCAATCGAAGCGGTGTTCGGCGGCCTGGCCGAAAGCGACCCGCGTTTCATCCCCTTCAATCTCGGCGATCTGCCGGCGAGCGCGATGCATCCGGCCGCGCGCCTTTTCCTCACCCTGTTGGATGCGCCGACTTCGCGCTGGGAATGCAGCGAGATCCTGGACGTGCTGTCCGTGCCGGGCGTAATGCGGCGCTTCGATCTGGATGCGTTGGAACTGGAACATTTGTCGCGGCAGTTGCACAAGGCCGGCGTGCGCTGGGGCGAGGACGAACACGCGCGCACTGAAGTGGGCGGCTACCGCGAGTTCTCGTTCGCGTTCGGGCTGGATCGCATGCTCGCAGGATTTGCCTGCGGCGATGACGATGAGGCGCTGGTCGCGGGCGTCGCGCCGCTGGCCGGCGTGGAAGGTGCGGCGTTTGCGCGCATGGACGCGCTGCTCGCGGTGCTGGATGTCTGGCGCGAGCTGCGCGCCTTGTCTGCACGCGAATTGCCACCTGCCAGGTGGCAGGAAAAATTGAACGCGCTGTTCGATCGCCTGTACGCCAACGACAGTGACGACATCGCCGGGGGCCGCGCGCTGGAACGCGTGCGCGATGCGATGGAGCATCTGGTGGAACACACGCAAGCCGCGCAGCTGCAGCAGCCGCTGGCCTGGCACGACCTGCGCGCATTCCTGCGCGAGCGGTTGAATGACGCCGATCCGCGCCAGCGATTGTTTTCCGGCGGCGTCACTTTCTGCGGCATGGTGCCGCTGCGGGTGGTGCCGTTCCGCGTGATCTGCCTGCTGGGCATGGACGAGGCGGCGTTCCCGCGCCGCGATCCTTCCGGCCTCGATCCGTTGAGCGCCGACCGCCGCGCCGGCAAGCGCGAGCGCGGCGACCGCAGCGTGCGCGACGACGATCGCCTGCTGTTCCTGCAACTGATCGCGGCGGCGCGCGACACTTTATATATAAGCTGGATCGGACGCGACGCGCGCACCAACAAGGAGCGCCCGCCCTCGGTGGTGGCCGCAGAACTGCTGGACGAAGTCAAACGCGGTTACCTGCTGCCACCCGGGCATGATGATGCACGCAGGCAGCGCGATCGCTTGTCGCCGCGGGTGCAGCCGTTGCATGCCTTCGATGCATGCCTGTTCGACGCGGCGGCGCCACGTTCCTTCCGCAAGGAGTGGCTGGCCGCCGCGCAGGCGCCGGATGGACACGCCTGCGCGCTCGCGCCCTTCGCGCCGGCCGCGCTGCCCTCGTGCGAATCCGAAGTCGCGCTGACCCTGGAGGCCCTGCAGCGGTTCTTCGCCGATCCGGCGCGCGGTTTCCTGCAGCGCGCTTTGGAAGTGCATTGGCCGCGCGATGAAGTCCAGGCCGATGCCGACCAGGAGCCGCTTGCGCCGCGCGATGGTCTGCTGCGTCATGGCTTGACCGCGCATCTGCTGCATGCGGCGCCGGAGCACGACCCGGCGATCAGCGCCCACGAAAAATTGTTGCGTGCGCAAGGCAAGCTGCCGCCCGGCGATTACGCAAAGGCGGCGCTGGAGCACGCGCGCGAGCGTGCACAGGAGCTGCGCGGATACGTATCGCGCTTCACCGAAGGTGCATCGGCCGTGCCTGCGCAGATGCACACACTGACGCTCGCCGACGGTACGCGTCTGACCGGCGCGCTCGACGACCTTTATCCGCGCGGCTTGCTGCGCGTGATCCCCTCGAAGCTGCACGGCCGGCATGCATTGCGCGCCTGGCTGGATGCGCTGTTCGCCTTCGCCCATGATGCCGCGGCCGAAGCGTGGCTGGTGGGCTTCGACGTGGCCGACAAACCGATCGCGCTGGCTATGCCTCCGCTGGATGCGCACGCCGCGCAAGCCGAACTGGAGAATTTCGTGGCGCTGTATCGCGAAGGTCTGCGCGCGCCATTGCCCCTGTTCCCGCGCACTTTCTGGGAATGCCTGAAGCCGATGCGACGCAAGGCCGGCCCGGCGTCGGCCGATGAATTCGCGGCCTTGCTTGAGCGCGCCTTCGATCGCGGCGAGGATGAATTCCAGCGCAATCCGGAGCTGGACGACAGCGCGGTATGCACGCTCTGGCGCGGTATCGCGCTCCCGGGCGCACTGGCGCCGCGCATGGCCGAACTCGCAGGGCGTGTGTTTCCCGCGTGCAGCGTGGTTGCCGGCGGAGACATGGCATGAACGCGCCGCGCGATCCACTGGAGTTGCCGCTGTCCGGCGTGCAAGTGGTCGAGGCCAGCGCGGGCACCGGCAAGACCTGGACCATCGCCACGCTGTATCTGCGCGCGATGCTTGAACAAGGCTTGAGTCCCGAGCAGATCGTGGTCGCCACCTTCGCGCGCGATGCCGCCGCGGAGTTGTCCTCACGGCTGCGCGAGCGCGTGCATCTGGCCGCTCAGGTGTTGTCGAACGCCAACCCCGAACAGCCATGCGTGGACGACAGCGCCGAGATCGCGATCACGCGCCGCTCGATCACCCGCGCGCGCGAACGCTGCGGCGTGGCGCTTGCCGAGCAACAACGGCGCATGCGTGAAGCCGATCTCGCGATGGACACCGCGATCATCGGCACGCTGCATGCGTTCTGCGCGCGGCTGTTGGGTGAATTCGGCTTCGAAACCGGCGCGCCTGCGGGTGCACCCGAATTGCTGGAAGACCTGGACGCATTGAACGCGGAGATCGTCGACGATTTTTGGCGCGCGCACGCGAACGATCGGGAGGCCGCCGCTCTGCTGGCGGGAATCTGGCACACACCGCGGGCACTGATGTGGCAGGTGTGCGATCCGCGCTGGCGTGGGCGTGAGCCGGTCATCGCGCAGCCGGATTCCGACATCCTGAAAATGGAATGCGCCCGCGTGCGTGCGCTGATCGCGGCCTGGGACGAGCCGGTGTTCAAGGCCGCGGAAGCCGAGTTGAAGGATTGCTTCGGGCACCCGAGCGCGCGTGCCTCGCGCATGAAGGCATTGCGGGCGCTGCAGGCGTGGGCGTGCGCGCAGGCCGATGAGGAGAGCGATGCCTCCGCGGCAAGCGCTGCGGAAAGCTTCCTGCCCGAGCAGGAGCGCAAGCCGACGACCTTCATTCGGCACTCGCAAGGCGAAATCTTCGAACTGGCGCGCACACTCTGCGCGGTGCTGCGCGACTTGCGCCGCGCACGTGAGCGCCAAGCCGAAGCGCCGGCATCGCAATTGCTTTACAAAGCGCGCCAATACCATGCAGCCGAGTTGCCGCGCCGTCTGCAGGCGCTGGGCAAAACCGGTTACGACCAGTTGGTCGAGGCCGTCGCGCGTGCCCTGGATGATCCGGCACGCGGCGGACAGCTGCGGGCGAAAATCAGCGCGCGCTGGCCGTGCGCGCTGATCGATGAATTCCAGGATACCGATCCGCAGCAGTGGCGGATTCTGCAAACACTGTTCGCGCGCAACGCGCTGGTGCTGGTCGGCGATCCCAAGCAGGCGATTTACGGCTTTCGCGGCGGCGATGTGCATGCCTATCTCGCCGCGCGCGATGCGTCGCCGGGCGAACCACTGCGCCTTTTGGAAAGCCAGCGTGCAGGTCAAGGTGTATGTGCGGCGATCAACGCGCTGTTCGCGAGCAAGAATCCCTTTGTCGAGCCGCGCATCGAATACACCCCGGTGCGCGCCGCCGGGCGCGTGCGCGAAACCGCGCTGCTGATCAATGGCGAAGCAGCGCCGGCCTTGCAACTGTGGCGCCTGCCGCCCTCCGGCAAGACAACTTCGAAAGGCGCGGCTTGTCCGTGGAGCAAGGCCGAAGCGCGCGAGCAGATCGAATCGGCGTGCGTGGCTCGCATCGTCGAGCTGCTGCAAGGTGCGCAACGCGAAAGCGTGCATTTCCGCGATGGCGATGGCGAAACGCGCCCGTTGCGCGCGGGCGACATCGCGGTGCTGGTCAACGACAATCGTGAAGCGCATTCGATGCAGCGCGCGCTGGGCCGCGCCGGCGTGGCGGCCTCCTGCCGTTTGCGGGTCAGCGTGTACGCGAGCGAGGAAGCGCTCGACGTGCTGCGTGTGCTGGAGGCGCTGCGCGATCCTGCCGATGCGCCACGCGCTCGTGCCGCGCAGGCGGGACTGCTGGTCGGTGCGGACGCGCTCGCCATCGGGCGCAGCGCGCGGGATGCGGAGGCATTGGATGCGCTGCTCCAGCGCAACGCTGAATGTGCCGCACGGGTGCAGCGGCATGGCGTGCTTGCGTTCCTGCACGAGCTGATCGCTGCCGCCGCGCCACGGCTGCTTGCACTCGCCGATGGCCGTCGGCGCGTCGCCAACTACCTGCAGCTGGCCGAACTCGCGCAGCAGGCGTGGCTGCGGTGCTTCGGCGTGGAGGACCTTTGCGAACAGCTGGCCCGGCGCATCGCCGATGCCGGGAATGCGGAGTCCGACACGGAGGCCGAAGCCGCACGGCTGCGGCTGGAAAGCGACGCCCAGGCAGTGCAGATCGCGACCGTGCACGCGGCGAAGGGGCTGGAGTACGGCGTGGTGTTCCTGCCCTATGCGGGTTTCGGCAAGCAGTCCCGGCCCAACGGCAAGCCCGCGCTCACCTGGTACCACGATGGCGAAGCGGCGCGGGTGGCGATCGGCCGCGCGCTGCCTGACGAGGTGGCGAGCGCCGCACAACGCGAAGCGCATGCGGAAGAGGTGCGCAAGCTCTACGTCGCCGTGACCCGCGCGCGCGCAGCCTGCGTGCTGCCATGGGGCTGGATCAATCAGGGCGAACTGTCCGCGCTGCACGGATTGCTGCACAGGGACGAATTCGCGTTCGACGATGACGGCTGCGCCAAGGCGCTGCACGTCTTGCACACCCGCGCGCCGGGAGCGATCGCAGTGGACGAACTGCCGCGGGACGGCCACGCGCGCCTCACGCCGGCCGGCAGCGAAGCCCCCGTACTGCGTGCGGCGGAAATGGCCCACGCGGTTGAACGCGACTGGCGCACCTGGTCGTTTTCGCGGCTGGTACGCGGCGAATCACGCGGCAATGAATCCGACCCGGGGCCGGGCAATGGCGATACACTGGTACCTGCAAGCGACGCGTCATTGCATATGAGCGTGCCGCTGCCTGTTTTCTGCTACGTGCCCTTCCTTGAAAGCGGGGTACCCCCACCACGGACTACGGTGGCCGTGCTTGCCGGCGCACGTTTCGGCACCGCCGTGCACGCTGCACTCGAGCGCGCGGATTTCGACGCGTGGCGCGATGTGGGCGAGGCGCCCGAAACACAACGCGACCTGATCGTGCGCAGCCTGCGCGCGCAGGGCCTGCCCGAACCCGGCACGGTTTCACTGGAACGCGCGGTGGATCAGGTCGGGTACTGCATGCGCAATGCGCTGAACGCACCGCTCGCCTGCGGTGCGCGCCTGTGCGACGTGCAGCCGGAACGGCGGCGCGCGGAGATGGAGTTCCACCTGCGGCTCGCGCCTTCGCGCGTGGATGCGCTGTTCGCGCTGCTGCACGCGCACGGCTATCAAACCGGCCGCAACGGCTTCGGCGTCGCGCACCTGCACGGACTGCTGACCGGCGTGATGGACCTGGTGTTCGAGCACGGCGGCCGCTATCACCTGGTGGATTACAAGACCAACCTGCTGCCGACCTACGATGTCGAGGCATTGCGCGAGGCGGTCGCCGCACACGACTACGACCTGCAGTATTTGTTGTACGTGCTGGCGCTGCATCGCTGGCTGCGCCAGGTGCTGCCAGGCTACGACTACGACACGCACATCGGCGACGTTTATTACCTGTTCGTGCGGGACGTGAATGACGGGTGCGGCGTGCATCGCGATCGTCCACCGCGCGAGCTGATCGAGGCGATGGACGCGTTGTTCGATGCGCGCGAGGAGCTGGCCGCATGAGCGCCGACCAGCAAGCACTCGCCCGAACCGGCTGGTTACGCCGCGTAGACGCCGCGCTCGGCGAATGGATCGCGCGGGCGTTTCCGGATTCGCCCGCCGACGTTGCGCTCGCCGCGGCGATGGCGGCGCGCGCGGTGGATGAGGGCCATAGCGCATTGCGGCTGGACGCGGCGCAGGCGTGGCTCGGCAATCTCGGCGGCCGCGGTGAAGCGCCGGCCCTGCCTGACCCGGGTTCGTGGCGGGAAACGCTGCGCGACAGCGCCGCGGTGAAGTTCACGCGAGATTTCGATGCAACCGATCCGGTTCCGCCCAGGCCGCTGGTGCTTGACCCCCAGGGTCGCGTGTATCTCGCGCGTTACTTCGGTTACGAACGGCGGCTCGCGAAAAATCTCATCGCACGCGCGCGCGCCGAACGCCTGAAGCTGGTCACCGGCGGACCCGGCACCGGTAAGACCCACGGCGTGATGCGCCTGCTCGCAGAACTTGCAAAGCAGGCGCACGCAAAAGAACACACGCTGCGCATCGCGCTGGCGGCGCCGACCGGCAAGGCCGCCGCGCGCCTTTCGGAAAGCGTGCGCGCGCAGTGGCCGCAACTCGAACTGCCCGATGCGGTCGCCGCGATGATCCCGCGCGAGGCGTCCACCCTGCACCGCCTGATCGGCCTGTCGCCTTACAGCGCGCGTGCGAAATTCCATCGCGACGCGACGCTGCCATTTGACGTGGTGGTGGTGGACGAGGTCTCGATGGTGGACCTGCCGATGATGCACAAGCTTGCCGAGGCGGTGCGCGAGGACACGATGCTGATCCTGCTCGGCGATCCGGACCAGCTCGCCGCGGTGGAAGCCGGCGACGTGCTGGGCGCGCTGGTGGATGCCGCGCGCGAGCCACCGCTGTCGCAGTGCCACGCGCACCTGACGCAGAGCCGCCGTTTCGCCGGGCACGGCACGCTCGGACGGCTTTCGAATGCGATCGCAAATGGTGATGCGAACGCCGCGCTGGCCACGCTCGAAAGTGACGATGAAGTGCGGTTGATCGCCAACGATGCGCACGACGCGCGCCTGGTCGAGCACGCGGTGGATGCATATCGGCATGTGGCGGATGCGCCGGATGCGGGTGCCGCGTTGCGCACTGCCAATGGCTTCCGCGTACTGACCGCGCTGCGGCACGGGCCGGCCGGCAACCTCGCGCTGGACCGCGCGATCGAACAACGCCTCAAGCGCCAGGCCGGTGTGCGCGCGGATGCGCCGTGGTGGCGCGGCCGCCTGCTGATGGTGACGGCGAATCGCGATGCGCTCGGCCTGTTCAACGGCGACGTCGGCGTGGTCTGGCCGGATGCGAACGGCGAAATGAAGGTCTGGTTCGAAGGCGCCGACGGCGCACCGCGCGCGATTTCCCCCGCCGCACTGCCGCCACATGAAGGTGCGTTCGCGCTGACCGTTCACAAGGCGCAGGGTTCGGAATTCGGGCGCATCGCACTGGTGCTCGGCGCGGACACACCGGTGCTGACGCGCGAGCTGCTCTACACCGGTATCACGCGCGCGCGCGAAGGCGTGGAAATCCATGGCAACGAGGCGCTGCTGCGCGCCGGGATCGCGCGGCGTACGCAGCGCTGGAACGGCCTGGCCGATCGCTTGCGCGAGGCGGCGAATGCCCCCAACTCGATTGCGGAATCTTTACCGCCCGCTTCGTAAGCTTCGCCGATGCACACCTTCCACCCTGCCGTCTCCGCCTGGTTCGAGTCCGCGTTCGACGCGCCGACCGAGGCGCAGTCGCGCGCGTGGCCGGCGATCCAGTCGCATCGCGATGTGCTGATCGCCGCGCCGACCGGTTCGGGCAAGACGCTCGCCGCATTCCTCGCCGCGATTGACGACCTCGTGTGGCGTGGCGTGGCGGGCACGCTCAACGACGAAACGCATGTCGTGTACGTCTCGCCGCTGAAGGCGCTGTCGAACGACGTGCGCATCAACCTGGAAGTCCCGATCGAGGGCATCCGCGCGCAACTCGAACGCATGGGCCTGTCGGACGTGGAGATCCGCACCGCGGTGCGCACCGGCGACACGCCGCAAGTCGAGCGCACCGCGATGCGCAGGCGCCCGCCGCACATCGTGGTGACCACGCCGGAATCGCTCTACATCCTGCTGGGCTCGGAATCGGGTCGCGCGATGCTCGCCACCACGCGCGCGGTGATCGTGGACGAAATCCACGCGCTCACGCCCAACAAGCGCGGCAGCCATCTTGCACTTTCGCTGGCGCGGCTGGATGCGTTGTGCGGCCAGCGGCCGCTGCGGATCGGACTGTCGGCGACGCAGAAGCCGATCGAAATGGTCGCCGATTTTCTGGTCGGCGCACCGACTTCCCTTCTCCCTTCGGGAGAAGGGGCAGCGTGCACGATTATCGACACCGGCCATCAGCGCGCGCGCGATCTCGGCATCGAGGTCACCAACGTGCCGCTGCAGCCGGTGATGAGCAACGACGCGTGGGGCCTGGTGTACGACCGCATCGCGGAACTGATCGACCAGCACCGCACCACGCTGATCTTCGCCAACACCCGGCGCACGGTGGAACGCGCGACGCGGCATCTGTCCGAGCGCCTCGGTAAGGAAGCGGTCGCAGCGCATCACGGCAGCCTTTCGAAAGAGAAGCGGCTGGACGCCGAGCGACGCCTGAAGTCCGGACAACTGCGCGCGCTGGTGGCGACCGCCTCGCTGGAACTGGGCATCGACATCGGCGAGGTCGAACTGGTCTGCCAGCTCGGTTCGCCGCGCTCGATCGCCGCGTTCCTGCAGCGCGCCGGCCGCGCGGGGCATGCGGTGAACGGCATCTCGAAAGCCCGCCTGTTCCCGACTTCGCGCGATGACCTCGCCGAGTGCGCGGCGCTGCTGGACTGCGAGCGCCGCGGCGAACTCGACACGCTGCACGTGCCGCGCGCGCCGCTGGACGTGCTGGCCCAGCAGATCGTGGCCGAGGTTGCCTGCGGCGAGCGCGACGAAACGGAATTGTTCGAACTGGTGCGCAGCGCGTATCCATATCGGGAACTCTCGCGCGAAAAATTCAATGAAGTGCTGCGGATGCTGGCTGAGGGCTACAGCACGCGGCGCGGCACGCGCGGGGCGTACCTGCATCGTGATGCGGTGAACGGCAAGCTGCGCGCGCGACGCAACGCGCGCCTGACCGCGATCACTTCTGGCGGCGCGATTCCAGACACCGCCGATTACGACGTGGTGCTGGAACCCGCGGCGCAGCGCGTGGGGAGCGTCAACGAGGATTTCGCGGTCGAGAGCATCGCCGGCGACATCTTCCAGCTCGGCAACCAGTCGTACCGGATCCTGAAAGTCGAGCGCGGCCGCGTGCGCGTGGAAGATGCGCACGGCGCGCCGCCCTCGATTCCCTTCTGGCTGGGCGAAGCACCCGGACGCAGCGACGAACTTTCGTGGGCGGTGTCGCGGTTGAGGGAGGAAATTTCGGAGCGGCTTGACGACGACGGCCATATCACCTCCTGGCTCCGCGACGAAGTCGGCGTGGTCGAGCCCGCGGCAAAGCAGCTGGTCGAGTACTACCAGGCTGCGCGCACCGAACTCGGCGTGTTGCCGACGCACACGACGCTCGCGATGGAGCGCTTCTTCGACGAGTCCGGCGGCACGCAACTGGTGATCCATTCGCCTTACGGCAGCCGGTTGAACCGCGCGTGGGGCCTGGCGCTGCGCAAGCGCTTCTGTCGCACTTTCAATTTCGAACTGCAGGCCGCGGCGACGGAAGACGCGATCGTGCTGTCGCTCTCCACGAGTCACAGCTTCCCGCTGGAGGAAGTGTCGCGTTACCTGCATTCGAATACGGTGCGCGACGTGCTGACGCAGGCGCTGCTGGATGCGCCGATGTTCACTACCCGCTGGCGCTGGAACGCGAGCGCCGCGCTGGCGCTGCCGCGCTTCGTCGGCGGCGCGAAGGTGCCGCCGCAGATCCAGCGCATGAAATCCGAAGACCTGCTGGCGACGGTGTTCCCCGACCAGGTCGCGTGCGCGGAAAACCTCGTCGGCGAGCGGCAGATTCCCGATCACCCGCTGGTCGAGCAGACCCTGCAAGACTGCCTTTACGAGGCGATGGACCTGGAAGGCCTCACCGCGCTGCTGAAGAAATTGGAAGGCAAGGAAGTCAGGATCATCGCGCGCGATCTCACCGCGCCGTCATCGCTGTGCGCGGAAGTGCTGGGCGCAAAGCCCTACGCATATCTTGACGACGCGCCTCTGGAGGAGCGCCGCACGCAAGCCGTCGCTTCGCGCGGCTTTACCGACGCCAGCCGCGCGGAAGATCTCGGCAAGCTGGATGCGGATGCCATCGAAGGCGTGCGCGAGGAAGCCTGGCCGCAGCCGCGCGATGCCGACGAGATGCACGAGGCGCTGCTGGCGCTGGGTGCGATCAATTCTGATGAAGCGCAGCGCACTCCCGGATGGGACCTGCGGCTGAGAGAGCTGGCGCAGTCGGGCCGCGCCGCGCAGGTGCTTTTCCCCTCTCCCTCCGGGAGAGGGTGCCCCGCCACTTGCGCAGGACAATTTGAAGCTCCCACTGCCCCAAGTGGCGGGGCGGGTGAGGGTTCGGCGTCGCGGCAAGCATCCATCCATGGAGCGCAGTCCAGTCGGCGTCCTGCCTCCTCCTCAGTTGCTGCGCGCGATGCCATTCAAGGCATCGCGCAAACGCAGCAACTTCGACCTCACCCTTCCCCTCTCCCGGAGGGAGAGGGGCTAAAAAGGCTGTGGGTCGCCACCGAAACGCTGCCGATGTGGCGCGCGGTACACGCAGATGCGCAGTTGAGCCCCGCGGTCGAAGCGCCACCGGAATTCGCGAGCAAGGTATGGACACTCGAGCAGGCGCTGGTCGAAATCGTCCGCGCGCGGCTGGGTTGCCTCGGTCCGGTGCAGGCAAGCGCTCTCGCGGAAACGTTCGCGGTACCGCAGGCCGATGTCGAACTGGCGCTTGGTGCACTGGAGCGCGAGGGCTTCGTGATGCGCGGGCGCTTCACGCCGAATGCGTCGCACGAGGAATGGTGTGAAAGACATTTGCTCGCCCGCATCCATCGGCGGACTCTGAACCGGCTGCGCCGCGAGATCGAGCCGGTGGAAGCACACGAGTTCATGCGCTTCCTGTTCCGGTGGCAGCACGTGTCGCACGATGCGCGATGGCGCGGCGCCGAGGCGCTCGGTTCCGTGCTGGCGCAACTGGAAGGCTTCGAGGCACCGGCCGGTGCCTGGGAATCGCAATTGCTGCCGGCGCGCCTGCGCGATTACGACATCGGCTGGCTGGACGGACTGTGCAGCGCCGGGCGCATCGCCTGGACACGGCTGCGCGCGGCCAGCGGCGCACACGCCGCACCGGTGCGCGCTTCGCCGATCGTGCTGCTGCCGCGCCGGCAACTCGCCCTGTGGAGTTCGCTCGGCGCGAATGCGTCGGCCGAAGCGCCGGCCCTGTCTTCGCGCGCACAGGTCGTGGCGGAATACCTCGCGCAGCACGGCGCGTCGTTCTTCGACGAGATGCTCGGCGGGACGCGGCTGTTGCGCGTGGAACTGGAAGAGGCGCTGGCCGAACTGGTCGGCGCGGGCCTGGTCAGCGCCGACAGCTTTTCCGGCCTGCGCGCGATGCTGCTGCCGTCGTCGAAGCGCAACGCACCACGCCATCGCCGGCTGCGCCGCAACATGCTCAGCGGCATCGAGGATGCGGGGCGGTGGAGTTTGATCCGGCGTGAAGGTCTTTTCGTTCCCGCGGAAGAGCCGCCACGCCCGGCCGGTGAATCCCGTGGTGTCAGCGCGATGCCGAACCCTCACCCCAACCCCTCTCCCGAGGGGAGAGGGGCTGAAAGCGACGCGCTCGAACACATCGCGCGCACGCTGCTGCGCCGCTGGGGCGTGGTGTTCTGGACATTGCTGCAGCGCGAAGCGGCGTGGCTGCCGCCGTGGCGCGAGTTGCGCCGCGTCTACCAACGGCTGGAAGCGCGCGGCGAAATCCGCGGCGGACGTTTCGTTGCCGGCATGGTCGGCGAGCAGTTCGCGTTGCCCGAAGCCATCGGTGCGCTGCGCAGCGCACGCAAGGAGCACGATGAGAGTCTGATCGTGATCAGCGGCGCCGATCCGCTGAACCTGATCGGCAGCGTGCTGCCCGGCGAAAAGGTGCCGGTACTGACGAATTCCCGCATCGTGTTCCGCGATGGACTGCCGCTGGCCAAGCAGGTCGCGGGCGAAGTCGTCCTGCTGCAATCGCTGTCATCCGAGGAAGCACGCGGCGTGCGCGGAGTGTTGCGCCAGGGCGGTTCATCGCGTCGCGTAAGCGCGGAAGCGTAGGGCGGGTCTCGACCCGCCGATGAATGCGCCGCGTGGATTTCGACCGTCGCATCGGTGTCGGGTTGAAACCCGCCCTACAGCGATCGCCAGCCTTCGATGCCGGTAAACACCGCGGCCACGACAAGCACCACGCCGACCGCGCGCGATGCCATGATCGCGGCAGCAGGTCGTCCAACCAGCCAGCCGCGCGCCTGCGCCGCCGCAAGTGCCACGCCGCCGTACACGCAGGTTTGCGTCAGCGCGATGATGATCCACAGCATGATCGCCTGCACCCACAGCGGGCCGTATTCCGCACGCAGGAATTGCGGGAATGCCGCCAGCATGAACAGGTACGCCTTCGGGTTCATCAGGCAGGTCAGTGCGCCGCGCCGGAAGGTGATCCACGCAGAGCCGTTGGCTCTGCTTCCATCCTGCATGCCGAACGTCGAATCCGAGCGCAGCAGCGAGATACCGATCCAGGCGATGTAGAGCGCGCCGGCGAGCAGCAGTGCGTTGAAGGCGCCGGGAATCACTTTCAGCAACACGCTGATGCCGAGCGTGGTCATCACCACGTGGCCGATGCCGCCGGTCACGATCCCCGCGACCGCGGCAAAGCCGTGTCTTCGGCCCGCGACCAGCGAGCTGCCCATCACGAACGCCATGTCCATGCCCGGCAACACGACGATGCCGAACACCAGCAGCGCGAACAGCGCAAGGTTTGCCGCGTGTTCCATGGTGCGCCCGAATCCTGAAAATGCGCACTGTAGGTCCGCACTGCTGACAGCGTGATGTCAGCAGCGCGGTAGGGCGGGCACTGCCCGCCGGGATTTGATGGCGGACAATGTCCGCCCTACTGGCGGGGCTTCATGGCGGACGATGTCCGCCCTACTGCCGCAAATTCATGCGGAGGATGTCCGCCCTACTTGGCCTTGATGATCTGGCTCAAATAATCCGGCCCGCTCGCGCGCTCCAGGTGCGGATAACGCAGGCCGCCGTGGTAGTCCACCGGCACCATCTTGTATTCGTCCTGGTGCTTGATCAGCAGTTCGATCGGCTTGTTGTCGGATTTCGCCGCGGTAATCGCATCCTTCAACACTTCCGGCTTGAACGCGTGGCCGTTCACCGCAACCAGTTCCGCACCCGGCGAGATGCCGGCCTTGAACGCCGGGCTGTTCCAGCGCACGTCGCCGATGCCGCCGTCCTTGGCCGACAGCGTGAGGCCCAGCGAGTAAGTGAAGTCGGCGAACTTGCGGTTCTTCTCCAGCGACTTTTCGTAGTCGCTTGGCTTGTCGGTGTAGACCAGCTTCCAGCCTGAAGCGGCGATGCCGTCCATCGGCGGCTGGTGCGCGTCCAGGCGCGAGCGCAGGAAGGTCGCCCAGTCGTACTTCGCGACGCCGTTCAACGCCGCGACGATATCGTCGAAGGTGTAGGTGTCGGTGACGAAGCTGCCGTTGTGCACGCCGAAGAACGCACTGGCGAAATCGTCCAGCGACTTCTTGTCGTTCGTGAGCGAGCGGATCTTCGAATCCACCGCCAGCCAGATCAGCTGGCCCGCGCTGTAGTAATCCTCGCTCATCTGGTAGTTGCGATATGGGAGCGGCGCGCGCTGCGCGATGGTCGGATCGTTGGTGGTGTCCTGCACGTTGCGCCAGTCGAAACCGGGGCGGTTGTCCTGGTAAGTCGCGGCGACCAGTGCCAGCGCATCCTTGAACTCATCCGGATTCCACAATCCGGAACGCGCGGCCAGCACGAAACCCCAGTACTGGGTCTGGCCTTCGTACACCCACAGCAGCGAATCGCCCATCGGCACGTTGAAGTTGGGCGTCCACAGGTCCGCCGGGCGGCGGAATTTGCCGTTCCAGGAGTGCGTGTACTCGTGCGCCAGCAGGTCGCGGCCGGGCGCATTGGATTTCCAGTCGGTGAAGTAATCCGCGCCGGTGCCGTCCTCGCTGGACTGGTGGTGCTCGAGTCCGTTGCCACTCATCTGGTCGGAGAGCGAGAACAGGAAGTCGTAATGGTTGTAGTGATACGAGTCGAACAGCTTGTAGGCCTGCGTCACCAGGTTGCGGTGCGCCTGCAACTGCTCCTGGTTCATCTCCAGGTACTTCGGCGCGTCGGCGACGATGTCCAGGTGCACCGGCACCTTGGCACCCGGATCCAGATCCACGCGCTTGAAGTACTCGCCCGCGTAGATCGGCGAATCCACCAGCGTGTTGAGCGGGGTCGGTTTGAAGGTGACCGTGTCGCCGGACTTTGATTGCGTCTCAAGCGCGGTGCCGAGCTGCCAGCCGTCGGGCAGCTTCACGCTCGGTGCGTAGGTGATCTCGCGCGAGTAGTGGCCCGCGGGATACAGCACCACCGCGTTCCACTGCAGGTTCAGCATCGCATCAGTCATCACGATGCGGCCTTCCGAGCGCGTGCGCGGCGACAGGAACTGGTAATCGAGATCGATGCTGGAGACGCCCTGCGGCACGTCCACGTGGAACGCGAACACGTCGTACTTGTCGCGCGTCCAGGCCAGCGGCTTGCCGTTGGCGCTGATCTTCAAACCGGCCAGCTTGTCGATCGGACCGCTCGGCGAATGGTTGCCCGGCAGCCATTTCGGGTACAGCAGGGTCAGTTCGCCGGCCTGCACGGGAATCGTTTCGTGCGCGCGGAAGATGCCTTGTGAGGTATCGCTCGCATCCACGCTCAGCGTGATCGTGCCGTGGTAAGGCGTGTCCTGCGGCGGCGGGATATTCGCGTCTGCGGCATCGGCCAGCGCCGAGCCCGCAACCAGCGCGAGCGCCAGCGCAACGGCAAGACGAGTCGGGACGAGTGAAGAAGAACGGCGCAACGCAAACGACATGGCGACACCTGCAGCGAAGGACGAGCCTTCGAATCTAGCAGTTTCGTCGCGCAGCGCGGATAGGCCGAATGGCCTAGGAACGCAGAAGTTTTCAATCAGCCGTCGAGGATCATGTCCGCTGCAATACCCAAACCGATGTACGCCGCCGTCATCACCAGCGCGAAGACGTACAGCACGATGAACACGGGCACCATGTCGGCGTGCGAGGAGCCGGCGGCCATGCGCGCGTGCGGGATCGCGATGAAGGCGCAGGCGAAGATCGCACTCACCACGCCCAGCCCGAGCAGGAATCGTCGTCCGGCGTGGATGCGCACGCGCTGCGCGGCGGGGTTCAGGTTCAGGCCTTCGGCCATCGAAACCGGCACGATCGCGAGCGGCGCGCCGCTGCGCACGCGCTTGACCAGCCGCCACACCGCGGACAGCGCGGTCAGCACCAGGCTCAAGCCCAGCCAGAAACGCGTCAGGAACCCGCTGATGTCGTCGGTGTGCAATTCATGCGTGCCGCTCTTCGCCATGTCCTGCGGCAGGAACTTGAAAATGGGCGCGAGCCACGAAATATCCGAACCCCACAACGCGACGTACGCGAACACCAGCGCGCCGAAACACATCAGCAGCACGAAGGTGAGCATGCCGCAGGAGAGATACTTGATGCCCCAACCCAGCAGGTTGCGGATGACGGCTGCAACCGGAAACGCATTCGACACGGTGTTCATGACCCGACCCCCCATCGAGTTGAAAACCTTTGCGGTCGCGCGGCCTAGACGTTGGCGATGCGCGCCTGCGCCTGCCGATCCTGTTCGCGCGCCAGCCGGCTGTGGCGGATGCCATAGCCGAAATACACCACGAGGCCGATGCCCATCCAGATCACGAACCGCCAGATGGTGATGCTGGGCAAGCCGCCGATCAGGGTGACACCGCCGCCTTGCGCCGCCCACGGCCAGCCGATGATCAGGAACAGCGAGAACAGCACGCCCAGCGGCGCGATGATCCAGATCGCCGGCGTGCGGAAACTGCGTTGCAGGTCCGGCCGGCGGACGCGCAGGATCAGCACGGCCAGGCAGATCACGATGAACGCGGACAGCGTGCCGATGTTCACCAGCTCCGCCACTTCGCCGATCGGCAGGAAGCCTGCGACGATCGCGGTGAACACGCCGAGGATCATGGTCGGACGCGCGGGCGTGCCGTAGCGCGGATGCACCCGCGAGAACCATTTCGGCAACAGGCCGTCGCGCGACAGCGCGAACCAGATGCGCGCCGCGCCCAGCATGAAGCCGAACAGCACGCTGGTGAGGCCGCACACCGCCGCGATGTTGATCGCGCCGCGCACCCAGTCGAGGTGCAGCGCGGCGAATGCCGCGTCCACCGGCGCCGGCGAATTCAACTGGCTGTACGGCACCATGCCGGTCAGCACCAGCGAAACGGCCAGGTACAGTGCCATCGAGAGCGCCAGCGACAGCAGCACCGCGCGTGGCAGATCGCGCTGCGGGTTGCGGGCTTCCTCGGCCGCGGTGGTCAGCGTGTCGTAACCGAAGCAGGCGAAGAACACGATGCTCGACGCCGCCAGCACGCCGCCCCAGCCGAAATGCGTCGCACCGTTTGCAGTCACCGCCGGCGGCACGAACGGATGCCAGTTGGCGGGATTCACGTAGAACGCGCCGGCGATGATCACCAGCGCCACGCCGATCACCTTGATCGCGACGATGATCGTGTTCAGCCTCGCACCCACTTCGGTCTTCACCGTGAGCATCCACGCGATCACCAGCGTGATCGCCGCAGCGATCACATCGAAGTATTTGCCCGAATGCGGATGCGTCGGGTCGTATGCGCCTTGCAGCCATAGCGGCAGGTGTGCGCCGGAAACTTGCGCGATCAGCGCCTGCACGTATCCGGACCAGCCGATCGCGACGACCGCGACGATCAGCGCGTATTCCAATAAAAGATCCCAGCCGATGATCCAGGCCAGCAGTTCGCCCAGCACCGCGTAACCGTAGGTATAGGCGCTGCCGGTCACCGGAATCATTCCGGAGAATTCCGCGTAGGCGAGCGCGGCGCACGCGCTGCCGATGCCGGCGACGATGAAGGACAGGATCACCGCGGGCCCCGCGTTGGTCGCGGCCTGCTGGCCGGCCAGCACGAAGATGCCGACGCCGATGATCGCGCCGACGCCGATGGCGGTGAGTTGCCACACGCCCAGCACGCGCCGGAAGTCGCCGCGCGTCTGCGCCTCGGCCTGCAGGGCTTCGACGGATTTGTGGCGCGTCAGTTGCGCGAGGAGGCTCATGATGTGGGTTCCGGGAGGCGTGAGGCTCGCGCGATCATACTCGCGGGGATCGTCCGGATGCATGGCCTGTTTGGCCGAACTGCAAATCCGTTTTGCGCGACAATCGCGCTTCGATGCCCCAGAAGCCACCAACCCGCAAGCGCCGTGCGCCCGCACCGCCCGCTCGTCCGCGCCAACCGTTGCCGCCGCGACGCGCATCCGGTACTGCGCGCCCGGAGGATTCATCGTTGCGCTCGACGCGCGCGATCGAATTCCTGTTGCGCGCTTTGCCGGTCAACTGGCGCGGCAAAGCGCGCGATTACCTGGTGCTGGTGCGGATGGATCGTCCTGTCGGCGCGCTGCTGCTGCTGTGGCCGACTTGGTGGGCGCTTTGGCTGGCGGCCGGCGATTTCCCGCCGTGGCAGCCATTCCTGATCTTCACCGCCGGCGTGTTCCTGATGCGCTCGGCCGGGTGCGCGATCAACGACTACGCCGATCGCAACCTCGATCCGCAGGTGCAGCGCACCGCGGGCAGGCCGCTCGCCGCCGGGCGCGTACGCCCGAGCGAGGCGCTGCTGATCTTCGTGATCCTGAGTTTGGTTTCTTTCCTGCTGGTGCTTGCGTTCACCAACGTGCTGACGATCGAGTTGTCTTTCGTCGGCGCCGCGCTGGCCACGCTGTATCCGTTCTCCAAGCGCTACACCTCGCTGCCACAGGTGGTGCTGGGCGCGGCGTTCGGCTGGGGTATCCCGATGTCGTTCGCCGCGATCACCAGTTCCGTGCCGCCGCTGGCGTGGCTGCTGTTCCTCGCCAACGTGCTGTTTTCCACCATCTATGACACCGAGTACGCGATGGTGGATCGCGAGGACGACATCAGGGCCGGCGCGCGTTCCACCGCGATCCTGTTCGGCGACGCGGACCTGCCGATCCTCGGCGTGCTGATGGCGACCTTCGTGCTGTGCATGGTGTTCGTCGGCACCAACGCGCACCTCAAGTGGCCACACTGGCTGGCGCTGGTGATCACCACCGGGCTGTTCGCGTGGCAGCTGTGGACGATGCGCGACCGCTCGCGCGCGCATTGCTTCACGGCGTTCCGCAACAACAACTGGGTCGGCTGCGTGCTGTGGGCGGGGATATTGTTTTCGCTGGCGTTACGGTGAATCCGTTGCGCGGCACCGTGTAGGGCGGGCATTGCCCGCCGCCGCATTTGCATGCACAGCGGCGGACGGTGTCCGCCCTACTTGAGAGCCTGCTTGCAGGCGACTCATCTATTCGCCGGCGCCCGTGCCAACGCCCACACATCCACGCGCGCAACACCGGCGCGCTTCAGCACGCGTGTGCATTCGGCGAGCGTCGCGCCGGTGGTGAACACGTCGTCCAGCACGGCGACGTGCTGCGGAATACCCTCTTCGAAATGCGCAACGAACGCGCCGCGCACGTTGCGCCTACGCGCGAGTGCGGTGAGCTCGGTCTGCGCGGAAGTGGAACGCGTGCGTTGCAACGCGTCGCGCAGCAACGGAACGCGCAACGCCTTCGCCAGCGGCCCGGCGAGTTCCAGCGCCTGGTTGTAGCCACGCGAACTCAGGCGCGAGCGATGCAGCGGTACCGGGATAATCGCCTGCGGCCATTCGGCCGGCGCAGGCGACGCAATCCATAACGAGGCGAGCAGTTTGCCTGCCGCGAGATCCGCGCCGAACTTGAAGCGTGCTTCCAAACGGTCCAGCGGATACGCATAGCGGAACGGCGCCCACGCCGCATCCCAGGGCGGCGCGCGACGCACGCAGCGTCCGCACAGCGGCGCGAGTGTTTCCAGCGGCAGGGCGCAACGCGCGCAGCAGCGGTCGTTGCGCGGCAGCTCGGCCGCGCAGTCTGCACACAAATCCAGCCCGTGTTCGCCACGCGCGCCGCACAGCAGGCACCGCAATGGCAGGAGTGCGCGCAGGGCATCGTCAACCGGCAAGTCCGCTTTCAGGTTGACAGCCATACGGCCTCCTTTGAAACTGTTCCGTCACTTTAATGGAGCGGCAGCGATGTTCGAAGCGAAACTGCGGCACGACTGGAAGCGCGAAGAACTCCTCGGGCTGTTCGCGCTGCCGTTCAACGACCTACTCGAACGCGCGCACGACGTGCACCGCGCGCATCACGACCCGAATGCCGTGCAGGTCTCGACGCTGCTCTCGATCAAGACCGGTGGTTGCCCGGAAGACTGCGCGTACTGCCCGCAGGCGGCGCGCTATCACACCGGCGTGCAGGCCGAAAAACTGATGGAACTGGATGCCGTGCTGGAACGTGCGCGTGCGGCGCGCGATGCCGGCGCCACGCGTTTCTGCATGGGCGCGGCATGGCGTTCCCCCAAGGATCGCGACATCCCGAAGGTCGCCGCGATGATCCGCGAGGTGCGCGCGCTCGGCATGGAGACCTGCGCCACGCTCGGCATGTTGAGCGAATCGCAGGCGCAGGCGTTGAAGGATGCGGGTCTGGATTACTACAACCACAACCTCGACACCGCGCCGGAGTTCTACGGCGAGATCATCCACACGCGTGAATACCAGGATCGCCTCGACACGCTGGAGCATGTTCGCGCGGCCGGCATGAAGACCTGCTGCGGCGGCATCGTCGGCATGGGTGAATCTCGCGAACAGCGCGCGGGCCTGCTGCAGACGCTCGCCAATCTGCCCGAGCATCCGCAATCGGTGCCGATCAACCGGCTGGTGCAGGTGGAAGGCACACCGCTCAACGGCACCGCGCTGCTGGATTCGTTCGAGTTCGTGCGCACGATCGCGGTGGTGCGGATCGTGATGCCGAAATCGGTGGTGCGGCTGTCCGCCGGTCGCGCGGAGATGAACGACGAATTGCAGGCACTGTGCTTCTACGCCGGTGCCAATTCCATTTTCTACGGCGAGAAGCTGCTGACCACCGGCAATCCGGATGTGTCGCACGACCGCGAGTTGTTCGAACGACTCGGCTTGAAACCGATGCAGGTGTGCGTGGAAGATCCACACGGTTCCACGACGCACTGCGGCATCACCGAGCCGCACGATGCAGTGCTTGCGGTTTAGCCGGGCGACCCGTCGCGCGCAGGCGCGCTCCTACGCGACCATGAGCCGCCCCGATCTCCTTCAAACGCTCGCCACGCGCGCGGATGAGCGCGAACGCGCAGGCCTGCTGCGGCGCTTGCGCGCGATCGAGCATGCACGCGGCACGCGCGTCATCATCAACGGCCGCGAGCTGCTGAATTTCGGCAGCAATGACTATCTCGGCCTTGCGCGCCACCCGCAAGTGATCGCCGCATTGCGCGATGCGGCCAATGAACATGGCGTCGGCGCAACGGCCGCGCACCTGATCTGCGGCCATCACCGCGAGCACGCCGCGCTGGAAGACGAACTGGCCGACTGGACGCGACGCGAGCGCGCGCTGCTGTTCTCGTCCGGTTGGCTGGCCAATCTCGGCGCGATGCAGGCGCTGCTCGATCGTGGCGGTGTGTGCGTACAGGACAAGTTGAACCACGCGAGTCTGCTGGACGCAGCGAAGCTGGCCGGCTGCATGTTGAAGCGCTACCAACATCGGGACGCGGAAAGCGCGGCACGCCAACTCGCCGCAACGAAAGAGGCACCCGCCCTGCTCGCGACCGACGGCGTGTTCAGCATGGATGGCGATATCGCGCCGTTGCGTGAGCTCGCCACGCTATGTGCGCGCGAGGGCGCGATGCTGATGGTGGATGACGCGCACGGCATCGGTGTGCTCGGTGCGGAAGGCGCGGGCAGCATCGTCGAAGCCGGCCTGTCGCAAACCGATGTCCCCGTGCTGATGGCGACGCTCGGCAAAGCGCTGGGCACCGCCGGCGCATTCGTCACCGGCAGCGCCGCGCTGATCGAAGGCCTCACCCAATTCGCGCGCACCTACGTGTTCACCACCGCGCTGCCGCCGGCGCTCGCCGCGGCTACGCGCGCGGCGGTGCGCATCGCGCGCAACGAAGGTGGGCGACGGGAGAAATTGTCGAAGCTGATCGCGCGCTTTCGCGCCGGCGCGCGGCAGCTCGATTTGCCGCTGGTCGACTCGCGCACGCCGATCCAGCCGATTCTCCTGGGTGATGCGGAAGCCACCATGCGCGCCTCGGCGGAACTCGAAAGCGCGGGCGTGCTGGTCGGTGCCATCCGGCCGCCGTCCGTGCCGGCCGGCAGCGCGCGCCTGCGGGTGACGCTCTCGGCCGAACACGAGGAGACGGATGTCGATCGGCTGCTGGATGCATTGGCGATCGTGCTCGGCACCCGCGACAGGCCGGCGAAAGCCGCCTACCCGCTATGATGTGCGGCCATGCCTGATCTTTTCATCGAAACCCGCGGTCGCGGCGATACGCACCTCGTGCTGCTGCACGGCTGGGCCATGACCAGCGCGGTGTTCGCACCGTTGGTCGATCGATTGCAGTCGCGCTTCACCCTGCACCTGGTGGACCTGCCCGGCCACGGGCGGTCGCGCGAGAGCGAAGTCTCGTTGCGACCGGCCGACTGCGCGCGCGCGATCGCACAGCTCGTGCCGTTCGCGATCTGGCTGGGCTGGTCGCTCGGCGGCGTGATCGCGTTGCAGGCCGCGCTGGATTTCCCGGCACAGGTGGGCGCGCTGGTGATGATGTGTGCATCGCCGTGTTTCGTGCGCAAGCCGGACTGGCCCCACGCGATCTCGCCGGAGATCCTGCGCGAATTCGCGACCGATTTGCGCGAGGACCATCGCGCCACCCTCGAGCGCTTCCTCGCGCTGGAGGCGCTCGGCAGCGACAGCGCGCAGGAGGATCTGCGCCAGTTGCGTCGCGACACCTTCGCGGAAACACCGCCTTCGGTACGCGCCTTGTGCGAAGGCCTCGACGTACTCGAGCACACCGATCTGCGCGGAAGGCTGCACGAGCTTGTGCAGCCGAGCACGTGGATCGCCGGTCGCCGCGACAGGCTGGTGCCGTGGCAGGCGATGCAGTGGAGTGCGCGGCAATGCGGCGGCGCGTTCACGTGCATCCACGGCGGCGGGCACGCGCCCTTTATCGGCCACGCGGACGAAGCCGTCGCGGCGCTGGAGCCCTTGCTCGAAAGCCGGCGCGTCGCGGCTGGCGCGGGCGTGGCGCAATGAGCGCGTTCCGGTTCGATCGCAAGCAGGTGCAACGCGCGTTCGGTCGCGCTGCGAAAAGTTACGAGGAGAACGACAGCCTGCAGCGGCGCGTGCAATCGCGCCTGATCGAACGGCTGGATTATTACGAGGGCACGCCGGCGTGCGTACTCGACCTCGGCTGCGGCACCGGTCGCGGCGCGGCGATCCTGAAACGCCGTTGGCCGCGCGCGCAGGTGATCGCGCTGGACATCGCGCTGCCGATGCTGCGCGCCGCGCGCCGCCACGCCGGCTGGATGAAACCGTTTTTGCGCGTGTGCGGCGATGCACTCGCCCTGCCGCTGGCCGACCGCAGCGTCGACGTGCTGCACTCCAGCCTGTGCATCCAGTGGTGCGAATCGCCGCGCGAACTGTTCACGGAATTCGCGCGCGTGCTGAAGCCCGGCGGCTTCATGGCGGTATCCAGCCTCGGCCCCGACACCCTGCACGAACTGCGTCAGGCCTGGGCGATCGCCGACAACATCCACTCGGACATCGGACACCCGCACGTCAGCCGCTTCCTGGACATGCACGATCTCGGCGACGCCGCGATCGCGGCTGGGCTGCGCGATCCGGTGCTGGATGCCGATCATCTGATGTCGCGCTACGCGCACCCGCGCGACCTGCTGCGCGAGCTGAAGGGGCTCGGCGCGACCAATGCCGATTCGCAGCGCGAACGCGGACTCACCGGCAAGGCCCGCTTCGCGCGCATGTTCGACGCCTATGACACCCTGCGCGTGGATGGCGTCATTCCGGCCACCTGGGAAGTGATCGAGCTGCACGCCTGGGGGCCGCCGGAAGGACAGCCGCGACGCGCGGGCGGCGAAGAGATCGCGACGTTTCCGATCGAGCGATTGCGCGGCGCGCAGCGCTGATCGCCTTACGCAGGTTCCTGCGAAAAGCGTAGGGCGGGCACTGCCCGCCATCCGGTGAACAGGTGTCCGCCCTGCATCACCGCAGCCCCAACTTCTCCGAAAGCTTCATCGCGTCGAACGGCGCCTTCACCTTGGCATCGTTGTCGAAGTAACAATAGACATCACGCGAAGCACGCGCCTTCGGCTTTTGCTTCGAGATCACCACCGCGTCGCGCGGTTGCGAACCGGCGCTCCAGGCGCGGACGCGTATCGCCCAACGCTCCAGCGCCGCATCGGTGTAGCCGCTGACGTACAACTGCTCGTCGCCATGCAGGCGCATGTAGACGAAATCCGCGGTGACGTCCTCCACGTACGGCCACTTGCCGGCGGTGTCGGCCACCACCAGCGCGATGCCGTGCTCGCGCAGCAGTGCAACGAAATCCTCGTCGAGAAAGCTGGTGTGGCGGATCTCGATCGCGTGGCGCAGCTTGCGGTTGCTGTCGATCGCCAGGCGCGCGCGGCCACGGAGCTCTTTGCCACGGATGGCATGCATCGTTCGGCGCCGCGCCAGTTTCAGTGCGGCTTCGGTGTCGCGCGGCAGACGCTCGAAAAACCGGGCGAAGAGCTCATGGTCGTAACGCAGGCTGGGCGGGAACTGCCAAAGGATGGGCCCGAGCTTCTCGCGCAATTCGAACACGCCGGAAGCGAAGAAATTCGCCAGCGGTGCTTCGATCTCGCGCAGCCTGCGGATGTGCGTGATGAACCGCGGTCCCTTCACTGCGAACACGAAACCGCGCGGCGTATCGGCGTACCAGCGCGCGTAGCTTTGCGGGTACTGCAACGAATAGAAGGAGCCGTTCAACTCGACGGTCGGGAAGCAGCGCGAGGCGTAATGAAGCTCGTCGCGCTGCACCAGGTCCTTCGGATAGAACACGCCGCGCCACGGCGGATAACGCCAGCCGGAAATGCCGATGCGGATCTTGGCCATCCGCGCCATTGCAGCGCGGATGGCCCGAGAGCCGCGTGAAATGCGCTATTTACTGCCGACCACCAGGATCGTGAAGCTCCCCGCCACCAGCGGTGGACGTCCGCGCGGGTTGTCGGCGCTCGGTTTCGGTCTCGCCCCGAATTGCGCAGCGGACAGATAAATGTCGCCATTCGGTTGCAGTGCCATGGTGCGCGCGCTCTTTTGCGTCGGCACGTTGGCAAGCACGCTGTATTTGTCGGCGTTGTCTTCATGCACCACGGTGAGCGTGCCGCTCTCGCCATTGGACGAGAACGCGAGTTGACGTTGCGGATCGAACGCCGCCGCATCCGGGCCGTCGCCGATCGGCACGCTCGCGACCGGTTTGCCCGTGTCGGCATCGGTCACCGCCATGTTCTTGTTCTGGCACACCGAGAAAAGTCGGCGGTGCGCGATGTCCATCGCGAGACCGGACGGGTCTTCGCAATTCTTCAGCTCCCAGGTATGCGTCACCTTCATCGCCTTGGGATCGATTTCGACCAGTTCGCCCTTGTCCTCGATATTGTCGTAGACGTGGCCCTGGCCATCGCTGACCGCGAATTCCGGCTTGCCCGGCAACGCGATGGTGCCGAGCAGCTTGCCGCTCGTGGCATCGATCACGCTGGCATCCTTGCTGTGGCCGTTGAAGGTGAATACGCGCTTCGAGTACGGGTCGTACAGGATCGCGTCCGGATTCTCGCCCTTCACCGCGATCGTCTGTTCCGTTTTCAACGTCGCCGGATCGAACACGGTGACCGTGTTCGCGCGGCCGTTGCTGATGAAGCCGCGATGCAGGTCGTTGGCGATTGCGATGCCGTGCACGCCCGAGAGCCCGTCCACTTCCCCGATTTGCTTGCCGGTGCCGACATCCATCACCACCACGCGATCGGAACGACTGACATAGAGATGCTTCGCGGCGGGATCGAATGCGAGGTAATCCCAGCCGCCGTCGCCCCCGATCTGCCAGCGCTGCAGCACGTGCCAGTTCGCAGCGGTGGTCGTCGGTGCGGGCGCCGCGATGGCAGCAAGGGAAACCGTCCCCAGCAGGCAAGCCACGACATACCGTTTCATCGCTCGTTCCTTGTGTGGATGAGGGAAAGACGTGCTCCCCACTATCCTACGCTTTCCTTCGCGTTTGCTTTCCGATGACAAGAACCCACGCACCCGAACGCGCCGCCTGGATCGCCCTGGCGGTGCTCACCGTGGTCTGGTCGCTGAACTGGACGGTGATGAAGTGGGCGCTGGATTTCAGCGGGCCGTTCACCTTCAGCGCCTTGCGTTACCTGTTCGGTACCGCGGTATTGTTCGCGTTGCTGGCGCTGCGCCGCGAATCCTTCGCGCTGCCGCCGCTACTGCCGACCGTGCTGATCGGCCTGGCGCAGACCACCGGCTTCCAGGCGCTGGTGCAGTGGGCACTGGTCGGCGGCGGCGCCGGCAAGACCGCGCTGCTCGCCTATACGCTGCCGTTCTGGATGGTGCCGCTGGCGTGGTGGTGGTTGCACGAGAAGCCGCGCGCGGCGCAATGGATTTCGATCGCGCTGGCCGCGATCGGGTTGGTCTTCGTGATCGAACCCTGGCACGCGATGGGCAGCCTGCTCAGCACCGGGCTCGCGCTGGCCGGCGGCCTGGCGTGGGCCATCGGCACGGTGATCTCCAAACGCGTGTTCCAGCGCGACCGCACGGTGACGCCGTTGCAATTGACCGCGTGGCAGATGCTGTTCGGCACCCTGGTGCTGTGCGCGATCGCGGTGATCGTGCCCGAACGCGCGACCGCCTGGACCTGGCCTTTCATCGGTGCGCTGGCCTACAACGCGCTGTTGTCGTCCGGCATCGGCTGGGCGCTGTGGCTGCTGATCGTGCAGCGGCTGTCCACCCAGGTCGCCGGGCTGACCAGCCTGCTGGTGCCGATCGCCGGCGTGCTGTTCGCGTGGCTGCTGCTCCGCGAAAAGCCCGACATCGCCGAGTGGATCGGCATCGGGCTCATCGGCGTGGCGCTTGTCAGTTTGAACTTCACGCGCCGCGTGTCAGGATAACCAGCCACTCTGGTTGGGAGCTTTTGCAATGGACTCTGCGGTCGCGCCACTGCCGGCGCCGGAAGAAGTGCGGCTGGCCATCATCGGCCTGGGCTATGTCGGACTGCCGCTCGCGGTCGGCTTCGGCCGCGTGCTGCCCACGCTGGGCTTCGACATCAACAAGCAACGCATCGCGGAACTGAAAGAAGGCCGCGACCATACGCTGGAAGTGCTGCCGGAGGACCTGCGCGCATCGAAGCACCTGCGTTGCAGCGATGATGCGGCAGACCTGCAAGGCTGCAACGTCTTCATCGTCACCGTGCCGACGCCGATCGACTCGTTCAAGCGGCCGGATCTTTCGCCCTTGGAATCGGCCAGCCGCACGGTCGGCCGCGCGATCAGGCGCGGCGGCATCGTGATCTTCGAATCCACCGTGTATCCGGGCGCGACCGAGGAAGTGTGCGTGCCGATCATCGAGCGCGAATCGGGCCTGAAATACAACCAGGATTTCTTCGCCGGCTACAGCCCCGAGCGCATCAATCCCGGCGACAAGCAGCATCGGCTGGAATCCATCACCAAGGTCGTCTCCGGCTCCACGCCGGAAGCGCTGGACTTCGTGGATGGGCTGTACCGCAAGGTCGTCGCCGCGGGCACGCACCGCGCGTCCAGCATCCGCGTCGCGGAAGCCGCCAAGGTGATCGAGAACACCCAGCGCGACCTCAACATCGCGCTCGTCAACGAACTCGCCCTGATCTGCCACAAGCTCGGCATCGACACCGGCGAAGTGCTGGCCGCGGCGAACACGAAGTGGAATTTCCTCCCGTTCCGGCCGGGCCTGGTCGGCGGCCACTGCATCGGCGTGGACCCGTATTACCTGACGCACAAGGCGCAGCAGATCGGCTACCACCCGGAAGTGATCCTGTCCGGCCGCCGCATCAACGACAGCATGGGCCAGCACGTGGCGCAGCGCGTGATCAAGCTGATGACGCAGCGGCGCCTGCACGCGGCCGGCGCGCACGTGCTGATCCTCGGACTCGCGTTCAAGGAGAACTGCCCCGACCTGCGCAACACGCGCGTGGTCGACGTGATCGAGGAATTCCGCGGCTACTCCGCGAAAGTTGACGTGCACGATCCGTGGGTGGATGCGCACGAAGCCAAGCGCGAATACGGGCTGGACCTCATCGAGGAGCTGAAACCCGATGGCTACGACGCGATCATCCTCGCCGTCGGCCACCAGCAGTTCGTCGGCATGGGCGCGGAGAAACTGCGCGCGCTCGGCAAGCCTGGCTGCGTGCTGTTCGACGTGAAGCAGTTGCTGCCGGTGACCGAGGTGGACGGGCGGTTGTAGGCCCGCACCGACCGCCCGCAATCTCACTTGTTCGCGCGGTCTTCCAGCCAGACTCGAACCGCGGCGATACCGATCAGCAGCAGGCCTTGGCCGAGCAGCCAGCCGGTCACGCCCGCGCCCATCGAAAGCACGAGCACGGAAATCAGCAGCGACAGGCCCGCCCACAGCACCCTGTGGTTCGAGCCGCCGTCGCGCGCCTCGTATTCGCCGGCGCCGAAGAACGCGGACATGCCGGCGATGGTCAAGACGACTGCAATCTCGATGGCCATGGTGTTCCGTCATCCCGGGTTGGCATCTGGCTGCTTCGCTCGACACGCCGGCGGGATGCGCTTGCGCTCCTCCCGCCCTACGTGGGGCCTACGCGCTGCCGTAGCCATCGAAGCCGATTCGCGTAGCGCGGATAGAGCGGAGCGCGTAGGGCGGACATTGTCCGCCGCGCCATGAGAGGAGGCGGGCCATGCCCGCCCTACATCTTCGCTTGTGGCGCCAACGGCAATTCCAGCCAGCTCGGGTGTTGCGGATCGAGGTGCACCTCGAAGGTCGCGGTGCGGGCATCTTTCGCGGTTTCGTAACCGATGCGTCCGCCGGAGTTGTAGTTCTTCTGCGTGTCCGGGATGTTCAGCGGCGCCAGCACCACGCGCAGCCGCGTGCCCTTCGGCAGTTCGCGCACGCTGAAATAGAAGCCGTCGAAGCGCCACGGCTCGATCGCGCCCGGCGTGGCGGGCTGCGGCTTGTCCACGCCGTGGCGGAAGCGCGCGCGCATCATGTCCTGCCCCAGCACCAGCGTGCGGCCGTCCGGCAGGATCGCGTCCACTTCCGCGCCGACGTCGCCGTCGGGCGTGTCCAGCGAAATGTTCGCGAGCAACTGCATCGCGCCGACGAGCGTGATCGCATTCGGCAGCCGATCGCTGACGTAAATCAGGCGATCGGTCCTGAACGGCTCGGCCGAGTGCACCAGCGGATCATCGCCCTGGTCCTTCAGCAACTCATCCGCGGGCGTCAGCTTCAGCGGATCGTCCGTGAAGACGTCGGCCGGCTGTTCGGCGGGTTGCTTCGTCGTCAGGAATCCTGCGTGGAAGACATCGTGCGCGTCGCTGTCCGGCGAGGACAGATACAGACGCAACGTATGGTCGGACAGACCTTTAAGCGAATCGGCGTGGCGCCATTCGTCCGCGCCCATCACGTAGTAATTGACGCGATCCTTGAGGATGTCCGGGCGCTTGCCGCCCTTCAGGATCCAGTCGAAGAAATCGATGTGCAGCTGGTCGATGTCCAGCACCGATTTCTTGTCGAAGGTCAGGCCGCCGAGTTTCTCCTGCGGATGGCGCGTGCCGGGGTGGTCCCAGGGCCCCATCAACAAATAGAAATGCTGCTTCGCGTTCGCCGACGCGTTCGCCATGAACTCGCGGTAGTAGCGCAACGCGCCCGGCTGGTCGCCATCGAAGTAGCCGGTGATGGTGAGGATCGGGATGTCGATGGACTTGTAATCGTCCGGCTTCGGGTTGTAGCGCGCCCAGTAATCGTCGTAAGCCGGATGATCGAGCCATTCGAGGAAGGCCGCGCGGTTGGTGCCGGCGAGATCGGCAAGCGAAGCGAACGGCTGGTTGGCTTCGTACATGTCCACAAAATGCGTGGTCCAGTATTTGCCGTCGCCGAACAGGTTGTCCTGCCCGGTCTGGCCACTGGTGAACGCCAGCCACTGCGCCATGTAGCTGATGAAGATGCCTTTGGGCTGCGGGAAATCCCAGCCCGGATACACCGCTGCCGTCGGCACCGCCGCGGCGAGATGCGCGGGATGCTGGCTAAGGATCTGCCACTGGTCCATGCCTCGATAGGAACCGCCGCGCGTGACCACGCGGCCGTCGCACCACGGCTGCTTCGCAAGCCACGCGATCACGTCGGCGCCGTCCGGGCCGTTGCCGTAGAGCGGCGTGAACTTGCCCTGCGAGGTGCCGCGCCCGCGCACGTCCACGCTGACGTAGACGTAACCGTGCGTGGCGAATTTCACCGCGCGCTCCTGGGTTTCGTCGGTGATGTAGGGCGTCATCACCAGCACCACCGGCAGCGGCTTCGTCTGGTCCGAAGGCCGCCAGATCGTCGCCGCGAGCTGCACGCCATCGCGCATCGGGATCATGTGGTGCAGGTCCACGGTCACGTTTTCGCGGTTGTCGCTTTTGTCCGCGGCAAAGGTCGAAATCGAAAACGTGGCGGCGAACACACACAGCAGCCCCGCGCACAGCTTGAAGCCGGTTCTCATGGCGGTTCTCCCCAGGATGATCCGAGCCGATCGTCGTGCCGCACGCACGGGCAAGCATGTGCCGGAAGACATCGGCGCAACTCGCGCGCGCGGCGAGTGCATACTATCCGGATCGTGCTCTGCCCAGAGCTCGATTCAATCCGAACCAAAGGACAAGGGAATGCGCATACTGGTCACGGGAGCCGCCGGCTTCATCGGTTCTGCATTGTCGGAGCGCCTGCTGGCGCGCGGCGACGAGGTGTTCGGCTACGACAACCTCAATCCGTATTACGACGTCAAGCTCAAGCACGCGCGGCTGGCGCGGCTGACATCGCAGGAAAAGTTTTCTTTTCAGCAGGCCGGCATCGAGGATCGCGCCGCCGTCGAGCGCGCCTTCGTCGAATTCAAACCCGAGCGCGTGGTGAACCTCGCCGCGCAGGCGGGCGTGCGCTACTCGATCGAGAACCCGCACGCGTACGTCGAAAGCAATCTGGTCGGCTTCATCAACATCCTCGAAGCCTGCCGCCACAACGGCGTCGAGCACCTCGTGTACGCGTCATCCAGTTCCGTGTACGGCGCCAACAAGAAGCTGCCGTTCTCGGTACGCGACGAGGTGGATCATCCTGTCAGCCTGTACGCCGCGACCAAGAAGGCGAACGAATTGATGGCGCACACCTACAGCCATCTGTACGCATTGCCGACCACGGGCCTTCGCTTCTTCACCGTGTACGGTCCCTGGGGCCGGCCGGACATGGCGCTGTTCCTGTTCACGCGGAAAATCCTTGCCGGCGAGCCGATCCCGGTCTTCAACCACGGCCATCACACGCGCGATTTCACCTACGTGGACGACATCGTCGAAGGCGTGATCCGCGTGCTCGATCGCGTGCCGCAGGGCGACCCGGATTTCGATCCGCTGCATCCCACGCCGGAAACTTCCGGCGCGCCGTATCGCGTGTACAACATCGGCAATCACCGGCCGGTGCAATTGTCGCGCTACATCGAGGTGCTGGAAGACGCGCTCGGCCGCAAGGCGGAGAAAAATCTGCTGCCGCTGCAACCGGGCGACGTGCCGGACACCTATGCGGACGTCGCCGAACTCGCGCGCGACACAGGCTATTCGCCGTCGACGCCGGTCGAGGAAGGCGTGCGGAAATTCGTCGCGTGGTACCGCGATTTCTACGAGGTCTGAAACACTTTCCGCAATTCACGTTGCGTCCACGCGCGAGTAGTACAAATAGCGCAAAGCTGGTGTTCCATTTTCATTCCGGAGTAGATCGTGTCGAACTCCGGCATCGGCGATTTCCGCGAGCCAGGGTTGGCTCGTTTCGCGAAAGCAAGGAGGCTGACCATGTTCCGTTACGTTGCGATGGTTAGCGCGGTGCTGCTGCTTGCGGCCTGCGCCACGACTTCCGGTTCCAACCAGGCACCGCCCTACAATCCCGACGCGCAGGCAGTGAAGCAATACCTGATCGGCGTCGACGACCAGTTGCAGGTCACGGTCTGGCAGAACCCCGATCTGAGCGTCAGCGTGCCGGTGCGTCCGGACGGCAAGATCACCGTGCCGCTGATCGGCGACGTGCAGGCCGGCGGCAAGACCACCGCCGAAGTCGCCGACGAGATCCAGGACAAGCTCGGCAAGTACGTGCGCGATCCGCAGGTCGCGGTGATCCTCACCCAGTTGCGCAGCCACGAATACCTTTCCCGCGTGCGCGTGACCGGCGCGGTGCACCAGCCGGTCTCGATTCCGTACCGCCAGGGCATGACCGTGCTCGATGCGGTGCTGGCTGCCGGCGGCACCAATGAATTCGCCGATGCCAACGACACCGAGCTGTACCGCAAGGACGGCAAGGGCGGCACCAAGGCGTACAGCGTTCGCCTCGGCAAGGTGCTGGATCGTGGCGACCTGAGCACCAACTACCCGGTGCAGCCGGGTGACGTGATCACGGTTCCCACCAAGGTTTTCTGAGGACCGGCGCCCGGCGCACCCGCGCCGGGCATCCACCCCAGATTGCGCTCGCGCCCACGCGCGGCACTCGCGGCCAAGGGATGGCTGCTTTCAGTTTCAAGGACGAAGACCATGGCTAATGATCTGATTCCCGCCAATGCCTACAGCATCTGGCTGGTAAGCGGGACGATGGCGAAGGAAGCGAAGCGGCGCAGGCTGGCGCTGGGAATCCTGTTCGCGGTGATCGCGCTGGCGGCGCTCGCAGTCGGCCTGCTCTGGCCGAAGAAATACGAGTCGACCACCACGATCCTGGTGCAGGAAAACAACATCATCCGGCCGCTGACCGAAGGGCTCGCCGCGCCGACCGAAGTGGCCGACCGCGCGGGCATCGCGCAGGAAGTGATCTTCAGCCGGCAGATCATGGACAAGCTGCTGAAGGACGGCGGCTGGATGAAGGATCACCCCTCGCCGCTGGAGCAGGTGAACATCATCAAGGGGATCGAGGACAGCACCACGATCACCACGCCTCGGCCGGACCTGCTGCAGATCTCCTACGCAGATACCGATGCGCAGCGCAGCTACGACATCACGCGCGAAATGGCGCAGCTGTTCATCGCCGCCAGCCTGAAGTCGAAGGAGAAGGAAAGCACCAGCGCCTACGAGTTCATGAACAGCCAGGTGCAGGCCTACGCGAAGAAGCTGCAGGACATCGGCGACAAGATGAAGGCCTTCCTGGACACGCACGCCGACGCCGCGCCGGGCAACCAGGTGGACACCAATACGCGCATCGCGCAACTGCGCCAGGAGATGGAAGCGGCGCGCATCGACATCGCGCAATTGAGTTCCAAGAGCGCGACGCTGGGCGGGCAGTTGTCCGGCCAGTCGGAGATCGCGGTGGCGCAGACGCGCGAAGGCGTCTTCGGCGCGGAGATCGCGCAATTGCAGGCGCAGCTCGCCAAGCTGAAGCTGACCTACACCGACAGCTATCCGGATGTCGTTCGCATCCGCCACCAGATCGACGACCTGCGCCAGGAGATGAAGCAGGCCGAAACGCAGAAGAACGCGTCCAAGGTGGCCGGCACGCCGATCGACAACGTGGTGAGCTTCAATCCGGTCTACCAGGACCTGACCACCCAGCGCGCCAACGTCAACGGCGACCTCGCCGCCGCGCGCGCGCGCCTCAACGCCAGCTCCTCGCAACTGCAGGACGAACTGGAGCGCAGCAAGCGCGTGGCCGCGACCGCCGATGAGATGGCCGCGCTCACCGCCAACTACGAAACCAACAGGGGCATCTACCAGGATCTGCTGCGGCGCCGCGAGCAGGCGCGCGTGTCGATGGAGCTCGATCGCGAACGCCGCGGCCTGACCTTCCAGATCCAGGATCCGGCGATGCTGCCGCTGGCGCCTTCGGGCTTGCGCGTGGCGCACTTCGCCGCCGCGGGCATCGTGCTGGCAGCGCTGATTCCGATCGGCCTGCTGTTCGGCGTCGCCCGCTACGACCCACGCGTGCGCAACCGCGAGCTGCTCGAATTCAGCACCGGCCTGCCCGTGCTGGCCACCATCCCGCATTTCCAGAATGCCGAGGATGACCGCCACAGGCAGCGGCGCAACCTGCTGATCGCGCTGATCGTGGCAGGCGTCGTGATCTGCTACATCGCCCTCTTCGCCATTCGCACATGGATGTCCACATGAACGCTGAAATCGCCAACCGCGTGCCGGACCGCGACCTCGTCGCCGAGGCCCCCGCGCAAACCAATGGTCACTCGATCGCCCTGATGCAGGAGACGGGCGCGCTCACTCCATACCAGTTGAACGCGCGCCGGCTGATCCAGGCCGACGGTGCGTCGCGTGAACTCTCCGATGCCTTCCGCGAGGTGCGCACCCGACTGCTGGACCTGAGCGACGGACAGAACTTCACCACCCTGGTGGTGCCGGTCAGCGCCGGCTCGGGCGGCAGCTTCGTGGCGCGCAATCTCGCCCTGGCATTCGCCTTCGACCAGTCGCGCACCGCCTTGCTGGTGGACTGCAACCTGCGCAATCCCACCCAGGATCGCGCGCTCGAAGTGGAGCCGGATGCCGGCGGACTGGTGGATTACCTCGAGCACCCGTCGATGGGCATCACGCCGATCGTCTATCACACCGGCATTCCGCGGCTGCGGCTGATCCCGGCCGGCAAGACCCGCGAAGCGCAAGGCGAGTTCTTCTCCTCCTTCCGCATGCGCGCGGTGCTGGATTCGTTGCGCTGCCGCTATCCGGATCGCTACCTGTTCCTGGACGGGCCGCCGGTGAAGGGCGGGCCGGATGCGAGGATCCTGTCCGACCTGGCCGACTATGTCGTGGTGGTGGCAGGTTACGGCCGCGACACGCCGGCGACGATCAACCGCGCCGTGGCCGGCTTCGATCCGAACAAGCTGGCCGGACTGGTGTTCAACGAAGCTTGACGACGCCAGCCCGCAGGGCTGTCCAGCGGGGCGGGAGTTGCGCGTTGACGCGCAATTCACGTTTGTACCTGATTAATCACGCCCCATTCACAGCTCGCTAACGCCTCAAAGGGGGTATGTATGCCGGCACCCAAGACGCTTGCCTGCGCCATCGCGCTCGCGCTTTGTGGCTTTGCGGAACTCGCAATGGCCGCGCCGCAAGTGGACCCGACCCAGAATGCAGCACAGCAGAATGCGGCGCAGGACATCCTGCCGCTGCCGCAGGCGCTGAATCCGCAGCAGACGGCCACGCCACCCAACCAGGGTGAGCCGCAGGACCAGGGCATCGAACCGCTCGGGCCGCCCGTCGTGCCGGAGATCCCGCCGGCCAACGTGCCGCTGTTCGACTGGACGCTGGAAGCGGGCATCGAGCAGAGCGACAACATCAACCGCCGCGAAACCAATGGCACCAGCCAGACCCTGCTGGTGCCGCGTGCGACCTTCAGCTACGACCAGAGCGGTTCGACGCTGCAGGCACACGCGCTCGGCGAACTCGAATTCATCCATTACGTGCAAGGCGCCTTCGACGACGAATTGCGCGGCGCGCTCGCAGGCACGTTGAACTGGAACATCGTGCCGCAACGCCTCGCGCTGTCGGTGCTGGACACCAGCACCGTGCAGCCGGTGGACATCCTGGTCAACAACGGCCCGGGCAATTTCCAGCAGGTCAACGTGTTCTCGATCGGACCGGTGCTCAGCTTCCGCCTGGGCGGCACCTGGCATGGCCAGCTCGAGGCGCATTACATCAACACCCTCGCATCGGAAAGCAAGGCTTTCGACACCGACCGCGAAATGGGTGCGTTCCGGGTAATCGACGACCTCAACGCGACCGACCAGATCTCCGCCAACTTCGAGGCCGAGCGCGTGCACCTGCAGAACCCGGACCTGGTCGCCGGGCCGATTGCCGACGGCTACGATCACTACGACGCCTACCTGCACTACCTCAGCCAGATCAAGAGCGTGACGGTGGACCTGACGCTGGGCGAATCGCGCTACAGCTTCGGCAACAGCGGCCTTCCGGATGAAAGCGGGGTGCTGGCGCGCGCGCAGGTCAGCTGGCGGATGGACCTGCACAACTCCTTCAGCGTCGGCGGCGCGCGCCAACTGGCCGACGCCGCGGCGGACATGCTGCTGTATCCCGACCAGCTGGTCGCGTTCAAGGACATGGCCGCGGGCGATCTCGGCGTCGGCAATGCGGTGGTGACGCCCGACGTCTATCGCGAGCGCATGCTGGATGCCAACTACGCTTGGCAGGGCGACCGGCTGCGCGTGTCCGTCGGCCCGTACTACCGCCGCGTCAATTACCTCGGCGATCCCACGCTGGACCGCAACGAGCGCGGCGCGGGCGTCGACCTGAGCTGGCGGCTGACGCCGGTGATGACGCTGGCGTTCAATGCAGGCGCGGCGCGCGTCAATTTCACCACCATCGACCGTCGCGACAAGGCTTACGGTTTCGGGCCCAGCCTCACCGACCAGCTCACGCCGCACTGGAGCTGGCGCGCGGAGCTGCTGCACCACCACCTCAGCAGTACGGAAGCGGATCGCGGCTACACCGACAACGTCGCCTTCTTCGTGCTCGCCTACAAGCGTTGAGCCCGGGCATGCACGTGCAGATCACTTTCCGGCAAGTACCTTCCCGATACGGGGCGGGATAGCGCGTCCCGCGAAAATGCCGACGAATTCCACGGATGGAGTGCAGTCAGTGAGTGGTTCGAAACAGGCGCGCGCAGTGACGGCGCAACGGATGCGCCCCACGCTGCAGGACGACGGTCACGCCGGCGGGCGCGACCGGCGTGGCGAGCGCAACCCGCGCTGCCTGCGCGTCCTGATCCTCACCGACACGGCCATCCTCGGCGCCGGCGGCAGCGAACGGTTCCTGCGCAACCTGCTGGAAAACCTGCCGCGCGGCGCGTGCGAGATCGACGTGCTGCAACTGGCCGCGCCGCCGGCCACACCGGTGGGCACGCTGGCCGCGTCCAACGTGCACCTGCTGCATCGCCCGATCGGCGCGATCTACGGCCGCGCGGGGTTGCTCACCCTCGCGCAGGTGCGGCGCATGGTGCGCCGCGGCCATTACGACGTGGTGCATTCGCAGCACGAGAAATCCGACCTGATCAATGCGCTGCTGCCGCATGGCCGGCGCGCACCGCGCCTGCTCTCGAATCGGCGCGACATGGGTTTCCAGAAGTCCGCGCGTGTGCGCTGGCTGATGCAGAAGCTGGATCGCCGCTTCGATCGCATCGTCGCGCCGAGCCAGGCCATCCTCGACGCGCTGACGCACGCGCCGGCTTCGCGCATGGCCTGCATCCCGAACGGCGTGGATACCAAACGCTTCGCGCCGGTCGGCCCCGCGACGCGGACGCGGCTGCGCGAAAACCTGGGCTGCGCGCCGAACGAACTGGTGGTCGGCTGCGTGGCCGGCCTGCATCCGGTCAAGCGGCACGTGGACCTGGTCGACGCGTTCGCGCGCGTGCACTCGCAACTGCCGCAGGCGCGGCTGCTGCTGGTCGGCGAAGGCCGCATGCGTGACGTGATCGAAACGCGCATCGCCGCGCTCGGCCTGCACGGGATCGTCCGCCTCATCGGCGAGCGCCGTGATATCTCGCGCGTGCTGCCGGCGTTCGACGTGTTCGCGCTGGTATCTGAAAGCGAGGGCATGTCCAACGCCATCCTGGAGGCGCAGTCCTGCGGGCTGCCGGTGGTCGCCACGCGCGTGGGCGGCAACCCGGAACTGGTGGGCGCCGATTGCGGCGTGCTGGTGGAGCCGCACGATCCTCCGGCGCTCGCGCAGGCCCTGCTGGAGCTGCTGCCCGACGCCGCGCGGCGCATCCGTCTCGGCGCGACCGCGCGCGCGCGGGTGCGTGCAAGGCATTCGCTGCAGGCGATGGCGACCGCCTACTTCAACCTGTACCGGGAGCTGGCCGATGCGCGCTGAGCCGCACGTGCTGCACCTGCATTCGGGCGCCGGCCTGTATGGCGCCGAATACGTGCTGCTCGGGCTGATCCCGGAGCTGTCGCGGCAGGGCATCGACAGCACGCTGCTGTGCGTGGATAACTACCTGATGGACACGCAGCCGCTCTACGAGCGCGCCTGCGCATTGAGCATCCCGGCGCGACGACTGCCGTGCCGGCACCGCTTCGACTTCGCGACCCTGCGCGCGCTGCGCGGCGTGCTCGGCGAGCATTCGAACGCGCTGCTGCACGTGCACGGCTACAAGGCCGCGTTCTACGCCTGGCTCGCGCGGCGCGGCGGCGAGCCGGCCGTGATGGCGACCCTGCACGGGCATTTTTCCGACAGCCGCAGCCTGCGCCTGTATCACGCGCTGGAGCTGTGGCTGATGCGCGGCTTCGAACGCGTGTGCATGGTCGCCGCGGACATGCAGCCGATGCTGGAGCGCGCCGGGATCCGCGGCTCCAGCCTGAGCCTGATCGAGAACGGCGTCGACACCACGCGCTTCCGCCCGGATGTCGCGCCGCTGCCGCGCGCCGAGTTCGGTATTCCTGAAGACGCGTTCGTGTTCGGCAGCGCGATCCGGTTGAGTGAGCAGAAGCATCCGCTCGGCCTGCTGGATGCGTTCGCGGAAGTGCTGAAGCAGGCGCCGCACTGCTGGCTCGCGCTGGCCGGCGGCGGCCCGTTGCGCGCGGCGGTGGAGGCGCGTGCCTGCGAACTCGGCATCGAAGGCCACCTGCGCCTGCTGGGCGCGCGCAACGATCTCGAACGCTTCTACCCCATGCTCGATTGCTTCGTGCTGCCTTCGCTCTACGAAGGCCTGCCGCTGGCGCTGCTGGAAGCGATGGCTGTGGCGCTGCCGATCGTGGGCACGGCGGTCGGCCAGGTGCCGGGCGTGCTCACCGGCCTGCCTGCCGCGCTGGTGCCGCCGGGCGACATCGAAGCACTGGCCGCGGCAATGCGCGCGGCACTCGATGCGGGCCGCACCCGCCATCCCGAACTGCGCCTGCGCGCGATCGAACGTTACTCGGTGGCGCGCATGGCGCGCGACTACGCAGCTCTCTACCGCAGCCTCTGGAATTCCGACGGCTATGCAATGGCTTGAACGCTCCCCCTTCGTCCCCGCCATGCAGCGCGCCGACACCGCGCCGCAGGCGGCTTCGCGGCGCACGCGCAACAACTGGTTCCTGTACCTGTTCCTGTTCCTGCTGCCCCTGCAAAGCTCGCAGGAAGCGCACCTGCCTTCGTTGCCCGGCGGCCTCAACTTCCTCAACATCGGCTTCGTGCTGGCGCTGATCGGCGCCTGGTACACCGGCGGCAAGCTCGCGCGCTGGAGCGGTCTGCATCGCTGGGTATGGATGTACCTGGGCTGGAGCTTCGTCACGCTGCTGATCGGGCTGTCGCTGTTCCCGACGCCGACCGACATGCTGCGCTTCAATACGCTCAAGGATTCGCTGATCGGCGTGCTGCTGCTGTTCGTGGTGCAGATGAGCGTGACCGACTGGACCTCGCTGAAGCGGGTGCTCTTCGCCACCGCGCTGCCGCTGCTCTACATCCTGCGCATCACCCATTCCGAATATTCCAGCGTCGCGCGCTGGCACTACAGCGACAAGCTGCGCGTGGCCGGCACCTTCACCACCGTCGGCGCCAATGAGTTCGGCGCGTTCTGCGTGACCACGGCGCTGGTGATGTTCGCGCTGCTGATCGCCACCAAATGGCCGCGGCGCTGGCGCCTGCTGATCGGCGTCGGCGTGATCTCGATGGCGCTGTGCATCCTCTGGACCTATTCGCGCACGGCTTACGCGACGGTGCTGATCGGCGGCGTCTGCATGCTGCTGCTGTGGCGCGGCCGCAAGAAGATGGTGATCCCGCTGATCTTCGGCCTGCTGCTGGTGCCGACCTTCCTGCCGCACGCGGTGGTGGAGCGCTTCGACAGCACGCACGTCGAGGGACCGCAGGCCGATACCAGCACCGAGATGCGCTACGTGTTCTGGGACGTGGCCTGGAACCACTTCCAGATGCATCCGCTGGTGGGCACCGGCTACCGCACGTTCGTCGACTACAACCCGTACAAGATGGATACCCACAACTTCTTCCTGCGCGAGCTTGTGGAGAAGGGTTCCATCGGATTCATCATCATCGTCGGGCTGTTCCTGAGCATGGCGCGCGTGTGCTGGCGATGTTTCCGCGACTCGCCGCATGCGAGCCTGGGGTATGCGTTGGGACTCGGCATGTGCGCGGCCTGGATCGCGCTGGTGATCGGCAACGTCTGGGGCGATCGCTTCACCTACACCCAGATGATCGGTTACTTCTGGGTCTACCTCGCGTTGTGCCTGAAGGCGCGCGAGTTCACGCTTGACGAGCGCGCCGCGGCGACGCCAGTCGAAGCGCCGGCCACGCATTCGGCCATGCCGTTGCGCATGTTGCCGCGCGGGATCCGGCCGGCTGCCAACGATGGCTGACGCGCGCCTGCCGATACTGATGTACCACGGGCTGCACGCGAACGCGCGCGCGCCCGGCTTCGACCCCGTCTACAGCGTGCGGCCGCGCGACTTCGCGCAGCACCTCGACTGGCTGTGCGCGCGTGGTTACCACACCGTTCGCCTGGACCAGCTCGGGCAGCCACTGCCCGACAAGCCCGTCGTGATCAGCTTCGACGACGGCGACGCCAGCAATCGCACGGTGGCGCTGCCGCTGCTGCGTGCGCGCAAGATGGTCGCTGAGTTCTGCATCACTTCGGATTTCATCGGCCAGCGCGGGATGGTTTCGGCCAACGACGTGCGCGCACTGGCGCGCGCCGGCATGGGCGTGCAGTCGCACGGGCGCACCCATCGCCTGCTTGAAGACCTCGACGAGCAGGCACTCGAATCCGAGCTGACGATCAGCAAGCACCGGCTGGAAGCACTCTGCGACAGCGAAGTCTGCGCGCTGGCGCTGCCGGGCGGACGCGGCGGAGCGCGCGAACGCGATGCGGCACTGCGGGTCGGCTATGCGCGGATCCTGACTTCGGTGCCGGGCATCAATCGTGGCGCGTCCGCGCGTGATTGCAGCGAACGCATCGCGATCACCCGCGACATGCAGATGGACGAATTTGCCGCGCTGGTGCAATGGCGCGGCCTTGCGCCGCGGATTTCGCGTTTGCGCTATCACGCGCTCGGCTTTCCCAAGCGCCTGCTCGGCAACGCGCGCTACGAGCGCGTGCGCGAACGATTGCTCGGCGGCTCGAGGTCCGCACCGCGATGAGCGCCGCCGAGATCGTGTTCTGGTGCGCGGCGGCACTGATCGGTTACGCCTACGTGCTGTATCCGCTGCTGGTGCTGTGGCTGGCGCGCCGGTTCGGTCGCGCGCCTCACACTGCGCCGTGCACGCCGTCATTGACCGTGGTCATCACCGCGTACAACGAGTCCGCGCGCATCGGCACGCGCGTGCGCGACGTGCTGGCCCAGGATTACCCGCGCGACAAGCTGCGCGTGATCGTGGTGGACGACGGCAGCAGCGACGGCACGTGGAAGGTGGCGGACGTCGGCGATCCGCGCGTGCAGGTGATCCGGCTGGCGTTCAACGTCGGCAAGGCCGCGGCGCTTGCGATCGCCATCGAATCCTCCGGCACCGACATCATCGCGTTCGCCGATGCGCGCCAGCGCTTCGCGCCGCAGGCGCTGCGCAAACTGATGGAACCGTTCGCCGATCCGCGCATCGGCGCGGTCAGCGGCGAGCTGGTGATCGAAAGCGCTTCGGGTACCGCGGCCGACATCGGACTCTACTGGCGAATGGAAAAAGCATTGCGCGACAACGAGGCGCGGCTCGGCTGGGTGCACGGCGTCAGCGGCGCGATCCACGCGCTGCGCCGCGAGCTGGCCAAGGCGCCGCCGCCGGGCACCATCCTGGACGACATGTACCTGCCGCTCGCGGTGGTGTTCGCGGGCAAACGCGTGGCGGTGGCGCGCGAGGCGATCGCGCTCGACCGCGCCAGCGCGGATGCATGGGAGGAATTCCGCCGCAAGCTGCGCACGCTCGCCGGCAACTGGCAACTGATCGCACGCCTGCCGCGGCTGGCGAATCCGTTCGCGAACCCGGTGTTCTTCGCCTGGTTCTCGCACAAGTTCCTGCGCCTGATCGTGCCGTGGGCATTGCTGGCCATGCCCATCGCGTGCGCGTTCGAATGGCAGCACCCGTTCTACCGCGCCGCCTTGGTGGTGCAGCTTGCCGGTTACGCCGGCGCGGCGTTCGCGCTGCTGCGCCCGCGCTTCGGTGCGCGCGTGCCGCTGCTGCGCACGATCGGCAGCTTCGTGATGTTGAACGCCGCCGCGCTGCTGTCGTTGCCCGCCTGTCTCGCGCTGGATCCGCGCGGACTGTGGAAAAGCCATTGAACGGAATCGAGCCATGAGCCTGCCACGCCGCGTGTTGTACGTGCGCCAAGCGCCTTATCCCTGGGACGTGCGGGTGGAAAAGATCTGCACGTCGTTGCAGCGGCACGGCTGCGAGGTCGAGATCCTGGCGCGGCGCGGCGCGGACGAGGCCGATCGCGCCGACTGCAACGGCATCGGCGTGCGTCGCGTCGGACCACCGCGGCCGCGCGCGGCATCCCTGCCGCTGCCGGGCAATCCGCTCTGGCAGCGCGCGTTGCGCGCGCGCATCCGCGCGTTCCGGCCGGACCTGCTGATCGCGCGCGACATTCCGGTCGCGCTGTTCACCGCGCGTGCCGCGCGCGCCGCGCGCATCCCGTGGGTGCTCGACATGGCCGAGCACTATCCGGAAGCGATGCGCAGTTGGAAGAAGTACCGCCGCAATCCGCTGCTGCGCGCGATGGTCGGCCCGCTGCGGCTGCCGGACCGGATCGAGCGGCGCGCGGTGCGCGAGGCCGACGGCATCCTGCCGGTGTGCGAGGAGATGAAGCAGCGCCTGCAACGCGAATTCGATTTCCCGGCCGAGAGCATCGTGCCGGTGCTGAACACGCCCGAACGCGCGCGCTTCGCGCGCGTGCCCGATCGCGTGCGCGATCCGCGACGGTTGACGTTCGGCTACCACGGCATGCTCGCCGAGGATCGCGACCTCAAGACCTTGCTGCGCGGCTTCGACATCGCCGCCTCGCGGCATCCGGACATCCATCTGGAAATCCACGGCGACGGCGAATCGATGCCGGCGTTGCGCGAGCTGCGCGAACGGCTGCACAACCGCGTGCGCGTGCATCTGCGCGGACCGTACGTGCATCATCAACTCGATGCGCTGTACGCGGACGTCGATTTCGGCGTGGTGTCGCTGGCGGTCAACGCCTTCACCCAGGTCACGCTGCCCAACAAGCTGTTCGACTACGCCGCCTGCGGGCGGCCCTTCATTTTCACCGCGACTGAACCTTCGCAACGCCTGATGCGCGACATGCGCTGCGGCATTCCGTGCAGGCATGGCGAACCGGGCGACGTCGCGCGCGCGATGCTGGAACTCACCCAGGCCGATTACGCGACGTTGGCCGCGAACGGCCGCGGCGCCGTGCAGCGCACCTTCAACTGGGAAAGCGACAGCGCGCGGATGCTGGGTTTGCTCGAACAGATCATGGACGCGCAGATCTATGCGCCCACGGGAAGCCTCGCTGCCTGACCGCGCACACGCACCAGCGGAATACACCGAAACTGCACGCACGCAAAGTTAACCTTCAGGACACCTACTTCACTCAGGGTTCGACATGGATCGTCGCAAGCGCATCGTGTGCGTGGTCGGCACGCGGCCGGAAGGCATCAAGATGGCGCCGGTCATCCAGGCGCTGCAGCGCGAGAGTTGGGCGCAGGTGGTCGTGCTTTCCACCGCCCAGCACCGCGACCTGCTGGACCAGGTGTTGCAGCTGTTCGACATCGTGCCCGACGCCGACCTCGACCTGATGCGCGCGGACCAGGACCTCGCCACGCTGACCGCGCGACTGATCCCGGCGCTGGATGCCAAGTTCGCGGAACTGCAACCCGATGCGATCCTCGCGCAGGGCGACACCACGACGGTGATGACCGCGGCGCTGGCCGCGTTCTATCGCCGAATTCCGTTCGGCCACGTCGAGGCCGGCCTGCGCACGCACGATCTCGACAATCCGTTCCCCGAGGAAATGAACCGGCTGGTGGCCGGCCATCTCGCGCGCTGGCATTTCGCGCCGACCACGCGTGCGCGCCGCAACCTGCTGCGCGAAGGCATCCCGGAAGACGCGATCCACGTGGTCGGCAACACGGTGATCGACGCGCTGCTGCAGGTCGCGGCGAAGGAGCGACCGCTGCACGTCGCGCTGGATCCGGCCAAGCGGCTGGTGCTGGTGACCGCGCATCGCCGCGAGAATTTCGGCGAACCTTTCCGCGCGGTATGCCGCGCCATCCGCGCGCTGGCCGACAGGCATGCGGATATCGAGATCCTCTACCCGGTGCATCCCAATCCCAACGTGCAGCGGGTCGCCTGCGAGCTGCTCGCCGAGCACCCGCGCATCAGGCTGTGCGCCCCGCTCGATTACGCCTCCTTCGTGGAAGCGCAGAAGCGCGCCTGCCTGATCCTCACCGACTCCGGCGGCGTGCAGGAAGAAGCGCCCGCGCTCGGCAAGCCGGTGCTGGTGCTGCGCACCGAAACCGAGCGGCCGGAAGCGATCGAGGCCGGCGTCGCGCGGCTGGTCGGCACCCGCGAGGAGCACATCGTCGAACAAGCCTCGCTGCTGCTGGACGACGAGCACGCCTACCGCGCGATGGCGCGCGGCGCATCACCCTACGGCGACGGCGAATCCGCGCAGCGGATCGTGCGGATCCTGCGACGCGCGCTGTGCCGCGAAAACACCGACTCGCTCGCCGCTGTGCGTTGAACAACAGCTTCAATCGCGTTGCCGTAGGTCAAGTTGCCGGTGTCTTCGAATTGACGTCATTCGACAGATGCTGCGCGAATCCACCCACGCAGGCTTAGTTACCTCCGTTCCCTTTTATACCCTAATATCTACAAGTGTCATCACTGCCTTCGATTTTTAATTTAGCGTTTTTTGAGGTGGCGATCATAATAAATATATAAGACCCATGAAAATAAAATTGTAACGATTAATGGTATCAGAAAATCTATATTAAAAAAACTCAAGGCAATAATATGTTTCACTACTGAGCTTATTGCGACAGCAATAATTATCAGCAGCAAAAATGGAGTTAAATATCGGGAAGGGTGCATAGATTGCCTACTTACAGCCGCAGCTAGAGGAGCTTGAGTGCGACGTCAAATTGCTTCGGAAAAGGGGACTACTGGAAAAGGGGACTACTGGAAAAGGGGACAGAGGTAATTAAGCAAGCTCCTACAAGCAGCCGCGCGCTTCACTGACAGACTCCCCGGCCGTTCCGGCGCATGGTGGATCCCGGACTTGCACGGGGATCAATCATGCCACGGACGCCACGCCTGCTGCTGCCGGGCGTACCTCTACACATCACCCAGCGCGGGATCAACA
>DASSEW010000076.1:0-69174 GCA_035695065.1 Rhodanobacteraceae bacterium | reverse complement strand
GAGCTCAGCCCGATGTTGACGGGCCGCATGTTCCTGCTGGTCGGCCTGATCGACGCCGACTTCTTCATCAGCCTGGCCATCGCCATGTTCTTCGCGTTCGCCAATCCGTTGCTGACGACCGCGTTGACCCATGCGGCGTCGCTGGCGCACTGACGCGCGAACGCCACGAGATCGCAATCCAGGCAGTTAGCAGCAGGTAAATCCGGCAATGGACATCAATGCAACCCTGATCGGCGAAGTGATCGCGTTCCTCATCATGATCGCGCTCACGATGAAGTTCGTCTGGCCGCCGCTCACGCGGGCGATCGAGGAACGCCAGCACAAGATCGCGGAAGGCCTGGAGGCCGCCGACCGGGCGCGCAAGGAACTTGCCGACGCGGACGCGCGTTCCGCCGACGAGCTGAAGCGCGCACGCGCGGAAGCCGCGGTGATCATCGAGCGCGCCAACCAGCAGGCCTCGCAGCTGGTGGACAAGGCGCGTGCCGATGCCTTGCTGGAAGCGGCCAAGGTCAAGGCGACCGCGCAGGCGGACATCGACAACATGGCCCACCGCGCGCGCGCCGAGTTGCGCGGGCAGGTGGCGCAGCTTGCGATCGCCGGCGCGGAGAAGATCCTCAAGCGCGAGATCAACGCCGATACGCACAAGGCGCTGATCGAGCAACTGGTCGCCGAGATCTAAGGCATGGAACCGCTGACCTTGGCACGGCCCTACGCGCGCGCCGCCTTCGAGCTGGCGCAGGAGCAGCGTGCGCTCGGCGAATGGGCGGGCAAGCTCGCCTTCGCCGCGCAGGTCGCCGCGGATGCACAGGTATTGCCGCTGTTCGGCGATCCGCGCGTCGCCTCGACCCAGTTCGCGGGCTTGTTCCTGCCGGAAGGCGAACCGGCGGATTCGCCGTTCGCGCGCTTCATCGCCACGCTGGCGGGAAACCATCGACTGCATGCGTTGCCTGAAATCGCCGCGCTGTTCGAACAGCTGAAGCGCGAAGCCGAGCGCGTGCTGAAGGTGCGCGTGCGCAGCGCAGTCGCTATCGATGCGAACGAGGTCGCGCGCCTGCGCGAAGCGCTGAAGCGCCGCTTCAACCGTGACATCGAACTGGAGGAATCACTCGATCCGTCGGTGCTCGGCGGCGCGGTGATCGACGCCGGCGAGATGGTGATCGACGGCTCCGTGCGCGGACGCCTGGCGCGGCTGGAAAGCGCGCTGGCGCAATGAGAACCCGAAAAACGAAAGTGGAAAGACGAAAGTAGAAAGGCTGGGGCTTTCCCACTTTCGACTTTCGATTCTCAACTTACGAACTTTTGCAAAGCGGCTTCGCCACCCGGCGGCCGTACAGGAACCAGAGCAAATGGCCACCACACTCAACCCTTCCGAAATCAGCGAACTGATCAAGAGCCGCATCGAGAAGTTCAAGCTCGCCGCGGAAGCGCGCAACGAGGGCACGCTCACGGCGGTGTCCGACGGCATCGTGCGTATCCACGGGCTTAACGACGTGATGTCGGGCGAAATGGTCGAGCTGCCGGGCAACACCTACGCGCTCGCCCTGAACCTGGAGCGCGATTCGGTCGGCGCGGTGGTGCTGGGCGAATACGAACACCTGCGCGAAGGCGATGTCGCCAAGACCACCGGCCGCATCCTGGAAGTGCCGGTCGGCCGCGAGCTGCTCGGCCGCGTGGTGGATGCGCTGGGCAACCCGATCGACGGCAAGGGCCCGATCAACGCGGCCAAGACCTCGCCGGTCGAGAAAGTCGCGCCGGGCGTGATCTGGCGCAAGTCGGTGTCGCAGCCGGTGCAGACCGGCTACAAGTCCATCGACTCGATGATCCCGATCGGCCGCGGCCAGCGTGAGCTGATCATCGGCGACCGCCAGACCGGCAAGACCGCGGTGGCGGTGGACACGATCATCAACCAGAAGGGCACCGGCATCAAATGTATCTACGTGGCGATCGGCCAGAAGCAGAGCTCGATCGCGAACGTGGTGCGCAAGCTGGAAGAGTTCGGCGCGCTGGAACACACCATCATCGTCGCCGCCTCGGCCTCTGACTCGGCGACGATGCAGTACATCGCGCCGTACGCCGGTTGCGCGATGGGCGAGTTCTTCCGCGACTCGGGCGAAGACGCGCTGATCATCTATGACGATCTGACCAAGCAGGCCTGGGCGTATCGCCAGATCTCGCTGCTGCTGCGCCGCCCGCCGGGCCGCGAGGCGTATCCGGGCGACGTGTTCTATCTGCACTCGCGCTTGCTCGAGCGCGCTGCGCGCGTCAACGAAGCCTACGTCGAGCGCGAAACCAGCGGCGCGGTGAAGGGCAAGACCGGTTCGCTGACCGCGCTGCCGGTGATCGAAACGCAGGCGGGCGACGTGTCCGCGTTCGTGCCGACCAACGTGATCTCGATCACCGATGGCCAGATCTTCCTGGAAACCGACCTGTTCAACGCCGGCATCCGACCGGCCGTGAACGCCGGCATCTCGGTGTCGCGCGTGGGTGGCGCGGCGCAGACCAAGATCATCAAGAAGCTGTCCGGCGGCGTGAAGCTGGCGCTGGCGCAGTACCGCGAACTGGCGGCGTTCGCGCAGTTCGCCTCCGACCTCGACGCGGCCACGCGCGCCCAGCTGGAGCGCGGCCAGCGTGTGACCGAGCTGATGAAGCAGAAGCAGTATTCGCCGCTGTCCATCGCGCAGCTCGCGATCTCGCTGTACGCGGCCGAGAAGGGTTATCTGGACGACCTGCCGATCGCGCAGATCCTGCCGTTCGAACACGCGCTGCACCAGTTCATGGCCGCCAACCACGGCGCGCTGATGAGCAAGATCGTCGAGACCGGCGACTGGAACGAGCAGATCGAAGGCACGTTCAAGTCGGCGCTGGACGAATTCAAGAAGACGGGTAGCTGGTAACGAAAATCGAAAAACGAAAGTGGAGAGTCGAAGAGGCGCCAAGCGCGACAAGGCTGTTCCCACTTTCGACTTTCGACTCTCGACTTACGGAATTTAGAACATGGCAGGCGCACGAGAAATCCGCACCAAGATCAAGAGCGTCGCGAATACCCGCAAGGTGACGCGCGCGCTGGAAATGGTTTCGGCTTCGAAAATCCGGCGCGCGCAGGATCTGATGCGCGCCTCGCGCCCGTATGCCCGGCACATGCGCGGCGTGATCGCGCATATCGCGCAGGCGACGACGGAGTTCCGTCATCCCGCCCTGCGCGAGCGCGAGGTCAAGCGCGTCGGCTACATCATCGTGTCGACCGATCGCGGCCTGTGCGGCGGACTCAACGCCAACCTGTTCCGCAAGCTGCTCGGCGAGATCCGCGAGTGGGAAGACAAGGGCGTGGAAGTGGACGTGGTGGCGATCGGCCAGAAGGCCTCCGCATTCTTCCGTCGCGTCAAGGTCAACATGTCGGGCAGCGTTTCGCACCTGGGTGATCGCCCCAAGCTCGAAAAGCTGGTGGGCGTGATCAAGGTGATGAACGACGCCTACATGCAGGGGCGCGTGGATCGCGTGTATCTGTGCTTCAACGATTTCGTCAACACCATGAGCCAGCGCCCGCGCATCGATGCGTTGCTGCCGCTGCCGGCGGTGGCCAAGCAGATCGCCGAAACCGCGCCGGACGCGGAAACGCCCGGTGCGCAAACCACGATCGTGCATCGTGAAGCGAACTGGGACTACATCTACGAGCCGGAAGCGGAGCCGGTGATCAGCCACGTGCTGGAGCGCTATATCGAAGCGCTGGTCTATCACGCGGTGCTGGAAAACCTGGCCAGTGAACATGCGGCGCGCATGGTGGCGATGAAGTCGGCATCGGACAACGCGACCAAGGCGATCGACACGCTGACGCTGATCTACAACAAGGCGCGGCAGGCGGCGATCACGCAGGAAATTTCGGAGATCGTCGGCGGCGCCGCGGCGGTTTGAACCCGGGAGACGGCAGACGAGAGAAGGGAAACGTTGAAGCCGGTGCTTTCGTCTCCCTCTTCCCGTCTCTCAAGAGATACACAGAAAAGTTACTGGAGTTACGAGCATGAACCAGGGCAAAGTCGTACAGATCATCGGCGCCGTCGTTGACGTCGAGTTTCCGCGCGAGTCCGTGCCGAAGGTGTACGACGCGCTGAAGGTGCAGGGCACGCAGGTGACGCTCGAAGTGCAGCAGCAGCTCGGCGACGGCGTGGTGCGCACCATCGCGCTCGGTTCCACCGACGGCCTGAAGCGCAACCTCGTGGTTGACAACACCGGCGCGGGCATCAAGGTGCCGGTCGGCAAGGCCACCCTCGGCCGCATCATGAACGTGCTCGGCGAGCCGATCGACGAGCGCGGTCCGGTGAATGCGCAGGACCAGTGGGTGATCCATCGCGAAGCGCCGGCCTATGACGAGCAGGCGGCCGCGAATGAGCTGCTGGAAACCGGCATCAAGGTGATCGACCTGATGTGCCCGTTTGCCAAGGGCGGCAAGGTCGGCCTGTTCGGCGGCGCGGGCGTGGGCAAGACCGTGACCATGCTGGAGCTGATCAACAACATCGCCACGCAACATTCGGGCTTGTCGGTGTTCGCCGGTGTCGGCGAGCGCACCCGCGAAGGCAACGACTTCTATCACGAGATGATCGAGGCGGGCGTCGTGAAGCTGGAAGATCCGACGCAGTCGAAAGTGGCGATGGTGTACGGCCAGATGAACGAGCCGCCGGGCAACCGCCTGCGCGTCGCGCTGACCGGCCTCACCATGGCCGAGTACTTCCGCGACGAGAAGGATGCATCCGGCAAGGGCCGCGACATCCTGTTCTTCGTCGACAACATCTACCGCTACACGCTAGCCGGCACCGAGGTGTCCGCGCTGCTCGGCCGCATGCCGTCAGCGGTGGGCTATCAGCCGACGCTGGCCGACGAAATGGGCCGCCTGCAGGAGCGCATCACTTCCACCAAGACCGGTTCGATCACCTCGATCCAGGCGGTGTACGTGCCAGCGGACGACCTGACCGACCCGTCGCCGGCGACCACCTTCGCGCATCTGGACGCAACCGTGGTGCTCTCGCGCAACATCGCCGCACTCGGCATCTATCCGGCGGTGGATCCGCTGGATTCGACTTCGCGCCAGCTCGATCCGAACGTGATCGGCCAGGAGCACTACGACGTCGCGCGCAAGGTGCAGGGTACGCTGCAGCGCTACAAGGAACTGAAGGACATCATCGCGATCCTGGGCATGGACGAATTGAGCGAAGAAGACAAGCAGGCCGTGTACCGCGCGCGCAAGTGCGAGCGCTTCTTCTCGCAGCCGTTCCACGTGGCCGAAGTGTTCACCGGTTCGCCCGGCAAGTACGTGCCGCTGAAGGAAACCATCCGCGCGTTCAAGATGATCGTGGACGGCGAAGTGGACCACCTGCCGGAGCAGGCGTTCTACATGGTCGGCGGCATCGACGAGGCCATCAAGAAAGGCGAGGCGATGGCCGCGGCCGACCAGAAGAAGGCGGCGTGATGCAGTGAGCGGAGAAGCGGTCAGCGGTGAGCGGCGAAAGCCGAATCTCGCGCTCTTGATTCTCCGCGCACCGCTCACCAATCACCGCTCACAATTCAGGAACAGTAGTCGGACTTGATATGGCATCCACCATCCGTTGCGACATCGTCAGTGCCGAAGCCGAGATCTTCCACGGCGAGGCCAGCATGGTCATCGCCACCGGCATCAGCGGCGAGCTTGGCATCGCGCCGCGGCACGCGCCGCTGATCACGCTGCTGAAACCCGGCGCGGTCGAGGTGATCGACGACAAGGGCGAGCGTCATCCTTACTACGTGTCCGGCGGCATCCTGGAAGTGCAGCCGAGCGTGGTGACCGTACTGGCCGACACCGCGCTGCGCGCGCACGACATCGACGAGGCTTCCGCCAAGCGCGCCAAGGAAGAAGCCGAACGCGTGCTGGCCAACCGCGGTGATGCCAAGACCGTGGCCGAAGCGCAGCAGCAATTGATCCAGGCTGCGGCGCAGCTGCAGGCGCTGGAGCGCCTGCGCAAGAATCTCGCCCACTGAGCGCTTGCTCATTGCCGTGAAAACGCCGGCCGCGCGGCGTTTTTGTCTGGATGGTCGCGCTCGAATGCCTCTTCGCGTATCCGCGAATCCGGCTTCATTCCCGCCATACAGACTTTCAGGTATGTTTGCGCGACTCCGGGGAGAGGGCGCATGAGCGAACCGCTGCACGTGATCATCCTCGCGGCAGGCGAGGGCAAGCGCATGAAGTCCGCGTTGCCGAAAGTGCTGCTGCCACTGGCCGGTCGGCCGCTGCTGGCGCATGTGCTGGAAACCGCGCGGCTGCTGCGCCCCGACGCCATCCACGTGGTGCATGGCCATCGCGGCGAGCAGGTGCGCGAAGCGTTTGCCGAAGCGCGCGACGTCAGCTGGGTGCACCAGCCCGAGCAGCGCGGCACCGGGGATGCGGTGCGGCTCGCGTTGGCGAATGTGCCCGAGCGCGTGCGCGTATTGGTCCTGTACGGCGACGTGCCGTTGCTGCGCGCCGACACCTTGCGCTCACTGGTCGCGGCGGAGGCGTCGCTGGCGCTGCTGACCGCCGACCTGGCCGACCCATCCGGCTACGGCCGCGTGTTGCGCGATGGCCTGGGACGCGTGCGCGCGGTGGTCGAGGAGCGCGATGCCGGCGCCGAGCAGCGCGCGGTGCGCACCGTCAACACCGGCGTGCTGGCGGCGGATTCCGGCCGGCTGCGCGTGTGGGTCGGCAATCTGTCCGACGACAATGCCCAGCGCGAGCTCTATCTCACCGACATCTTCGCCCAAGCCGCGGAGGAGGATCATCCCGCGCAGGCGATCCCGACCGGCGATCCGATCGAGGCTTTCGGTGCGAACGACGCCTGGCAGCTCGCGCAGCTGGAAGGCTACCTGCGCGCGCGGCATGCGCGCGAACTGGCGCTGGCGGGATTGCGCATCAATGATCCGGCGCGTTTCGATCCGCGCGGTCATGTCAGCCACGGGCAGGACGTCGAGATCGACGTGGACGTGATCCTCGAAGGCGAAGTCACGCTGGGCGACGGCGTGAAGATCGGCCCGTTCTGCCGCTTGCGCAACGTGTGCCTCGCCGCCGGCACCGAAGTGCTGGCGCACTGCGACCTGGACGGCGTCACCACGCACGGCGCGTGCCGGATCGGCCCGTTCGCGCGACTGCGCCCCGGCACCGAGCTGGATGCCGGCGCGCACGTGGGCAACTTCGTCGAAACCAAGCAGTCGCGGCTGGGCGAGGGCTCCAAGGCCAATCACCTCACCTACCTCGGTGACGCGATGGTAGGCGCGCACGTCAACATCGGCGCCGGCACCATCACCTGCAATTACGACGGCGCGCACAAGCACGTGACCCGCATCGAGGACGGTGCGTTCATCGGCTCCAACACCGCGCTGGTGGCGCCGGTGACGGTCGGCGCCCAGGCCACGATCGGCGCCGGCTCAACGATCAGCAACGACGCGCCCGCCGGCGAACTCACCGTGGCACGCGCTCGCCAGGTCACGTTGCCGGGATGGCAGAAGCCAAAGAAGAACGGAAACTGATGCAGGGGCGGGCGCTGGCCCGCCGCCCTCGCCATCGGTGGGTCAGGACCCGCCCTGCGCGAAGCGCCATCCATCAATCTCGACCAGCAATTCGCGGCGGCAGATGTCGCCATGCAGGACCAGTCGCGGCACGCCGGGGTCCAGGTGCTGCGCGAGCGCGGCCTGCACCGCCTGCGCGTCTTCCGCGTGGCGCAGGTAAATCTTCAGCGGCGAAGTCGCGTCGAAATCCGCGAGCGCCGCAGCATCCAGCAGCGCGCGCAGGTTGACGCAGGTTTCGGCGACCTGCGCCGCAAGGTCGCGATCATGACGCGATGCATGACCGACCACCGCGGCGGTGCCGGAAATGGCGAGGCCGCCATCCGGGAGTTTCATGGCGCGCGCGAAGCTCGGCGGTGTCGGTCCGTATTCACGCGGATAACGCCACGCACTGACCTGGCGCGGATTCTCCAGCGCCTCGCCCGGTTGCGTCGCGCACAGCGCGTAAACCTGCAATACGCCCGGCGCGAGGTGCTGGCCGATCGCGGTGGCGGCGGGATAACGCTCGATACCACGCGCCGCGAGCCCGCGCGCACGTCCCATGCAGAAGCGGCGATAGCGTTCGCCGTCGCCGTCGCCTTCGTTGATCGCATGCAGGTAATTCCAGATGCGCAGCAGGTGCCGCTCCGCGCGCCCTGCCACGAACCCGCACAATTCCCGATACGCCTGCTCGGCCGCAGCCTCGATGCCGCCGCATTCCGCTTCGTCCAGCTCCAGCGCGACGAACAGCCAGCCGCCGCCGGCGGACCAGCGCAACCTGCCCTCATGGCCACAGGTAACTTCGGCATCGACGTGCCACTGCTCGTGCAATGAAGCGGGCGCGAGTACCGGCAACGGCACGCACAGGCGGCGCGGATCGCCCCCGGGCACGAGCTTGCCGAAGCCCAGCGAGGCCAGCGCCTGATCCGGAACATCGCCCGATTCCACGTAACGGACCGACAGGCGCGCAAGCGTTGGCGCGCTCACCGCCAGGTGCGCTCGTGCTGGAAAATTGCGAGGTGAAACATCGTTTCGAAAGCCTGCTAAAAGCCCGCTATGTTACACTGCACGGCCGCTGGGGAGCGGCGCGCCGCTTGAAATACCATGACCGAACAGACTGCTGCAGAACGCGAACTCGCCGAACTGATCGTCACCAATCTCAATCTGGAAGGCGTTTCGGCCGACCAGATCGCACCCGAAGCGCCGCTGTTCGGCGGCGAGCTCGGTCTGGATTCGATCGACGCGCTGGAACTCTCGCTGGCGATTTCCAAGCGCTATGGTTTCCAGCTGCGCTCGGACAATCCGGACAACCGCCGCATCTTCGGTTCGCTGCGCGCGCTGGCGGAATACATCCAGCAGCAAAAGGCCGCTTGATCAGTTGCCCGTGCTCGCCTGCGCCTTGGCGCTGAGCGTGCGGTAACGCTGCAACTCCGCTTCCTGCGTTTTCGCGGTCGCTGCGCGCTCGCTCTGAAGGTGCGCGACTTCGTTGCGTTCGTCGGCCACGTTCTTGCGCTGGTCGGCCAGCCGCGTGCGCAGCTCCGCCGGCACCGGCTTGCCGCTGCGCTCCAGATCCGCCGCGTGCGCCAGCAGCTCGGCGAGGTTCTGCTCCTGGCTGCGCAGGTTCGACTGGGTGGTATCGATGTTCTGCTGCATCTGCGCCAGCCGGGCCTGGTGCGTTTCGCGCAATTCGGCCTCGTTGGGATACGCCGCCAGCAACTGCCGATCGGCGAGCGCCTGCTGGTCGGCCATCCGCTTGGCTGCCGCGGCGCGCGCCGCTTCGGCATCCGCCGCCGCGCGTTCGGCCGGCGTCATCTCGCGGTTGACGTGGCGCACCAGCAGGCCGTTGTCGTCGACGATGTCGTAGCCAAGGTGCACGGCGTCCGGCGGGATGCTGTCGCTGTAATGCAACCCGCCCTGCGCATCGTGCCAGCGGTAATGCGTGGTGGGCGTGGTGTCGCCCGCAGCCGCGCCGGCGGCGACGCAGAGCAGGGCGGCAAACGAGGCGGACAGCAGGGCAAGGCGCATGAGCGGACTCCGGGCTGACGCGAGTATAGGTCGCTGCAAGCCTTGCAAGTTGCGAGCCGCGTCAGGGCTTTGGCGCGTGGTTCGCCCCGTTCAGACGCCGTATCGGGCGCGATAGGCCGCCATGCGTTCGCGCTGGGCGGCCAGCTCCGGCCGCCCGCCCGCGTAATCCATGACGTCGTCCAGACCCACGATCGCGATCACCGGGATGCCGTGCTCGGCAGTCAGTTCCTGGGTGGCCGACAACGCGCCGCTGCCGCGCTCCTGGCGATCCAGTGCCACCAGCACGCCGGCCGGCTGCGCGCCGGCGTCGCGGATGATCGCGAGCGATTCGCGCACCGCGGTGCCGGCGGTGATCACGTCGTCCACGATCAGCACGCGGCCTTGCAGGGGCGCGCCGACCAGCACGCCGCCCTCGCCGTGGTCCTTGGCTTCCTTGCGGTTGTACGCCCACGGCAGGTCGCGGCCGTGCACACGCGCCAGCGCGATTGCACACGCGGCGGCGAGCGGGATGCCCTTGTACGCCGGGCCGAACAGCACGTCGAATGACACACCCGACTGCACCGCGGCGGCGGCATAGGCGTCGCCGATCGTCGCGAGCGCCGCGCCCGAATCCATGCGCCCCAGGTTGAAGAAATACGGACTCGCCCGCCCCGATTTCAGCGTGAACTCGCCGAAGCGCAATACGCCACGCTCAATGGCGAGGTCGAGGAAAGTGCGTTGGTGGGATTTGAGCATGGGAGCAGGGAGCAGGGAGCAGGGAGCAGATGATAGAGCAGCACCTTTGCGATGCCGAACCGCCGATCGAACGCATGGTTCACCATGCGCTTATCGGCTACCCTCAGCCCTGCTCCCTCGGCCCTGCTCCCTGCTCGTGAAAATCATCACCTTCAACGCCAACGGTATCCGCTCGGCCGCCAGCAAGGGCTTCTTCGACTGGTTGCGCGCGCAGAGCGCCGACGTCGTGTGCCTGCAGGAAACCAAGGCGCAGGAAGGCCAGTTGACCGATCCGATGTTCCGGCCCGACGGCCATCACTGCTTCTACCGTGATGCCACCACGAAGAAGGGCTACAGCGGCGTGGCGATCTATGCGAAGCGTGAGCCGGACGAAGTCCGCAACACGCTCGGCTGGGATGCGTTCGACAACGAGGGCCGCTATCTGGAAGCGCGCTTCGGCAACCTGAGCGTGGTGTCGTTGTACGTGCCATCGGGTTCTTCGGGCGAGGAGCGCCAGCGCTTCAAGTTCGAGGTCATGGAGTGGATCAAGCCGATCTTCGACGAATGGCTGGCGAGCGGCCGCGATTACGTCCTGTGCGGCGACTGGAACATCGTGCGTTCGCGCAACGACATCAGGAACTGGACTTCCAACCAGAAGAACTCCGGCTGCCTGCCGGCAGAGCGCGCCTGGCTCAACGGCATGCTCGCCGATGCGCATGGCGACGACACGCCCGCGCCGAAGCATGGCTGGATGGATGCGTTCCGCGTTGCCAAACCGGATGCGAAGGACGAATACACCTGGTGGTCGAACCGCGGTGCCGCGCGCGCCAACAACGTCGGTTGGCGGATCGATTACCAGATCATCACGCCTTCGCTGGCCCAACGCGTGCGCGCATGTTCGGTGGCGCCGAGTCCGCGTTTCTCCGACCACGCGCCGTTTACCGTCGAATACGCATGAGCGCGACCGCCGTGCCTGCCCCCAAGCCGGCCAAGCCTTCGGTCTGGCGAGCGTTCACGCAGCCGGCGGCGTGGACGATGTGTTTCTTCGGCTTCTCGTCGGGCTTGCCGTTCCTGCTGGTCGCGGGCACGCTGGCGTACTGGCTGAAATCCGAACACATCGTGCTGCGCGACATCACCATGATCGCCAGCGCCGGCATGACCTACGTGTTCAAATTCCTGTGGGCGCCTCTGCTGGACCACTGGCGCCTGCCGGGCTTGCGCAGGCTAGGTCAGCGCCGCGGCTGGCTGCTGCTGGCGCAATTGGGTGTGCTCGGCGGGCTGCTGGCGATGGCATGGCTGACGCCTGCGCAACTGGACGCCTTCATCGTGGCAACGTTGGCGGTCGCGTTCTTCGGCGCCACCCAGGACATCGCGGTGGATGCGTATCGCATCGAGATCGCGCCGATGGACCAGCAGGGCGCGCTGGTTGCGACCTATTCGCTGGGCTATCGCATTGGCCTGATGCTGGCGGGGGCGTTCGCCCTGATCATGGCCGATCACATGGTGTGGAGCTGGGTGTACGTGGTGATGGCTGCGGCGATGTTGATCCCGATCGTCGCCAACCTGATCGCGCGCGAGCCCCAGGTCCATCGCCACTCGCCGCGGCGTTGGCGGGACGCGATGCGTAACGGGGTGGTGGATCCGTTCGCCGATTTCTTCCGCCGCTATGGCGTGAAGCTCGCCCTGCTTGCACTGCTGTTCATCCTGCTGTTCAAGATTCCCGAGCAGGCCACCATCGGCGGCATCATGAGCCCGTTCTATCGAGACATGGGCTTCAGCCTGACCGCGATCGGCACGATCACCAAGATTTATGGCGTGTGGATCGGCATCGTCGGCGTGTTCGTCGGCGGTGCGGCGGTGGCGCGCTTCGGCATCAAGCCGAGCCTGTTGGTGGCGATCATCGCCTGCGGCTGCAGCAACCTGCTGTACCTGTTGCTGATCGCGCATCATGGCAGCCTGGCCACGCTGACCATGGTGATCTCCGGTGAGAACTTCACGCTCGGCTTCCTCGGTCCGCCGACAGTCGCGTTCCTGTCCTCGCTGGTGAACCGCCAGCACACCGCCACGCAGTATTCGTTGCTGAGCTCGATGGTGAACCTGCCCGGCAAGGTGATGGGCTTCTTCGCCGGCGGCATCGTGATGGCGACCGGCTACGGGTTCTATTTCGTGCTGACCGTGCTGGCGGTCGCGCCGGCGGTGGTGCTGATGCTGTGGTTGTGGTCACGTTTGCACGACGACGGCGGGCAGCCTGCGGGATGATCGACGTGTTACCGTAATTCCGCGTCACCCGGACGGGAACGAACGTTGGCCGAAATCACCCTGCACCTCGATGAAGCATTGCTGGAGCGCCTGCGCACGGTCGCGTTGAAGCGCGGCAGCAGCGTGGAGGCGCTGGTCGCGCAGGTGCTGCACGAATTCCTGCCGCCCGCGATCCCGGTGCAGGCGCCGGACACGGTAGAGCTGACGGCCTCGGACTGGAATTCCGAAGAGGCGGCCTTCCTGCACGAGGCGCTGCGCGCGCTGGATGAAGTGCCCGCGGGCACGCCGCTGCCGAATTCAGCCGCGACGGAATGGGACAAGCCGGGTTGAAGGCGTGCAGTTCCCGCCCGGCAACTGCCCGATTCGATTCCGGCGTCAGACCGGCTTTTCGTAAACGCCGCCCAGCACGCGCGATCCCTTGGCACCGGTGACGCTGGGCAGGTTGCCGGGCCGGCCGTGCAGCCGCTCGCGGGCGAGCCAGGCAAACGCCGTCGCTTCCACGTAATCGGGATCGACGCCACGCTCGGCGGTGCTGCGTACCGGCAGGGGCGCCAACGAACTTTGCAGCGCGTGCATCAACAGCGGATTGTGGGTGCCGCCGCCGCAGGCCAGCAGTTCGCGCGCGTCTTGCGCATGCGCGCGCACCGCGTCGGCCACGCTGCGTGCCGTCAGCTCGACCAGCGTGGCCTGCACGTCTTCGGGTTTCGCCTCTGCATCGAGCCGTGCGCGTAGCCAGTCGAGATGGAACTGCTCGCGGCCGGTGCTCTTGGGAGGCGCGGCACGGAAATAATCCTCGTCGAGCAATCGTTCCAGCAGCGCATGATCCACCTGCCCGCGCGCGGCGAAGGCGCCGTCGCGATCGAAAGCTGCGCCGGTGTGCAGTGCGCACCACGCGTCCAGCAAACCGTTTGCCGGGCCGATGTCGAAGCCGAGCACCGAACCGTCGGCGCGGAGCACGGTGAGATTGGCGATGCCGCCGAGGTTCAGCACGCAGCGCACTTCACCGGCACGTGCGAACAACGCGGCATGGAAGATCGGCAGCAGCGGCGCGCCCTCGCCGCCCGCGGCGAAATCGGCGCGGCGGAAATCCGCAACGGTGGTGACGCCGGTGCGCTCGGCGATCAGGCTCGGGTCGCCCAGTTGCATCGTGAAGCGCGGCGTGGCTTTCGGACGATGGCGCAGCGTCTGTCCGTGCGAGCCGATCGCGCGGACATCGTTCGATGTCACGTCGGACCGTTCGAGCAGTGCCAGCGCGGCTTGCGCAAAGCATTCCGCGATCCGGGCATCCAGCGCGCCGACTTCGTCCAGCGTGGTTGCGCCATCGCCCTGCGCAAGTTCCAGCAGGCGTGCGCGCAAGTTATCGGGATACGGCTGCGTCAGAGCGCCATGCAAGCGCGGCGCGGGTTCGAACGAGGCGAGGACGGCATCGATGCCGTCCATGCTGGTGCCTGAGATCAGCCCCAGGTAAAGCGCTGCGGAATCGGCGCGTGCCACGCCGAGGCTCAGTCGAGGTTGCGGTTGCCGTCGTTCTTGCCGGTGGCGATCGCCAGCCGGCGCGCATCGATCATCTGGATGCGCGCCATCAGCGGTGCGTACTGCTCGCGGAACTGCGCCATCAGCTTGCCCGACAGCGGCTCGGGCTTCGGCAACGTCACGGTGAGCGGATTGCGCTGCTCGCCGTCCACGCGGAATTCGTAATGCAGGTGCGGACCGGTGGCCATGCCGGTCATGCCGACGTAGCCGATGACCTGGCCCTGGCGCACGTGCTCGCCCACCGACTCGCCAGCGGCGAAGCGCGACATGTGGCCGTAGGCGGTGCTGATGTCCTTGTTGTGCTGGATGATCACGAAGTTGCCGTAGCCGTGCTTCTGGCCGCGGAACTTGATGACGCCATCGCCCGCGGCATAGATCGGCGTGCCCATCGGCGCGGCGTAATCCACGCCCTTGTGCATTTTCATGCGGTCCAGGATCGGGTGCTCGCGCATGCCGAAGGTCGAGGAGATGCGGGTGAAATCCACCGGCGTGCGCAGGAAGGATTTCTTCAGCGGCCGGCCATCGGCGCTGTAATAGGAGACATCGCCCGTTTCCGGATTCTCGAAGCGCACCGCGGTGTAGCGCTTGCCGTCGTTGACGAATTCCGCCGCGATGATGTCGCCTTCGTGCAGGTATTCGCCGTCGCGATAGACGTCGTCATAGATCACGGTGAAGCTGTCGCCCGGCTGCAGGTCCTGCGCGAAGTCGATGTCGTAGCCGAACACCTTGGCCAGCTTCAGGATCATCGCGTTGCTCATGCCGGCCTTGCTGCCGGCGGCGAACAGCGAGCCCTGGATCACGCCATGCGCGATGTGTTCGCGGTGTTCGACGTCGCGCGGGGTGATCTCTTCCACCAGCGGGCCGGTGGCGTTCTCGAAATGCAGGGTGACGCGGGTGGCGGCGTCGCGGTCGAAGCGCAGCGCGCGCAGCTCGCCGGAGGAGCCGAGCAGGAATGCGATCTCGTCGCCGGGATGGATGCGCTTCAGCGCGTCCACGTCCTTGCCGCTGCTCAGAACGCGGGCCAGGTCCGCCGGTGCGAGGTTGTGGTCATGGAAGATGTCGGCCAGCGTCTCGCCCGCCTGCACGCGCGTCACCTGCCAGTCTTCCACCGCCGGCACCGAAGGCTGCATCGGCAACGCCGGCAGCTTCAGCGCCAGCGTGGTGCGTGCGACCGGTTCGGCCGGATGGCGCATCGCGTGCGCCCACGCAGGCAGGCCAACCAGCGTCAACAAAGCCAGCAACAGGCCACCGCCCGACAACACCCAACGCTCGCGGCCCCAGCGGATCGGCGCCGCGATAGCATTGCGGTAGAACGACCAATGCGTGCAGCGCGCGTAGAAGTGCGAATGACGTTGCTGTGCCTTGCGGCAAATCGCCTTGCGACGAACATGATGCGATGTAGCGTGACGCAGGCGAGGATTCATGAGGTTTCCAACGGGACAGCCGCAACGGCGGGGGGTACCATAGCCACCTCGTCAAGGTCGCGTCAATGCTTTGTTGGACAAACATTTGCGAGATATTCCTCGTTTAACGCACAATTAACTTCTACCGCACTTTCACGCTGCGAAACGACGCCCAATTCGCGCATTTCGTTTCGCCGGCACGGGGCACCGAAAGCATGACTACCGATGAACGCGCACTGGCGCTGATCCGCCGTGGCGCGGAGGAAATCCTGAAAGAGGACGAGCTGCGCGAGCGGTTGAAGCTCGGGCGGCCGCTGCGGATCAAGGCCGGTTTCGATCCGACCGCGCCGGACCTGCACCTCGGCCACACGGTGCTGCTCAACAAGATGCGCCAGTTCCAGGATCTCGGGCATCAGGTGATCTTCCTGATCGGCGATTTCACCGGGATGATCGGCGACCCGACCGGCAAGAACGCCACCCGCAAGCCGCTGACGCGCGAAGAGGTCCTGGCGAACGCGGAGACCTACGCCGCGCAGGTCTACAAGGTGCTGGATCGCGAACGCACGGAACTGCGTTTCAATTCCGAATGGTTCGGCAAGATGGATGCGGCGGGCATGATCCGGCTCGCGGCATCGCACACCGTCGCACGCATGCTCGAGCGCGACGATTTCGCCAAGCGCTACGCCGCGCAGCAGCCGATCGCGATCCACGAGTTCCTGTATCCGCTGGTGCAGGGCTACGACTCGGTGGCGCTGAAAGCCGACGTCGAGCTCGGCGGCACCGACCAGAAATTCAACCTGCTGATGGGCCGCGCGTTGCAGGAGCAGCACGGCCAGCCGCCGCAGATCGTGCTGACCATGCCGTTGCTGGAAGGCTTGGACGGCGTCAACAAGATGTCCAAGTCGCTGGGCAACTACATCGGGATCAACGAGCCGGCGATCGAGATCGTCACCAAGACGATGAAGATTGATGACGCGCTGATGTGGCGCTGGTTCGAGCTGCTCTCGTTCGACAATTCGCTGGACGACATCGCGCGGATGAAACGCGACGCGGAAAGCGGCGCGGTCAATCCGCGCGACTTCAAGCTGGAACTGGCGCGCGAACTGGCCACGCGCTTCCACGATGCGGCCGACGCCGAGCGCGCGATCGCCGGCTGGCATGCGGTAGTGCGCGGCGAAGGTGACACCGCGCTGTTGCCGCTGAACGAGATCCCCGTGGCGGCCGAAGGCCTGCGCCTGCCGGCGCTGCTCACCGCCGCCGGGCTCACTTCCAGCAACTCGGAGGCGAACCGCAAGATCAAGGAACGCGCGGTGCGGATCGACTCACAGGTCGTCGAAGATGCGCAACGCGTATTCGCGCCCGGATTCGAAGGCGTGCTGCAGGTCGGCAAACGAAACTTCGCGCGGGTCCGGTTGGTCGCTGGATGACAAAGGGCGCGGCGTGTCGCACGCCGCGCCCTCTTCCGCGCCCGCTCTCGATCAGAACGAGAAAGGCGGCGAATTGATGGTCAGGCGCTTTGCCGCAACGTCCCCCGAAATCGGGAAGCCGGGCACGACATTACCGTTGGTGTCGAATTGGGTGATCGTGAACGAGCCGCTGAACGACTGGCGATCCATCGCCAGGGTGACGGTTTCGCGGATGTTGCCCGGCCCGGCAAAAATGTTATTGACGGAGTAGAGCCCCGGCAGCGGCGGCGTCCCCGCGTCGGGCGTGGCGCTCACCGACTGGAACCAGGACAGCGTGAAATGGTTGAGCATGTAGGTGCGCGCGCCCGTCTGCGCCCACGTGCCCAGGCAGAAATTGGTGTCACCGGCGGGCCTTCCCGAATTCATGATCTCGGAACCATCCGCGTGCCAGACGGAGTAGCCATGGTCGACCACGGTTCCGTCCGGAATGCCCGGAGTGCCTCGGGAGGTCAGCGTGACCTCGTACAGACCCGTGATCGGCTCGAGGAATTGCAGCGGATTGGCGATGGCATTCGTTGTTGCCGGCCTGACGCCAGCCAGGAACATCATCTTGTTGGCCGCTGAAGCCGACATCTGTGCTGGCGGAGCGATCCTCCATTGGCCGTTGGCCGACTTGACCAGGTCCAGCCCGCAGGCTTGTGCCTGGTGGACGACGGCAAAGCTGGAAAGGCCTATCGCGGCCAGCGCGGCGGCGAGTTGCAGGCGTTTGTTCATGGCGATCTTCTCCGATGGGTTTTGGCAGTGCGCGTAGGTCCGCGTGCCGTATAAACTGCGCCCCACGGGGGATCCGGGTCATGATGATTCGGTAGGGAAATCGCAAGAATCCTGGCGGTGTCGCGTTCGGGCGCGCGGCAGCATGGAAAAAGGCAGGAACACGGAAGGGCACACGGCCACGTACGCATTCGCGGACGTGCGGGTCGACGCGCGCGCACATCAACTGCTGCGCGACGGCCGCGAGATGCAGGTGGAGCCCAAGGCATTTTCCGTATTGCTTGAATTCCTGGCGCATCCTGGCGAACTGCTGAGCCGCGATCAGATCCTCGATGCAGTGTGGGGCCACGGATTCATCACGCCAGCCACGCTCAATCGCCTGATCGCCCAGCTGCGCAAGGCGCTGGCCGATGACATCGAACATCCGCGCTACATCCAGACGGTGCACGGGCTCGGCTATCGCTTCATTGCGGAGCTGAAGGAGCAGGCAAAGGAAGCCTCGCCGGCGTTGCGTTTTGCACCGCCTCCGCGCGCGCGAGTGCCGGAACGCGCCGAGCCGCTGGTCGGACGCGAAAACGACATCAAGGCGTTGAAACAGATGCTGCAGGAGCGCCGGCTGGTGACGATCACTGGGCCGGGCGGCATCGGCAAGACTCAGGCCGCGCTGGAAGCAGCCAGAGCAAGCGCGAACGATTTTCCGGATGGGGTGTGGTTGCTCGATTGCACCGCGCAGGCCGATCGCGGCGCGCTGGTGCGCTGGCTCGCCGGCATGTTCGACATCAATGCGACCGCAGAAGCCGGTGAGCTGATCGCTCAGTTGAGTGATCTGCTGCAAACTCGAAGGGCGCTGCTGGTGTTCGACAATTGCGAGAGGATCGCGGATGCCTTGGGCAAAGCCGTCGCCGGGTTGCTGTCGGCTTGCGCGGAATTGCACATTCTGGTGACCAGCCAACGCCGTCTGAATTGCGCGGGCGAATCACTGTACGGACTGCCCCCGCTACAGGTGCCACCGCCAGGCGAATGGGCAACGGACGAGCAGGTCGCCTGCCTGGCCTCGGTACCGGCGATGCGATTGCTTTTGCTGCGCTCGCAAGCCAGCGCATCCGGATTTGCCCTGACGCCGGCCAATGCCGCCACGGTCGCCGAAATCTGCCGCCGCCTGGACGGTCTGCCGCTCGCGCTGGAACTGGCCGCGGCGCGCCTGCGTCTGCTAAGTCCGGCACAGTTGCTGGTGCGGATGGAGGCACGCCTGCTCAGCCTGGCCGAGGACAACCCGAGCCGACCGGCGCGCCATCAGACCTTGAACGCGCTGATCGAGTGGAGCTTCGCGCTGCTGTCGGAGCAAGAGCAATCGCTTCTGTGCGGGCTGAGCGCCTTTGTCGGTACCTGCACGCTTGACGGCGCGAATGCGATCGGCGCCGCGTTCAGCCTTGACGAGCAGCAAACCCTGGATTTGTTGTGCGGCTTGGTCGACAAGTCGCTGCTGGTTGTTGATACCCACACCAATCCGCCCTGCTATCGCCTGCTCGATAGTGTGCGGCTGTACGCACAGGCGCGCCTGGCCGAGAGCGGCAACGAGGCACGCGTGCGCACGGCCCACCTCGCGCATTTCGTCCAGTTCACCGAACACATCTATTCGGAAATCCGCAGCAATCGCTATCAACTGTGGTTTGACCGCGTCAGGCGCGAATGGCCGAATCTGCATACCGCGTTCGATTTCGCGCTGGAGCAACCGGGTCTGGTGGACGACGCGCTCGCGCTGATCGGAAATCTTTGCTGGTATTTCCGCGGCGCCCACAACTACCGCCAATCTGCGCAATGGGCGGAGCGGGCGCTGCAGGCGCAGCGGACCTCCTCGCGCCACCTCGCGCGGGCGCTGGTCGCCGCAGGGGTGGCCCTGCATTTCTCGCGGGTGAGCGAACAGGCGGGTACGCGACTGCGCGAGGGCATCGCGCTGGCCAAAACCGAAGGGGATACGTGGCTCGCCGCAGCGGGCGAAGCGATCCTCGCGTTCGAGCTCGCCACTCGCGGCGACCTGGCAGGCGCCGAAGCATGCGTGCAGTCGGTATTGGCCGCCGCAGAGCAGCTTGACGACGCGTGGCTGCGCTCCAATGCCCTGCTGGGCCGCGGCATTGCCCAGTCCATGAACGATCGTCACAGCGAGGCGGTCGCGAGCATCAGCGGCGCGTTGGATTGCCTGGCTTCGCACGGCAATTCCTTCCAGTGGGTTTACACCTTGATCAATCGGGCGCTGCAACGCTTTTATGTCGGCGACTTGCAGGGGGCCGCGCAGGATTGGTTGTCCGATCTGGACGGATCGAGAACCTTCCAGAACTCGCGTGCAGCCGCGGGATGCGTCGAAGGTGCAGCTTATTTTGCCGCCGACCGTGGCGATTTTGCGATCGCCGCGCGATTCCTCGGCGCTGCCGCTCGCGTGCGCGAATGGACCGGCGCGCCGCTGTTTGCGCAGTGGCGCAAGGCGCAGGAGCGCGCCGAGAGAAAAGCGCGGGCGGCGCTGGGCGTGGAGTTCGAGCGGGTTCGGCAGGAGGGCGGCTCGGCGCGTTTCGAGGATGTCGCGACCGAAGCGCGCACGCTGCTGGCCGACATTGCCGCCAATCAGCCGGCGCGCACCGGGGCAAGCAGCCCTTCCGGGTCGTAGCGGTCGCGCAGTGCGTCCAGCTTCGCGCGCGAAGCCGCGGAGTGGGCGCGCGCGGTCACGTCGGATGCTTCGCCGGCGAAGTTCGGCTGGATGTCCGCCCGCGCATGCGGGGCCATCGTCGAGCGCAACCGACGCGCCCAGTCACGCACTTCCGGGAAACGTTCCGCCGCGTCGGTGTGGCCGATCGCGTTGATGAAGAACGCCGCGTCGCGATGCGAGAACGCCGTGGCTTCGTTGCCGACGCGGGCGACAGCGCCGCCGAGATGATGCACGTGCACTTCGCTCATCGGATCGGCGGGTTCCATGGCGAGTGGAATCATCGCGTCGATCAGCGCATCGTCCAGCGCATCGAATTGCGAAGTCGTCCAGTAGTAATGATGACCCGCCGGCGCGGCCGGATCGAAGGCCTGCTGCCACGCCGCATAAGGCACCGTGCCTTCGTGACGCCCCAGCGGTGCAGCGCTTCTCGAAATGGGCGAGGCAATCGCGTCGCCTTGCGAGGGATCACCGCTCCAGCAATACGCCAACGCCACCGCGCGCGTGCCGTGCGAGTCGGCCGGCAGGAACGGCAGCAGCGGTACGGTCGTGAACACCAGCATCGCGGTGAATCCGTCCGGCGCGGTCGGCGTGAACTGTGCGAATGCACGCAGCAGCTCGCGCGCGGCGTGCATCGGATAGAACACCACGCCCGCGTACACCTCGCCGACCGGATGCAGCCGATAGCTGAAGCGCGTCACCACGCCGAGGCCGCCGGCGCCGCCGCGCAAGCCCCAGAACAGGTCGGCGTGCTGATGTTCGTTCGCGATGACACTGCGCCCGTCCGCCAGCACCACGGCCGCTTCCAGCAGGTTGTCGATGGCCAGTCCGCAACGCCGCATCAGCCAGCCCACGCCGCCGCCCAGCGTATATCCGCCGACACCCGTGGTCGAAACGAAACCGCCGGTGGTGGCAAGCCCGTGGGCTTGCGTCGCGGCATCGACGTTCTGCCACAAGGCGCCTCCCTCGACGCTAGCGATCCGCGCATGCGGATCCACCTCGACGCGATTCATGACGCCCAGGTCCAGCATCAGCGCATCGTCGCGCACGGCCAGTCCGGCCACGTTGTGGCCTCCGCCGCGCACCGTCACCGGCAAACGTTCGCGGGCCGCGAACGTGATTGCGGCGGCCACGTCTTCCGCATCCGCGCAGCGGGCGATGGCCGGAGGGCGACGATCGATCACGCCGTTCCAGACGCTGCGGTGTTGTTCGTACGCCGCGTTCCCGGGAGGCAGCACGGTACCCCGGAGCGCGCGTTCCAAATCAGCCCAAGGGACAGCGCCATTGCGATCGGAACCGGCGGACATCTCCGCCTCCTTCTTCGTCGGATCGAAGTACGAGTGCTTGCAGCGGCGACGGGCGGCGCACTATAGCTCCGCCGCGGGGCAGCGTCATGAGGGCCGGATGGGGAATTGATGAGGGTGCGAAGCGCGCCTTGGTTCGGCGCCGTTGTCGCCGGTAATGTACGTGCATGTTCGTCTACGTACCCGCCCGCCACCGCAGCACGTTCCGCTGGGCCACGCCCTTGCTGGTGATCGCCTGTGTCGCCGTGTTCTGCTGGCTGGCGTTGGCGGCCCCGGAAGCGCGCTACGCCGTATTGGCGCGCTGGGGCACGGTACCGGCGCACCTGTTCGATACGCGACATCCATTTTCCGGCTGGCCGTGGCTGCGGCTGTTCACGGCGCTGTTCATGCACGCCGACTGGCTGCACCTGGTCGGCAACATCCTGTTCCTCGTGATTTTCGGTTTTTCCGCCGAGCGCGCGCTGGGCGGCCAACGTTTCCTGTTGCTGTTCCTGCTGGGCGGCGCGTTCGCCAACGTGGTCGGTGCGCTCACGCTGTCAGGCGCGAACGCGCCCATCGTGGGATGCAGCGGTGCGGTGTCCGCCGTCGTGGGGGCCTACCTCGCGCTGTTCCCGCGCGCGCACCTGGGGCTGGTGCTGCCGCTGGGACTCTACTTCGAGTTCGTGCGCGTACCGGCGTGGCTGATGATCGGCATGTGGGTGCTGCTGCAATTGCTGTTCACGCTGGCCGGGCCGAGCTTCGGCACCGTCGTGTGGTGGGCGCACGTGGCCGGCTTCGGATTCGGCATCGTGTTTGCGTTTGTTTCGCGCGGGGCGGTGATGCGCCGGCTGCGGGTGTAGGGCGGACGCTGTCCGCCGGCGGGCAATGCCCGCCTTACGGGTGCTCGCGCAATGCCGTCCGCGCGAACCGCCGCAGCAGTCCGCGCGCATCCGGGGTCGCCTGCACTTCGCGATGCAGGCTCGGCACGTCGAAGCCTTCTTCGATCAATGCCGGCTCGCGGCTGCGCAGGTAGGCGCGCATGAAGCGCGTGCTGAATTCGGGATGGAACTGGGTGGAAATCGCAGTCGATCCGTAACGCAGTATCTGGTGCGGATCGGCTTCCGATCGCGCCAGCACGCGTGCTTCTCGCGGCGCTTCCAGCACGCTCTGCCGATGCGTGGTGTGCGCGGGGAAATCCACCGGCATGCCGTCGAGCAGATCATCGTCGTGCCCGTTGCGCCGGATCGGCTGGGTGCCAATCTCGCGGCCGCCGGGCAGCCAGCCCACGCTGCCGCCGAACGCGTGCGCCATCAGTTGATGGCCGTAGCAGACGCCGAACAGCGGCAGCTCCGCATCCATCGCGCCACGCAGCCAGGCGGCGGTGTTCTCGCTCCAGGCTTTGCGGTCGGTGACCATCGCACCGGAGCCGGTGATCACCGCGCCGGCGATGTCTTTCGGCTTCGGCAACTTTCCGCCGATGTCCACGCGCACCGTGCGCACCTGTTCGGGTTGCACGCGCATGGCGGTGCGGAACCATTGCGAGAAACCGCCGAGCCGCGCAAGGATGGGCTCCGGCGCTTCGCCGGTCTGGATGATCAGGAGAGGTTTCATTGGTCCGAGGCGGGTAGGACGTTCAAGACTTCTGCCACCGTGGTGATCCCGCGCGCCACCTGCGCCGCGGCGGAAATGCGCAGCGGCTGCATGCCTTCGGCGAGCGCGACGGCGGAGAAGCCGCCGAGATCCAGTTGCGGCGAGATCATCGCGCGCAACTTCGGGCTGATCAGCATCATTTCGTAGATGCCGGTGCGACCGAGGAAGCCGGTATTGCGGCATTCCAGGCAACCTTTTGGTGCATACACGCGTTGCGGCGCCGGCAGGTCCCAGCCGTGGGTCAGCACGCGCCAGGCATCTTCATCCTGCGTGCCCTCGACCTTGCAATGCGGGCACAACGTGCGCACCAGTCGTTGCGCGACCACGCCCGCGAGCGTGGACTGGATCAGGTAATGCGGCGCGCCGAGGTCGAGCAGGCGCGTCACTGCGCTCGGCGCGTCGTTGGTGTGCAACGTGGAAAGCACAAGGTGGCCGGTGAGCGAGGCCTGCACCGCCATCTGCGCGGTCTCCAGGTCGCGGATCTCGCCGATCATGATGATGTCCGGATCCTGGCGCAGCAGCGTGCGCACGCCCGCGGCGAAATCGAAATCGATCGCCGGCTGCACCTGCGACTGGTTGAATTCCGGCGCCACCATCTCGATCGGATCCTCGACCGTGCACACGTTCAACTCCGGCGTGGCGAGGTGCTTGAGCGTGGAATACAACGTGGTGGTCTTGCCCGAACCGGTCGGGCCGGTGACCAGCACGATGCCGTGCGGACGCTCCACCATCTGCTTCCAGGCCTTTTCCTCGTCGGCGGAAAAGCCCAATTGCGAAAACGCCTTCACCACGATGTCCGGATCGAAAATGCGCAGCACCAGCTTTTCGCCGAACGCGGTCGGCATGTCGGAGATGCGCAGCTCCACTTCGCGTCCCGTGGCCGAGCGCGTCTTGATGCGTCCGTCCTGCGGCCGCCGCTTCTCGGCGACGTCCAGGCGCGCGAGGATCTTCACGCGCGCGGTCACCGCGGTCATCACGGGCGGCGGCAGTTCGAAGACCTTGTGCATCACGCCGTCGATGCGGAAGCGGATCTGCCCGGCTTCGCGGCGCGGTTCGAGGTGGATGTCGGAAGCGCGCTGCTCGAAGGCGTATTGCAGCAGCCAGTCCACGATGTGCACGACGTGGCGGTCGTCGGCATTGAGCTCGCCGCTCTGGCCCAGCTCCAGCAATTGTTCGAAGTTGAGGATCTTGGAGGCGTCGTAGTCTTCCTGCTTGGCCTCGCGCGCCAGCGCGATCGAGCGCTGCACGCCGTAGAACTCCAGGAGATAGCGGCTGACGTCCAGCGGATTGGCGACGACGCGCTTCACCTCGCGCCGGATCATGTGCGAGAGGTCCGCCGCCCAGCGCGTGTCGAATGGCTCGGCGGTGGCGAAGGTCACCGAATCCGCTTCCACCTGCACCGGCAGGATGCGATGACGTTGCGCGTACGCGTGGCTGACCGCCTGCGTGACCGCGCCGGCATCGATCTTCATCGGATCGATGCGCAGGTACGGCAGGCCGGATTTCTCCGCCAGCCACACGGTGAGCGTTTCGATGGAGAGCGGCTTGCCGGACTCGCGCCGGTTCGGCAGCTTGGCATTGCCAACCAGCACCAGCGGATGCAGCTCCAGCGCGTTCTTGCCGGTGCTGCGCGCGCCGGTGCGTACGCGCTTGGCATCGTCGGCGGTGAGCAGGCCATCCACGACCAGCGCGGCCAGCACTTCCTCCAGTTCCAGCCGCCCGCGCCGGCCCAGCCCGGACGCTGCGTTGCGCGGGTGCGGGTTCAAGGCCATCGGCGCTTTGCCCTCGACATGCGTCGGTATACTAGCGCGCTTTGTCGCACGCGATCCGCATGGCCGGTCCCACCTTCCAGCAAATCATCCAGACCTTGAACCGCTACTGGGCGGATCAGGGTTGCGTGCTGCTGCAGCCGTTGGACATCGAGATCGGCGCGGGTACTTTCCATCCGGCCACGTTCCTGCGCTCGCTGGGTCCGCAACCGTGGGCCGCGGCGTATGTGCAGCCGTGCCGACGTCCGACCGATGGCCGCTACGGCGAGAACCCGAACCGCTTGCAGCATTACTACCAGTACCAGGTGGTGATGAAGCCCAATCCCGACGATATCGTCGAGCGCTATTTCGGTTCGCTGAAGGAGCTGGGCATTGATCCGCTTGCGCACGATCTGCGCCTGGTCGAGGACAACTGGGAATCGCCGACGCTCGGCGCCTGGGGCCTGGGCTGGGAAGTGTGGCTGGACGGCATGGAGGTCACCCAGTTCACCTATTTCCAGCAGGCCGGCGGACTGGAGTGCAAGCCGGTCACCGGCGAGATCACCTACGGCCTCGAACGCCTGGCGATGTACCTGCAGAACGTGGACAGCGTGTTCGATCTCATCTGGACACACGCGCCGCACGGCGTCGTGACCTACGGCGACGTGTTCCATCGCAACGAAGTGGAGCAGAGCGCCTACAACTTCGAGCACGCCGACGTGGCCGAAATGTTCCATCGCTTCGACGCCTGCGAGGCGGAAGCGCAGAAATTGGTGGCATTGAATCTCCCGTTGCCCGCCTACGAGCAGGTCTGCAAGGCTTCGCATGCATTCAACCTGCTCGATGCACGCCGCGCGATCAGCGTGACCGAACGCCAGCGCTACATCCTGCGCGTGCGCGCGCTGGCGCGCGCGGTGGCGGAAAGCTACGTCGGCAAGAATGCCGCGGCGGAAAAGGCGGAGGCCGCGCATGGCTGAGAACCTGCGACCGCTGCTGATCGAACTCGGCACCGAGGATCGAAGGCGGCGCGCTTACGCGATGCGTCGGATCGCATCGCGTGCGCCGGCTGAGGGTGAGGCAGGATGCCGAACAGAGAAACGCACCAGGGAGGGGTCGAAGTGAGCGAACCCAAATCCCTGCTGATCGAGATCGGCTGCGAGGAGCTTCCGATCCACGCGATCGACGAGCTCGCGCAGGCGTTCGCCCGCGGCGTGTGCGAAGGCTTGAGCAAGCGCGGCATCTCCGCGGGTGTCGAACACGCGCGCGCGTTCTGCACGCCGCGTCGCCTGGCGGTGCACGTGCCGGCGGTCGGCGATTCGCAACCCGAACAGCACAGCGAAGCGCTGGGGCCTTACGTCAACATCGCGCTGGATGCGCAGGGCGAGCCGACGCGCGCGTTGCTCGGCTTCGCGCAGAAGTGCGGCGTGGAGTGGACGCAGCTGCAGCGCGTCAGCGACAACAAGGGCGAGCGTTTCGCGCACCGCGCGGTGCAGCCGGGCCAGACGACCGCCGCGCTTTTGCCGCAGATCGTCTCCGAAGCCCTGGCCGCGCTGCCGATTCCGAAACCGATGCGCTGGGGCGATCACGATTACGCTTTCGTGCGGCCGGTGCACTGGCTGGTGATGTTGCACGGCGATCGCGTGGTGGAAGGCGAGGTGCTGGGCCTGAAGAGCGGCCGGCAGTCGCGTGGGCATCGCTTCATGCATGCCAAGTCGGTGCATCTGGTGGATGCGGATTCCTATCTCGATTCACTTCGTGCAGCGAAGGTGCTGGCCGACCCGGCCGGGCGCCGCGCGCGTGTTCGCGAACACGTCGCTGCGGCTGCGCAGGCGAACGGTGGCGGTGATGCGCGCCTTTCGAATTCGCTTTGCGACGAGATCGCCAACCTCACCGAATGGCCGGTGGCGATCGCCTGCACCTTCGACCGCGACTACCTCGCCGTGCCGCACGAGGCGCTGGTGATGACGATGGAAACGAACCAGAAGTTCGTTCCCGTTTTCGATGCGCAAGGCAAGTTGACCGAGCGCTTCATCGGCGTGGCGAATGTCGAGTCGAAAGAACCCGCGCTGATCCGGCACGGCTACGAGCGCGTGATCCGCCCGCGTTTCGCCGATGCGAAATTCTTCTTCGACGAAGACCTCAAGACGCCGTTGGCCGCGCATCAACAAGGGCTGGCCGAGGTCACCTGGCAGAAGGCGCTGGGCAGCCTATGGGACAAGACCGTGCGCGTTGCCGAGTTGGCCCGCCTGATCGCGAACCGTCTGCGCGAGCAGGGCTTCGCAGTGGACGCCGCGCTGACCACGCACGCCGCGGGCCTGAGCCGCTGCGACCTGCTGACGCGCATGGTCGGCGAATTCCCCGAGTTGCAGGGCGTGATGGGCCGCCACTATGCGGCTGCGCAAGGTGAGCGCGAGGACGTCGCCGACGCGCTGGACCAGTTCTACCGCCCGCGCAATGCCGGCGACGGCATCGCGCAGGGCGTGATGGCGCAGGCCCTATCGGTGGCGGACAAACTCGACACGCTGGCCGGCATCTTCGCGGTCGGTTTGAAGCCTTCCGGCAACAAGGATCCGTTCGCGCTGCGCCGCGCCGCGTTGGGACTTGCGCGCACGCTGATTGAAGGCGGGCTGGACCTGGACCTCGACGTGCTGCTGCGCGACGCGTTGGAGCAGATTCCCACGCTCCCCTCTCCCTCCGGGAGAGGGGCTGGGGGTGAGGGTACGAAGCTTGTGCGGAGTGCGGAATCCTCGCGCGCGGAGCTCGCAGCGGAACTGCGCGCCTTCATCCTCGATCGCCTGCGCGGCTACTACGCCGAGCAGGGTTATACGCCCGGCCAGTTCGCCGCCGTCGCTGCGGTGGAGCCTGCGAGCCTGGTGGACTTCGATCGCCGCCTGCGTGCGGTCGCGGCGTTCGCCAAACGCGCGGAAGCGGAAAGCCTCGCCGCGGCCAACAAGCGCGTTGCCAACATCCTGCGCAAGGAAGGCGTGGACATCCGCGAAGCCGGTGCGCGCGCGATCGATGAATCGCTCTTGCAGGAGTCCGCCGAGCGCACGCTCTGGCAGGCGTTGCAGTCCGCGCAATCCGAAACGCGATCCGCAAGCGATTACGAAGGCACGCTGGCACGCCTTGCCCAATTGCAGGCGCCGGTGGATGCATTCTTCGACGGCGTGCTGGTGATGGCCGAAGATGCCGCGCTGCGCGGCAACCGCCTCGCCCTGCTGGCGCGCATCAAGGCGCGCTTCGACGCGATCGCCGACATTGCCTTGTTGTGAGCGGCCCCGCTTTCGAGGATCGGCTCGACAGATTCGGGTGAAGGGCTTGACGGCTCGTTAACTTTTAATTAGGTTCCGGGCGGCGGGGTGAATACCGCACCGGATTGGGGAGTGGATTGGGGCCGGCGGTCGAAAGACCGCCGGCTTCATGCCATGAAGACAGCGCAGCGCCTTGCGGCGCTTTTTTATTGCCCGGCTGCTTCCGCTTCGCGCTCTTCACTGGCCGCCGAAGGTTGCGGTGCGGCTTCCGGGCGCGCCCACTTGTCCTTGCCGCGCAACTTCGGTTCGGGCTTGCCGCGCGGCTTGTATTCGTGCGGTGCCTTCACTTCGAAACTGGTTTCGCTGCTCGCGCCCGCGCCATCCAGCTTCAGCGTGTACTTGCCCGCCGTCGGGTAGATGCGCCAGCCGAATTGCACCGCCTGCGCGATCGGCTGCTTGGAGAAATCGGCGGTGGCCGGATCGAGGTGCTCCTTCGCCAATTGTGCGCGTTCGGCGGCGAGCGCCTTGTCCTTGTCGAGTTCGAGATTCCAGGTGTAGGCGTTGAGGCCGCGTTTCGCATCGAAGTGCAGCACTTGCACGGTCTGCCCATCACTGTTCGACACGGTGAGCGTGACCGGGCCGGCCTGCTTCGCCCAGTAGCTGCCTTGGAGTTTCGGCAGGTCGTCGGTTTCGTCGAACCATTCGGCGGGCCGCGACTGCCAGTCGCGCTCGGCCTGCACGTCCTCGACCGGGAACAGGCGCACCGCCTCGTTGCGCAACTTCGCGGTCAGTTCCTGCACCGGCAGCACGTCGGCGATCCAGACGCTGCGACCATGCGTGCCGGCGATCAGTTCGCGCTCACGCGGATGGATGGCCAGGTCGTGCACCGGCACGTTCGGCAGGTTGCCCTGGAATGATTGCCATGAAGCGCCGCGATCCAGCGACACGTACACGCCGCGATCGGTGCCGACATAGAGCACGTCGGGGTTCACCGGATCCTCGCGCACCACGTTGATGGCTTCGTCCGGCAGGCCTTTCGAAATCGACGTCCAGTGCTTGCCGAGATCGTCGGTGCGATAGAGATACGGCGTGATGTCATCGTCGCGGTAACCATTCAACGACACATAGGCGCGCTGGTCGTCGAAGTGCGATGGCTCGACGCGGCTGATCCAGCGCTGCGGAAGATTCGCATCCACATGCTTCCAGTTCACGCCGCCATCGTTGGTCACCCACACGTTGCCGTCATCGGTGCCGATCCAGATCACGCCGAAGGTCTTCGGCGATTCGGCGAGCGTGGTGATGGTCGCGTAAGGCACGTTGCCGCGATTCTTCGAAGAAGACAGGTCGGGGCTGATCGCCTGCCACGTCTCGGCCTTGTCCATCGAGCGGAACAACTTATCCGCGCCCATGTAGACGATGTCCTGGTTATGCGGCGACAGCTCGATCGGCGTTGTCCAGTTCCAGCGCAAGGGCGCCGTACCGAACGCCGGACGCGGTCGCACTTCGTGACGCCCGTCCGGGCCGGTGCGCGTGTAGAAGCCGAACTGATAGCCCGCGTAGATCGTCTTGTTGTCGCGCGGGTCCACCTGCACGTACATGCCGTCGCCGCCGCCGACATCCTTCCAATCCTCGTCGCGCTGCCAGTCGGTCTTGGACGAACCCATCATCGCGCCGTTGTCCTGCAGGCCGCCGTAGACGTTGTACGGATCATCCATGTCGTAGGTGACCGAATAGAACTGGCCGACCGGGATGCGTGCGAACTGTTGCCAATGCGCGCCGCCGTCGTAGGTGATGTAGGCACCGCCATCGTTGCCGACCAGCATGCGTTGCGGATCGGACGGATCGATCAGCAGCTCGTGGTAGTCCACGTGCACGTTGGGATCGTTGAGCCCGTTCCAGGTCTTGCCGCCGTCCTTCGATTCGATCAGCGGCAGGCCTTCGGCGTACACGTGGTCGGCATCGTTCGGCGCGACCCGGATCTGGCCGAAGTAATAGCCGTAGGTGTAGTACACCTCGCGCAGCGGTTTGTCGTTGGCCTTGCGCCAGTGCGCGCCGCCGTCATCGGAGCGGTACACGACCAGGCCTTCGATATCGGCGTTGAACAGGTCCGCGTTGGCATCGGACAACTGCTTGCGGATTTCGTCCATGCTGACCGTGCCGTCCTTGACCATGTCGATGAGCTTGGCGGCGGTGAGATTCGTATCCAGATCGTTCTGGCGGATGAAACGCTCGACCTGCTGCGGATCCTGGCGCAGGAACTCCGCCTTGGTCATCGTCTTCAGGCGTGCGGGCGACAGCGGGCTTTCGCCCATGTCGCGCTCGGCGGCGGGGAGCGGCGTCCAGTCGTCCACGCTGGCATAGAGCGTGTCGGGCTGCGACGGTGCGATCGCCAGGCCGATGCGGCCGACCTTGTCGTCGTGCGGGAAACCGTTGGTCAGTTGCGTCCAGTGATCGCCGCCATCGGTGCTCTTCCAGATCCCCGAACCCTTGCCGGAATACGTCATGTTCCAGGCGGTGCGCTTGCGGTCCCACAGCGCGGCGTACAACACCTGCGGGTTGCGCGGATCCATCGTGAGGTCAATCGCGCCGGTCCACGGCGTGGAACCGGCAAGCACCTGCCGCCAGGTCTTGCCGCCGTCGCGCGTGCGATACACGCCGCGCTGGCCACCGGTGGTGTAGAGCTTGCCGAGCGCGGCCACGTACACCGTGTTGGAATCCTTGGGGTCCACCACGATGCGCGCGATGCGATCGGAATCGGCGAGCCCGGCGGGTTCGAAAGTCTTGCCGCCGTCATCGGAGCGGAACATCCCCATGCCGCCGTAGGACGAACGCGAGGAATTGGCTTCGCCGGTGCCGACCCACAAAGTCTGCGGATGCGACGGATCCACCGCGATCGCGCCGATCACCATGGTCGGCATGCGATCGAACAGCGGCGTGAAGTGCGCGCCGTTGTCGGTGGTCTTCCAGACGCCGCCACTCGCGTAGGCGACATAGAACGTGTACGGCTGGCCCGGCACGCCGGCGATCGCCACCACGCGCCCGCCCTGCTTGACCGGCCCGATCGAGCGCCAGTGCACGCCCGCGAAGGGCGAATCCGCACGCATCGCCTGGTGTTGTTGCCATGCCGCCTCGCGTTGTGCGGCGGTGGAGGGTGCGTGGCCAGCCGGTCGGGCCATCACGCCGGGGGTGAGGGCGGCCAGTGTGCATGCCAGCAGCGCACGCGAACCGGCGCGGAAGAATGTCGCGCGAAGGAGCGGGTACATGGGTTTTCCCCGGAGAAAAGCGATCACGCCACGTTAACGCGATCCACACCTTTTCGGGAGTAGCCAAAGGTCATGCTGACGTGGACTTTCGTAGAAGCCGCATGCCCGCTAGGATTATCGGCTCGCCGCACCCCGTGGGTGCGGCGCCTTCTCGCTGAAAAGGATTTGTCATGCGCAAGCTTGTTCTGCCGCTGGTGATCGCCGGCCTGCTGCTCGGCGGTTGCGGCGAATCTTCCAACCATGCCGCGCCGGCCCAGCAAGCAGCCCCGGCGCCGACCGCCGTCACCGGTACGGTCACGCTGGCCGATCCGAGCGTGCAGGTCGCGCCGGATGCCAAGCTCGAACTCACCCTGATGGACGTGACCCAGCAGCCGGGTGTGCCGGTGAACACGCAGGCGTTCGCGCCGCCGCATTTCCCGCAGCAGTTCAGCATCAGCTTCACGCCGAAGGAGATCAAGCAGGCCGACATCTACGTGCTCGAGGCGCAGATGCAGAACAACGGTCGGACGTATTCGACCACGCTGCAGACGCCGGTGCTGACCCACAACGCGCCCGCGCAGGTGGACCTGAAGCTGATCGCCGAGCCGACCGCCGCCGACAAGATGCTGTCGGACTTCAAGAACGTGCAGAGCCGCATCGGCGGGATGAAGGTGACGCAAGGCACTGCGTCCAACGATGAAGCCGCCAAGAGCTGGCAGGTGTTCTCCGACAAGGACGGCGTGGAATTCGTCCGCCAGCTGGTGGATCACGGCGACAAGGGCAATTACACCAGTACCGATTACGCGTACAAGGGTGGCCATCCGTGGGTGGTCGTGCAGGAAACCCGCGCGAAGAAGGGTGCGCCGATCCAATCCACCGATCGCGTGGGCTGGGACGAGAACGGCAGCCTGGTGCTGAACCAGCACGAAGAGAATGGCAACACCACCGAGCTCTCGCATGATGCCGCGAGCGCCCTGCACGACCAAGCGGAAGCGCTGTACAACCAGTTCAGCAAGAAGAAGAAATAGCAGCTCGCTTGCAGGCGAAAAAAAAGCCGCGCTCGATGCGCGGCTTTTTTGTTGCTCATCCTGTCCGTCATTCCGGGACCGATCGCCAGATCGGTCCCGGAATCCAAAGCGACTTTCAAGCAAGATGGATCCCGGCTTGCGCCGGGATGACGCCGAGCGAGTGACCGCTCAGAAGCTCAGCTTCGCTCCCACGTTCAAGCTGTTGTCGCGCTCGTTGCTGTCGGAGAAGCGCCCGTCGTAGCTGACCCATGCCGAGAAGCCCGGGCTGAACTGCGCATTCAAGCCCACGCCCGCGCTGCCCCAGGTCTTGTCGGGCACGAAGCCAGGCATTCCGAAGGTGCCCGGCATGTTGACCAGGCCTGCGCGCACGTCGCGCGGATCGGCCTTGCTGTCGTGGTTCCACGCGACCTGCGCATACGGATGCAGTGCCGTGCCGCCGGCCTGCCAGTTGCCGATCACCTGCCAGCCCAGCGTGCCGATCATCGCTTCGCGCTCCTGGCGGTCGAAGGTCATCGCGGTGCTGTCGCCGCCATTCTCCGCGAAGCCGCTGACGCGGATGCGCTGGTAGCCGATATCGGCATAAGGGCCGGTGCGCAGCGCGTCGGAACCGAACAGCCAGCCGCCGGTGAGCATCAGGGCCACATGCGAGCCGGAGGTGGAACCACTCTCACGGCGCAGCGCCGGGCCGAGCGCGATGTTGCGGTCGATGTCGTGGTAGTTGAGCTGGCCGACGTTGCCAATTGCGCCGAAGTAACCCTGCTGCCAGCCGTACATGGCGTACGCCGAAACCAGGTATTCGTCGAGTTTGAAGCCGCCGGCGTCGTCGGCGAAACCGTCGCGATGGTTGGCGCCGCTCAGTGCCATGCCGACGCTGATGTGTTCGTCGGGGTGCACGTCCGCGCCGACTGTCAGCGTGTTCTGGTTGTTGTCGGATTTCGGCGTATTGGCCGTCGCGTCCAGCTTCTGCTGGTTGTAATCGTAATTGGCGAACCAGCGCACGCCCTGGCTCGGCTGGTTCATGCCCGAGAGCGCCTGGTTGCGCAGGCTGCGATTCACCGAATCGGTGACGGCCAGCGGCGCTTCCGCAAGCAGCGACTGCTGGCCCGGCGCCTGGATCACCGACACCACGTACTGCCCGAGCAAGGCGTGTGCGGCGGTGGTCGGATGCACGCCGTCGGCGAACAGATAGGTTTGATCCGTCCCCGACGCGTAGGTGTAGGGCAAATCCGAGCCCGCCGGCCCGCAAGCCAGCGAGCTGGAGGTTAGCCCGCATGCCGCATCGGTGACGTTGCTGAAGCCGTACAGCGACGGGTTTGCAATGACTTCGTGGATCAACCCGAACGTGTCGATCGGAATGATGTCCACGCCGGCCTGTGCGAGCCCTGCGTTCAAGGTGGTGTTGTAGACGATCGAAAGCCCGGTGATCTGCGCCGCAGCGGTGGGGCCCTGGGCCAGCGAAGAAGGGGCTTGCCCGACGTCCGGCAGGTTGAACACGATCACGCGCTTGGCACCGGCCTGGCCGAGTTGCCCGATCATTTGCAGTTCGGCCTGCGCGGCCTGCTGCAGGCTGGCCTGCGCCTGCGCGGCGTTCATGAGAGTGGAAACGCCCGCGGCGGCTTCGACCTGGGCCGTCACTTGCTGCGTCACGATTGGCGTGATCTGAGCGGTGAACGCGGCAATCGCGGTCGGATCGTTCGGTATCACGTTATTGGCGATCGCTTGCTGAACCTGCGCCTGGATGTTCTGCTGGATCAGCTGCTGTGCGGTTGCCGCAGCGCCGGCGGAGGTTGCGGCGTAGAACAAATCATTCGCACCGCCCCACACCGAATAGAGCGCGTTGGGATCGGCCTTGCCGCCGGTCGCAGCCAGATAGGCCTGCAATTGCACGGGCAAGGTCGGAACGGTGGACGGTGTGCCCGGCGAATTGTTGATGACGCCGGCGCCGCCGAAAGCGAAATCGCTGCCGCCGGTGAGCGATGGCGTGAGCGTGATGCCGTAGTAATCCGCCACGTGTTCGATCGCCAGCAGGCCCGGATTGGTGGTGAAGCGTGAAGGCGCGAACGGCAACTGCTGGGCAAGGGAAATATTGCCGTTGTCGCTCAGGCTGTCGCCGAAGACGACCACGTTGTCGAACTGGGCGGCAGCGGCGCTGCCGGAGATGGCCAGCGCGAGTGCGCCAGCGAGGATGCGGATGCGCGGCATGATCGTCCCCGGAAATCCTGTCAGGAAAGGCGGGGATTAGCCTAATACAAACGTTTGAATCCGGCTATCGGCCCATCAAGCGCAGTCGCCCTGAGGCTCCGGATGGGGTACCACCCGTTCGGCACTCACCGCTTCCGCGCGGATATCGCGGATAGGCTCAGGCGACCTCGCGCTGTGGCCTGCGCCGCAAGTGCACCAGCAGCAGCGAGATGGCTGCCGGGGTGATGCCGCTGATCCGTTGCGCCTGGCCGATGCTTTCCGGGCGCGCGGCCTTGAGCTTGGCCAGCACCTCGGCCGAGAGCCCGCGCACCGAGTCGTAATCGAAGCCGTGCGGGATCAGCGTGGATTCGTGCCGCTGCGCGCGCGCGATCTCCTCGCGCTGGCGCTCGAGATAACCCGCGTATTTCGCCTGCACCTCGACCTGCAGCGCGGCACTTTCGTCTTCGAGCGCAGGACCGAATCCTTCGATCGAAGTGAGCCCGGCGTAATCCAGTTCCGGCCGGCGCAGCAATTCCAGTGCATTGGAATCGCGGCTGAGCGTGATCGCATGCTGCGAGTTCGCCAGTGCAATGCCGCGCGGGTCCGCCGGTGCGACGTGCAATGCGCGCAGCCGTTGCGTCTCGCGCTCGACCGCTTCGCGCTTGCGACGCAATGCATCGAAACGCTGCTGCGGCACCACGCCGAGTTCATGACCCTTTTCGGTCAGGCGCAGGTCGGCGTTGTCCTCGCGCAAATGCAGCCGGTATTCCGCGCGCGAGGTGAACATGCGGTACGGTTCGATCGTGCCTTGGGTGGTGAGGTCGTCCACCAGCACGCCGATGTAGGCCTCGTCGCGGCGCGGCCACCAGGGCGCCTGTTCGCGCGACGCGCGCGCGGCGTTCAGGCCGGCGAGCAGGCCTTGCGCGGCGGCTTCCTCGTATCCGGTCGTGCCGTTGATCTGGCCTGCGAAATACAGGCCCGGAATGGCTTTGGTCTCGAGCCAGGGATGCAGGCCGCGCGGATCGAAATAGTCGTATTCGATCGCGTAGCCCGGCCGCGTGATGTGCGCATGCTCGAAGCCGCGGATCGAGCGCACCAGTTCCTGCTGCACGTCGAACGGCAGCGAGGTGGAAATGCCGTTGGGATAAATCTCCGTCGCATCCAGCCCTTCGGGTTCGATGAAGATCTGGTGCGAGGCCTTCTCCGCGAAGCGCACCACCTTGTCTTCGATGGATGGGCAGTAACGCGGGCCCACGCCTTCGATCTTGCCGGTGTAGAGCGGCGAACGATCGAGCGCCGCGCGGATGATCTCGTGCGTGCGTTCGCTGGTGTGCGTGATCCAGCACGACACCTGGCGCGGATGTTCATCGCGCGAACCGAGGTACGAAAGCACCGGCGCGGGATCGTCGCCGGGCTGCTCGGCGAAAACGGAGTAATCGATGCTGCGGCCGTCGATGCGCGGCGGCGTGCCGGTCTTCAGGCGATCGGCGCCCAGCGGCAATTCGCGCAGGCGTTGCGCGAGCGTCGTGGCCGGCGGATCGCCCGCCCGCCCGCCGGAATAATTCGTCAGGCCGATATGGATCTTGCCGGACAGGAACGTTCCGGCCGTCAGCACCACGCAGCGCGCGCGCAGTTGCAGGCCCATTTGCGTCACCACGCCCGTGGCACGGCCGTTCTCGACGATCAGGTCGTCCGCCGCCTGCTGGAACAGCTGCAGGTTCGGTTGCGTTTCCACCATGCGGCGGATCGCGGCGCGATACAACGCGCGGTCGGCCTGGCAGCGCGTGGCGCGGACCGCCGGACCCTTGGATGCATTCAGCGTGCGCCACTGGATGCCGGCGCGATCGGCGGCATGCGCCATCGCGCCGCCCAGCGCGTCGATTTCCTTGACCAGATGGCCCTTGCCGATGCCGCCGATAGCTGGATTACAGCTCATCGCGCCAATCGATTCGACGCTGTGCGTCAGCAGCAGCGTGCGCGCGCCGCCACGCGCGGCGGCGAGCGCGGCTTCTGTACCTGCGTGGCCGCCACCCACCACTATGACGTCGTAGATATTCATCAACGTATTTTACCGGGCGCCCGTGGTCGGGAGCTTTGGCACGCTCGCTGCATTGGCTACCCCGCACTCCCGCCGGCGCTAGGCGTCAATGCGAGCGCGCTGAGATCGGAGGTCAGGGGCCGATCGCGCGCCGGCGGGAGGACGCACCTCCCACCCACGAATCACCCTCTGCATTGGCTCGAAGCCACCGCGAGCTGCCGTGGCGCAGCCGCTTTGCGTCGATCCCGAAAAGGACTGGCGCCCGGCGGTCGTCAGGAACAGGGGGAATCCAGGAAGACCGTGTGCCGGGCGCCAGAAACGTTGAACCGGTACCAGCGTACAACAAGGCTGAGCGCATCACCCGCTGGCGGGTTTGCGCGGCCAGTATCGGGGCGCAAAGGTAAATAGTACGTTAAAAACCGCGGGAAAAACGCGGGCAATCCCCATCGGGGAATTCAGGCCCGATTGTCACAAAAGTTTCCGTGCTCCACTTCGCAAATCCGGAGCAATGGCATGGCCCATGCACGTACCTTGGCGAACAGTTCATCCATCCGCAACAGGGGGAGTGCCATGACCTTTTCAGCGATTCCGGGCGAATTCGAGGAAGTGTGCCAGCGCCATGATGCGTTCGTGGAACAGGGCCGGCTAGAACTGATGGCCGAGCAGGGCTCCGATCACGACGCCGGGCGCGTGGCGTTCGCCATCGAACGCAGCCTGCAGGAACTCAACCTGGCGGATTCGATCGAAGCGTGACCGCTGGAGTCACGGCCGATTGATGGCCGGGTCACGCTGTTTCGTTGTCCATGACCCGCGATGGTGGTCGCCGCGATCACCCTGATCGCGATGCTCGTGGTTCCCGCTGCCGGGCGCGCTGCCCCAGCTGCTGTGTCCGTCATGGCCGCCGGTCCAATGGTTGCGGTCGCCATGGTCCGCGCCGCCGTGGTCCCAATGCCCATCGTGATCGTCGTGATCATGGCGGTAGTAGCCGGAATACGGATAGCCGCCGTATCCATAACCGCCGTAACCGTAGCCGTATCCGCCATAGCCATACCCGTATCCGGGATAGCCGTAGCCGATGCCGACGCTCACCGAGCCGCAGTTGACGCAGCCGCCGTAGTAGCCGGGATCATCGTCGCCGTAATAACCACCGTCGCCGTAATAGCCCTGGTCGTAGCCAGCCGGATAGTAACCCTCGGTGCGGACGTAATCCGGTGGCATGACGCAGCCGCCAAGAAGCAACAGTCCCGCGGCGAGCAGTGCGATTTTCATGGTTCGATCCACGTCGTGACACTCATGGAGACCATACACCCGCGCGCGTAAATTCGTGTTCAGGAATTGCGGCGCATCAACCGCGCATGCGTGACAGCACATCGGTGAGATCGCGCGAAAGCCCGGCGCGCCGATGCAGGCCGTCGAGCACCGACCGCGCCACGGCGCGCCGACCCTGTTCCAGCTTGTGCCAGCTCTCAAAAGCCTTGGCGAGGCGCGCGCCGTTCTGCGGATTGAGCGCATCGATCTCGGCGACCTTGTCTGCGACGTAGCGATAGCCCGCGCCGTCCGGGCGATTGAAGCCGACCGGATTGCCGCGCGCGAACGCACCCAGCAGCGATTGCACGCGATTGGGATTGTGCAGGCTGAAAGCCGGGTCGCTGCTCAACGCCTCTACGCGCGCGAGCGTTTCGCGTGCGGGCACCTGCGCCTGCAGCGCGAACCACTTGTCGAGAACCAGCGGCTTGCCATCGAAACGCGTGCGGAAATCGTGCAGGATTTCTTCCGCCTGCGGGGCGCCGGTGCGCAGCAGCGCGGCCATCGCGGACAGGCGGTCGGTCATGTTGCGCGCATGTTCGTATTGCGCGACGGCCAGCAGTGCGCCCGAACGCGGATCGGCGCGCAGCAGCAGCGCGAGCACGCGGCCTTTCAGGCGGCGGCGCGCCTGCGCCGGCGCATCCAGCGCACCGGTCTGGGCCTGGTGCAGTTCCCGGTAACGTGCTTCAAGGCGCGCGCCCAGCCTGCTTGCGAGCACGTTCTCCAGGGTCTCGCGCGCCAGGTGCACGCGCTCGGGATCGAGCGGCTCATGGCGCGTACCCAGCTCGATCGAAGACGGCGGCGTCAGCAATTCCGCCAGCAGGGCGGGATCGAGTTGCGCCGCGTCGGCCTCGAACGATTCCGCGAGCGCCGCGCACCATGCATCCAGCGACGAGCGATCCTGCGCGCCCGCGTGCAGCGCATCGTAGGCGGCGGCGGCAAGCTGCTGGCCGGCATTCCAGCGGTCGTAACCTTCGCTCTCGTGGCGCAGCAGCAGCGCGAGTTCGCGCGGCACGTACGGATATTGCGATTGCACCGGCGCGGAAAAGCCACGCAGCAGCGACGGTACCGGGCGCGTGTCCACCTCCACGAAGACGAAACGCTGTTCGCGTTGCGTGAGCTCCAGTACGCACTCCTGGTGCACGCGTTCGGGATCGTCCTGCGAGCGCATCGGGATGCGCCGGCCATCGGGCGCGAACAGCGCGATGCGGACCGGAACGGGCAACGGCAGCTTGTCCGGTTGGCCCGGCGTGGGTGCCGTGTCCTGCTTCAGCGTCAACGTGTAGGTGCGCGCGACCGGATCGTAATCGCCGCTGGCGCGCACCTGCGGCGTGCCGGCCTGTGCATACCAGGCCAGATACGGCGAGAGATCCAGCTGGTTGGCTTCGCCGAGCGCGGCGAGCAGGTCCTCGATCGTGGCCGCCCGGCCATCGTGGCGCGCGAAATACAAATCGGTGCCGCGGCGGAAGCGCTCCGCGCCCAGGCGCCCGGCGACCATCCGGATCAGCTCCGCGCCTTTTTCGTACACCGTCGGGGTGTAGAAATTGTCGATCGCCGTGTACTCGGCCGGACGCACCGGATGCGCGAGCGGACCCGCGTCTTCCGGGAACTGCACGCGCCGCACCGTGGCGACTTCGTCGATGCGCTGCAGCGCGGCGGATTGCATGTCGGCGCAGAACTGCTGCTCGCGGAACACGGTGAAGCCTTCCTTCAAGCTGAGCTGAAACCAGTCGCGACAGGTGACGCGGTTGCCGCTCCAGTTGTGGAAGTACTCGTGTGCGATCACCGCCTCGATGTGGCGGTATTCGTCGTCGGTCGTGGTTTCCGGATCGGCGAGCAGGTATTTGGCGTTGAAGATGTTGAGACCCTTGTTCTCCATCGCGCCCATGTTGAAATCGTGGGTGGCGACAACGTTGAAGATGCCGAGGTCGTAATTGCGCCCGTACGTGCGCTCGTCCCAGCGCATCGCGCGCTCCAGCGCATCCATCGCGTAGGTGCAGCCGCCGATCGCATCGGCTTCGGCGAAGATGCGCAAGGTCACATCGCGCCCGTCCGCGGTGCGGTAGGCGCGTTCGATCTTCTCCAGGTGCCCGGCGACCAGTGCGAACAGGTAGCTCGGCTTGGGATACGGATCGACGAAGCGCGCCCAGTGCCGGCCATCCGGCAACTCGCCGGTGCCATCCGGATCACCGCCGGCCAGCAGCACCGGAAAGCGCGCGTGGTCGGCACGCAGCGTGACCGAATATTTCGCCAGCACGTCCGGGCGATCGGGGAAGAAGGTGATGCGGCGGAAGCCCTGCGCCTCGCATTGCGTCAGCAGGAAGCCGGCATCGCGCGAGCCGGAGAGATACAAGCCGGAGAGCTTGGTGTTGCGCGCCGGCGCGACGCGCACCTTCGTTTCCAGCACGCTGCCGTCGCGGGCGCCGGGAATCGTGAGGCTGCACGCATCCAGTGTGTAATCGGATTTCGCGAGGACGCGACCGTCCAGCGCGACTTCCAGCAGTTCCAGTTCCTCGCCGTCCAGCCGCAACGGCTCGTCGCGATCGCAGCGCAGCTGCAGGCGCGTGCCGACCAGCGTTTCGTCGATGCCGAGATCGAACGTGAGTTCGATGTGCTCGACCCGCCACGCCGGTGGCCGGTAATCGGCAAGGCGTACCACGGCATCGTTCCGGGATTCGGTGGCGGCATTCATGGCGTCTCCCGCTAAAATTCCTTGTCCTTGGTGAGGTGCGCATGAAAGCAACCCCGGCCATCAGTATCGCAGACATCCGCGCCGCCGCCGCGCGCATCGCCGCACACGCAGCCGTGACGCCGGTGATGCGCTCCGAAGCGCTGGATGACCTGGCCGGTGCGCGGCTGCATTTCAAATGCGAACACCTGCAGGTCGGTGGCGCGTTCAAGTTCCGCGGCGCATGCAATGCGGTGTGGGCCTTGAGCGCTGATGAAGCGCGGCGCGGCGTGGTGACGCACTCCTCGGGCAACCACGGCGCGGCGCTGGCGCTCGCCGCACGCACGCGCGGCATTCCCGCGCACGTGGTGGTGCCGCAAGGTGCGGTGCGCGCCAAGTTGGAAAACATCGAAGCGGCCGGCGCGACGCTGCATCCTTGCGCGCCGACGCTGGCCGCGCGCGAGGAAACCTGCGCACGCATCCAGCGCGAAACCGGCGCGACGCTGGTGCATCCCTATGCCGATCGCAACGTCATCGCCGGCCAGGGCACGGCCGCGCTGGAGTTGCTGCAACAGGTGCCGGAACTGGACGTGCTGGTCGCGCCGCTCGGCGGCGGCGGCCTGATGTCGGGCACCGCGATCGTCGCGCGCGCGCTGTCACCCTCGACGGCATTGATCGCCGCGGAACCCGCCGGCGCGGACGACGGCTACCGCTCGCTGCAACGTGGCGAGCGCGTCATCGACGTCAAGCCGGACACGATCTGCGACGGCCTGCGCGCCACGATCGGCGAGATCAATTTCGAAATGCTGCGCGACAACAGGGTCGAGATCATCACGATCAGCGACGAGCAGGTGCTCGCGGCGATGCGCCTGCTGTGGGCGCATCTCAAGCAGACGATCGAGCCGTCCTCGTCGACAGTTCTCGCCGCGGTGCTGGCGCAACGCGAACGCTTCGCCGGCAAGCGCGTGGGCCTGATCCTCAGCGGCGGGAACGTGGACCTGCCTATTCCACGGTGACGGATTTCGCCAGGTTGCGCGGCTGATCTACATCCGTGCCGCGCAGCACGGCGACGTGGTAGGCCAGCAGTTGCAGCGGCAGGGTGAACACCGCCGGTGCGATGAAGTGGCTCCCTCCCGGCACCTTGATCAAATGCCCGCGCGCACCGTTCAAGGGAACGTGCGCGGTCTCGTCGGCGAACACGAACAACTCGCCGCCGCGCGCGCGTACTTCCTCCAGGTTCGATTTCAGCTTTTCCAGCAGCTGGTTGTTCGGCGCGACCGCGATCACCGGCATGTCTTCGTCCACCAGCGCGAGCGGGCCGTGCTTCAGTTCGCCCGCGGGATAAGCCTCGGCGTGGATGTAGGAAATCTCCTTCAGCTTGAGCGCGCCTTCCAGTGCCACCGGGTACTGCGCGCCGCGGCCGAGGAAGAGCGCGTGGTGCCTGTTGACGAAACGCTCGGCGAGCCTTGCGATCTCCGGTTCCATGGACAGCGCTTCGCCGATCAGGCGCGGCAGGCTTGCGAGTTCCGACACGAGATCCTGGTAGCGGCTCTCTTCGATCCCATTGATGCGGGCCAGCTCCAGTACCAGCAGTGCGAGGCCGGCGAGCTGGGTCGTGAACGCCTTGGTGGACGCCACGCCGATCTCGGGGCCGGCGCGTGTCATCAGGTTCAAGTCCGCCTCGCGCACCAGGCTCGACTCCGGCACGTTGCAGATCGCGAGCGTGCCGAGATAGCCGTGGCGCTTGCCTTCGCGCATGGCGGCGAGCGTGTCGGCGGTTTCGCCCGATTGCGAGATCGCCACGAACAGCGTGTCGGGGGACACCACCACGTGCCGGTAGCGGTACTCGCTGGCGACCTCGATGCTGCACGGCAATCCCGCAATGCCTTCCAGCCAGTAACGCGCCACCATGCCGGCGTGGAAGCTGGTGCCGCAGGCGACGATCTGCACGCGCTTGACCTGCGAGAGCAGCTTCTCCGAGTCCACGCCGAAGATGTTCGGCAGTACGCGGTTTTCGCTGATGCGGCCCTCCAGCGTGTTGGCGACCGCGGTCGGCTGCTCGTGGATTTCCTTCAGCATGTAATGGCGGAATTCGCCGCGCTCGACCGCGTCGGCCGACAGCTCGCTCTCGCGCACCGCGCGCACGACCGGCTTGCCGTGCGCGTCGTACACCTGCATCTTCTCGCGCTCGATCTCCACCACGTCGCCTTCTTCCAGATAGACGATGCGGTTGGTGACCTTGATCAGCGCCTGCACGTCGGAGCCCAGGAAGTGTTCGCCGATGCCGATGCCGACGCACAACGGGCTGCCGCGGCGCGCGCCGACCACGTGGCCCGGTTCGTCCTTCGAAATGGCGGCGATTGCGTAGGCGCCGTGCAGGCGTTGCGTCGCGGCGATCACCGCTTCGCGCAGCCCCGCGCCATTCGCCATTTCGTGATGGATCAGATGCGCGATCACTTCGGTGTCGGTCTGCGAATCGAAGCGATAGCCGGCCCTGATCAGCTGCTCGCGCAGTTCGGCGTGGTTCTCGATGATGCCGTTGTGCACCACCGCGACCGCGCCTTCCGAGAGATGCGGATGCGCATTCGCTTCGGTCGGTGCGCCGTGCGTGGCCCAGCGCGTGTGCGCGATGCCCGTGTGGCCGGCGATCGGTTGCGCCGCGTAACGCGATTCCAGTTCGCGCACCTTGCCGGGCATGCGCAAGCGCTCGAGGCTGCCGTCCGCCAGCACCGAAATGCCGGCGGAGTCGTAGCCGCGATACTCGAGCGCGTGCAGGCTTGCCAGCAGGATCGGCACGACATCGCGCTGGGCGGCGGCGGCAACAATTCCACACATGATGTTTCTCCTGTTCGGGCGACGCGCCTGGGCTGGTGAAGTCCCCTTGCCGGGGGCGGAAGACCATTGCTCCGCAATGGCATCGTGAGTTCCCGGAGTATGAAGATGCCGGGCGAAGTGGATGTCAACGCAAGTGCGGCCGCACCATCGTGAAATCCAGAGTCCCGGAATCATACGCGCGTGCGCGCGCCACGCGGCGGTCACGCTTTGTCGACGTCGGCATGAGTTAAGTTTGCATTTCGTACTCGCGCCGGAATGGAGGGTGCGAGTTGCCGGTTTCACGGATTCGATGCATCCGCAGCAGGAAGCTGCTACTCACGAAACGTGGCTCGGCTGTGCGTCATTGGAGTTGCACAAGGGACGAGTTCCAGGGAAGGAGCGGTATGTTTCGGTTGTTGCGGCAGCGCGCATTGCGCTGGCAGTTGTTGCTCGCCGGTATGGAGTTCCTGCTGCTGGTGAGCTGCGTGTACTGCGCCATCGGCCTGCGTTACTGGGGTGACCCGGCCACGCAGATCCAGTTCGGCCACGCGCTGCGCCTGCGCGCATTGCTGGTCGCGCTGATGGTGGTGCTGGGCATGGTGGCGCTGGGCCTCTACCAGAACCATCTGCGCGCCAACTGGCGCGGGCTGTTCACGCGCCAGGCGGTCGGCTTCGTGCTCGGCGGCAGCGCGCTGCTGGTGCTCTATTACGTGATCCCGCCGACCTACATCGGCCGCGGCGTGCTGGGCATCGCGCTGATGGTCGGGTTCGTCGCGGTGGCAGCGTTCCGGGTCGTGTTCCTGCGCCTGATCGACGCCGACCTGTTCAAGCGGCGCGTGCTGGTGCTCGGCGCCGGCGCGCGCGCGGCCCAGCTCGCGCAGCGGATGCGGCGGCGTTCAGATTGCCGCGGCTTCCGCATCATCGCCTACGTGCCGATGGGCAAGGAAGCCGTGCAGGTGCCGGCCAACAGGCTGGCGCGCCCGCGCGGTTCGCTGTTCGCGCTGGCGCGGCGCATGCAGGTCGACGAAATCGTGGTCGGCGCGGACGACCGCCGCGCCGGGCTGCCGATGGAAGATCTGCTAGAGTGCAAGCAATCCGGCATCGCCGTCGTGGAGCTGGCCGACTTCTTCGAGCGGGAGTCGGGGCAGATCCGGATGAACCTCGCCAATCCTTCATGGCTGGTGTTCTCGGACGGCTTCAACACCTCGCCATTGCGCAGGCTGATCAAGCGCAGCTTCGATCTCGCCGCGGCTTTGGTCATGATCGCGCTGGCCTGGCCGCTGATGCTGCTGACCGCGCTGGCGATCCGGATCGAATCGGGCGCGGGCGCGCCGGTGTTCTACCGGCAGGAGCGCGTGGGCGAACACGGGCGGACCTTCTGGCTGGTGAAGTTCCGCAGCATGCGCACCGATGCCGAGCGCGACGGCGTGGCGCGCTTCGCCAGCACGGACGACGATCGCGTCACACGCGTCGGCCGCTTCATCCGCAAGGCGCGGCTGGACGAATTGCCGCAGCTGTGGAACGTGCTGCGCGGCGACATGAGCTTCATCGGTCCGCGTCCGGAACGCCCGCAGTTCGTGGACAACTTCAACGCGAACATCCGCTATTACCCGCTGCGCCATTGCGTCAAGCCGGGCCTCACCGGCTGGGCGCAGTTGCGCTACGCCTACGGCGCCTCGCAGGAGGACGCGGAAGAAAAGCTGAAGTTCGACCTGTTCTACGTCAAGAACCACAACCTGATGTTCGACCTGATGATCCTGTTGCAGACGGTCGAGGTCGTGCTGTTCGGGCGCGGCGCGCGATGAACCCGGCGCGCACTTTCCGTTTCGATTCGACGTGCGGCGCGCAGGTGCGCGGAGTGCGTGCGTCAGAGCACCAGCAGGCCCACGCCCCACAGCACCCAGCCCAGCGCGAGCAGCACCAGGCCCGCGAACAGCAGGCGGCGCCACGGCAATTGCTGTCCCGATCCGATCGCGGCGCTCGCGTGATGCGGCGTGGAGAATGCGGCGGGCGCGGCGGCGGTGCGACGGCCGTTGTTCGGTTCCGCGCCCGGCAGGCGACCGAAGCGACGCTCGAACGCAATCGCTTCGCGGTAGATCGCCATCAGGTGCTGCAGGGATTCGGGCGCGGATTCGCCGGCGGAATCGGGATTGCGGTCAGGATGCAGCTGCTGCATCCGGCGCCGGTAGGCGAGCTTGAACTCGGACAGGCTGCACGCGCCGGGCGCGAGGCCGAGCTCTTCGTAGAGCGCAATGAAATCCATGTCAGCGATCATCAGCCCACCCCCGAGGCGGTTCTGAACCGGGCCATTCCCGGCCCGTCAGTGCGCGCCGAACGCGACGCGACCGAAACATCTTACGCATTGGACGGCAAAGGGCAAATGCACGAATCGTTCACGTGATGCGTACGCGTGAAATTGCAGGAGGAAACCAGGTGCAGACGGCGATGGATAGCAGCGCGATGCAAACGGATGCGGCGATGCACGCGCTGACGCCGTCGCCGTTGCTGCTGCAGCCGTTGTTGCGCGCGGCCTCGGCACGGCCGCACGCGCTGGCGCTGCAGGGCAACGCGCAGGCGCTGGATTACGCCGACTTCTCCGGTTCGGTGGAACGCATTGCCGCCGGATTGCATGCGCTCGGCGTGCGCCCCGGCGACATCGTCGCGCTGGGCGCGCAACGCGAGCCGGAAACGGTGATGCTGATCCTCGGCGTGATGCGTGCCGGCGGTGTGTGCATGCCGCTGGACCTCAGCCTGCCCGCGAAGCGTCTGCGCGGAATGCTGGACGACGCGCGCCCGCGCCTGCTGGTTGCGTCCGAAGATCCGCGCCTGCGCTGGCCGCGCCGGCTGCCGCGCTGCGAACGCGGCGAGCTGGAAGCGCGCGGCGTCGGCGCGCCGCCCGCACCGGCCTGCCACGCGGAAGCGGCGTACCTGTTGTTCACTTCCGGCTCCAGCGGCCGGCCCAAGGGCGTGCTGATGCGCAGTGCCGCGCTCGCCGCGCTGATCGGCTGGCACATGGCGCACCCGCGGCTGGGCACGCCTGCGCGCACGCTGCAATTCGCGCCCTTCGGATTCGATGTCTCGTTCCAGGAAATGCTTTCCACCTTCGCCAGCGGCGGCACGCTGGTGGTGGCCGATGGCGAGGCGCGCCGCGATCCGTGGAAGCTGCTGGCATTGTTGAACGGCGAGCGGATCGAGCGCGTGTTCCTGCCGGTCGCGGCGCTGCACGCGCTGGCGGAAGCCGTGAGTGCCGGCGGCGAACTGCCGAACGCGCTGCGGGACGTGATCACCGCCGGCGAGCAACTGCGGATCACGCCCGCGGTGCGCGCGTTGTTCACCGTCCTTCCCGACTGCGTGCTGCACAACCATTACGGGCCGACCGAAACCCACGTCGTGACCGCGCACGAATTGCGCGGCGACCCGAACGCCTGGCCGGAGCTGCCGCCGATCGGGCGGCCTCTGCCGCATGCGCGCGCGCGCCTGGCTGGTGCCGGGCTGAAGCCGGTCGCGCGCGGCGAGGAGGGCGAGTTGCTGCTGGGCGGCGAATGTCTCGCGGTCGGCTACCTGCATCGCGACCGCCTGACCGCCGAACGCTTCATCCAGCACGAAGGCGCGCGCTGGTACCGCACCGGCGATCGCGTGCGCGAACTCCAGGACGGCGCGCTTGAATATCTCGGGCGCCTCGACGAACAGATCAAGCTGGATGGCTATCGCATCGAACCGGCCGAGGTCGAAAGCGTGCTGGTGCGGCACGCGGCGGTCACCCAGGCGGCGGTGGTGCTGAGCGACGGCGCCCAGGGCAAGCGGCTGGTCGCGCACGTGGTCACCCGCGCCGGCAGTCCTGATGAAGCGGTGTTGCGCGGGCAGTGGCGCGCGCATTGCCGCGCGCAGTTGCCGGCGTGGATGGTGCCGCAGGAATTCGTGATCCACGCGGCGTTGCCACACACCGCGAGCGGCAAGCTCGACCGCCGCGCGCTGGCGCGCGAAGGCGAACGCACGCCGATCGCGTGGCCCGAACATGCGCCGGTGCGCGAGCAGTTGCGCGCGCTGTGGTCGCAATTGCTGGAACGCAAGCAGCTGGACGCGCACGCCAACCTGTTCGACGAAGGCGCGCGTTCACTGACCGTGGTGCGCGCGCTCACTGAATTGCGCAGGCACGGTTACAACAGCATCACTGCCGCGCATCTTTACGAACACCCCAGCATCGCCGCGCAGGCGGCCTGGCTGGAAGCCGCGCCGGTCGCGGCGGCCACGCAGGCCGCGCGCCTGCGCGATGCACAGGTCACGGGAGCAGTCCAACGTGCGGCGCTGGCGAAGTTCGCCAGCCGTCGCATCAACAGGGAGGGTTGAACATGAGCGCAAATCATCTCGGCGAAGGCGTTGCGATCGTCGGCATGGCGGGACGATTCCCGGGCGCGCGCTCGGTCGAGGAACTCTGGAACAATCTGGTCGAAGGCCGCGACTGCATCAGCCGGTTCGCGCCGGAGCAGCTCGACGCTTCGGTTCCCGCCGACCTGCGCAAGCATCCGCGTTACGTCGCCGCGCGCGGCGTGATGGACGGCGCCGACCGCTTCGACGCGGCCTTCTTCGGCATCTCGCCGGCGGAAGCCTTGCTGATGGATCCGCAGCAGCGGATCCTGCTGGAGCTCAGTTGGAATGCGCTGGAACATGCGGGCGTGGATCCGTCGCGCTTCGCGGGCTCCATCGGCGTGTACGCCGGGACGTCCAACAACACGTATCGCAAGCGCGTGGAAGCGCGTCCCGACCTGCTGCGCACCACCGGCGAATTCCCGGCGATGCTGGCGAACGAAAAGGACTACGCGGCGACGCGCGTCGCGCACCGGCTGGACCTGCACGGCCCGGCGCTCTCGATCAACACCGCCTGCTCGACTTCGCTGGTGGCCGTGGCGCAGGCGTGGTACGCGCTGATGAGCTGGCAGTGCGACCTTGCGTTGGCCGGCGGCATCAACATCGTGGTGCCGCAGGAATCGGGTTATCTTCCAGTCGAAGGCGGCATGGAATCCAGCGATGGCCACTGCCGCCCGTTCGACGCGGAAGCCAGCGGCACGGTGTTCTCGTCCGGCGGCGGCGTGGTCGCGTTGAAGCGTCTGAGCGACGCGATCGAAAGCGGCGACACCATCTGGGCGGTGATCCGCGGCGTTGCCGTCAACAACGACGGCGGCGACAAGGCGAGCTTCAGCGCACCCAGCGTGCGCGGGCAGGCGATGGCGATCCGGCAGGCGCTGGCCTGCGCCGAGGTGGGCGCCGACTCGATCCAGTATGTCGAAGCGCACGGCACCGGCACGCCTCTGGGCGACCCGATCGAAGTGGAAGCGCTGACGCGCGCGTACCGCGAAGACACCGAAGCGAAGCAGTATTGCTGGCTCGGTTCGGCCAAGGGCAACCTCGGGCACCTGGTCGCCGCGGCCGGCGTGACCGGCCTGATCAAGACCGCGCTCAGCCTGCACCACGGCAGGATCCCGCGCAGCCTGCACTACCAGCGCGCCAATCCGGAGATCGACTTCGAGGCGAGCCCGTTCAAGGTCGCCGACCAGAATATCGAATGGCCGCGCAACGGCACGCCGCGGCGCGCGGCGGTGAGTTCGTTCGGCGTCGGCGGCACCAACGCGCACGTGATCCTCGAGGAGGCGCCGCAAATCGAAGGGCGGAAGGTGCAAGGGGATGGCGGGTCGAGACCCGCCAGCGGCGGGTTAAAACCCGCCCTACTTGTTCTGTCGGCACACGATGAAGCCGCGTTGCAGCGCCGTGCCGAAGAACTCGCGCAGGCGTTGCGTGGGCATCGCGACGAAGTGTTGCCCGACATCGCCGCCACGCTCGCGCTGGGACGCAAGCCGATGCGCGTGCGCGGCGCGGTGGTCGCGCGCGACGTCGAGCAGGCGCGCGAGCGACTGACCCAGGTCGTTGCGCGTCGCGCAGACGCCAAGCCGCGCGTGGTGTTCCTGTTCCCAGGCCAGGGCTCGCAACACGCGGGCATGGCACGCGAGCTGGTGGAAACCGAACCGGTGTTCCGCGAAGCCTTCGAGCGCTGCTGCACGCTGGCATCGCAACACCTGGATCGCGACCTGCGCGAGCTGATCCTGCCGCTACCAGATCGCATGCAGGAATCACAACTCGCGCTCTCTGAAACGCGCTACACGCAGCCGGCGCTGTTCGCGGTCGAGTACGCGCTGGCCGAGTTGTGGGAGTCACTCGGCGTGCGCGCGGACGTGATGATCGGCCACAGCAGCGGCGAATACGTCGCGGCTTGCCGCGCCGGCGTATTCACGCTGGAAGAAGCCATCGAGCTGATGATCGCGCGTGCCTCGGCCATGTACGCGCAACCGCGCGGCGCGATGCTGGCATTGCGCGTGGCCGAACGCGACCTGCCGAAGCAGTTGCCGCGCAACATCGAAATCGCCGCGGTCAACGCGCCGCTGCTGACCGTGCTGGCCGGCGCCGAGGAAGCGATCGAGAACTGCGCCGCGCGCCTGGCCGAAGCCGATATCGCCAGCACCCGCCTGCAGGTGAGCCATGCCTTCCATTCCTCGCTGATGGAAGGCGCGCTGCCGGCGGTGAAGCGCGCATTCGAACGCGTGCAGGCGCGCGCGCCGCAGCGCACCTTCTACTCCTGCGTCAGCGGGCTGCCGATCGAAAACGGCCAGGCGACTTCGGCCGATTACTGGTGCAGCCAGGTCCGCAAGCCGGTGCGTTTTGCCGACGCGCTGCAGCACGCGCTGGCGCAGGCCGAAGGACCGAGCCTGCTGCTCGAAGTCGGGCCCGGCCAGGCGCTGACCGGCTTGGCGCGCCGCATGCTGGACGGCCGTGGCCACGCGGTCGCTTCACTCGGGCCGACGGCGCGCCCGGGCGATGCCGCCGAGCACCTGCAACGCGCGCTGGGCGAATGCTGGAGCGCCGGCGCGGAACCGGACTGGCGCTCGCTGTTCGCGCGCGCGCCGCGGCGCGTGCCGTTGCCCGGCTATCCGTTCCGCGGGGAACGCTACTGGATCGAAGCGCAGCCCGAGGCTGCGAACGAGGCAGCACTCGAAGGGCTGCCGCGCGTGCGCGAAGGCGTGCAGGCCGTGCAGGCCGCGGTCGATGCGCTGCTGCCGCAACCGGCGCCGAAGGCCGTCGCGCCCGAACCGCGCGCGAAGCGGCTGGTCGCGGAGTTGCGCGAACTGTTCGGCAAGATGGCGGGCGCGCCGATCGGACTTTCGCAAACGTCCAGCCGCCTGCTCGATCTCGGGCTGGACTCGCTGGCGCTGACGCAGGCCGCGCTGGAAATCGAACGTCACTATGGCGTGCCGGTGAAATTCCGCCGCCTGCTCGAAGATCTCGACAGCATCGACAAGCTCGCGGCGATGCTGGATCGCGCGTTGCCGGCGGAAGCCGCGCCGCTCGCGCCGGAACCGGTTGCGGAGGTCGCGCTCGCTCCGGCCGAACAGGAATCCCTGCTGCAACAGTTGCTGCACAACCAGCAGGTGCTGATGGAGCAGCAGGCCGAATTGCAGCGCGCGCTGGACGGGCGCGATGGTTTGGCGCCCGAACCCGAACTGCCGCCGGCCGTCGAGCTGTCGCTGACCGATTCGCAAATGGAGAAGTGGCTCGCCGGCCAGTACGGCGGCTTGTCCGGACTCTGCTACAACGAGTCGTTCCTGCTGACGCTGGAAGGGCAGCTCGATCGCAACGCGCTCGAGGACGCCCTGCAATGCGTGATCGGCCGGCACGAGGCGTTCACGTTGTCGTTCGCCGCCGATGGCAGCGTGCAGCGCACCGGCTCGCCGCAACCGCCGCCGCTGCAGTTCATCGACATGGCCGGCGACGCCGCGGACCAGCGTCTCGCCGAACACTGCAAGCGCGAGTTGCAACAGGCTTTCGACCTGCAGCGCGCGCCACTGCTGCGCACCCAATTGCTGCGGCTTGCGCCGCAACGGCATGCACTACTCATCGTGGTCCATCATCTGGTGCTGGATGGCTGGTCGGAAGTGGTGTTGCTCGACGAGCTGGCGCAGGCGTACAACGCCTTCGCCGCCGGCGCCAGGCCCGCGTTCGCGCCAGCGGAATCCTGGTGCGACTACGTGCGCGAGGAATTCGAGCGCCGCGACGGCGAGTCCGGCGCGCGGCAGATTGAATTCTGGCGCGAACGTTACGCCACGCTGCCCGAGCCGCTGGGGCTTCCCGCCGACCGCCCGCGTTCGCAGGCGAGTGCGCTGGATTTCTCGGCGGCCACCGCGCGCCACGATTTCGCGCCGGAACTGATCGCGGCCCTGCGCGCGCGGGCGCGCGAGCAGGGCATCACCTTCTACAGCATGCTGCTCGCCGGATTGAGCGTGCTGCTGTCGCGGTTGTCGGGCCAGCACGACCTCACCATCGGCATCCCGTTCGCCGGCCAGGCGCTGACCGGCAAGCACGGCTTGATTGGCGACTGCGTCAACACCTTGCCGTTGCGCGTGCGCGTGGAGGACGAGCAGACGTTCGACCACCTCGCCTTTGCGATGCATCGCGAGTTGCTGGACGTCGGCGAGAACCAGGATCTCACCCTGTCCACGGTCGTGCATGCGCTGGACCAGGCCGCCGGCGCGGAGCGCCCGCGCCTGGCAGAAGTGGTGTTCAGCCTCAACCCGCGCATGTCGGCGCGGGTGTTCGACAAGCTGCACCACAGCGTGCGCGACTGCGAGCGCGCCGCGTTGTACCCGGAGCTGTTCTTCAATCTGTACGAGAGCAACGGCGGACTTTCGCTGGACCTGCATTACCGCACCGCGTACTTCGATGAGGCCACTGTGCGCCGCTGGATCTCGCATTACGAGGTATTGCTGGCCGCGGCGCTCGAACGCGGCGACACCGCGAACGCGGCACTGCCGCTGCTTGCGCCGAGCGCGCGCCTGCAGGTGCTGCACGGCTGGAACGACAGCGCGCGCGAATACGACCGCGGCGCCAGCCTGACCGCGATGATCGACGCGCAGGCCATGCAGGCGCCGGAACGCATTGCGGTGGAATGCACCGATGGCGCGCTCACCTACGCGCAACTGCAACGCCGTTCGGACACGATCGCGCGCGCGCTGCTGGCGCGCGGCGTGCATCGCGGCGAACTGGTCGGCGTGTGCGTGCCGCGCGGCGTGGAACTGCTGCCGGCGCTGCTCGGCATCATGAAGAGCGGCGCCGCCTACGTGCCGCTCGATCCGGCCTTCCCGGCCGAGCGGCTGCGCTACATGGCCGACCATTCCGGTTTGCGCCACGTGGTGGTGTTGCGCGCGGAGAGTGCGCCGGAAGTGGTGACGCGCGGACGCATGCTGCTGGAAGTGGATCGCCTGCCGCGCCGCCGCCGCCTGGTCCGCAAGCCGCTGCCCGAGCTGGGCGGCAACGATCTCGCCTACGTGCTCTATACCTCCGGTTCGACCGGGCAACCCAAGGGCGTGCGCATCCTGCATCGCAACCTGGTGAACTTCCTCACCGGCATGGCGGAGCGCCCGGGGCTCGGCGCGGACGATGTGCTGTGCGCGATCACCACGTTGTCGTTCGACATCGCAGGCCTGGAGTTGTACCTGCCGCTGATCGTCGGCGCGCGCATCGCGCTCGCCAGCGAGCGCCTGCTCGCCGATCCGCAGGGCCTGATGCAGCTGATCCAGGAGCGTGGCGTGACGGTGCTGCAGACCACGCCATCGCTGCTGCGCCTGCTGCTGGACGGCGGGCGCATCGAAGGTGTCCGCGGATTGAAACTGCTGGTCGGTGGCGAACCGCTGCCGCGCGATCTCGCCGAAGCCGCGCTGCCGCGCTGCCGCGAGTTGTGGAATCTGTACGGGCCCACCGAAACCACCATCTGGTCCACCGCCTCGCGCGTGGAGCACGGCGTCGGACCGCTGCCGCTGGGCACGCCGATCGCGAACACGCAGATCTACGTGCTGGATGCGCGCCGCCAGCCGGTGCCTCCGGGCGTCGCCGGCGAAATCTGGATTGCCGGGGCCGGCGTGGCCGACGGATACCAGGGCCGGCCGGACCTGACGGCGGAGCGCTTCCTGCCGAACCCGTTCGTCGATCGTCGCATCGCCGGTGTGCACGCGCGCATGTATCGCACCGGCGACATGGGCACGCTGCGCGACGGCGTGCTGCACTTCCTCGGCCGCGCCGACGACCAGATCAAGTTGCGCGGCTACCGCATCGAACCGGGCGACATCGAGGCCGTGGCGCTCAAGGCGCCGGGCGTGCGCGAGGCCGTGGCGGTGGCGCGCGAATTCAGCGCCTCCGACAAGCGGCTGGTGCTGTACGTCGCGGGCAACGCCGACGCGACGAAGCTGCGCGAACGCCTGCGCGTGGGCCTGCCCACCTACATGCTGCCGCAGCACGTCGAAGTGCTGGAGTCTTTGCCGAAGACGCCGAACGGCAAGATCGACCGCAAGTCGTTGCCGATGCCGAGCAGCATCGCCGGGCAGGCGCCCGCGACCGGCAAGGAGCCGGAGCGCCCGCTGGATCACCTGGAGCGCACCTTCCTGCAATTGTGGCGCGACCTGTTGCGCGTGCAGGACATCCGTCCCGACGACAACTTCTTCGACCTCGGCGGCGATTCGCTGCTGGCGGTGCGCGTGTTCCAGCGCGCGCAGGAACTGACCGGCGTGAACCTGCCGCTGTCGACGTTGCTGACCGCGCCGACCATCGCGGGGCAGGCCGCCGCGTTCCGCGCGGCGGGCGCCGAAGCGCCGGACAGCGCCGTGCCGCGCGAAGCCGTCGCCGGCGCCGCCGATCCCTGGGCGTTGCTGGTGCCGCTGCAACCGCGCGGCTCGCTGCCGCCGCTGTTCTGCGTGCACGCGGTCGGCGGCAACGTACTCGGATACAAGCCGCTGGCCGAGGCGCTGGGAGAGGATCGCCCGTTCTACGGCATCCAGGCGGTAGGGCTGGATGGCGTCACGCCGCCGCTGGAATCGTTGCAGGCGATGGCCGCGCGCTACTGCGCGGAGATCCGGTCGCTGCAACCGCAGGGGCCGTATTTCCTGGCCGGGCGTTCGATGGGCGGCATGATCGCCTACGAAATCGCGCGCCAGTTCCAGGAGCAGGGCGAACGGATCGCGCTGCTCGCCCTGTTCGACACCTACGGACCGGGCAACCATCATTTCGAACTGCAGCGCGCCGGCTCGCTGAAGCGGATGAGCTATCGCTGGCACGAGCGCCTGGAACGACTGCGCCACACGGATCTGCACAAGATCCGGCAGTGGATCGGCGAGTTCGCGTACTGGCGCGGGCTGTGGTTCACCGACGCGGTGCGCCTGCGCTGGGCACGCGCGACCGGCCGCACCCTGCCGCACGCGCTGCGCTATCGCGTGCTGCTGGAGTGCAACCAGCGCGCCTACTACGACTACGTGCCGCCGAGCTATCCGGGCAAGATCACGTTGTTCCGTGCCGCCGAACATCCGGCCGAGATGGCAGCTTCCTATGGGCTGGGCTGGGAGAACGCGGCGACCGACCTGGAGGTGATCCAGATGACCGGCGACCACGACTCGATGATCGAACAGCCCTCGCTGGTGCCGGTGTTCCGCGCCGTGCTCGATCGCGCGCAGGCGGCGATCGAACCGCGCGAGCAGCACGACGCGCCGGTGGAACACGAGCTGGTGGCCTGAACGCGGGAACGGCGGCGCGCGCCTGGCGCGCCGCCGGCAATGACGGTGCTACGCGGCTGGCTCGTGCAGCCGCAGCAGCCGCCGGCAGAATGCCTTGCTGTTCCAGTAAAGGTCCGCCGAGGGCGGCACGCAGGCGGACAACCCGCGCATCCACGTGCGCGCATCGAGCTTGCCGTACTTCACCGCGTTGAGGAACGCGTGGCGTGATTCGCCGAACGCGCGACGGTGCAGGTAAGTGTTCGCCAGCCGCGACCAGGTGAGCGCGCGGCGGCGGCGCACCCACGACGAGTCGTCGGGGAACAGGTCCGGCCGCCTCTGCACCCAGCGATCGATCAGGTCCAGGTCGCTCTGCCAGACTCCCAGCGTGTTGGAATGCATCAGGCTGTGCGCCAGCAGGCGGCGGCGCACCAGCACCTCCGGCACGTAATCGAATTCGAATTGCTCGGCAAGCCGGAACCACAGGTCCACGTCTTCGTTGATGCGCAGGGAACGGTCGAATCCGTGCACCGCGCGCAGTGCCGATCTGCGCACCATCGCCGTGGAGGTGAGGATGAAATTGCCGCGATCGAACAGCGCGCGCAGGATGTGGCCACGCGCCGGTTGTTTGATCTCGAAGAGCGTGTGCGGACGATCGCGATCCGGATGGAAGTCGCGCATGTCGGTATAGACGAACGCCGCGCCCGGATTGCGCTCGAACGCGGCGATCTGCAGGGCCAGCTTGTTCGGCGCCCAGATGTCGTCGGCATCGAGGAAGGCGATGAATTCGCCGCGCGCCAGCGCGATCGCGCTTTCGCGCGCCGCCGCGGCGCCGCCATTGTTCTGGATGCACCAGGAAATCCACGGGTATTGCCGCGCGTGTTGCGCCAGCACCATCGGCGTGTTGTCGCTGGAGCCGTCATCCACGACGATCATCTCGAACTCGCGCCAGGTTTGAGCGGCCACGCTCGCGATGGTGTCGGAAATGGTGGCGGCGGAGTTGTAGGTCGGCGTCACGACCGAAACGATCGGCGCGGGCGCATGGGCGCCCTGCGGTGCATTCCACTGCGGCCTGCCCCGCGACGGGTGCGCCACGCGTGGGCGGGCTCGGTTCTCCATCACGCGTTGGCACTCCGTTGGCGGGCGAGGTTGTCCACGCAGCGCCGCAGCATCGCGGCGATCGGGCGCATGCCGGTTTCGTCCAGGGTGTAGGGATCGGCGATCTCCGCGCGCGCGCCGCGGCCGGCCACGCCCAGCAGCACTGCTTTCGGCAACGCGTGCCGATGCGTGCGCGCGAGCATGCGCCAATTGGCCGCGTCCATCACGATGATCAGGTCGGCCCATTCGACCAGCGCGTCATCCACCACGCGCGAGCGATGCTCGTCCAGCCGCAGCCCGATGGTCTGCGCCACCACGTTGGCCCAGCCATCCGGCACGCGCCGCTCGGCCTGGTTGTGGAAGCCGGCCGAGACGATCTCGACGTCGTTCGCGCACGATTGCAGCAAGGCCGCGACCACCGGGCTGCGGCAGATGTTGCCGTAGCAGAGCACGAGCACGCGGCGGATGTGGCGCTCGCGCCAGCGCGCGCGCAGTTTGCGCCAGTTGGCGCGTGCGTCGCGCGCGGCCTGCATGCGTTGTGCGCGCGGCAGCGCGTCGCGGAACAGCTTCCACCACAGTTGCGGTTCGCGCCAGCGGAACAGGTCCCAGCGTTCGCCGCCGATCAGCGGCCGCAACAGCGCAAGGACATCGCGCAGGCGCAGTGACCTCAGCAGCAGCGGATTCCGCCGCTGCTTCCACGCCTGCACGAACCAGCGCGCATCCGCGCCGAGGTTGCGCGCGCGCATGCCGCGGCGATAGCGCGGTTGTGGCGGCAGCGATTCGCCGAGCGCGATCTGCAGCAGGCCGAGCGGGAAGTTCACGCCGGCGGCGGTGGCCAGCGGCAGCGAACCCCACAGTCGCGGGTTGATCTCCAGCAGCCGGTAATCGCCATCGTCGGCGAGCTTGAATTCCACCATCGCCACACCGTGCCAGTGCAGGTGGGCGAGCAGCTTCGTCGCCGCGGTCAGCAGTTCCGGCGGCGGCTCGATCGCGCGCCGGTAAGTGCTGGCGCCGCCGGTCACCGGGAGTTCGTGGATGCGCTCGTGCGCGAAGCACCAGCGCGGCTTGCCGTGCTCGAACAGCATCTCGATGCCGACGCCGCGGCCGCGGAAATATTCCTGTTCCAGCACCGGCGTGAACGGCAACATCGCCTCGCATGCCGCGCGCCGCTCCTGCGCGTCGCGACACACGCGCGGTTCCAGCGATTTGGTGCCGTCGGCGAGCGCGATCTTGCTGCGCAGCGGCTTCACCACCACCGGATAGACCGGTTCCGGCGCATCCTCGATCCGCGAGACGAGTGTCGCGCGCGGTATCTTGATGCCCAGCAACTGCGCGAAGTTGGCGGTGCGCTGCTTGTCGAGCGCGACGTCGAGCGCGGCTTCGCTCGGCAGCACCGCTTTCGCGCGCAGCGCCGGATCGATCGTGCCGGACTTCAGCGCCAGCAGCGAGGCCTCGGTGCTGCACAGGATCAGGTCGTAATGTTCGCTGCCGTCCAGCACCACCAGCCACTCGCGCAGCGCATCGACGATGGATGGCTGCACCAGCCGGCGCGCGATGCGGCGGGAGACCAGCGCGAGCGCGTCGGGCTCGGTGGCCGCGACGTGCAACTCGCATGACTTCGGCAATGAAAGCAGCGATTCCGCCGCTGCCCTGGAATGGCCGTCGAGGATCAGGATCCTGGGTTGCACGGACAGGCTCATGCGCCTCACGCCGCGGGCCGGTGCAGCCGGCGCACGAAATAGCTGTTGCGATGGCCGGCCGGCACGCGCGGCAGCGCGAACAGGTCGGCCGCGCCGGTGACCACGTCCTGGCGCGTGGACAGCGCGGCGCGGAACACGTTGCGCACCGCATCGCGCGTGGTCGCGTCGTTCGCGCCATTGGGGTAGCAGAACAGGTCCACGCTGCGGCCCAGATGCTGTTCCAGCAGGATGCGGCTCTCGGCGATTTCCGCGTCCAGCACGTCCCGCGTCAACGTGGTGAGGATCGGGTGCGTGGAGGTGTGCGAGCCGATGGTGACCAGCGCCGGATCCAGCCGCTTCAGTTGCACCCAGCTCATCGGCGCATTGCGATCCAGTTGCGTGGCGGTGGGTTCGAACTGCCGGGTCGCCGCACGCGCCTGTTCTTCGAACTCGCGGCGACGGTCGAGCGGCAGGCGCTTGGCCCATTCCACCATGCCGTGATCGCTCGCATTCGGGCATCCCGCACGCGCGGCGATCCGCGCGCGTTCACTCCTGCCGAGCAGCGACAGGCGCGTGCGCAGTTCGGTGTTCCAGAGCCAGGCGCCGGATTCGATCAGGCCGGGACAGACGAAGAACGTCGCAGGCACGCGTGCCTCGCGCAGCAGCGGCCAGACCACGCTGTAGTGGTTGCGCACGCCGTCGTCGAAGGTGAGCACCACTTCCTCGCCGTTGGCCGTGCCGGCGACCAGCCGGTCGATCAGGCGCGGCAGCGACACCACGTCGAAGCTGCTGCGCAGCAGGCGCAACTGCCAGCGGAACTGCCGGATCGAAACGTCCTCGTGACCGACGCTGTGGTACATGAGGATGCGCGGCCGGCGCACGGAGCGGGCACGCCGCAAGGCGTGGCCCGACAGGAATGATGCCAAGTGCAGGGGCGGCGCGAGCGCGCGCCGCAGGGCGATGCTGGACATGGGACCGAGCTTCCTTGCAAGTCCGCGGTCATTGTAGCGGGATGATCTATCAACGATGCATGAAGTACGCGTGACCTGATATCGCACGTTCACTTTGCGCAAACAAAAGCGGAGTCACTCTTTGCCGGCGCGCAGGAAGCGCGCGATCCACTTCATTCAGGGCAGGAAGCCATGCGCAAGCAACATTCCATTCTGGTCACCGGCGGCGCCGGTTACATCGGCAGCCACGTGGTGCTGCAACTGGTCGAAGCCGGCGAGCGCGTCGTCGTGCTGGACAACCTGAGTACCGGCTTCGCCGAAGCGGTGCTGGATGCCGAACTGGTGGTCGGCGACGTCGGCGACAGCGCGCTGGTGTCGCGGCTGCTGCACCAGCACGACTGCGACACGGTGATGCATTTCGCCGCGCGCACGATCGTGCCCGAGTCGGTCGCCGACCCGCTGCGTTATTACGGCAACAACACCAGCGCCACGCGCAACCTGCTGGAATGCTGCGCGCGCGCGGACGTGCGCCAGATCGTGTTCTCCTCGACCGCCGCGGTGTACGGCATTCCGCCGGGCGGCCATGCCAGCGAGGACACCCCGCCGGCGCCGATCAATCCCTACGGCCGCTCCAAGCTGATGAGCGAATGGATGCTGCGCGACCTCGCCGCTGCCGGCGGTCCGCGCTATGTCGCGCTGCGCTATTTCAATGTCGCCGGCTGCGACCCGGAAGGCCGCATCGGCCAGTCCACCCGCGACGCCACGCTGCTGGTGAAGGTTGCATGCGAAGCCGCGCTCGGCAAGCGCGAGCAGCTTTCGATCTTCGGCACCGATTACGCCACGCCGGATGGCACCGGCGTGCGCGACTACATCCATGTTTCCGACCTTGCGCGCGCACACCTCGACGCGCTGGCGTACCTGCGCAACGGCGGCACGTCCACCACGCTCAACTGCGGCTACGGCCACGGCTATTCGGTGCGCGAAGTGCTGGATGCGGTGGGGCGCGCCTGCGGCCAGCCGCTGGCGTGCGTGGAGCGTCCGCGCCGCGCCGGCGATCCGCCGACGCTGATCGCCGAAGCGCAGCGCATCGAGCAGCTGCTCGACTGGCATCCGCGCTACGACGACCTGGATTTCATCGCGCGCACTTCGCTGGAATGGGAACGCCGGCTGGACGGCCAGGGCGGGATCAGGCCGTGGCCGGTGCAGCACGGCGATTTCGGCATGCCGCCGCCCAGGCCGGCGTACGCGCAGGGCGCGGCGTTGCGCTGAGTCAGCGCTTTTCCAAGGGAGGACCGAGCCATGAAGGCGATGTCGTGGGTTGTATGCGCAGGGCTGTGCTGGATCGCTTTCGCGACCGCCGCCCCGGCCTCGGCTGCGACGTATTACGTGCGCAACGACGGCGGCAGCGCGCGCCAATGCAACGGCACCGCGGACGCGGCCTACGCCGGTTCGCACGACCACGCCTGCGCATGGGATTCGCCGATGATCGCGTTGCCGTCGCAGGCGAGCGGCGACAAGCCGCGCATCCAGGGCGGCGATACGCTGGTCATCGATGCCGGTTCGTATCCGATCGGCTGGACGCGCGAGCGCGACTGCGCGGTCAAGCAGGCGCACGAGTGCGTGCCGCAGGCGGTGCCTTCCGGCAACGCGGGCAATCCCACCCGCATCGTCGGCGCAGGCTGGGACACCGGTTGCCCGGCGCCCCCACAGTTATGGGGCACGCATGGCGCGTATCAGTTGCTGTCGCTGGACGGCAGCAGCCATGTGTTCATCGCATGCCTGGATCTTTCCGATCATTCCAACTGCACGCAGAACTACCGCCCCGACAGCGAATATTCGTGCCCGCACGATGCGCGGGGCGACTGGGCCAGCACCGGCTTGCGCGCGCGCGACAGCAGCGATGTCACGCTTCAGGATCTGCGCATCCACGGCTTCGCCAGCCAGGGCGTGCAGGCCGGTCGCATCCGCGACTGGACCGTGACGCGGGTGAAGATCATCGGCAACGGCCGCGCGGGCTGGAACGGCGACCTCGGCGGCAACGACCACAATTCCAGCAACAGCGGCAAGCTGGTGTTCACCGATCTGGAAGTCGGCTGGAATGGTTGCGCGGAGGATTACCCGGACACGAGCAAGATCATCAACTGCTTCGGCCAGAATGAAGGCGGTTACGGCGACGGATTTTCCGAAGCGTGGACCGGCGGCGATTACGTCTTCATCCGCCCGAATATCCACGACAACACGCAGGACGGCATCGATCTGCGCTACGCGAACGGCGAAGGTTCGATCAGCGTGGATGACGGCTACTTCGCGCGCAACGCCGGCAACGATCTCAAGACAATGGGCACGGCCACGATCACCCATTCGGTGTTCGTCGCGTACTGCTCTTCCATGAAGCAGCAGGGCTATCCGGCCGGCGAGGATGCATGCCGCGCGGGCGGCGGGCAGTTCGCCGCGATGAACGGTCCCGATCAGACCGTGACCTTCGCATGGAACACCGTGACCGGCGAATCCAACTGCCTGCTCGCCGGCGACTCGAGCAAGTCGGAAGCGAGCGACACCTATCTGATCCACGACAACATCTTCCTCGGCGGTCCGCGCTGGAACGGCAACGGCCTGACCTGCCTCACCTGGTTCGGCGACGGCGCCTATCCGGAGAAAGTCGTGTATCGCGACAACATCATCTGGAAGGTCCGGGACGGCGCGTGTCCGGGCGGCTCGGTGTGCAAGGATCCGCTGCTCAAGAACGAAACCTTGCAGGCGTTCGATCCGGCGCCGCGCCACGCCGGCCCGGCCTCGCGCGCGGGTGCTCGCGCTTCCGTGAAAAAACCGGTGCACGAAGCGCGTGCGCAAACCGGCGCGACCGGCGCGGTGGAGTAAGGCGGTGGCGCGATGCTCAGGCGGGCACGGCGGTTTCCATCACCGCCTGCTCGCCCGCGCGCGCGGCTTCGCCCGAGAGCACCCGCGCAGCCGGCGCGGCCTGCCCGATCAGATAACCCTGCGCGTAGCGCACGCCCAGTTCGCGCAGGCGCTGCAACTGGTGCATGTTCTCCACGCCTTCGCAGATCACCGCCGCGCCGAGGCCGTGCGCCATCGCCACCACCGCTTCCACGATTGCCATCGCGCGCGCGCTGTCGAACATCTGCCGCGCGAAGGCCTGGTCCATTTTGATGTATTCGAATTCGAGCCGGTGCAGGTGGGTGAGGTTGGAATAACCGGTGCCGAAATCGTCCAGCGCGAACGGGATGCCGTGCGCGCGGCAGTGCTTCATCACGGCGGCCACCGGCGCGTAATCGAGCATGCGGCTTTCGGTGACTTCCAGTTTCAGCATGCCTTGCGGCAGCTGCGCGTCGCGCACCTGCTCGATGATCGCGCGCGCGGTGCCCGGTTCCACCAGTTGCCGCGCCGACAGGTTCAGGGCGATGTTCGGCAGCGGTTGGCCGCCGTTCCGATGCAGCGCGCGCAACACTTCGATCACGCGCTCGAGCACGTACTCGCCGACCGGCACGATCAATGACGTCTCCTCGGCGAGCTTGATGAACTCGGCGGGCGAGACCGGGCCGCGCCCGGGCAGCTCCCAACGCACCAGCGCCTCGTAGCCGGACACGCGCGCGTCCACCATGTCGTAGATCGGCTGGTAGCGCACTTCCAACGTGCCCTGGTCCAGCGCGTCGCGCAGCTCGGCCTCCAGCCGGATCTTCTCGATGCCGCTGCGCTCGGCGGGATCGTCGCAGGCCACGTCTTCCGCCGGCAGCGGCGCATCCGCGGGCAGGCTCGCGATCACGCTCTGCTTGTAGCGCAACAGGCTGTCCACCAGCGCGCGCACCACCGCATCGCCATCTTCGAGGCGCTCGCGGAACTGTTCGGGTTCGATCGCGAGCAACACCGTGTCGCCCTGCGCGGTGGCGGTGTCGGTGCGCGGCGAGCCATCCAGCAGGCCGATCTCGCCGATCAGCTCACCCGGCCCGAGCACGCCGCGGCGCGTTTCGCGGCGGCCGTGCACCGAAACCAGTTCCACCGCGCCGCGCTCGATCAGCCACGCGCAATCGGAAGGTTCGCCCTGGCTGTAAAGCACCTCGCCGGCGAACAACTCGCGTCGGATCGTCATCGCTGCATCCCCGTGTTCTCCCCAATGTGCAAGCCGTTTTCACGAAGTGTGCCAGTGGCTGCTGCAGTCTTCACGCGATCCGCACTTCCGGGCCATCGCTGAGGTTAAGCGGAAGTTGATTCCGTTAACTCGTTGTTGGGAAATGTGAAAGCGCGTCCACGCAATTGCGACATTTGTGACGATGTTGTCGAAAACAGGTGGAGGTGGCGTATTCAACGTAAGTAGATGCATCTGTAGTCTGCCCTCCGTCGGCTGTTCTGGCCGACAGGGCTCGATAGGGATTTCAAGCGCCTCCCGTGAAGTGCTCGTCGGAAGGACAGATCACTTCGCGTTGTCTTCGCAAAGGTGAAATCCCCATGAAAGTGCTCCACCTCTCCGCCGCCGCGATGTTGGCGTGGGGCGGCTTCGCCGCCTTCAACGTTGCCTCCGCGACCACGTACTACGTGCGCACCGATGGCGGCACCGCAGCCCAGTGCAACGGCACGGCCGACAAGGCGTATCCCGGCAGCGGCACCAACATGTCCTGCGCCTGGAACCATCCGTTCGTCGCGCTGCCTCCCAGCACCAGCAACCATCCCATGGCGCCCCGCATCCACGGTGGCGACACGCTGGTGATCGATGCCGGCAGTTATGAAATGGGCATTGGCGCGAAAGACGCGACCAAACTCTACGGCGCCTGCACCGCGTCCTATCCGTGGGATTGCGAGTTGCCGGCCATTCCGAGCGGCACCGCGAGCAACCCGACCCGCATCGTCGGGGCCGGCTGGAACACCGGCTGCAAGGTGCAGCCCGAGTTGTGGGGCTCGGATCGCCCGTACCACGTGATGAATCTCGACAACAGCTCGAACGTGGTCGTGGCGTGCCTCAACCTCACCGATCACAGCGCCTGCATCTACAACGACACCGACGTGAGTCTCTCGTGCAACAAGAGCACGGCTCCGTATGGCCCGTGGGCGCCGCTGGGCATCCATGCGCAGGACTCCAACAACGTCACGCTGCAGGACCTGCGCATCCATGGCTTCGCCAGCACCGGCATCCAGGCCGGGCGCCTGAGCAACTGGACGCTCACCCGCGTCCAGATCATCGCCAACGGCAGGTCAGGCTGGAACGGCGACCTCGGCAGCACGCAGGGCAGCTCCAATTCCGGCAACATGACCTTCAACAACGTGGAAGTGGCCTGGAGCGGCTGCGCCGAGAAGTATCCGTACAGCACCATCTACGGGTGCTGGGGCCAGATCGAAGGCGGTTACGGTGACGGCATCGGCACGGCCGCGACCGGCGGCAACTGGACCTACAACCAGGTCGACATCCACGACAACACGCAGGATGGCCTGGACATGCGCTACGCCAACGGCACCGGCAAGGTGACCGTGCTGCGCAGCCACTTCTACAACAACGCCGGCAACCAGGTGAAGATCAAGGGCCCGGCCCTGATCCAGAACTCGGTGATCGTGGGCTACTGCTCGGCCTTCAATGGCAAGTACGACATGAGCAACGGCGACAACTGCCGCGCGAACGGCACGGCCGTGCTGCTGGTGTCCACGCCCGGCGCGCTGGCGTCGCTGAGCTACAACACCATCATCAGCCAGGGCGACTGCGTGATCACCAACCAGGAAGGCAGCAGTGCTTCCGAAATGGATCTCTACAACAACGTGCTGATCGGCCAGCCGTCCTATCGCAGCCCCGACCAGAAGGCCTGCCTGTACTGGTGGGACCAGAATCCGCCAACCGGCAAGGTCGCGGTCAAGGGCAACGTGATCTGGAACACGCGCTTCTACACCAGCTATCCGGCCGGCAACACGCTTGCCGATCCCAAGCTGAAGTCGGAGACCCTGGCGAGTTTCGATCCGACGCCGCTGGCTGGCAGCCCGGCCATCGACAAGGCCAACACGGTGCTCACGGTCAAGAGCGACTACGCTGGTTACGCGCGCCCGGTGGGTGCAGGTTATGACATCGGCTCGCGCGAATTCGGCAGCACGCAGCTGGTGAGCCCGCCGCCGACCAGCCCGACGCCGCCGCCGACCAGCCCGACGCCGCCGCCGACCACCACGCGCACCTACACCACCGGTGGCGCATTGCCGGCACGCCTGATCGGCAGCGGCACCAGCTCGGCCTCGGAGCCCGCGCGTTCGGTGTCCAGTCAGCAAGCATCGGTGCAAAAGGTCAGCTCCACTGCGACGAGCACGCAACAGAAAGTTTCGTGGACCGAGGCAATCCGTCGCTGGCTGAGCGGTGAGGAAACCGCTTCGCGCTGACGTGAGCAACCAGTCGCGTGCGCATCGCAACGGTGCGCACGCATGAAAACCCCAGGGGATCAGGTGGGTTCGGAAGGCGGCATCGCGGCAGCGGTGCCGCCTTTCGTTTCATGCACGAGCGCGGCCACGCCCCGCGCGCGGGTTGGCAGGCTGGTGGTGCGCTCCAGCCGCTTGCGCAAACCGAGGAACGCGCGCTCGATCAGGAAGTACGACAGCAGCGCGCAACCGAATGCGCACGCAAGGTTCTGCGGAAAAGCGTTCCACCATGCATCCGAGTGGCGGTCGAGGAACGGCTGCTGCCACAGGTACAGCGAATAGCTCAGCACGCCCAGGCCCGCCACCGGTTTCCAGTTGAGGAAGCGTCCGGCCGGCGAATCCGCGTGGCGCGTGCTGGATTCGATCAGCAGCGCGATGCAGAGGTTCATCACCGGCGAGAACAGCAGTTCCACCAGCGTGTAGCCGGATTCGAGGTTGATCAGCAGCACCAGCGGGATCGCAAGGCCGAGCCAGCGGCTGCCGGTGAGCCGCAGGTACCAGCCCTGCTTCAGCAGCCATGGCCGCAGCAGCGCCAGCGCGCAACCGGTGGCGAGGTAATCGCACATCGCGGGGAAGATCGACATGCCGGCAAGCGGCGTGGACGGATCGACGTGGAACATCCACTCGCGGATGCCCGCGCGCACCGCGGGTCCGGCGAGGATCGCCAGCACCGCGACGATCAACGCGCGACGCTGGCGCAGCATCAGCAGGCCCAGCGGCCAGAGCAGGTAGAACTGCTCCTCGATCGACAGCGACCACAGGTGCCCGATCTGCCAGGGATGGTCGGGGTAATAGTTGACGGTGTAGGTCAGCGCGTAGGCGAAATCGCGCCCGTCGAGCGAGATCCAGCCCAGCCACGTCGCGACCGCCAACACCAGGATCAGGGCATAGAACGCCGGGAAGATGCGCAGCACGCGGCGCAGGTAAAACTTGCCGAGCGAAATGGTGCCGGTCTTCTCGCGCTCGCTCATCAGCAGCGAGGTGATCAGGAATCCCGAGATCACGAAGAACATCAGCACGCCCAGGTGCGCGACGTCGCCGAGCGCATTGCCCCAGGTACTGTCGGTGCGGTTCGGAAATCCGCGGGTGCCGGTAAGGTGTCCGTACAACACCATCAGGATCGAGATGGCGCGGATGCCGTCCAGCGACGGGATACGCCCGCCTTCCGCTTTCGATGCTCGCACTCCCGCGGCCCTCCTTGGCATGGGATGCGCACGCCCGGCGAGCGTACGGAATCGCGCGAACGAAAAGCCTCGCCGCTCGAGCGCGACAACTTCCATTCTGGAAATCCAGCCGTGTAGCCGGGATGAAGGCGCGAAAAACTTGCATGCCGCGCACGCGCAACGACGAATCGTGCACAGGCCGTCTAGATAGAATCTACGAACGCCAGCCTCTCGGGTTCGGCGGCGGGATACAGGGACAGGGTTTCCAACCAGGAAGGAACGACGCGCATCATGGACGAAGCGGCGCGACCCGGCATTGCCACGCATTACCTGCGCTACACCGTCGGCAACGTGCTGGTGATGCTTGCCGGTTTCGTGTCGTTCCCGATCATGACCCGCCTGCTCAGCAACACCGAGTACGGCGTGTTCGGTTATGTCGACACGTGGCTGCTGATCCTCACCGGCGTGTTCAAGCTCGGTGCGCAGCACGCGATCATCCGCTTCTATCCGCATCGCGGCGGCGTCAACGCGCTCGGCCGGTTCGGCGCGAACTTCGTGCTGCTGCCGCTGCTGTGCAGCGTGGGCTTCTGGCTGCTGGCGGTCGTCGGCTTCGGCATCTGGACGTGGGTGCATCCGCTGAGCCGCCCGGTGATCGGCTGGCTGTGCCTGGCGGTGCTGCTGCCGACCATCTGGATCAGCTTCGTCACCGCCGTGCTGACCGCCGAGGAACGCTCGGACCTGAGCGTGCGCCTGAGCGTCGGCTCGCGCTGGCTGGATGCGGCGTTCATCCTGCTGGTGATCTATTTCCTCGAGCGCAACGCGCTCGGCGTGTACGCCGCGCGGCTCGCTTCCGCGCTGGTGGTCACCGTCGTCCTCACGATCTGGTTGTCGCAACGCGTGCCGCTGCGCTGGCGCGATCGCGACTTCTCCTACTGGTTTGCCGGCGTGCGCTACGGCGTGCCGATGATGGCGAACGAGTTCTCCGCGATCCTGCTGTCGTTCGTGGACCGGCTGATGCTGAAGCACATCCTGGGCGCGTTCGCGCCGGTCGGCGTGTACACCATCGGCTACGGCCTGGCGCTGACCATCAACACGCTGCTGCAGAAGGCGCTGTTCACCGCGTTCACGCAGGTGAGCGTGCGCCAGTTCGAAACCGAGGGCCCGCAGGCGGTGGTGCGCACCAAGCGCGTGCTGCTGCACGTGCTGGTCTACATCGTGGTGGCGATGTGCGTGTGCCTGATCGTGGCGGGGCCGGATGCGCTGCTGCTGCTGGCCGGACCCGACAAGGCGGAGTCCGCGCCGGTGTTCGTGCTGATCGGCATCAACTATGCGCTGGATGGCCTGTTCGGCATCTGTTTCGCCGGGCTGCTGCTCTACAAGCGCTCCGGCCTGGTGCTTTCGATGACGATCTCCGCGACGGTGCTGAACGTCCTGCTGAACCTGATCTGGATTCCCGCCTACGGCGTGATGGGCGCGGTGTACGCGACGTTCGCGAGTTTCATCCTGCTCACCGTGCTGCACTACATCACCTGCCCGCGCGAACTGCGCCTGTGGCCGGATCGCAACGCCACCCTGATCGCCTGCACGCTGGGGCTGCTGGTCTGGGTCGTCGCCAACGTCACCGACATGTTCGGGCTCACCTCGCACTTCGAACGCCTGCTCGCGATGGGCACCCTGATGCTGGTGCTGTTCGTGGCGCCGGCGCTGGCGCTCGACCGGCCGCTGCGCGAAACCGTGCAGAACTGGTTGCATAATCGCTTCGCATGAGCTTCCACCTGCTGCTCTCGCCGCTGAGCTGGAGCGTGGGCCTGGCGCTGCTGCTGGCGCTGCTGTGGCACTGGCTGCCGCGCGGGCTGTGCCTGCTCGGCATCGCGATCGAAACCGCGCTGGTGGTCGCGATGACGCCGCTCGGCGCCAACGGCGTGGTGCGCATCATCGAAGCGCGCGTGCCGCCGGTGCAGAGTTGCAGGGCGCCGGTACCCGACACCATCGTGGTGCTGACCGCGGGATTCTCGCGGCCGCCGCGCTCGCCGCAGGATTTCACCGCCGCCAACGTCAACAGCCTGCACCGCCTGCTCGCCGGCGTGGAGCTGTGGCGGCGCACGCCGGGCGCGCGGCTGGTGATTTCCGGCGGCGGTTCCTACGGCATCGCCGAGAGCACGGTGCTCGCTTCGCTCGCGCAGCGGCTGGGCGTGCCGCCGACGGCGATCCGCACCGAAACACATTCGCACAACACCTGGCAGAACGCGCGCGATGTTGCCGCGCTGTCGCCGACAGTGCCGAAGCGCATCTGGCTGGTCAGCTCCGCACTGCACCTGCCGCGCGCGCTGCTCGCCTTCCGCGCCGCGGGCTTCGAACCGTGCGCGTGGCCCAGCGATTCGTTCTACATCCCGCCCAACGGCAGCTTCGGCTACTACTGGCCGCAAAGCTCATCGCTGGTGAAGATGGAGGAAGCGCTGCACGAAGTGTTCGGCGGCTGGGATTACCGCTGGCGCGCGCGCAGGAAGAACGACTGAATTGCAGCCCCCGTAGATACTGTTATTCGCGTCAAGCTCCATGAAGTGCTGGGTTGAACGGCACGCCTGATCTGAGTCCCCGTAGGGACAAACGGGACAAACGGGGACGGAGGTAATTAAGTCTCTTCCGACCGGGCCTCGTGGCGCGGTCGTCCTCGACCCCGGGTAGACGCGTGGCGCCCCAATGTGATTTCCACCATGCGCTGAAATCGCTCGTCGCCCAATGCTCGCTCCTGCCGGGCG
>DASSEW010000075.1:0-13985 GCA_035695065.1 Rhodanobacteraceae bacterium | reverse complement strand
GGCTGGACAACCAGATCCAGATCGCGCACAACGTGCTGATCGGAGCGCATACGGCGATGGCCGGCTGCGCGGCGGTCGCCGGCAGCGCGAAGATCGGCCGCCACTGCCTGATCGGCGGCGGCGCCGGCGTGCTCGGCCATCTGTCCATCGCCGATCGCGTTACCATCACGGCAATGACGCTGGTCACGCACTCGATCGATGCGCCCGGCGAATATTCTTCGGGCGTGCCGATCCAGGAAAACCGGCCGTGGCGCAGGAACGCCGCCCGTTTCAAGCATCTGGACGAACTCGCGCGGCGCGTGGCCGCGCTGGAAAAGGAAAAGCAATGAACCAAGCTGCAGCACCGGTTGCCCTGCCCGTGGATGCCGAGCGCATCAGCGCGATCCTGCCGCACCGCTACCCGATCCTGCTGGTCGATCGCGTGATCGAGCTGGAGCCGGAAAAGAGCATCGTCGCGCTGAAGAACGTCACCTTCAACGAACCGTTCTTCAAGGGCCACTTCCCCGGCCATCCGGTGATGCCCGGCGTGCTGATCGTGGAAGCGCTGGCGCAGGCGTCGGGATTGCTGATCGGGTTGTCCGCGACGAGCCAGGAGAATCGCGATCGAATGTTCTATCTCGCCAAGGTGGACAACGCACGCTTCAACCGGCCCGTGGTGCCTGGCGACCAGTTGCGGCTGGAAGTGCGGCTGAAGCGGCTGATCCGCGGCATGGGCATCTTCACCGCCCGCGCGGTGGTGGACGGCGCCGAAGTCGCGAGCTGCGAACTGATGTGCGCGGAACGCACTGCGTGAAGGCGCATCCGACCGCGATCATCGACCCGCGCGCGCGGATCGCCGAGGACGTCAGCATCGGCGCATACAGCGTGATCGGCGCGGAGGTCGAGATCGGCGCGGGATCGAGCGTGGGCACCCATACCACCATCGACGGCCCGACCCGGATCGGCCGCGACAACCACATCGGTTCGCATGCGGCAATCGGCGGCGATCCGCAGGACAAGAAATACCACGGCGAGCGCAGCGAGCTCGTCATCGGCGACGGCAACACCATCCGCGAATTCGTCACCCTGAACCGCGGTACCGAAGACGGCGGCGGCATCACCCGCATCGGCGACGACAACTGGATCATGGCCTACGTGCACGTCGCCCACGACTGCCTCGTCGGCAACCACATCGTGCTCGCCAACAATTCGACGCTCGCTGGTCACGTCGAGGTCGGCGACTACGTGGTGCTGGGCGGCTTCGCCGGCGTGCACCAGTTCTGCAAGGTCGGCGCGCACGCCTTCGCCGCGATGTACGCGGCGATCAACCGCGACGTGCCGCCGTTCGTCTACGCTGCCGGCCAGTTCGCGGTGCCGCGCGGCGTGAATGCGGAGGGACTCAAGCGGCGCGGCTTCCAGCCCGATCGCATCGCCGCGATCAAGCGCGCCTACCGCACGCTGTACATGTCCGGCAAGACGCTGGCCGAAGCGCGGGCGGATTTGCAGGAGCAGGCACGCGCGAGCGAGGACGTGCGCGGAATGCTGGAGTTCATCGAGCGCAGCGAGCGCGCGCTGGTCCGATGAGCGAGGGGACCGCGAGTCCCGTCGTCGCCTTGATCGCCGGTGAAGACTCCGGCGACCAGCTTGGCGCCGAACTGATCGAGGCGTTGCACGCACTGCATCCGCGAGCGCGGTTCGTCGGAATCGGCGGCCCGCGCATGCGTGCGGCCGGTTTCGAGGCCTGGCACGACATCGGCGAACTCTCTGTGATGGGCCTGGCCGAAGTGCTGCGCCACCTGCCGCGATTGCTGAGGCTGCGAGCAAGCGTGGCCCGGCGCCTGATCGCATTGAAGCCCGACGTGTTCATCGGCATCGATGCGCCGGATTTCAATCTCGGCCTCGAACGCAAGCTGAAACGCGCCGGCGTGCGCACCGTGCATTACGTCAGTCCTTCCATCTGGGCATGGCGCGAGAAGCGCGCGGCGAAGATCGGCGAGAGCGCCGATCGCGTGCTGTGCCTGTTCCCGATGGAGCCCGCGATCTATGCAAAGTACGGCGTGGACGCGCGCTTCGTCGGTCACCCGCTGGCCGATCGGTTTCCATTGATCAGCGACCGCGAAGCCGCGCGCGCGGAACTCGGGCTCGCGCAGGACGCGCCGGTACTGGCCGTGCTGCCCGGCAGCCGCGGTTCGGAAATCCATCGCCTCGGCGCGATCTTCCTGGACGCCGCTTCGCGCGTGCGCGCGCAGGTTCCGAACCTGCAGGTCGTGGTGCCGGCGGCGAACGAGCGGTGCCGTGTTGAGCTTGCAAGGATCCTGCAATCAGGGGCTGGGGGCTGGGGACTGGGGACTGGGGCGCCAGCGAGCCCACCCGCGATTCTGTTGGAGCCGCACCAGGTACAATCAAAGCCTGGCGAATGCATTGAAGCAGAGTCCCCCAACCCCCAGCCCCCAGCCCCCAGCCCCTTGTCCCACCGCGCCATGGCCGCGGCGGACGTGGTGCTGCTCGCTTCCGGAACCGCGGCGCTCGAGGCCATGCTTGCCAAGCGACCGATGGTGGTGGGCTACCGCATCTCCGCGCTCACATATCGCATCGTGCGCAGCCTGAATCTCCTGAAGACCAGCGTGTATTCGCTGCCGAACATCCTAGCCGGCCACCCGCTCGTTCCGGAACTGATGCAGGACGAGTGCACGGCGGAGAATCTCGCCGCGGAAGTGCTGCGCCTGCTCGAAGAACCGGGCCGACGCGCACTGATGGTGAATGCATTCGAACGCATGCACCTGAACCTGCACATCGGCGGCGGCGCAGCGACCGCGGCGGCACGGGCGGTCAGCGAACTGTTGCCTGCGAGCTGAACGCGCAAAGCGGCTGCTCTTGACGCCGGCCTTGCGCAATCCCAGCATCCGCGCCGATGCGAGTACCCGCTTTCCTGAAACTGCGTGCACGCCGATCGCTGCTGCTGGCGCTCGGCGCGGGCATGCTCGCCTGCACGTTCTGGAACGGACCCCTCGCCGAAGGCACGTCCGCCGAATGCCTGTTCGCGGCCAGCGTGCTGGGTGGCATGGTGCTGCTTGCGATCGCGCTGTCGGGCCGGCTCGCCTTCGGCCTGGTCGCCGGCAGCCTGCCGATGCTGCTGCTGGAAATCGCGGCGAACCTGAAATTCAAATACCTGGCAACGCCGCTGCTGGCTCCGGATCTCATCTACTACTTCAACCGGCAGATCCTCGACACCCTGCTGAACTACCCGTTCCTGATCGGCGCGATCGTTCTGGCGTTGATCCTGGTGCCGCTGATCCTGATCGTAGCCTGGCGCGGCGACCGCCAGCCGCCGCGCGGCTGGCGCATGCGCATCATCCGTGGCACTGCCGCCGCCGCAGGCATCGCCGTGCTCATCGTCAGCATGAGTCCGGACGGCCCCTTCGCCGCAGTCCACGCCAAGGGCATGTGGCTGGCGATGAACGACGACAGCTTCGTCTCGGACTTCCTGATCTCCTTCCGCAGCACGCGCGTGGTGACCCCAAGCTACAACCTGGCCGACGCCGGACGCTTCGACTGGCGTGACGATCCTTCCGCCCTCGAATCCACGCGGCCCAAGCCGGACATCGTCGCGGTGCTTGAAGAAAGCACGTTCGACCCGCGCATGCTGAGCGTGTGCACGCTGCCGCGCGTCTGCGATCGCCGCATGTTCCATCCGGATGCGAACACGGTCGCGCACGGCTGGCTGGAAGTGCACACCTGGGGTGGTGGCACCTGGACCACCGAGTTCGCTTTCCTGACCGGCCTTTCGCACGACCTGTTCGGCCCGGCCGGCATCTACGCGCCGTTCAATCTCGCGCCGCGCATCCGCTACACGCTGCCGCACGTGTTGCACGAAAACGGCTATCGCACCGTCGCGATTTATCCGACCGACGGCGATTTCCTCAATGGTCGCGAGGCGTATGCCGACTACGGTTTCGATGCGTTCTACGGCGGCGAACAGGTGGGCCTGGGATGGGAATCCACCGACGCCGACCTGATGCGCGTGTTCCGCAAGGTGTTCGCGATCGAGAAAGCCAAGGCGCACGGCGCGCCGGTGTTCCTGTTCATGCTGACCCTGCACCAGCACGGTCCGCACATGACGCCGCTTTCGCAATTGCCGGCGCCGTACGACAAGCCGCTGTTTGCCGGCAAAGCCGCGCAGGACAAGGTGCTGGACGATTGGCTGAATCTCAATCTCGGCAATTACCTGCAACGCCTGTCAATGTCCGATGCGGCCGAAGCGAATCTCGAAGCGCAATTGCGCGCCGACAACCGCCCCGCCCTGCTGCTGCACTTCGGCGATCACCAACCGTCCTTCGACGGCGCGATCACCGCCCTTCAGAAGAAATTGCCACCGCGGATTTCCAATCCGCAGGTGGTGACCTACTACATGCTGAAAGGCTTCGGCATGGCGCCCCTGCCGCATTACGACTATCCGGTGCTGGACATCGCCTTCGCCGGTTCCTTGCTGCTGGACGCGGCCAGCCTGCACAAGGACGCGTTCTTCACCGCCAACGGCTTGCTGCGCGAGCGCTGCAACGGGCAATATCTGGACTGCCGCGAAACGGAAGTGTTGCACTCGTACCGCGCGGATGTGTTCGGACCCTTGCATGACCTCGCAGATTGACAACGCCGCGCTTGCTTTCGAGACATCGGATTCCGGAATTCCGGACCTGGATGCGCGCAGCCTGCGCGAACTGCGCAAGTGGCCCGGCGAATCCGGCATCGCCGGCGTGGACGAAGCCGGCTGCGGCCCGCTGGCCGGCCCGGTGGTGGTCGCGGCGGTGATCCTGGATCCCGCGCGCCGCATTAACGGACTGGATGATTCCAAGCTGCTGCCGGAAGCGACGCGCGAAAAGCTGTACGCGCGCATCGTCGCGCGCGCGCTGGCGTGGAGCGTGGTCGCGATCGAAGTCGAGGAGATCGATCGCATCAACATCTATCACGCACGCATGGCCGGCATGCTGCGCGCCATCATGACGCTCTCCATCGCGCCCGCGTTCGCGCTGATCGACGGCAACCGCCTGCCGCGGCACATGCCCTGCCGCGCGCGCGCGATCGTGGACGGCGATGCGATGATTCCCTCGATCAGCGCGGCCTCCATCATCGCCAAGGTCACCCGCGACCGGATCATGCGCGAGCTGGATGCACGCTGGCCCGGGTACGGTTTCGCACGGCACAAGGGTTACTCGGTGCCCGAGCATCTCGATGCCCTGCAGCGGCTGGGCCCGTGCCCGCAACACCGCCGCAGCTTCGCGCCGGTGCGCGAACTGTGCGGCGAACCCGCGACGTTGCCGCTGCCGGTGCTCGCCGGAGCGGCCTGAGCATCGCGCGGCTTGCACAAGCGCTGCCAAAAGTCACTGCAACTTTTTCGAGCCGGACTGCGTCATACCCAGAGGAACTGGAGATTGCACCGCGCCCGCGCGCGGCACAGGCGATGCATGTGGAGGCAGGAGTTTCATCATGAACAATGTTGTTCCCCAACTCAACGACGGTGCCATTGCATCCGGTACCGTTCCCGATCCGCAACAACATCAAAGGTATGTCCAGCTGAAGGCGATGCTGGACGACGGCGAGTGGGCAGGCGCATACGAAGATCGCGCCGAATTGCGGCGCGCGCTTTCCGACCTTATCAACGCGGCCAGCAACGACGCGCTCGACCTCGACGAGCAGACCTTGCAGGTCCTTGCGCTCGAAGCCGAGGATTACGAGGATTTCCGCGCTTTCCGAGAGGAGTGGATCCGCAGCGATGATGCGATTCCGGGCACTGCCCCAAGGGCATGGCTGCGCGCGCGCCTGCGCGCCTGGGACGAGGCCGGGCGCGAGAACCTCGCGCGCACGGAGCGCTACCAGGGCAATTTCTGGTCGGGCAACGAGCGATTCCGCGTGCTCTGAACGGATCGCCGCGCGGGCTGCACTGTCAAACGCTTGCCGCTCGGGTGATGCCCGACTAGGCTTGCGGCGATAACTGCGCAAGCCTCATGCCGATCCGCTACATCCACCCTCGCCTGCACAGCGAATATTCGCTGTGCGACTCGCTGATCCGCTTGCCGGAGAAACCGGAGTACGGCGACCCCGCCAAGGCTCCACGGCCGAACCTGATTTCGCGGGCGGTGGAATTGCAGATGCCGGCGCTGGCGCTGACCGACGATTCCAACCTGTTCGCGCTGATCAAGTTCTACCGCGCGGCCGAGTACGCGGGCATCAAGCCGATCGCCGGCTGCGACCTGTGGATCGCGGACCCGGCCGACATGCAGCGTCCGCACCGCCTGACCGTGCTGTGCGAGAACCGCGCCGGTTATCTCAATCTGTCGCGGCTGGTGTCGCGCGCATGGCGCGAAGGCCAGCATGGCGGTCGCGCATTGCTGGAACTGGATTGGCTGCTCGAATCGCACCAGGGCCTGATCGCGCTCGCCGGCCGCGAGAGCGAAGCCGGTCGCCTGTTGCTGGCCGGTCGCGCGGATGATGCCCGCGCGCGGCTGGATCGCCTGCGCACGAGTTTCGACGAACGCCTGTATCTCGAACTGACGCGCACGCGTCGTGACGGCGAGGAAGCGTTCAACGCGCAAGCCTTGCAGCTTGCCGCTGCGCTCGACTTGCCGGTGATCGCCAGCAACGACGTGCGGTTTCTCGAGGCGGACGATTACGAAGCGCACGAGGCGCGCGTGTGCATCCAGCAGGGCCAGCAGCTGTCCGATCCGCGCCGCACGCGCGAGTATTCGCCCGAGCAATGGCTGAAGCCGGCCGACATGATGGCCGAGCTGTTCGCCGATGTCCCCTCCGCGCTGGAAAACAGCGTCGAGCTGGCCAAACGCTGCAATCTCGAACTCTCCTTCGGCAAGTACTACCTGCCCGCCTTCCCGGTGCCGGCGCAGCACACGCTGGAATCCTGGATCGGCGAAACCGCGCGAGCCGGCCTGCAAAAGCACCTGGATGAACATGGGCTTGCGCCGGGCTTTTCGCGCGAAGCCTACGACCAACGACTGGAGGCCGAGCTCGACACCATCGTGCGGATGGGCTTCCCCGGCTACTTCCTGATCGTGGCCGACTTCATCGGCTGGGCGAAAGCGCACGACATCCCGGTCGGCCCGGGCCGCGGTTCCGGCGCGGGTTCCCTGGTGGCGTGGAGCCTCGGCATCACCGATCTCGATCCGTTGCGTTTCGAGTTGCTGTTCGAGCGATTCCTCAATCCCGAACGCATCTCGATGCCCGACTTCGACATCGATTTCTGCATGGAAGGCCGCGACCGCGTGATCGAGTACGTGGCCGACGCCTACGGCCGCGACCAGGTCAGCCAGATCATCACCTACGGCACGATGGCGGCCAAGGCCGTGCTGCGCGACTGCGGGCGCGTGCTCGGCATGCCCTACGGGCAGGTGGACGGCATCGCCAAGCTGATCCCGAAAATGCCGCTGGACCTGACGCTGGAAGACGCGCTCGGCCGCAGCGAGAAATCGCGCAAGGAATCCGATCGCATCGTGCGCGAGTTCTGCGATCTGTATGACAACGACGAGGAAGCGCGCACGCTGATCGACCTCGCGCTGAAGCTGGAAGGCATCACCCGCAACGCCGGCAAGCACGCCGGCGGCGTGGTGATCGCGCCTTCCGCGCTCACCGATTTCGCGCCACTGTATTGCGAAGCCGGCGGCAGTGGCGTGGTCACGCAATTCGACAAGGACGACGTTGAAGCGGTCGGCCTGGTGAAGTTCGACTTCCTCGGCCTGCGCACGCTCACGATCATCGACTGGGCGGTCGCGGCGATCAATGCCAAACGCGAACGCAAGGGCGAAGCGCCGCTCGAGGTCGCCAAGCTTCCGCTGGGCGACCCTGCGGTCTATGAACTCTTCTCGCGCGCCGACACGGGCGCGATCTTCCAGTTTGAAGGCGGCGGCATGCAGCGGCTGCTGAAGGACGCGAAGCCCGACCGCTTCGAGGACCTGATCGCGCTGAACGCGCTGTTCCGCCCCGGTCCGATGGACCTGATCCCCAGTTACGTCGCGCGCAAGCACGGGCGCGAGGAAGTGCAATATCCCGATCCGCGCGTCGAGCCGATCCTGAAAGAGACCTACGGAATCATGGTCTACCAGGAGCAGGTGATGCAGATGGCGCAGATCGTCGGCGGCTACACGCTGGGCGGCGCCGACCTGCTGCGCCGCGCGATGGGCAAGAAGAAAGTCGAGGAGATGGCCAAGGAGCGCGCCAAGTTCCGCACCGGCGCCGCGGCCAACGGACTCGACGAGCGCAAGGCCGATGCGATCTTCGACCAGATGGAGAAGTTCGCAGGCTACGGCTTCAACAAGTCGCACGCCGCGGCCTATTCGCTGGTCGCCTACCAGACCGCGTGGCTGAAGACGCATTACCCCGCCGAGTTCATGGCCGCGACGATGTCGGCGGAAATGGACAACACCGACAAGCTCGCGCAGTTCCTCGTGGATGTGCGCGCGCATGAAGTCGCGGTGCTGCCGCCCGATGTGAACGCTTCCGGCTATCGCTTCGCCGCGATCGAGGACCGCACCATCCGTTACGGCATCGGCGCGATCAAGGGCGTGGGCCGCGCGGTATGCGACGCGATTGTCGAAGAACGCGAAAAGGCCGGGCCGTTCCGCGACCTTGCCGATCTCTGCGCGCGCGTGGATCCGGGCAAGCTCAACAAGCGCGCGCTGGAAGCGCTGATCCAGTCGGGCGCATGCGATGCGCTCGCGACCAATCGCGCGACCCTGATGGCGCAATTGCCGGAAGCGGTGCGCGCAGCCGAACAGCACCAGCGCGATCGCGCCGCCGGCCAGAACGACATGTTCGGCATGGCCGCGAGCGCCGCGGCCGAAACGCCGGTGATCCATGTTGCCGAGCAGCCGGACTGGTCGCTGGAGCGCAAGCTCGCCGGCGAGCGCGCGACGCTGGGACATTACTTCTCCGGCCATCCCACCGATCCCTGGCGCGAGGTGCTGGCGCAACTCACGAACTGCCCGCTCGGCGAGATCGCGCAGCGCTACACGCCTCCAGCAAAACGCGACAACGACGATGGCAACCGTTTCCGGCGCGCGCAGGAAACGCCGTGGACGATCGGCGGCATGGTCACGCTGCAGCGCCGACGCGGCGACTCCGCCGCATTCGTGCAATTCGAGGATTGGAGCGGCCACGTCGAAGTGAGCTTCTTCCGCGAAGCCTTCGCCGACTACGCACACCTGCTGGCCAAGGACGCCATGCTTGTCGTCGAGGGTGGGCTGGCGCTGGATGATTTCAGCGGCGAGTTGCAACTGCGCGCGCGCCGCGTGTGGACGCTGGATGAGGCCTGCGCGGCGCATACCCGCGTGCTGCGACTCGGCGTGAATGGCATCGGCCCGCCGTTCGTGGATTCGCTGAAGCGCGCGATCAACGGCCATCGCGGCGGCGCCACTCGGCTGCTGCTGAGCGGCTACCGCAACGCCCAGGGCTGCGCCGACCTTGAGCTGGGCGAGGACTGGCGCGTACGCGTCACCACCGACCTGCTGCGCGCGCTCAACGAGTTGCCCGGCGTACAGAGCGTGGCGCCCACCATGGCGCGACCCGCGTAGGGCGGACCCCGTCCGCGTTCCGGTTGCCGGCGGGCACTGCCCGCCCTACCGATCCCGCTCGCCTGGCCGGGTATAATCGCGGGCTTTGCCCCTGCGCCGTCCCGCATGAACCCCAACTTCCTCGATTTCGAGCAGCCGATCGCCGAACTGGACGCCAAGATCCAGGAGTTGACGCATGCCGGCCAGGGCAATGCCCTCGACATCAGCGACGAGATCGGCAAATTGCGCGACAAGCTGCGCATCAAGACCGCCGACATCTTCAAGAACCTGACGCCCTGGCAGGTCACGCAACTCTCGCGCCATCCGGGCCGGCCGTACACCAACGACTACATCGAGACGATCTGCGATGAGTTCCACGAACTCGCCGGGGATCGCATGTACGCGGATGACCCCGCCATTGTCGGCGGGCTGGGGCGCATCAACGGCCGCGCCGTGATGATCATCGGCCACCAGAAGGGCCGCGACATCAAGTCCAAGGTGCGGCGCAATTTCGGCATGCCGCGCCCGGAGGGCTATCGCAAGGCGCTGCGGCTGATGAAGATGGCCGAGCGCTTCAAACTTCCGCTGCTCACCTTCATCGACACCCCCGGTGCGTACCCGGGCGTCGGCGCCGAAGAGCGCGGTCAGTCGGAAGCGATCGCACGCAACCTGCTGGAAATGGCCGAACTGCGCACGCCTATCGTGTGCACCGTGATCGGCGAAGGCGGCTCCGGTGGCGCACTGGCGATCGGTGTCGGCGACCGCACGATCATGTTGCAGTACTCGACCTATTCGGTGATCTCGCCGGAAGGCTGCGCCTCGATCCTCTGGAAGAGCGCGGACAAGGCGCGTGACGCGGCCGAGGCGCTGGGCCTCACCGCGCCGCGGCTGAAGGAACTGGGCCTCGTGGACAAGATCGTGCGCGAGCCCACCGGCGGCGCGCACCGCAATCCGAAAGCGATGGCGCGTCGCCTGAAAGCCGTGCTGCTGAACGAGGTCGATGCGCTCGAACAATTGCCGACTGATGCGCTGCTCGAACAGCGTTATCAACGGCTGCGCCGGTACGGCGCCTATCAGAGCTGAGCGTCTGCCCAATCCGCCAGGCGTTACCATCGGCGCGCATGGACGACGCCCTGCTCGTTGCCACGCTTCGCCAATCCCTGACCGATTTGCCGGTGCAGGCGGTGTGCGTGGCCTTCTCCGGCGGCGCGGATTCGACCGCGCTGCTTCACGCACTGACGCAGTTGCCGGATGCGCGCGCGCGCGGACTGCGCGCGTTGCACGTTGACCACGGTTTGCACGCGGACAGCGCGCGCTGGGCGGAGCACTGCCGGCGTTTTTGCGAAAAGCTGGAGGTGCCGATCGAAATCTTCCGGGTGCGGGTGGAACACGCACGCGGCGAGGGAATGGAAGCCGCGGCACGGCGCGCACGATATGAAGCCTTCGCGCTGAACCTGCGTCATGGCGAATGGCTGGCGTTGGCGCACCATCGCGAAGACCAGGTCGAAACGGTTCTGCTGAAACTGTTGCGCGGCGCCGGGCCGCACGGGCTGGCCGGCATGCGCGAGCGGCGCCCACTCGGCGACGGCACGCTATGGCGTCCTCTGCTGGGGACAGCGCGCGCCACGTTGCGCGACTACGTCGCCGCGCACGGGCTGCAATGCATCGAGGATCCTTCGAACGCGGATACCTCGCTCTCGCGCAATTTCCTGCGCTCGGAAATCCTGCCGCGCCTGCACGAACACTGGCCGCACGCCACGCAGTCCATCCTGCACACCGCGGAATCGTGCCGGGGCACCGCGGAGCATCTGGATGCATCAGTCGCGACCACTTTGCGGTCGCTGGTTCGCGATGGCGGAACGCTCGATGCCGCGGCCTGGAGCGCCCTGCCCGATGCGCTGTGCGCGCTGGTGCTGGAACGCTGGCTGCACGGCCGGAACCTGCCCGCACCCGCGCGCGCGCAACTGCGGGAATTGCATCGTCAGGTGGACCAAGCGCGCGAAGATCACGTTCCGCGAATCGCCTGGCCGGGTGCTGAAGTGCGCGCCTGGCGCGGCGCGCTGCATGCGATGGCGCCATCGGACGGCAACGAAATTCCCCGCGAATGGGAATCGGCATGGAACGGCGAAGTCCTGCAACTGCCCTGCGGCGGAACGCTTGCCTTGTCGGATGCGTCCGGCAACCCGCCATTGCATCCACTCGATCCGCCGCTGCAGGTGCGCTTCCGGAAAGGCGGCGAACGGATCAAACCCGCGGGCGACGTCCACACGCGCGAGTTGCGCGACCTGCTGCAACGCGCCGGGATCCCGCCGTGGCGGCGCTCGCGGATTCCGCTGATCTTCCGCAACGAAACATTGATCGCGGTGGCGGATCTGTGGGCGAGCGCCGAAGGGCAGACATTGTTCGAGCGCATCGGAGCACGCCCACGATGGCAACGCCCCGATTGATTCGGTTCGACCGCTGCGCTAGCGTGCGCGCATGGCCAAATCTCCTTCCCCGCCCGCCGAAACCGCCCCCGAAACTTCCTCGATCGCGCAGTTCGAACAGTCGCTGGACGAACTCGAACAGCTGGTCGCGAAAATGGAAGGCGGCGAGCTGAGCCTCGACGAATCACTGCGTTCGTTCGAGCGCGGGATCGCCCTGTTCCGCAATTGCCAGAACGCGCTGGAACAGGCCGAACTTCGCGTGAAGCTGCTGCTCGATCCCGCCGATCCCGACAGCGCTGAAGATTTCGAAGCAGACGAGTGAACAGCGAACTCGCCGTCTTCGTCGCGCGCGCGGATGCCGCGCTGGCGCGGATGCTGCCGGCCGACGGCAGCGAGCCGGTGGAGCTGGTGCGCGCGATGCGCTACGCCGTGCTGGGCGGCGGCAAGCGCCTGCGGCCGATGCTGGTGTACGCCGCGGGCTCGGCCCTCGGCGCAGCAGTGGATGCGCTGGATGCGCCGGCCTGCGCCGTCGAACTGATCCACGCCTATTCGCTGGTCCACGACGACCTGCCTTCCATGGACGACGACGACCTGCGCCGCGGCCGGCCGACCTGCCACGTTGCGTTCGGAGAGGCGACCGCGATCCTCGCCGGTGATGCGTTGCAGGCGCTCGCGTTCGAAGTGCTGGCTTCGCAAACCGCGATCATCGGCGCGGAGCAACGACTGGAAATGCTGCGCGTCCTCGCTGCAGCGTGCGGCGCACAAGGCATGGCCGGCGGCCAGGCCATGGATCTTGCCGCGGTGGGCCGAACCCTGGACCTGCCGGCGCTGGAGCGCATGCACGCGCACAAGACCGGCGCGCTGATCCGCGCCAGCGTGCGGCTGGGCGCATTGAGCGCCGGCTGCATGGATTCAGGGATGCTGGATGCACTGGACCGCTACGGCCACGCGATCGGGCTCGCCTTCCAGGTGCGCGACGACATTTTGGACGTGGAAGGCGAAACCCATGCGCTGGGAAAGACCGCGGGCAAGGACGCGGCCAGCGCCAAACCCACCTTCCCGTCCGTCATCGGAATGGATGCCTCGCGCGCGCACTTGCGCGAACTGGTGGACGAGGCGCTCGCCTCGCTCGAATCGCTGGGCGAACGCGCAGCACCCCTGGCGGAACTGGCGCGCTACGTGGCGGAACGCAATCGTTGAAAAGAAAAGGCGGGCATGGCCCGCCTTTTCTCTGGCGCAACCCGCGCGTCGTCAGCTGATAAGACGGACCGCGAACGGATAGCGATAGCTCTCGCCCTTGCTGGTCGCGATGGCAGCGATGATGCAGAACACGATGTTCACGATCCAGATCAGCAGCATCAGCGGGCCGCCGATCAAGGCCAGGATGATCGTCATGTCGAGGATCCAGCAGATCACGTAGCCGATCAACAACGTGAGCTGGAAATTCAGGGCTTCCTTGGCCTGGCTGGTCAGCCATGCTTTTTCGGGACGGTCCTTGTGGATCAACCACACGATCAGCGGCACGATGAAGCCAAGGATGATGCCCGACAAGTGCGTGATCAGCGCGACGTTGCGGTCATCGGAACTGCTGCCGGCGGTAGGCGCAGGCGGCGGTGTGACGGATTCCGGCGGAACACTCATTTGAACTCCCCTACATGTGGACGCGGGTCAGACTCTCCCCCGCTTGTGAGTGGCTGTCAAGCGCCCCGCTGCCCACGAAAATTCCGCTTTCTGCCCGAATCGGATTCACGCGCGGGCGCGTGCATCCACGAGCAGGTTTTCGATCGGCCGCGCCTTGCCGCTGCCGGGGAACACGGCGGTTTCCAATGCCGATTCGGACAGGCCCAGGTGCGGCGCCAGCACGCCCTTGAACACCGCGCGCAGGTCGGTGGTCGCGTGCAGGTCGCGATCCTGGTACAGCTCGCCGCGCCCGATGCCCGGCCACTGGCCGGCCACGCGCCCGCCGCGCAGCGCGCCGCCGGCGAGGAACATCGCGCCGCCGGTGCCGTGGTCGGTGCCGCCGGTGCCG